>NYUD01000051.1 GCA_002683825.1 Planctomycetota bacterium
CGTCACCTCCGATGGTGATGAGAGCGCCGCCCAGGGAGCTGGCGTTCTGCGGCATGATCGTGTTCGTGGACAGGCCATCGAGGTAGCGGAAGGCGTCGGCGAGAGTCGAAGTGCCGTTATTGTTCAGCACCGTGACGTCGACGAGGCCGGGGAGACCGTCAGGTGTGGTGCAGAAGATCCGTGAATCGCTGTCGACCTGAACGGCGGTGGCGGGTGTGGCACCGATCAGGACAACGGTGGCGCCGGCGTTGATGGCCGTGAATTCCGAACCGTTCAGTGTGATCACCGTTCCGCCGGCGGATGGTCCTTCGACGGGTGTGATCGAACTCAGCGTCGGCACGCGAGGGTTGTAGGTGAAAGCGCCCGACAGAAGCGCCGTACCGTTGGTGTTGGTCACAGTGACCTCGACCGTCGCATTGGCGTTCCCCGGAGGGGTCAGGCAGAGGATCGACGTGTCGCTGAGGACCGACGTGGCGGCAGCCGCGACGCTGCCGAATTCGACGGCAGGTACCCCCGCGGCATCCTCCAAGAAACCGCTACCGAGGATGAGAACGCTGGTCGCGCCCAGTTCGGACCCGGACGTGGGCGACAGACTCGCGATGGATGGAGCGGCGTGATAGCGAATGGCCTCGGTCAGGCTCGCCGTGGCGTTGTCGTTGGAAACGACGACATCCACGCTGGCGTCCGGAGTGCCCGGAGGCAGGGTGAAGGAGAGGGAAGTGTTCGAGAGGATGTTGACGGTCGAGGAAAGCGTGTCACCGACGCGCACGCTGGTTACACCTGCCGTGGAGCTGGTGAATCCCGATCCGGTCAAGGTCATCAGCGTGCCACCGACCGGGCTGGCGTGCGTCGGAGAGAGGCCGGAGAGGGTCAGGTCATCGAGATAGCGGAAGGCTCCGGCGAGCACGGCGGAACCGTTGTTGTTCACGATCGTGACGTCCTCCAGAGCACCCGGCGCCCCGGCCGGTGCATTGCATTGAATGGTCGAGTCATCGATCACCTGTACGTTGGAGGCCTCCATGGCTCCGAAGCGGACAAACGTGGCGCCGGCGTTGACCCCCTGGAAGCCGCTGCCGGTCAGGGTGACGTCGGTGCCGCCGTTTGACGGGCCCTGTTCGGGCACTATGAAGGTCAGATTCGGTGCCGGTGCGTCGTAGGTGAAGGCGTTGGCCAAGGTCACCATCCCGTTGTTGTTCGTAACGCCGATGGGGACGAGAGCGCCGGGCTGTCCGGACGGTGCTTCACAGAGAAGGGAGTCGTCTCCAAGGACCACAACGGAGGGCGATGGCAGGATTCCGAACATGACCGAGTTCGTTCCAGGAGAGTTGTCCTGGTAGCCTTTGCCGGAGAGCAACACCAATGTTCCGCCGGATGCAGGACCGTTGGTCGGCGAAACATGAGCAAGTGTCGGCGCGTCGTAATAGTGGAAACCGTTTGCCAACGAAACGGCGTTGCCCCGACTGTTACCGACAACGACGTCGACCGAGTTTCCGGGTTGCCCTACGGGCAAGATGCAGGTCAGCGTCGTGTCGTCGATGACGTTTACGGCTGAGGCAGGGCGACTTCCTACACTGACGTTGACTCCGCCGGGATCATCGAGGAAACCGAGCCCGGACAGGGTGAGCTGCGTTCCGCCGAGACCGCTGGCGTTTGCCGGAGTCACGGTGTTCAGGCGCAGTGCCGTTTCAAACGTGAAGGCGTTCAGTAGGACGTCCGACCCGTTTGCGTTCTGTAGGGTGATATCGACCAGTCCGCCTGGACCGGGAGGGGCCGTGCACATGATGGTGTCTTCGCTCAGCACCAAGACGTCAAGAGCCGGCTGAGATCCGAAGAGGACCTGGGCCGGACCGGAACCGAGGTCGCGGAAGCGAATGCCCTTGATCGTCATCAGCGACCCCCCGCTCGAAGGACCGGATGACGGGCTGATGGAGGTCAGTAAGGGGTATTGGTTGTATCTGTAGCCGTTGAGCAGGATCGAATCCCCGTTGCGGTTGCCTACCGTAACGTTGACGGTCTGACCCGGATTGCCGGGCGGTGCGATGCACACCGCGGTCGTGTCGTTGATGACCAGCAAGGAAGTGGGTACCGCGGCCCCGAACTTGATGTGTAGGGGACCGCCACTCAGGAGACCCTTTCCGTGGAACGTGACTTCGCTGCCGCCAGCTGAGGGTCCGGAGGGGGGCGTGAGGCTGGATACGGACACCAGGCCGCCAAAGGTGATGAAACCCGCGTTCGAGCGACCGTTCTGGTTTGTGACGGTGACGGCAACGGTAGACCCGGGAGCTCCGAGGGGTGCGCGACAGACGATCTGAGTGTCGCTCTTGACCCGCACTTGGGTCGAACTGACGTTTCCGAACAGTACGTCCGTCTCACCGGCTTCGTTCATCAAGAAGCCACTGCCGTTGACAACGACGCGAAAGCCGCCCGATGGCGAGCCGCTGCTGGGAGAGATCGCCGAGACTACCGGTTCGGCGTTGTATGTGTAACCGCCCTCGATTTCGGAGAAACCGTTGCGGTTGACCATGGTGACGTCCACGACCCTTGGCCCCGATGACGGGGGTGCATGGGCCGTCAAGGTTGAATCGTCTACGATCTGTACGGCGCTCGCTGTGAAGCCGCCAAAGAGCACCTGAGGCAGGGCTGCGCCTTCTGCCAGGAAGTTCTTCCCCAGGATCGTGACCTCTGTGCCGCCAAGTGGAGTACCGCGTTGGGGGCTTAGATTCATGATCTGCGGCGTCACCGCGCGCAGCATGACATTGCCGTGTGGGTTGACCGTTTCGCGCGTACCGTCCAGCGTTGGACAGCTTCCATCCGTTCCGGATCCCCGCACGATGAACCGGTTGTTACTGTCATTCTCCAGATCGACGACCAGATCCAGGGAGCCGAGGGTGTGTCCAGGGCGGAGGAAGAACCAGATCTTGCCGACCGGCGAGGGGAAGCTCAGTACTTCGCTGCCGCAGGGATCACCCCCCGTGATGGGGCGGCGGGCCGCCAGGTCTTTTGGGCTCCACCCACCGAGTGCGTAAAGTAGAGCTTCGTCGGCCTGGTGATACCATATCTCGGCAATCGTATAGCCGAGCGCCCGTAGCTCCCGGAAGGCTGCCGGGTTGATGTGATCGCCGTGGCCGTGGGGTGTGACGAAGATGATCTGGCTACTCGCAGGGGAACGTCCCATGCACGTGCGGATCACCTGATCGACGCGCGACATGTCGTGCGCTGCATCGTAAAGGGCGGTCCCGGGGCCGTACGGATCTCCGTATCCCGCGCCGAACATCAGGACATTCCCGTCGCTCAGGGGGAAGAGGTCGATGTTGGTGTTGTTCTCCGCATCCAGCCCTTCCTGTGTTGCCTTGACGCTATAGATGGCATAGAAGCCCATCGAGTCGTCGCCCGTCAAAGGAACGTAATCGACTCCAAGGTTCAACGGTGTGGGTGTGTTCCCTCGCGCCGAACCCGCGGAGCAGGCTGTGATGTCGAGCACTTCGCCGCTGCTAGGCGGTTTCAGGTAAGGAGTGCCGGGGCCGTAACGATAGCCCGCAGGCGGTGCCTTCGTCAGACAGGTGTGAGCGCTGCGGGATTCCGGACCGGACCTGGAGACCATGGAGGAATTTACAGGTATGGTCCGTTGCACAGCCGTGGCAGGCGTGGAGATTGCGAAGATGTATAGCAGTGCGAGCATTCCGGCCCTACGTAAGTTCTGCATTGGTGCAGGGTTCTATTGGGTAGTTGAGAAAGACAACCCGCGAGACGGGAATAAGGGGATGCCAGAAGAACCGTACCCTGCTCCTAGGGAGGGGTCTGGGAATCTTGTTCCTCAGCTAAAAAGCCCGGTGGATGTCTCACGCAACAAGGACGTTTTCGGGCTTGAAAGAAATAAAGGCCGCCTTGAAGAGCGGGTCTGGGCGGCAGCGTGCTTCACACGGCTGGCATTTCTCCAAGGACCTTCTCCGGGGACCTCTTCGGCTGAACCCCTTGGAGGCGTCCAAGTCCTGCGAAGCACGTTGCTTGCTCACACCTGAGGCGGGAACCTCGCTTCGCTATTTGTTGCCCGGTGCAAGGTCCCGCCCAACGCCTTGGTTGAAGCGAGGACTGATCGTCCTGCTAAGCCAAGGCTTCGGGTCCGTCACCGGATGCTTCGCAGTCTTTCCGGCCGACTGGAGGGGGTGGGACGTGTTCTCGAGTGCCCACCTCCTTGGATTGTAGAGACCGACTTTGCGCAAGATCGCGGCTATGGGCTTGTGGCACTCCTGCAGCGAGAAATTCTTCATGAAGTGGCTGAATCGCTTCGGTGAAAGAAGTTGCTCCAGTCGAGGTCCAGCCGGAGCGAGTGCTCACCCATGCAAACCTCGTACAGTTCGGTCCCGGAAAGGGGTCGCCTTGGAGAAGCAATAGCTCCCCTGGACTGGAGGGGTGGAGCCACGGGATTTCGGTTTACGATGCGGAGCCGGCCCGGCCGCGCCGAGTCTGCCATCCAGGATGCCCGTCGTCCCGCCGATGAGCCTGGAGTCCCTTCCGCGGATGTCTTGCCCGATGACCGGTTCCACGATCGGGCTCTTATCAGCGGGATTGCCGGTACAAACCGGGTTGCGTTTGAAATAGCAACTGAGTTTGTCGGGGAGCGGGGATAATGGCCCCCCGGGGCAACCGGGAGGAGGACCGGGAGTAGTTGCCCCAGGGAACCGCAACTCTTGAACTCTCAGAGAACTTCAAGTAGTGCTTACATCTATTCCTCACCGATCGAGGGAAATTTGGGGAGTTTGACTCCTCGATCTTTGCCCTGACGGGCGGGGCTTGAGACGGTTGCGTCAGATTGGCCGTGCGAAGCTGGAAATACTTTCTTGAGTGGCGCGGAAATCTCCGGACCATCTGCGCCATGCGAAAAACATGCGGTAGGACCGGCTGTCTTTCTGGCGAGGAATCCGTGTGGACCTCCTACCTGGGATTCCCCGCGATGCTCCCGCTAGCGGTCCTGCTGTTTCCGGTTCCCTTCCCGCAGGAAGAGAAAGCCCCGAGCCCGGCGGTTCCTCAGACGGAAGACAGCCTTACCAGCCAGCGGGAAGCTTTCCGATACGTCAGCGGGGATGATTCCTATTCCTATGCCGGGCACCGCCCCAGCCATGCCTTCGAGCTTGCCTACTCCTTCGAGTCCTTGTGGGTGGCCTATCGGGGGCGCTTCCAACGCGGCAAGGGGTACGGGACCGTGGGGGGGTTCCGCAATGAGGATGACGACGCCGCATTCCTGGTGCGGATCATGCGCTTCGGGGAGCCACGCAACGATGTGCCCCTGGGGCTGGGCGTGGGGTTGGGGTTGTACGGCGGCTTCATCGATCAGCCCAATGTCGACTTCTACGCCCTGACGCTCTCAGCCTATGCAGACTATGCCTTCAATACGGCCTGGCCCCTGCGCTTGAGCGCCGAGTTCTCCTTTTCACCCGACATCGCCACGACTTCGAAGGCGGACGATCTTCTCGACCTTCTGGCTCGCCTGGAGGTCGAACTGTCGGACTTCGCAGGAGCGTTCATCGGTGGGCGGCTGTTCGAGGTTACGCTGGAGGGTGGACAGGAGATTGACCTGGACAGCAGCATTTACGTCGGAATTCGGCTGTGGTTCTGATCCCGGGCGACCCATGAAATCGATAGAGAACCTTTCGGCGGAGTGCACGCCAGCACACCGGATGGCTGTGCGAAAGAGCCCCCTATTGCAGTGGCTGCCGGCCTTGTTGGCCGTCGCGCCGGGATACTCCGGCTGCACGCCGGACGTGCTCGGGTACGAGGTTGTCAAGACCTATCCGCACGACGGCGGGGCATACACGCAGGGTCTCTTGTGGCATGCTGGAAAGCTGTACGAGAGCACCGGCCGCTACGGGGTCTCGAGCTTCAGGCGTTGCGACCTCACGACGGGTGAGGTCGAAAAGAAGGTCGATCTTCCGGAAAACCTCTTCGGAGAAGGTCTCACTTTTCACAACGGACTCTTCTACCAGCTGACCTGGACCGGGGAGCAGTGCCGTGTGTACGACGCGAAGACGATGGAGTTCAAGAAAACTCTGCCCTACAAGGGCGAGGGTTGGGGTCTGACCTCCGACGGCGAACGGTTGATCATGAGCGACGGTACCGACCTCCTTTCCTACCGCGATCCCAAGACCTTCGAGGAACTGCGGCGCGTGCGCGTTCACGAAGGGAAGAAAAAACTGTTGGAAATCAACGAGCTCGAGTACATCGCGTCGGGTCCCTACGAGGGCGAGATTTGGGCCAACGTGTGGAAAAGTATGGCCATTGCTCGCATCGCTGCGAAGAGTGGAAAGATCAACGGCTGGATCGATCTGACCGGAATCTTCGATAACCGGCGTATTCAGGATGAGGATGCGGTCCTGAACGGTATCGCCTTTGATGCGACGGATAACCGAGTCTTCGTCACGGGCAAGCTCTGGCCCAAGCTGTTTTGGATCCGCGTCAAGTAAGACGGGGTCCCCCGCGGGAGCGGGGGAGTGGGCCCTACGCATGAATCGAACCAAGCTGCTGCTCCTTCTGTGCCCGTCGTGGTTCGCCACCATGGGGGCGACCCAGGAGCCGACTCTCACCTCGGACGACCCGGAGCGAGCCCACGAGGGGTTGCGCTTCTTCAACGATCCTGGCCCCCTTTCTGCGGGAGCGGTCGTGGAGGATTGGCCGGGCTTTCTCGGTCCCCGTCGCGACGGCCATTCGAGGGAGACAGGGCTGCGAAAGAGTTTTCCAGAAGAGGGGCTCGTTCTTGTCTGGTCGCGGGAGATCGGAGGCGGATATGCGGGGCCTGCCATCGTTGGGGAACGGCTGGTTTTCACACACCGCGAGGGCAACGAGACGCTGATCGATTGCCTGGAGGCGAGTACGGGGCGGCGCTTCTGGCAGCACCGTCGTCCGTGTGAATACTCCGGCAGGTTCATCCGCGACGGCGGACCGCGGGCAACCCCCACGATCGCGGGAGGGCGGGTCTTCGTGCACGGCGTGGAGGGTGTGTTGTGTTGCCTCGAACTGGAGAGCGGCGAGCTCCTGTGGCAACGGAATTTCCAGAAGGACTTCGGCAGCGGGGATGATTTCTTCGGTGTGGTCTCGAGTCCCCTCGTGCACGAAGGACTCTTGATCCAACAGGTCGGCGCCAACGAGGGAGCTACCGTCGTCGCCCTTGACGTGGCGACCGGCGAAGAGCGCTGGCGAGCGGAGAACGGTTGGGGCCCCAGCTGCGCCTCGCCGGTGGTCGGAATCTTGGCCGGGAGGAAACGACTCTTCGTTCTTGCGGGGGGGGAGTCGCGGCCACCCGTCGGAGGTCTCCTGGTCCTCGACCCGAAGAGCGGCGAGGTCGCCTTCAATTTTTCATTCCGTAGCCGTCGGGAGCTATCGGTCGTCGGCGCCACGCCGATCGTCGGGGACGGTTTCGTCCTTGTCACCGATGGCTACAGCGCTGGAACGGTGGCGCTCGAGATCGACGCCAAGGAAGGCCTGCGGCCCCGCTGGCGTAACCGTATGGGGTTCGAGTTCACCAACCCCCTTTACGTCGAGGGGCGGGTGTGGGCTGTCGACGGGGTCTCGGGGCGTGCTGGTGCGATCACATGTCTCGATCCGGAAAGTGGCGAGGAACTGTGGCGCCGCGATATCGACTGGCTGGAGCGGGTTTACAGCGCCGGGAGCGTGAAGGAGCTATCCCTCAGCATCGGGCAGGGCTCGATCCTGGCGGTGGATGGGGATCTGCTCTGCCTGGGAGACGATGGCGCTCTTCTGTGGATAGAAACGAGTGCCGGCGCCATCGCAATCCGGGACCGCACGCGGCTGTTTCACGCGCTCCAGGCGTGGACTCCGCCCGTGGTGAACCGAGGGCTCCTGTACGTTTGTCAGAACAACCGCGAGCGTTTCGGCGTGAAGCCCGAGCCTCCGCGGCTTCTGTGTTTCGATCTGCGTGCGGTGGATTGAGAGCCGGCGGGGCCTGGTAGGCTCCTGACGGCCAGGGGGCTCCGTCGCACGCCCTTAGCGCCTTCTTCAGCACCGACGAGGAGCACGCCGCTCATCGAGGCTGTGCTCGAAGGGACCGTTCAAAACGCGCGAAACCCAGAGGCCGTCGGGCCCCTGGGTTCCGCTTGTCGTTTGAAACTCGGCGAGCTGAGTGGCTCCCGGAGCGGTTATCTGGATTTCGCCGGCTCGCGCTTCTTCAGCTGGGGCTTGGGCGGGGGCGCGGTGCTCTTTTGCGGAGGTTGGGCCTTGCCATCGACCGCGGATTCGCGTGCTTCGATCACGACTTTCCCGAAACTCAGCTTCATGCCGTTGGTGAGCACCTTGGTGCGGTTTGAATTCGGATCCTCGATCTTGATCTCACCGGCGACGTAGGACACCCGCGCGAGCACTGCGGGTGCGTCCGGGTTCCAGGTCAAGGGAATGTGCGCACTGGCCGAGTTGCCGATCACCAGCGGTTGAGCGCCGAGTGAAACCTCCGACTCTTCGCCCTTGCCCCAGTGGACCACGAGCCACGCCTTGCGTGAGACGGCTTCGACCACGACGATCATCATGCCGGTGCAGAGACCCAGTATCGCCGCCGCGGCGATACGTCCAGGACGATCGCCGTCCAGCTGGGGGATGTACTCGCCCAGTTGCGGAATGGCGTACACGAAGAAGGCTCCCGCTGCAGCGCCACCCACGATGCCGCCCAGGGCCGCGCGAACGCCGCCCAGGTTCGGAACAAAGAACGACAGGCCAATGCCCGCTCCCAGGCCCAACAGTACCCAGGAGGCGACACGGCCAGCTGCACCGTCCGCTTCGAGGGCGGAGATGTAGTTGAACAGGGTCTGGGCGCCGGCGCCGGCCGCGGCACCGGTCAGGATTCCGCCGAAGGCGACAACCAAGATGTCCTTCAGGCCAAGGAAGCGGCGGTGGAGGTAGCGGTTCTGCGCTCCGACCAGGAGCAGGCCAGTGCCTATGGCGATGAGACTGGCCCATATGCCGGTCTTCTTGACGCTGTCGACGAAGCTGGTGTTGTCCGCTTCTGTAGTCAGCATCTGATGGGTCTGGATGAGCTCTTCCGATGACTTGAAGGCCTCGTCAAGAGCCGTGAACTCCGAGAGGAACACGTTGTCGGGGTTGCCGGCTACCCGTTCAAGGGTGGTGCGGTCAGCGAGACTGGTGGTGATGGCGACGATCTGGATGCCAGCATTGCGCACCTTTTCGGCGGCTTCCAGGGCGAGCATCTCCGGGTCTACTCCCTGGCGTTGAGTCTTGGGTTTGCCGTCCGAGAACAGGAGGATCCAGCGTTCTCCGTTGGTGTTCTTGAGGGAGTTCTGCGCAAGCTGCAGGCCTTGCGCGAGATTCGTCATGCCGCCGGCCTCGAGACGGCGGATCGAATTGCTGAGCTTGTCGACATTCCTCACTGGCGGAGTCAGTACCTTGGCGCCGCTAGCGAATGAGACCAGCCCCATCTCGTCCGTCTCGAAGTCTTGACGCTTGACGAACCCGCCGGCGGCCTGCTTGAGCGCCTGGAGTTGTGTGATCCCCTGCGGGGTCGTGTCGTCCATGGAGCCGCTGACATCGAACAAGAGGCAGATGCTCTTGGGCTGCGTCTGCGGATTCACTTCGTTATTGGAGAAGAGAAATTCGCCCGCAAGCGCGCCGGCTGCGGCCCCGAAGGCCCCGAGAAAGGCCATGGTGAGGATTCGTTTAAAGAAGGACATCAAAGGCTCCAGAAGGTCTCTTTTGAAGAGGGCCCGCAGGGTTCCGGAAGCGGCCCCTGGCTGGGCAGGCCGTTCGCGAAGAAGCGTGCGGCACGCCTCCGGTTGTAATTCCCTTATAAATCGGTCGCTGACCCGGGGATCTGGAGGCCCGTCCATGGCCTTTTTTTTGCCCCTTGCGGAGTTTTTTCGAAGCAGGCCCCTTGCAGTGCTCAAGCTCACATTGCACCTCGGTCGAAGTCAGGGGGCATCTCCGCGATCCCCCCCTGAGCAACCAAAAGCGAAGGGGGCGGAGACAGCCGCGGCTCTCGGTATCTCCGAAGTGGTCCGGCGCACGTTACGAATCAACCCCTAGTGACCACACAAAATCGAGGAGCAATTTGATGAGCGACGAGGAATATCCGATTTTCGAAGAGGAGCCCACCTCCCCCAGTGAGGAGGCTTCACACGAAGATCAGCAGTCGGCCGATGGGAGCTACCCCGTTTTCGACGAAGAACAGGTTCCGATGTATGAAGAGGAGACACCCTTCGAGGGTGCGGAATTCGTGGACAACCCCGAGCCCCGCTGCCCCTGTGTGTTACTCCTCGATACATCAACGTCCATGAGCGGCCAGCCCATCAACGAACTAAATTCTGGTCTGCACTCTTTCAAGCAAGAGCTGCTCCAAGACGAGCTCGCCGCCAAGCGCGTCGAGGTTGCGGTCGTCAGCTTCGGCCCCGTCACGGTCGAGACGGACTTTCAAACGCCCGACGTGTTCACGCCGCCGACCCTGGAAGCGAACGGCGAGACCCCCATGGGCGCAGCCATCGAGCAAGCCCTCAACATGGTTCACGAGCGCAAGGAAGTCTACAAGCAGAACGGTATCAACTACTACCGCCCGTGGGTCTTCCTGATCACGGACGGTGCACCCACCGATCCGTGGGGAAACGCGGCTCAGTGCGTAAAGGCCGGCGAGCAAGACGGAAGCATCGCCTTCTTCCCGGTCGGTGTCCAAGACGCCAACATGGACGTGCTCGGCAAGCTCTCCAAGCGCACGCCCCTGAAGCTTCAAGGGCTGCAATTCCAGGACCTGTTCGCCTGGCTGTCGAAATCGCTCCAACGCGTTTCCCAGTCGCAACTCGGCACCGAGGTCAACCTGCCCGCTCCCACAAGCTGGGCGGAGATCTAGCATCGAAGCAACTTGCACACCCTTAGAAGAGCCCAAAACAAGCCGAGCACCCCGAAAAGAGGCGAGCAATGACTGTTATGAACGGTAGATCCTGGCGGTTTGCGGTGACGTCCGCACTAGGATCATCTCACCTCAAGTCGGGAGCCCCCTGTCAGGACTCTTCAGCGTGCAAAATATCGACCTTCGGCGGCGAGTCTTTTCTCGTTGCAGTGGTTGCGGATGGGGCAGGCAGCGCGCGTTTTTCTCAGTACGGATCGCGCCTGGCCTGCCATGTGGTCAAAGAATCGGTTCAGCCCCTGATCGACCAAGGTCTGGGGCTGGACCAGCTTGACCGGGAATTTGTGGAAGGCATGATCGTGCGCTTCCAAGAAATGGTGCGTCGTGTCGCTCTGAGAACGCAAAACACCTCGCGCGACTTCGCCTGCACCTGGCTCGCGGCCGTCGTGGGCTCTGAGCGTGCGGTCTTCTTTCAGATCGGCGACGGTGCGATCGTCGTGTCGCGCGGGTCGGAGGCAACAGAAAATGCGGCGTACGATTGGGTTTTCTGGCCGCAGAACGGCGAGTATGCCAACGAAACCGTTTTCGCTACCGGCGATAACGCGGTTGATGACCTTCAGTTCGCCCTCTGCGAGGAAGACATCGCGGAGGTTGCCGTATTCAGCGACGGCATTCAGAACCTGGTTCTCGACAACAAGAACAGAGTAGCTCACTCGAGCTTCTTCACTCCTATGTTCGGCGCAGTGCGCAAAGAGGAGAGCGGGTATTCGGAAGAGCTCTCACAATCTCTCGAGCGTTACCTGAACTCGAGCTCCATCCTTAGCCGAACCGACGACGACAAGAGTCTCATTCTCGCAACACGCCGTCATCCAGCGCCTCCTGCGGCGCTGCCGAGCTTGGGCGGAGATCCCTTCGGTGCACGCTCCAGCGTGCCCAAGTCCATGGCCCAGGCGCATGAAGGGCACGCTGATTGACCGCAGGGGTACCCCTGTTCAGCTCGAGAGACTGATCGCACAGGGTGGAGAGGGCGGGATCTACGGGGTCCAAGGCCACTCCAGCTTCGTGGCCAAGATCTACCACAAGCCGCCGGACCCGGAAAAAGTCCTGAAGCTGGAGGCGATGTGCGATTCGGCAACGGAGCGGCTCTTGAAACTCTCCGCCTGGCCGATGGAGATCCTGCTCAAGAAGCAGGGCGGGCCGGTCATGGGTTGCATCATGCCCAGGATCTCCGGCTACAAGGACGTGCACCTGCTCTACGGGCCGAGGACGCGATTACGCGAATTTCCAAAGGCGGGCTGGGTGTTTCTCGTCCAGACCGCGATGAACCTCGCGCGCGCAGTGGCCCTGGTTCACGAGCACGGTCACGTGATCGGAGACGTGAACGACAAGCTGGCGCTGGTCAACGACAACGCCGTCGTCAAGCTGGTCGATACGGACAGCTTCCAGATCCAGACCAAGAAATCGCTTTACACGTGCGACGTCGGCGTCCTCACGCACCAGCCGCCCGAATTCCAGTCGGTCTCGACCTTTCGCGCCCTCCAGCGCGAACCGAACCACGACAATTTCGGACTCGCGGTTCTCATCTTTCAACTGCTGTTCAACGCACGACACCCGTTCTCGGGAACCTTCCTGGGGGGCAGCGACATGTCGCTGGAGCAGGCCATCGCCCAGAGCCGGTTCGTGTACGGCCAGAATGCCGACCGGTTTGAGATGAAGCCTCCGCCCTACTCCCTGGGGCTGGACTTCGTAACTCCCTACGTCGGCGAACTATTCGAAAGAGCCTTTTCTCCCAAGGCCGAGAGGAAAGGGCGTCCCGAGGCGCGCGAGTGGGCGATCGCCCTCGAAGAGCTGGCGATGAGTGCACGCCGGTGCTACACGAATCCTAGCCACGCCTACGTCTACGGAACGGCATGCCCCTTCTGCAGCATTGAACGCAAGACCGGGCGCAGCCTCTTCAACATGCCCGTGCTGCTGCACGACATTGGCGGTGCACGACGTGAAACCCTGATCAACGTAGGGGACGTCTGGGATCAGATCAAGAAGATCGAAGCCCCCGGAAAACTCCCCGAGTTTTCGCCCGCCGCCAGGCAGGCCTTGACCCAGCCCCAGAACGACCGGCACAAGACGGTGTTGATGGCCTGGGTGGAGTCCAAGAAGGTGTGGGACAAGGCGGGCCACGACTTCATGGCCATGAAGGGTGGCCTGCAGCAGGCGCGCAAGGAGCTCGAGGGACTCGATTCCGAGTTCGATCATCTCTCCGCCCAGATCGATCATTCGGAGACGGACTTCAGTCACCTCGATCCCTACAGCATCCTGGCCGCTCCGATCAGGAAGCTCTCGCCGGCCGACAAGGCGGTGCTCATGTCCTTCGGTGTCGAATCGGCTGCGGATTGCACGGAAGAGAAGCTGGGAAGCGTTCCCGCCCTGCGGAAGAAGATCGTCAAGGAGCTGCTCAAGTGGCGCGACGGCCTGGACAAGACTCCGCCCAAAGCTCCCACGGACCAGGGAGCGGACAACGCGAGGGTGCGACTGGATCGCGAGATGGAGATCAGGCGTGCCGGCCTGGTGCAGGAGCTGATCGAGGGACCGGCGAAGCTGAAGTTCGCGGCCAAGAAGGCCGACGACGAACGAAGGAGCATCCTGCCCCAGATCAAGCGCGTGGCGAAAGACGTCGAGCAGGCCGCCTGAGCTAGCGTTCGCGTAGGACGCGCAGGGCCACTGCAGCGACGCCGAAAAAAAGCGCCAGGGCTCCCAGAGGAACCAGGAGGATTCCGAGCCAGGGGTCCGCTTCGTGGACGATGATGCCTCCCAGGAGAAAGCCACCGGGCAGGAGGAAGCCGGCCAGATTCAATCCCAGGGAACCGATGCGCGGCCAGCCGCCGTTGACCTCGCCCAGGTGAGCGATGGTCAGGGCGAAGGCGATGTGCACCAGCGCCAGAAGGACGCCGTGGGCGTGGGCTAGGCGCCACATGAGCCGGCGCGTCTCGTTGGAAACATCGAGATACCAGCCCAGCTTGAAGCCGTGCATCGTCTCGAGGGCAATGCCCATGGTCAGGAAGAACAGGAGCAGGCACCAACCCAGCTTCAGGTGGCGTCGGGCGAGGGGAAGCGTGTTCAAGGGAGCGACGGCTACTCGGCCAGCACGACGGGACGATTGTTACGGTACTCGAGCAACTTTGCGAAGAGGTTCCGCCGCAGGGCACCGTCATTGTGCAATAACAGACGCGAAGCGCGAGTGGGATCGTCGTTTTGGGCTGTGGTCGTCCATCCCGCGAGGGCCCGGTCGTGGGCCCGGGCTCGGTTTGCTTCCGGCCCGACGAAATCGTATTCGAAGTCTTTGTAGCCGGAGAGGGTCTGCAGCGATTGGCCGGCCACGAAGCGCACCGCGTCGTAGGGGTCTTCGAGAAGCTGCGCGAGGTAGGGCACCATCCAGTCGGTGCCGGAAGCTTCCTGCGACGGCGCCCAACCCATGTGCCAGGCCAGGAGCGCGCGTTGGCCGGCATCTCCTGTCAGGCTCCACAGCACACCGCTGGCGAGGTCGCGGTGTTCCTCCTTCATCCCCACGGCTTCCTGACCATACCATTCGCCCAGCTTGTCTCCGACCCAGGCGACCGACTGATCGAGGTGGCACAGGTTGCATGCGTTCGGGCGGCCGATCTCGATGCTGGGTTTCACACTGGGCGAGGCGATCTGGTGACTGCGCGAGGTCTTGAGGAGAGCCCAGCATGTGTAGGGCATGTGGCAATTCATGCACGAGCTCCCGATCGATTCGACCGCGTGGTGAGTGTGCTCGGCAATGCGTGAGGTGTCGAGGTACTCATCGTGACATTGGATGCAAGCGAGATCTCCCCGCATGCCCGGCTTGAGCTGGTCGTCGCGCCATTCCTCCAGAGGCCGCGAATCCCCTTCCGGCCGGTGCAGCGCGTGGCAGGAGAGACAATCCATGCGCTCCTCTTCCTTCCCGTGCTTGAAGCACGGGCTGTCGATCACGGCGTTGAATTCCCGTCCGGAGACCCGCACCTCGCCGTCCTCCCAGAAGTAGTATGCCCCCTCGGTCACGAGGTTCCTCTTGGCGAAGAGACTCTCGCCGGGTCGGTAGGGGAGTCCCTTGACGCGTGCCTTTTCCGCCAGGCGATCGTTCGCCGGGGCCAGCATTCCGTGACACTGACCGCAGACCTGGACGCTCATCTCGGCCGTCATGTCGGCGGGATCGAAGATCGTGGGGTCCACGCCTTGCTCGCTGCGGTTTTGATACCGCGCCAGAGGTGAGCGGTTGGCTGCGACGTGATCCGCCGCCTGACCGTGGCAGGCCTCGCACGAGATGCTGAGTTCGGCCGCGAAGGTGTCCATGTGGACGTCGCTTTCGATGCCCGGTCGCGGGCGCGTGGTGTGGCAGTCCATGCACTCGCGGTTCCAGCGGCCCTTACCGGTCTTGCGGTGCACCTCCGGTGGGTTCACGAAGGCGGAATCGACCGGCATCCAGCGGTCCTGGTCGATGCGATAACACATCAGCAAGAGCGATAGCTTGCGCGTGCTTCCGGAAATGAACCAATACGCCTGGAAGTGATGCGAGCCGGTGGACAGCACAACTTCGCGCCACACGCGGGGCGCGGGGTCGGGAGACCCTTTCGGATGGTCCGGATCTGGCAGTTCCACCCAGAATTCGTCGCCGCGGCGTTCGAGAACGTAGCGCTCATCGCGCAACTGCAGCTCGCCCTCCCACGGGGCCAGTACGGACGCCGGGGACACCTCCTGGGTCATGGTGCGATGGTAGGAGGCGTGCCATGTATCGTAGGCGTTGGGATGGCACGTGCGGCAGGTGTCCGACGTCACGTAGTTGCGGAAAGGGCGCTCGATGGGGCGATCGGTGGGGGCCTCGGGGGGGCTGGTGATGAAGAACCCAGACCCGTCGTCGTCGGCGCAGGCGGCGGCGAGGGATAGCAGCAGGAACGGGAGGATGTGGCGCATGGCTGTGGATTCTCTCGAGTATAGGGAAACTTTCGGTTCCCTATCCGCTCCTTGGATGAGCATTTGCCCATCCGGCCGCGTGCTAGGATCCGGCCCCAAGGAGACCGCCCCATGAAAGCCAAGCTCGCTCGTGTCGCGTTCCTCGCCGCTTCCGTCACCGCCTCTCTGTCCGCCCCGGCTACAGGACAGGATTGGCCTCACTGGCGTGGACCGCACTTCGACGGTTCCGCCGAGGCGAGCGGCTTGCCGACCGACTTCGATGCGGAAGAGCGAGTTGTCTGGGCCGTCGAGCTGGCCGGCCCCGGTGCCGCCACACCGATCATCGTCGGGGAGCACGTGTTCTGCACCGCGATCGAACCAGAGAAGGGCTTGCTGCTGGCCATGTGTTTCGATCGCCGACGCGGGAAGGCACTCTGGAAAGAGGCCGCCGGCAGCAACTACCAGCCGGGTGGGGGACGCGGCTCGCAGACGCTGTTGCACGACCGGAGTAACTACGCCTCACCGAGTGCGGTCGCGGACGAGGAACGGGTGGTCTTCACCTTCGGCAACGGCGACATGGTGGCTTTTGACCACGGGGGAGAGCTCTTGTGGCGACGCAACCTGCAGGCGGACTATGGCGACTTCTCCTTGCAGTGGACCTTCTCGGCCAGCCCGACCTTGTACGAGGGCAAGCTCTTCCTTCCCGTGCTCCAGCGCGACCAGCCGGCCAACGGGTTGGGCCGTTCCGGGGCGGAGTCGTTTCTGCTCGCGATCGATCCGGCGAGCGGCGAGACGTTGTATCGCCACATCCGGCCTTCGCCGGCGCAAGTCGAGTCTCTCGAGTCCTACGCCACGATGATTCCCTACGTCGGCCCGCAGGGGCGCAAGGAGCTCCTGGTCGTCGGTGGCGATGTCCTCACCGGCCACGACCCTGCCACCGGCAAGGAGCTCTGGCGCTGGGGGGGCTGGAATGCAGGTCACCGGCAGCGGTCGTGGCGCATGGTTCCCTCCCCCGTCATCGGCAAGGGGGTGGCTCTGGTCAGCGCTCCCAAAGGCGCTCCGGTCTACGCCGTGTCCCTCGATCGGTCGGGTGGGCTGGGTGAGAGTGCGGTGAGATGGAAGAGCTCGGGGCGTCGGACTCCGGTGACGAGCGATGTTCCGACACCGCTCTACTACGAGGGGCACTTCTTCGTTCTGAGCGACCTACGGGGGTCCCTCTCCCGCCTGGATCCCGGTTCGGGAAGTATCGAGTGGAGCACCAAAATGCCCGGCCAAGCCGACTGGCGCGCGTCCCCGACGGGCGCCGATGGGAAGATCTGGTGCATCAACCATACGGGGCTGGTGGTCGTGGTCGACGCCGAGAGCGGCGGGATCCTGGCGGAGGTCGAGATGGCCAAGGACTCGGGTCGCATCCGTGCCAGCATCGCCGTGGCGCACGGACGGCTGTTCCTGCGCACGGACCGGAGCCTCTACTGTATCGGGCGCTGAACCCCCTCCGGGCCCTCTGGCCCTCTGATCCGCCCGGCAGGCGATTTTCGCCCGGAACCCGAACCCATCCGTGCATTCCGTGCCTGATCCGCCTAACCTGGCGCGCTCTTTTTCGCCTGGAGCCACCCCTACCGATCCCGTCATGTCCCGAGTCTGTCAAGTCACCGGTAAAGGCACGCGTAGCGGAGGAACGATCGCTCGCCGCGGCCTGTCCAAGGCCCAAGGCGGCGTCGGCCTCAACACGACCGGCCGCACCAAGCGCAAGTTCAAGATCAACACCCAGAAGAAGCGTATCTGGGTTCCCGAGCTCAAGGAATTCGTGACGGTCCGCCTGTCGACGCGCGCGCTCAAGGCGATCAACAAGCGCGGGGCCTTCCCCGTCTTGCACGAAGCCGGCCTGATCAAGCCGAAGAAAAAGTCCAAGAGCTAGTCCGAGAGTTCCGTGCACCCACGACGCCGACCGGCGTCTCGGCCCGGGGTTGCACGACGGTCGCGTGGGGCCACGGGTCGTCGTGGGGGGTGCTGCGCTACTTACCTGACTTCGCGGCGGCGAAGGTCATGACGAGGTCCTGGTAGCCCTCTTTGTCGAGGTCTTCCGCCGGCACGAAGCGCAGGGCGGCCGAGTTGATGCAGTAACGCAGCCCGGTGGGCGCGGGTCCGTCCTTGAAGACGTGTCCGAGGTGAGAATCGCCGCGTGTGCTGCGGACCTCGGTGCGGGGATAGCCTATCTGGTGGTCGACGGCGTTGGCGATGTTCGTCTCTATCAGCGGGCGGGTAAAGCTGGGCCATCCGGTTCCCGAATCGAACTTGTCGAGTGAGCTGAAGAGGGGCTCGCCCGAAACGATGTCGACGTAGATACCCCTCGCCTTGTGATCCCAGTACCGATTCTGGAAGGCCCGCTCCGTGCCCTCCTCCTGAGTAACACGGTACTGGAGCGGGGTCAGGCGCGAACGCAGTTCGTCCTCATTCGGCTTCTGGAACGACTCCCAGGCCCGCACATGGACTGGCTTCGGGTGATATTCGCGCTCCGTACTCCAGATGCGATCGAGATAGCGATCGCGTCCCGAACCACTGCGATAGGAGTGGTAGCGCTCGGGATTCGTGAGGTAGAAGTCCTGGTGATACTCCTCCGCCGGATAGAAACGAGACGCGGGCGTGACGGCGGTCACCGGGGGGGTTTCGAAGCGGTCGGATGCCTCGAGTTCGCGCCTTGATTCCAGAGCCTCCCTGCGCTGGGTTGCATCGTGATGAAAGATCTCCGAGCGGTACTGCGTGCCACGGTCGACGAATTGTCCGCCCCCATCGGTGGGGTCGATCTGGCGCCAAAAGACCTGCAGCAGGTCGGCGTAGGAGATCCGAGCGGGATCGAAGTGGACCTGAATCGCTTCGGCGTGGCCGGTCGAACCCCGGCAAACCTCCGCGTAGGTCGGATCTTGCTGGTGCCCCCCCGTGTAGCCGGAGATCACCGCGCTCACCCCGTCGAGCTTCTCAAAGGGTTTCTCCATGCACCAGAAACATCCGCCTGCGAAGGTTGCCTGGGCTGGCTCGTGGCGTGCCTCGGAGGGGGCGGCACGGGCGGCCTCCGGCGCGGTCCGGTCCGCCTGGGCGTTCTCCGAACGGCAACCGCTCGGCAGAAGGAGAAAGCAGATGCAGGCGAGGGCAGGGGTCTTGGCAAACACGTGTCTGAGTACGCTGGGGGATGGAACTTGTGACGGAGCCGCGGCCGGGGATGGGCGAAGCGCGGCGTTGATCTTGCGGTAGGGGGCCGATCCTATTACAGCAGGGACCGGCGGGAACGGATCTCTCGCACCGTGATTCGCTCGGACACGGAGGCCCGCCCCGCGACCTGGCACTTCCGCTCGGCCGCGGAGTATCGGATCCGCCGGCAATCCAGCGCCTGCCAGGTGAACCAGCCCGATTTCTTCTGGCGAAAGCGCCTTTCGGGACCTCGAATCGGGCCCGGTCCCCGTCGGTCTGATCCTGTCCCATCTCTCCGGCCGTCTCCAGGCCCGGGGGGCGAGTCCAACGCCGACGTCGTTCTCGGCCTTCACGATCCCGGGGGGTTGTCCTGAACTCATTCCTGCGGGCGCGAGTCGATCGACGCCGCTGCTGGAACCGGGAAGCCCCGATCGCGCATGAGCGCATCGATCTTTGCGTTGCGGCCGCGAAAGGCGCGGTAGGCTTCGGCCGGATCGACGGCGTTGCGCACGGCGAAGAGGTGCTCGACGAGTCTCGCGGCGAGGTCGCGATCGAAATAGCCCCCCGGAGCTTTCTCGAACGCCTCCGCCGCATCGGCGGTCAGTACGTCGGCCCACATGTAGCCGTAGTAGCCGGTCGCGTAGCCTTCGCCGGAGAAGATGTGGCCGAATTGGGGACTTCTGTGACGCATGACGATCTCGCGAGGCATGTTGAGTTCGGCCAGCGCCTCGCGCTCGAAGCTGTCGGGATCGATTCCAGTGGGATCGATCGAGTGGTAGCGCATGTCCATCAACGCAGAGGCGAGATACTCGGTGGTCGAAAAGCCTTGGTTGAAGGTCGATGACTTCTTGATCTTCGAGACGAGGTCCGCCGGGATCGGTCGGCCCGTCTCGAAGTGGACGAGGTACTTGTCGATGACCTCATCGGTCAGAAGCCAACGCTCCAGGAGTTGGGACTGGAACTCTGTGTAGTCGCGTACGCCACCGTTGAGGGTGGGGTATTCCACGTTCGATGAGAGGTAGTGCAAGGCATGCCCGAATTCGTGGAAGAACGTCTCGGCATCGTCCCAGGAGACGAGCACCGGCTGACCCGGTTGGCCCTCGATGAAGTTCGAGTTATTGGAGCTGAGAACCGTCTTCTTGCCGTCGAAGGTCTCATGTCCGCGGTAGGCGGTCGCCCATGCGCCGGAGCGCTTGCCCACCCGGGCGTAGGGGTCCAGATACCACAGGCCTATGTGCTTGCCGGAATCCTTGTCCGTGACCTCCCAGACCGCAACATCCTCGTGGAAGACCGGCACCACGTCGGCCGGAACCGGGGTGAACTCGAAACGGAAGAGCTCGCCGGCCACAAAAAACATCGCTTCGCGCAGCTTGTTCAGCTGCATGTACTTCTTCACCTCATCGGAATCGAGAGCGTACTTCGCCTTGCGCACCTTCTCCGCGTAGAACCGGTAGTCCCAGGGCTCGATGGTGATCCCGGCACCTTCGGAATCGGCGATGGCCTGCATGTCGGCCACTTCCTCCTGCACTCGGGCGAGAGCCGCAGGCCACACGGCCTCCATCAAGGCGGAAGCGCGCTCGGGCGTCTTGGCCATACGATCCTCGAGGCGCCACTGGGCGTAGTTCTCGTAGCCGAGCAGTTGAACCCGTTCGTGGCGTAGCTGCAGGATCTCTGCGATGATGGCGTTGTTATCGTGTTTGTCGGCGTTGTCGCCGCGGGAGTAGTAAGTGCGCCAGACCTTCTCGCGCAGTGCGCGTTCGGTCGAGAAGGTCAGGAACGGGGACATCGACGAACGCGTGTTCGTGATCGCGTATTCGCCCTGGTGGCCACGTTCTTCCGCGGCGCTTGCGGCGGCCTGACCGAAGGCCTCTGACAGACCGCCCAGCTGGTCCTTCTTGAGATAGAGCACGTAGCCCTCCTCATCGGCCAGGACGTTGTTGGCGAACTGCGTGTGGAGCCGGGCCAGGCGTTGGTTGATCGCGGCGTAGCGCTTCTTGGCCTCTCCCCCGAGCGTCGCGCCGTTGCGGGCGAAGCCGTTGTAGACGAGCCAGGTGAGCCGCTCTTGGTCAGGTCGCAGTCCGGCCATCTCCCGCCCCTCATGGACGGCCTTTACCCGTTCGAACAGGGCCCGGTTTTGAGTGATCTTGGACTCGAATTCGGAGAGCTTGGGAGCGAGCTCCTGCTGGATCTCCCGGAACTCAGGCGTGGAGAGGTTGGAGCTCCAGATGCCCCAGTAGGTCATGACCCGGTCCAGATCGGAGCCCGTACGTTCCATGGCCACGATCGTGTTGGCAAAGGTCGGCTCGGCGGGGTTCGTTGCGATGCCTTCGATCTCCTCGAGGCAGCGGGCCATCGCGAACGAAAGGGCGGAACGCAACGCACCCAGCTCCATGCGATCGAGAGCAGGAACGCCGCCGTAGGGACCTGTCCATTCTTCCAGGAGCGGGTTCTCCGAGGGCGGGTCCGTCAGGGCGGCGGTGCCGGATCCGGTGCAGGAGCTGACGAGGACCAGGGTGAGGAGCGCGAGGGGGGTGGAACGTTTGGAATGCATGGTCGATCTTCCTTGTTTCGAGCGGGATCTTAGCGCGAGTTCACCGCATAGCCCGTGAAACTCGGGGCGGGGTGTTGCCGAAACGCGATCCCGGAAGGGGCGTGTGCTCCCGTCCCGAGCTTTCTCGCAGTGCTACCGGAGGATCAGGAGGGCGCTCGGGACCGGGGACACTTCACTGCCCCGACAATCCGAACGCTCGGCGTACGGCTTCGGCTCCACCGACCACGGGGAGCTCCAGTGCAGTGGCGTCGAGATCGAGCGTCAGCTCGGCGCCCGGCGCGGGCCAGAGGGTGAAGTCGCGATCGCTGGCGAAGACCATCAAGGCGATGCTCTGGCCGGCCGGAATGATCTGGTCGTCGGGCCGGAGTTCGAAGGCCATCCGGTAGAATTCGCCCGGTTCCAGCGGGTCCCCCGCGCTCAAGGAAGCGTGGTTCTGGGGGTCGGCCCAGCCGCGCGTGATGATGTTGTCGGTGATTCGACCGCCCCTGGTCCAGGGCAGTGAAACGAGCCAAACGGACAGATTCGTCGCCGCGGTGCTACAGGCGATGCGGACGCTTATCGTCGGCGCGCCCGAGATGTGTAGTTCTTCTACCAGTTTCGGCGTCCCGTAGAGCAAGCGGTTGTCCGATTCCTCGGACCTGGCGAGCTCCGTGCCGCTGATCGAAGCGTCGTCGATCAAAAGCTCGTGGCCTTGGCGGCCGGCGGCCTCCGTGCTCAACCCACCGATCCCGTTGCCGCCGGCCGTCAAGTGCAGCGTGACGAAGGCCGCGTCGGGATGGGGGTACTCGTCGTAGGGGGTCGGTTCGGAGGGCCGATCCTCTTCGCGAACGATCCAGGAGCGAGCATCGTTCTCGACGTCGTTTTCGATGCCGGAGACGTAGCGCGTGAACCAGCGGTTCATCTGTGCGAACGGAGGCGGGCCGCCGTGGCCGCCCTGGTGGAAGTAAGCCTGGGCGGGAACGCCCTTGTCCTGCAGCGCCCGATAGATCTCGACGCTGTGATCGGACATGACGTTCCAGTCGTTCCACGCGTGGGACATCAGTGTTGCCGCGCGGTAGTTCTTCAACGCCTTGCGGTAGTTGCGCCCATCCCAGAAGTCGTTGTAGTCGCCGCTGACGCGATCGAAATTCTCCAAAAGCTCTCCGTCGCGCACGGTCGTGCGACAATATTCCCTGCGCTCGGGATAGCCGCTGAGGATGGCATCGAAGATGACGTCGATGTCCTCTCCCATGTAGCCGCCGGGATGGCGAACGAGGCCGTTGGAGCGGTAGTAGTGGTAGTACGAGGTCAGGGGTGCGACGGGAATGATCGCCTCGAGTCCATCGACGCCCGTGGTCGCACAGGCGATGGGGAGCGTGCCGTTGAAGGAGGTGCCCGTCATGCCGACCTTGCCGGTCGCCCAGTAGGCCTCGACCTCCTCGTCGCCATGTAGGCTCGCGTAGCCCTTGGCGCGCCCGTTCAACCAGTCGATCACGGCCTTGGGTGCGAGTGCCTCGTTGTCGCCCCCGATCGAGGGGCAACCCTCTGAAAGCCCGGTGCCGGGTGAAGCGGAGTGCACGACGGCAAAGCCCCGCGGAACCCAGTCGTCGACGTGCGTGGTCGCCATCCGCGGCCGCAGGTCCCTCTGCTCCATGGGGGGGTGGAAGTTGCGCAGGGGCGGCAGCTCGCCCAGCTCCTGGCGAGGATTCCAGAAGTACCTCTTGTTCGTCGACCCCAGGCCCCCGTAATAGGGGCTGGTTTCGTAGATGACCCCGACCGTCAGATCTTCGGTGTCGGTTTGCTCGGGCCGGGTCACGTCCACGTGCATGCGATCGAGCTCACCGTCACCGTCGCTGTCGAATTCGGTCTCGACCCAGAGGTCGTGCTGGATCCAGAGCTTGCGATCCTTGAAGCCCTCGACGATCTGCATCCGGCCATCGACGACGACGGGGACCGTGCGCGATGATTCCTGGGCGGAGGGCGCAGCGCCCGGCCAGGTCAGGGGCCAGAGGCCGAGAGCGAGAGAGAATCCACGAGAGATCCCACGTAGAAGCATGATGCGTTTCCTTGAGCGCTGCTGGGCCCGGGGCCGCCGCGCGTGCATTCCGGGCCATTCCAGGTCCGCGAGGCCCTCACTCTACCCCATAGAGCCCGCTCACATCGGGCACTTCGCGTACTCCAGGACGCTCTCCGGGTTTCGAAATCACTCGAAAACCCGATCCAGGGGTTGCGTTTTCCCCTCGAGCAACCGACCCTCCTGACGTAGCACCCTCGAGTGAGGGTGCTCGCCGCACCCCGGATGGGTGTGGCTCGCGGCGCACAGCAGGATCCGAAACACGGATCGCGCCGGCTTCACCGCCTCGCCCTGTCTCTGTTGTACGGGGCACTTCGCGGTGTCTGCACGAAATCGTGCTTGTCACCTGAGAGAGATCTAGCTATTCCGAATCAAATTGCACGGCCGCGTTCCCAGGGGAACCGTTCCGGCCGAAAGACTTCCAAGAGAGCGGCTTCCCGCCGCCACGACCTAAACCGAGAAGAACCCGGTCGCGCCCAAACGGACGAATCGCGTCCGAGCGGCTCGAAATCGGGCTTCCACACGTTCAAGCTGAGCGAGCCCTTACTGCGCGGTGTGGCCGCCCTGGGGTTCGTCGAGCCCCGACCGATCCAGGCCAAGACCATCCCCGCCGCCCAGGCTGGTCGCGATGTTCTGGGGCTGGCCCAGACCGGTACCGGAAAGACCGCGGCCTTTGCGCTACCGATTCTCGAGCGGCTCTTGACGGGACGTCGGCCGGGGCCGCGTGCCCTGATCGTCGCCCCGACCCGCGAGCTCGCGATGCAAATCAACGCGGAAATCCTGGAGCTAGGCCGGTTCACGACGTTGACGGCGACGACGATCTACGGCGGCGTTTCGATGAGCCAGCAGGTGCGCGCCTTGCGTGCGCGACCGGACATCCTCGTCGCCTGCCCGGGCCGCCTGCTCGATCTGCACCAGCAGCGCAAGTGCGATCTGTCGCGCATCGAGATGCTGGTCCTCGATGAAGCCGACCACATGTTCGATATGGGCTTCTTGCCCGACATCCGTCGCATTCTCAGCGCGCTTCCGCGTGAGCGTCAAAACCTCCTGTTCTCCGCCACGATGCCGCGCGAGATTCGGTCCCTGGCCGACCGCGTCCTGAGCCGCCCCCATGTGGTCGAGCTCGAGCACTCGAAGC
The DNA here is from genome assembly GCA_002683825.1 of Planctomycetota bacterium. Classification (GTDB taxonomy): domain Bacteria; phylum Planctomycetota; class UBA1135; order UBA1135. The sequence goes on from NYUD01000051.1 coordinate 24,725, forward strand.
CAGCTTCGACAATCGATCACTTTCTGTATCCGGTCGAACAGAACCGCAAGCTCGACCTTCTCAACGTCATCCTCGCAGGCGATGACTTCACCTCGGCGATCGTCTTTCTGCGGACAAAGCACCGTGCGCGCCGTGTGGCGCGCGATCTCGACCGCCACGGCCATCGCGCCATCGCACTGCAGGGCAACATGTCCCAGCCCCAGCGCGATCGAGCCATGACGGGGTTCCGGGAGGGCCGCTTCGACATCCTGGTAGCAACAGACATCGCAGCCCGGGGTATCGATGTCGCGAACATCTCCCACGTCGTCAACTTCGACCTGCCTAACACGCCCGATGCCTACACTCACCGCATCGGCCGCACCGGCCGTGCCGAGGAGAGCGGCAAGGCGATCACCCTGGTGACCCGGGAAGACGCTGCCGGCGTCAAGGCCATCGAACGCAAGCTGGGCCAGAAAATCCCGCGCCGTTTCATCGAATGCGATGCTCTGCCGAAGACCCCGGCATCGACCCCGCAAAGGGGTGGATTGGCCAAGAAGCGACGCGGGGCCGGGCGTCCGAAGCCCGAGCCCTTTGGTTCGGGCGTGCAGGATGGCCGCGGAGCGGGGCGCACGCGACGCGCACAGCGCCCTAAAGGCGCCGGCCCGGGGCGTAGCCGTTCCCGGCGCAGAAGCTGAGGGAAGTCCCCAGGTGGGCGGGCAGGACCGGGCGCCGTTTACAGGATCTCGAGAATCCCGGCGCCGCGTCCGTCGGTGAGCGTGGTGGTGTTGGCCCGGTAATTGACCCCGGAGGAGAGCTTCGCGTTCCACGGCAGCGCTTCCTTGTCGGACACGATGCCCAGGGCCACCGCCGCGAAGGCGCGCGCCCGCGGCGTCGTAGCGCTGTCACCCAGCATCTCGATCAACGGATCGATCGAGCGTGCGTCTCCGATTGCGCCAAGGCCGTGCGCGATCGAGGCCTGCGAGGAGAGGCTCGTGGCTCGCACGAGCATGTCGATGAGCTCGGGCACCACGTCCTTATCGCCGAGGAGGCCGAGACCTATGGCGGCCTGGCGCAAGAGTTCAGGGCGGTACTTGGAGCGGCGGACGACCTTTTCGATCGGTTCGAGCGCTTCGGTAGCACCCGTCATCCCCAGGGCCAGCGTGATGTAGCCGCGCGCCTCGTCGTCGCTCACCTCGGCGAGTTTTTTCAGCAAGGCCAGGCCGGCCGCTTTCTGCTGGCGCATGCCGCAGGCGATCGCGCAAGCCCCCACGTCGCGCGGGGCCCTGGCTTCCCCCAGTGCGGCCACGAGCAGCCTGTCGGTCCTCAGCTCCACCTGCGACGCCGACTCGGACGGGCTTCGTCCCAGGACTCCCAGGGCCAGAGCCGCCCAGGAACGCACGTCCCCGACCCCTCGCTGGAGGCGATCCGTCAGGTGGTCTCGGATCTCGGACGCTATCTTCTGTTCGACGTCATTGTCGGCTGCGCGCGAACCGATCTGTGCCATTGCGACGAACACGAATCGACGCACTTCGACGTTGCGCGATTCCCGGCTCGCCCGCAGGAGAGCGGCGCGGATGGCGCACTCGAAGGGTTCGTCGTTCGGGAAGCCGACGCGACCTAGCGCGAGTACGCTGCTCTGTTTTACCGCGCGGGAAACTTTAGGAGCGCCGGAAAGATCCTCGATCCAGCTCTCGCCCAGACGCCGCTTGAGCCCCCACGAGGCCGGTGCTCCGATCAACAGACGTGCCGCGGCCGTGGGCAGATGGGCACGTACGTGGTCGTCCAGATCCGTGCGTCGCCCGAAGGCCAGCAGCCAGTCGATTTGCCGAACGCGTCCACAGGCGGCCACCCCGCTTGCGGTGACCGCGGTCGAAAGCGGGACCAGCCCCAGCGCAGAAAGGCACGCTACGGCGACGTCCGGGATCGCAAGCTCGAGGAGTCCGGAGGAAAGGGCATCGCACAGTGTGTTCACGATCGCCACGCGCAGGGCTTCCTCCTCGACCTGGTTTCCGATCAGGCCTAGCCCGAAGGCGGCGAAGGCGCGCGTGCGCCAGGGGACCTCGCTCTTGCCGAGCAGCTTGCGTGCCGCAGGACGGTCCAGAAGAAGGTTCGTCAGCATCTCGACCGAACCGCGGTCAGCCAGGATGCCGAGCGAGATCGCCGCCGTCTCGGCGACCTCCTGATTGTCGTCGGTCAGGAAGGCGGAGATCTGTTCGGACATGCGCGTCGGATGTGCGGCACTCTCGCCGATCTTTGCCAGTGCAACCAGAGCGCCGGTCACGATATCGGCGTCTCGCTCCTCGTTCAGCACGCGCAGAAGCGCAGGAACGACGCGCTGTTCGATCACCTCGCGAGTGGGGACCAGGAGATCGGGTGGACGGTTGGGCGAAGGACCCCCCAGGAAGAAGGAGGCGCTTCCGCGCAGGAGATCGCTTGAGTGAACCGCGCGTTTGATGTCGATATAGGCGGCATTGTTGTAGCCCCACCACAGTTGCCAGACGCTGGTGTCGGGCTCGGTCCTTGCGGCACCCACGTTCGCCGTGACCGGACCGCCAGTTCCCCCGGACGGGGCCGGGGCCGCTGGGGACGGCGTGCCTGGCGGTGTCGAAGCTTCCCCGCCGGGGACGCTGTCGGCCGGGCCCCGGTAAGCGCCGCCGTGGGCACACAGGGGTTGGCCGCGGACGAGGCCCGCGACGAGGCACAGGGAGGTGAGAAAGAAACGAGCGACCATCGCCTCCATCAGGTGCAAAGGCCATGCCCACGCGCTGGCGTGTGCATGCAGCTCGAGGGGACCGTCCCGATCCTCCGCCCCGGCCAGCGGCGTTACTCCGGGGTAACGCCGCCGCTCCCACCCCGTCCCCTTCGTTGCACGTTGCGGAGGCCGGCGAAGCCGGCTTCGGTTCCCGTGACGAGCCCTGCCGAGGCGATCCCCGTCTCCGTATTCCCGAAGCGTCGCTCCACGACCCCTGCGATCCGCGCAGAACGGGCTCGAAGCGAACCCTTCCCCCGAACCTCTCAGGGACTGTCCGGCGAGAGCCAGCCATTCCCTGGAGAACGGTGCGACCGGCTGGGCTGGCTTCTTCCGGAGAAACCCCTTTGCTCGGCGCTTTTCCGTGATCGTTTGCACGGCCGGCGAGGTCGGGGGGCATGCCTCTTATCGCGCAAAGGGCGGACGGCAGCTGTCGCTGCGCGAAGGGAGGGCCTCCCGCCGGGAGGCCCTCCCAGGGTCTTGGGGCCGGAAGGCCCTTCCCGCTGAGAAGAATCCACGTTTTTGGGACACGCGAAACGAAAGACCACTGGCGTGGGCGGAGCTTCGGCGTAAAGTTCCGGGGTTGGCTAGCCTCGGCCAATCGGGCACGAGGCGACGCCGCACCTCCACCTCCTCCAATCAGGCAGAACTATGGCAGTCGGCACAATCAAGCGTTTGACGGACAAGGGTTTCGGGTTCATCGACTCGGGCGACGGCAAGGACATCTTCTTCCACATGTCGGCCGTGGTCGGAACAACCTACGACGACCTCCACGATGGACAGAAAGTCTCATTCGACATCGGCGAAGGCCCCAAGGGCCCGCGGGCCGAGAACGTCAAGCCTGCCGAGTGACCTGATCGCGCGGGGGCCACGCCCAGGGGCGGGCGGTTCCTCGAGCGTGCTCTGATCTGCGGTCCTGGGATCCAGGAGGAGATCACTTCACTGGAGTTCTGCTGCGGCGTCCGGGATGTTTTCGCCGGACCACCCTCTGCACGGCCTTGCCGGATCCCGTAGCGGCCGTCATTCTCGGTGCGGTGTTCACGCTGGCTGCCGCGGAGTATCCGATCGAGATCACCAGGGTTCGGATCGGGTGGGGTTCGCAGTTTGGAGGGGCGCCCCAATCCCTGGAGGAGGCGATCCGCCTCTATCCGGCCGGTCTGCCCAATCCAAGCGCTCCGTAGTTCAGCGGCGCTGGACCGGTGTTGACCGATGGCGTCATCAACGAGTTCGACCTCTCGCTCTTTCCGGGCGATCGCGTCATCCAATCAGGGCCTTTCACGCTCACCCTGGTGTTCCTCAATACCAACGCCGGTGACTTCTTTGCCCCATGCATCGTGCACGACGGGAACGGCTGTAGTTCCGGCCAGAATGTCATCTTCGCGATCCCCGGCGGCCGGGCGAACGCGTGTTCGCTGGGCGTCACGGGCGACTGGCTCTTCGGGGTCCTCTACCGCAGACTCCCGGGGGCCACGCCCTCGAACGGCAGTGCGGTCAACCCGCTGACGCTTTCCGCTTCAAGCGGTCCTGTCCCGGGCTCTCCGTGGCCGGTGAATCTGGACTGCTCGGCGCACGCGCACGGCGGGGGCTCGACGACCTTCGTGAACACGCCGTCACTGGATCTGGCCTTCTGTGGCTTCGAGCTGGCAGCCCAGGGGCTTTGCCTGGGTGATCCGAATCCGCAGTTCTCCAACATGCTCTCCGTCCGCGCCGGTAGCTGACGGTGCGGGTCCAGCCGAACGACGCTCGGGCGTAAACCGCAGTGCCCGCATTCCTGGGGAGCCGAGAGCGCTTCCGCCACAGCCGGGCCTCGATCACCTGGCCCGCGAGGCGACCTGCGCCCACGGTAGTGGCTCCCCGAGTAGGACTCGAACCTACGACAATCCGGTTAACAGCCGGATGCTCTACCAGCTGAGCTATCGGGGAAGCTGAGCGCAGAATCTAGCGTCGAGGGGTTTCGAGTCAAGGGCTCCGCCCGGACCCTGTTGCCGGTGGCGGGAGAGGATCTTTCAGGGGGACCGCACCTCGAAAGTAGGACTGCTCGTCGGGGCCGAAGGGAACGGGCCCTTCGGGAAGGCCCTTCAGATCGAAGGTGCGCAGGAGCTCCGGCGCGGAGAGTTCCTCGGAGACGGCTTGCCCGGCCGTGCGGGCGGCCCAGAAGACCAGGCGGCGGGGGTCCACGCCCGCCGCCCGCAGGCTCGCCAGGGCCAGGTCGCGGTCCCGCTTGGCGAGGCGGCGGCCGGCGGGATCCACGACCAGGGGCACGTGGTACCAGCGCGGGTGGGGGAGGTCGAGGGCGCGCTGGAGGTGCCACTGACGCGCGGTGCTCGAGAGCAGATCGTCGCCGCGCAGGACCTCGGTGACAGCGGCTCGAGCGTCGTCGACGACCACGGCCAGCTGGTAGGCGAAGGTCCGGTCGCGTCGGGCGAGCAGGAAGTCGCCCACGTCCCGGTGCACGTCGGTCGAGTGGGGGCCGCGGACGCCGTCATCGAGATCCAGCGGGGCGGAAGAGACGCGCAGGCGCAGACCGACCGCGCGATCGGCGAGGCGTTCGGCGGCCCTTACCGAGGCGTAGCGCCCGCGACAGGTTCCGGCGTAGCGCAACTCACCGCCCTTGTGGGGAGCCGACTGGGCCACTTCGATCTCCTTGCGGGAACAGGTACAGGCATATGCGCCACCGCTCACGACCAGGCTGGCGAGGGCTTCTTCGTAGGGCTGCAGGTCGTTGCTCTGGTAGGTGGGTGGGCCGTCCCAATCGATCCCGAGCCACTCCAGGTCGCGCAGGCAGGTGTCGACGAGCTCAGGCTTGGCGCGCGCCCGATCGAGGTCTTCGATTCGAAGCACGATGCGCCCGCCGCGTGAGCGGACGTGCCACCAGGCCAGGAGGAAGCTCCGCGCGTGGCCGACGTGGAGATAGCCCGTGGGGCTAGGAGCGAGACGCCCGATGATTCCTGTCAACGACACGACTCCCGGGTGATGCTTGAATCGCTGGAGCTGCGGGCCGCGTCCAGGATGGGCTGAACGGTCAAGCCGTCGGTAGGCAGGGCGTAGCAGGTGAGCATCTCGTAGAGCACCGCCGCGTCGGCGTGGCGGGCAGCGAGGGGTGTCCGTGGGTTGAGGGGCACGGGGGTCGAAATGGGTACGCGATCGGGCCCGATTTCCAGCCCCGCCTCCGGATCTCCACCGGACCGGGCGACATTCCATTCCCTGCGCGTGCCTCGGCCCCGGTCGGCGTCAAGGCCCGCCAGGGCGGAGATCTCGTCGTCACCGGCCCGGCGCAGATTGAAATCGTTGATCGGGTACGGCAAAGCTGCTGCCGGGTGCAAGGAACGCCATCGATTGCGGCATTTTCACAGGGGGGGAGCGAATTTCCAGGAAAGAAAGCTAGCCTGACTACCATGCAACAAGCGACCCCCCACGCGAAACTAGCCGACGAGTTGCCGGATCTGCCGCGCTGGGTTCCGGCGCGGGGCCTGCTCCTGTCCGCTCGTTGCGAGATTCTGATCCCTCCGGAGAGCCGGCGCGGCGGCGGCCATTTTCTTCTGGATGAGGGGCGGCCCCTGGCCTGCGCCATCGGGCGTCCGGTCGCCTCGGTGGTGCGCTCTTTCCTCGATCGGGTGGAAGGCCCCTACCACGTGCTGGCGCCGCAGGAAACCGCGGAACACCTGCGCACCCTTTTGCCCGGCTGGAGCGAGTCCCCCTTGACCGTGTACGTCCATCCCAATCCCGCCACCATGGCCCTGGGGCCTCACCCGATCCGGATTGTCACCCGGGGGGATATAGATCTGTTGGTCAACGTGGAACCGGCCGTTCGCGCCCAGGTCGAACGCACCCTCGACTTCGCACAGGTTTGCGTCGCTTTCGACGGCGAGCGCGCGGTCGCTTTTTGCTCGTCCCTGTACGAGACCGAGGCCTGGTGGGACGTCGAGCTGCACACGATCGAGAGCTACCGGCGTCGCGGCTACGCTACCTCCGCAGCAGCCGGGTTGGTTCGGCACATGGTCACTCTGGGCAAGAAGCCCGCCTGGGGCGCACTCGAATCCAGCCGCGTCGCGTCGAGGATGGCGGTCAGGCACGGCTTTCGCGCCGTCGACCGCATGGTCCTCTTCGCCGTCGAATAGCCTAGTAGCGGTAGTGGTTGGGCTTGTACGGCCCTTTGACAGGAATGTCGACGTAGGCCGACTGTTCCTCGGTGAGCGTCGTCAACTTGGCGCCCAGCTTGTCGAGGTGCAGCCGCGCCACTTTCTCGTCGAGGTGCTTGGGCAGGACATAGACGCCGTTCTCGTAGTCCTCCTGCTTGTTGAAGAGCTCGATCTGAGCGATGACCTGGTTCGAGAAGCTGTTGGACATGACGAAACTCGGGTGACCGGTCGCGCAACCGAGGTTCAGGAGCCGGCCCTCGGCCAGGATGATGACGCCGTGGCCGTCCTTGAACAGGAAGCGATCGACCTGGGGCTTGATGGTCTCGCGCTTGATCCCCGGCTCTTTGATGAGGCCCGCCATGTCGATCTCGTTGTCGAAGTGGCCGATGTTGCCGATGATGGCGTTGTTTTTCATCCGGCGCATATGATCGGTGGTGATCACGTTCAAGTTGCCGGTGGTGGTGACGAAGATATCCGCCTCCTCGACGACGTCCTCGACGGTCGCGACCTGGTAGCCCTCCATCAGTGCCTGCAGGGCGCAGATCGGGTCGATCTCGGTCACGATGACCCGTGCGCCCTGGCCCCGTAGTGACTGGGCACAGCCCTTACCCACGTCGCCGTACCCGCAGACGACGGCTTTCTTCCCGGAGATCATGACGTCGGTGGCGCGCATGATGCCGTCGACCAGCGAGTGCCGGCAGCCGTAGACGTTGTCGAACTTGCTCTTGGTGACGGCGTCGTTGACGTTTATGGCCGGGAAGAGCAGCTCGCCCGATTCCTGCATCTGGTACAGACGGTGGACGCCGGTCGTGGTCTCCTCGGTCACCCCGAGGATCAGCTTGGACATGCGCGTGAATTTCGACGGATCCTTCGCGTGGGCGTTGGCCAGGCATTTCAGGAGTTCGGTCCAGTCCTCCGCATCGTCCGCGGTGGGGCTGGGGACCTGCCCACTCTCCTCGAACTGGCGTCCCTTGTGGACCAGCATCGTGGCGTCGCCACCGTCGTCGAGGATCATGTTCGGGCCGTCCCGGCCGGGCCAGGTGAGGGCCTGTTCGGTGCACCACCAGTACTCCTCGAGCGTTTCACCCTTCCAGGCGAAGACCGGAATGCCTTCGGGGTTCTCGGAAGTCCCGTTCGGGCCTACGGCGATGGCCGCTGCGGCGTGATCCTGGGTCGAGAAGATGTTGCAGGAAGCCCAGCGCACATCGGCGCCGAGGTCGACCAGGGTCTCGATCAAGACCGCGGTCTGGATCGTCATGTGCAGCGAACCGGTGATGTGTGCGCCCTTGAGCGGCTGCTGGTCCTTGTATTCCTCGCGGATCGACATCAAGCCGGGCATCTCTACCTGGGCGAGCTCGATTTCCTTGCGACCGAAGTCGGCCAGGGAGAGATCCAGAACCTTGAAATCGAGCGAAGCGGCAGCAGTGGTCATTGAAGATCGGGTGTGGAGGGTGTCGGAACGGTCCATGGATGCCATGATGCCGGGCGGAACTCAGGTCCGGAAGAGAGAACTGCTGTGGGGGCCTGCGAAGGGGCTTCTAGAACTCGATCGCCGTGATTCTCTTGACGCGGACCCGAATGGTGCTGTTTGGCAGTTCGATCGTCACCTCGTCGCCGGCCGTCCTGCCGAGCATTCCCGCCGCGAGGGGCGAGCGGTAGGAGACTCGCTTTTCACCGTCCGCATCCCAGGGGCCCAGCACCTGGATTTCGTGTTCGCTTTCATCGTCCAGCTGGACGTAGCGCACCTTGGTTCCCGGGGCCACCGTCTTGTCCGGAATGACCGCGTTCTCGAGCAATTGGGCCGAACGGATGGCCTCCTCGAGTTCCATGGCGCGCTGGGTCAGGTGGCGCTGGTCTTCGAGGGCTGCTTCCCATTCCGCGTTTTCGGAAAGGTCGCCAAAGGAGGCGGCACGTCCGATCGCTTCGGAATTTTCAGGGATCTTGATGTCGAGCAGAATCCGTAGCTCTTCCTCGCGCGCGACGAGGGCCTCGCGAGTCGTCCAGATGATGCTGCCCTCCCAGAAGGGACGATCTTCACCACGGAAGATCACCGGTGAGATGCCGATGGCGATCTTCGTGAACATGCGATCGATACTTCGGTCGACACCGGCCTCGATCATCGAGGCCAGGCCGCGCATGGTCTCCACATCGCACTTCCCCAGGAGCAGGGGGAGCAACGGTTTCTTGCCCTCGGCGAGAACCGTAGCGAGGCGGTTGCGTGCGCGAACGAGGTCGTTGTTCGACCCGGGGGCGCGCTGGAGGAAGACCGCCAGCTGCAGAAGACACTGCGCCCGCTGCGGGGGAGGCAAGAGCGGTTTCGCGAGGTCCGTGCCCTCGATCTTTTCGGCCAACAGGACGAGTAGGCCCGGGTTGCGCGTCGGTCGCGCGAGCAGCGTGCCGTAGTGGGCGACCAGGGTCTCCGAGCGATCGTTTTCGAACAGAGCGTCGACCAACCCGCGAATCATGCCCGGCGCTGCATGAGGAAGGTTCTCCGAGGCCTCATCCAGCCACGTGTCCGGTGCTGCAGCCTGGAAGAGTTCGATGCAGCGCTCCTGGTCCCGCAGACCCGGAACGAGGCTGAAGAGCTGCCAGAGTTTCGGCGCCGCCCCCGGAGCGTGGGGCGGTTCCGCGCGCGCTTGCTCGATCGTGGTCTTCAGCTCCGGAGGTATTTCACCGACAGCCTCGCGCAGGAAGATCCAGGCCGCCAACCGTTGCGGCAGGCGCGCGTCATCGTGCGAAACCAGTTCGCTCAGGGCTTCGAGGGCGGCGATTCTCACACTCTCTGCAACGCCCTCGCCGCCCACGATTGAACGCACGCGCGTCAAGGCTTCGCCGAGATCCCGCGATCGCAGGAGCTGGCGTTTCAAGGCCTGCGCCGGATCCTCCGCCGTGTGCAGCAAGCGGACGACACGTTTGGTCGCCGGCCCGGAGAGTTCGAACCATTCGCTTTGTTCGGCGAGTTTCTGAGCCTTGCGCCAAAAAGCGGTGAATTTCGCGCCGTCGACCCCGAGCGTGATCATGGCGAGCTTGATCCCGGCGTGGTTGACCTTGCCGCCGGCCTTGACGACAACCCAGCGCAGGATCTGGAGCGGCTCCTCCTTCAGAAGTTCTCGCAACTTGTCGGGGTCCTCGACCACCAGGCAGCGCATGTCGTCGGTCGCGAGCATCTCGAAAATGTCGACCGCCGTAGTGAACGGAAAGCGGTCCTTGCGGCCGCTCAAGAAGCGGATGTGCGCTTCCTGTTCGGACTGGTCCATCTTCTCGATGCGACCCAGTCCCCAGCCCTTGGCGTGGTAGACGATGCGCCCTTCGACCAGCGCGAGGAGCTTGTCCATCGAGCGCCAGGACTTGCGGATGTCGGGCACGTTATCCCGAAAGTCTGCAATCGAGCAGTAGGTTTCCCAGAAGTCCTCGGAACTCCAGGCGGCGGTGGCGGTGGCGAAGAGCGGCTTGGCGAGTTCACCTGGTGATCCACCGGCGAGGAGGCTGGCTCCCAGGAGTTGTGCCGCTTCGGCGGGGGAATCGTTTGCCGCCAGCATCTCCGCGTGGTCGCGGATCAGCGATGTGATGCGGGGCAGTTCGCGTTTGCTGGCGGCCGCGCTCACCGCTTCGAGGGCCGGTCCGACTTCCCCACCTTCGGCGGCGTGGGTCGTCCAGGCATCCTCTAGTTCAGCCCATTTTTTGTTGCGAATCAGTCCCGCGAGACTCATTTACGAGTGTCCCCTAGTTTGGAAAGAGAGCGCAACAGCATGCCGTGGACCGGCCTCCGCCGGAAGCAGCGAACAACATCTTTAACGGGGGAGTCGCTCCGTCACCGGCCCGAATCGGGCTACTAGACGGCTACATGCCTACCGCTGCCCGTGTGAGCGCCTTACCATTCGCCGGGAGCCGGACACCGTGACATGCGGCTTACGGAGCGGCCGGCCTCCGGCCCACGGGCCCTCATCATGCTGAAAACGACCCTTTCCCTCGCCCTGTACCTGGTTCTCCCTTCCGGAGGGGAGCTCGCGGGCCTGCATCGCTCCCAGGAGCGGACCGCCTTCGTCGGCGCCACCGTGCACACCATGGTGCCCGGTGAAACCCCGCGGATCCTGACGTTGGTCCTGGAGGGCGAGCGCATCGTGGCCCTGGCCGAGGACCTGGAACTGGCCCCTGGGACGCGTCAAATCGATGTGGCCGGCCGGCACATCGTGCCTGGTTTGATCGACGCCTACGCGCATTTCGATCCGGACCACGACGCTCTCTACACGGCGGTCGGCGTGACCTGCGTGCGCGACGTGGGGGGCGATCGCCTGCCCCTGCTGTTGGCCCGCGAGCCCCGGCACAGAAACCGTATTCCCGGACCGGCGCTATTGACTGCGGGGGCGCTCATCGGTGGGGATCCGCCGGTCACGCCGCAGGCGGTCTCGCTCCAGAACGAGCACTCCGCCGAGAAATTTCTGCCCATCCTCTTCGACGAAGAGGTCGATTTCCTCTCGATCCATCCCAGCCTGCCGCCCACCGCCTGGCGCAAGACGATCGAGCTCGCCCATGCGCAAGATCTCGAAGTCTGGGGGCCCCCTCCGGCCGGACAGACGATAGGCGAGGCCATCGCCGCGGGTCAGGACGGCTTTCACTTTCTCGATGGGTTGAAGCCCGACGGTGTCTCCTGGGACATCGTCCAGGGCGCGGCGTTTCGACCGGCCGTGGCGGCCCTCAAGGACTCCAAACGTCCGTTGGTCCCGCTCCTCGTCGTGAGTGCGATACTTCTCGAGAATCAGGGCCAAGGCGCAGCCCACCTGAGCTTGCTGGATCTCCTGGACCCGATCTACGAGAGCTGGTGGAAGGCGGAACTCGCCGATCGCATCGAGTTGATGAGCCCCGAGAACCGTACGCGCGTCCAGCGCATGCTCGACAAGAAGACCCAGCTCGTCGGCGACCTGGCCCGGGAAGGGGTGACGCTCCTGCCCGGCTCCGCCGGAGCGCAGCCGTGGTTGTTTCCCGGACAGGCCCTGCATCGGGAGCTCGCCCTCTGGGTCGAGGCCGGCATGCCCCGCGGCGAGGTCCTGCAGAGGGCCACCCGCGGTGCAGCGCAGGCTCTCGGTCTGGAAGGGGAGCGTGGAGCCCTGTTCGTCGGGGCGCTCGCCGATCTCATCTGTGTGTCCGCGGATCCGCGCGAAGACCTGGGTGTGCTGCTCGATCCCGACTACGTCTGCGTCCGCGGGCGGGTTCTCGAACGGCGTGATCTCGCGGACCTCTTGGAAACCCTGGCAGCCCGAAAAAGGGCCCTCAGGTCGGATCTCCAGCGCCCCCTCGAGATCGCCGCTCCGCCGGGGCCGCGCACCTTCGGAGAGCAGCAGGAAGCGTCTGTCGAGAGCGGGGATGCTCTGGTTCTCGACGGCACGGTCGAGACGCGCCTGCTCGGACAGCGCATCAGTGGTGAACGCTTTCAGGTCTGGCAGCTCGCCGGAGGCGGTACCGGCTATTGCGGCCGCATCCGCTACCCGTCCGCGGACCAGAACGTGGAGCGCGAAGTCGTGGTCATCCAGGTCCTGCACGCCGGCGAACTGCAAAGCTGCTACGCGACCCTACGGCAGGCCGACATGGTCTTGGAGTCGTGCGGCCTCTGGGTGGCCGGCACGTGGCGCACACGGACCCGGTTCAACGGGCAACCTCTGAGGGAGAACGAGTCCATCGGGACCCATCCTCGCTGCGTGGACCTCAGCAGCGTGACCTCGCTCTTGATCTTGGGGCAGACCGAGCTCGGTGCAAGAATTCCCGTCCTGCACATGCGCGAAGGACTGGAAGTCGACAGCGTGACCTGGATGAGCGAGCTCGATGACAGGGGCAACCATCAGGTACGGACCCCTTTCGGTCAGCTGGCCTTCCGCTTGAACGAAAAGGGGGCTCCGGAGCGAGTCATGCAGCGACGCGGTACGGGCGTGCTTGAGACCAGCCTCCGGGATTTTGATGCCTTCGGTGGGGGGGGCCTGCCGCTGCCTCCCGCCAAGAAGGCCGCCCCGGCGAGCGCCTCCGGCGAGGCTGAAGAAGACTAGACAACCGTCATGGAGCGCATCGCCAGTCCCGAAAACCAGGAGGTCGAACCGGCCCGTGCGGGAGAGTTTGCACCCCTCGAGCTGGGGCCCCTGCGCGTGTGGCCGCCGGTGGTCCTGGCCCCGATGGCCGGCGTCACCAACTATCCTTTCCGGCGTCTGTGCCGCAACTTCGGTGCGGGGCTCTACATCTCGGAGATGATCACGGCCCGCGGATACCTCATGGGCAATCGCCTCACGCGTTTGCTGGCGAGTTCGCAACCCGACGAGGAACCCCGTTCGGTGCAGATCTACGGGGTCGATCCGATCGACGTCTACGAGATCTCGCGTGAACTGGTGTCCGAGGGGGTCGAGCACATCGACATGAACTTCGGTTGTCCGGTGCCGAAGGTCACCCGCTCGGGAGGAGGCAGCGCCGTTCCGCTGAAGCCGAAGCTCCTGGCCCGTCTCGTCGGGGCCGCCGTGCGGGGGGCCGGTGAGGTGCCCGTCACCATCAAGGTGCGCAAGGGGATCGACGATCGGCTGCAGACCTACCTCGACGCCGGTCGCGTCGCCCAGGAGGAGGGCGCCTGCGCGATCGGCTTGCACGCGCGCACGGCCGCCCAGCTCTACTCAGGCGAAGCCGATTGGGATGCGATCGGCCGGCTGGTCGGTCACGTCTCCATCCCGGTCCTGGGCAACGGTGACATCTGGGAAGCCTGGGATGCGCTGCGCATGCTGCGGCAGACCGGCTGCGCCGGAGCGATCGTCGGCCGGGGTTGCCTGGGACGGCCCTGGTTGTTTCGCGAACTGGCAGAGGTTTTCGACGGACGAGAGCCGGGTCCGCCGCCCAACTTCGCAGAGGTGTGCGAGATCCTCTTCGACCACGCTGAGCTCGTGATCGATTTCTTCGGCGAAACGAACGGCATCCGCCAGCTGCGCAAGTGGTGCACCTGGTACACGATCGGTTTTCGCCACTCCGCTCGGGCGCGCGGCGAACTCGTGCGCGTGAACTCCCTCGCCGAGATCCGCACGATTCTCGCCCGTGGCGACCCGGACGAACCCTTCCCGCCGGCCGCCCTGCGGGCACACCGGGCCAAGGGCGGGCGTACGCAAAGAGTCGTCCTGCCCGAGGGCTACCTCGAGAGCCGGGGCGACGACACGCCGCCCCGCGGGCCGCGCACGCCGGCGGAAATCGATGCCTTCGAGAAAGCGCTGCGCGGCGGCTGAAACACGTGACGAACTCGCGCGCACTCTGCATCGTGGGCGCCGGTGCCGCCGGATTGTGGGCGGCGGCTCGCACGGCTTCTTTCGGCGTACCGACGCTGCTTCTGGAAAAGACGCCGCGCACGGGCACCAAGGTACTGGCGAGCGGAGGGACGAGCTGCAACCTGACGACGACCCTTGCGAGCGGACCGGCGTCGGCCCTGTTCGGAAAAAAGGGGGCGCGCTTCTTGCGCACGGCCCTGCGCGTTCTGTCTCCGATGGATGTGCGCGAACGCCTTCACGGGTTGGGGGTTGCGACCGTGGAGGCACCCCTGGAAAAGGTCTTTCCGGCGAGCCGGAGGGCTCGGGACGTCCGCGACGCCCTGGAGCGCTGGGCCCGGGAAGCGGGGGCGGAGATCCGTCCCAACGCGAGGCTCATGGAACTTCGCCCGAAGAACGGGCGCTGGTCCCTGGGCCTGGAAACGGGCGAGGAGCTCCTCGCGGACGATGTGATCCTTGCCAGTGGCGGAAAGAGCTACCCGCGCACGGGAACCACCGGCGACGGGTACGCGTGGCTCGAGTCGCTGGGGCTGGAGCTGGTCCCGCCCGTGCCGGCCCTGGTGGCGCTCTCCAGCCCCGCAGGCTGGGTTCACGAACTGGCGGGAATCGCTCTGGAAAACGTGCGAGTGCATCTCACCCGGGGTGGTAAGACGATCCGCAGGCGAGCGCGCCCCGTGCTCTTCACACATCGCGGCCTCTCGGGCCCCGGGGTGATGGATCTGTCGGACGCCATCGCTCGGGCGAAGGAAAACGGCGAAGACCTTCCGCAGCTGCACCTGGATCTCGTTCCGGGCTCGGATCGCGAAGAGGTGCGTCGGGCTCTACGGAAGATCGAAGCTCGAAGGGGTGCGCCGCTGCTGCGACGGGCCCTGGCGGAGGGTCTGGCGGAACCCCTGCCCCGTCGCGTAGTCCGGGCCGTTCTCGTCCAGGCCGGCTGCGGTGGGGGGATGCGTACCAACGAACTCACCCGCCCTCAGCGCCACCTCCTGGTGGAGAGCTTGAAGGGCCTCACGGTGCCCGTCGACGCAACCCTGGGGTTCGATCGAGCGGAGGTCACCGCCGGCGGACTGGCCCTGTCCGAGGTCGATCCCGGAACGATGGCGGTACGGCGCTACCCGGGTCTTTTCGTTTGCGGAGAGCTGCTCGACCTCGCGGGTCCGATCGGCGGTCTCAATTTCCAGGCCGCCTTCGCCACCGCCGAACTCGCTGCGCGGGCGGTGAGCTGCGGCTAGCTTCCACCCGCTTCGGGCAAGCCGCCGAGTCGTGTCCTTTACCTGATGGCCGAAGCCCCTCTCACTTTCCCCGTTGCCCGCCGCGGCGCCGTCGTCGACTACGGTTCTTGCGTCGCAGCACGGAGAGTTCCTCGTCGGAGAAGTCCTGGGCGCTGCGGTAGCGCTCGAGCCAGCCCTCGTAGACGTCCCAGCCCTGGCCCCAGGCCGCGCAGCGCAGCCGGAAGAGGTGCAGGGCGTCGGAGAACTCCTCGCTGCGGAGGAACAGGGTGCGCCGGGCGCTCCTGGTCGGGGGCTGCAGGAAGCGGGGCTGGAGGCCGATGACGCGCTTGGCCCGTTCGATCGCCCTGCGGGGGAGGCGGGCGCGGGCGGCCAGGGGGTAGATGACCTCGGAGGTGACGCGGTCGCGTTCGCCGTCGGAGAGTGCGTGCTTCTCCAGCTGGCTCTCGACGACCCGGAGAAAAAGAACCGCGACCAGGACCCCCGTCGACGGCTCGGAGCCGTTGTGGATTTCGCCGTCCAGGGCCTCGAGCAATCGCCAGAAGAGGTCCGCGCGGTCGCGGGCCTGGGGATCGGGGTCGTTCTTCGTTCCGAGGTGTTCGTCGACCTCGGGCAGCAGCGCTCCCAGGGCGCCGCAGGCGCGCAACATCCGCAAGGCGCCGAGCGAGGTTCCCGAGCGCAGGAGGCGCAGGATCTCCTCGGCCACCCGCGGGGGCGCCGAGCGACTGAGATCGCCTGCCAGCTCGCACATGGCCTCCCAGGTGCTGTCCTCGATGCGAAAGCCCAGTCGCGTGGCGAACTTGACCGCCCTCAGGATGCGTACCGGATCCTCCGCAAGGCGCACCCGTGGGTCACCGATGGTCCGCAGAAGCCCGTCCTCGAGGTCCGCCAGACCATCGACGTAATCGTGAACCTCACCGCTGGTCGGATCGTAGAAGAGGCCGTTGACGGTGAAGTCCCGCCGGCGGGCATCCTCGGCCGCCGTTCCGTACTGATTGTCCTCGGTGATGAGCAGGTCGGAGCCATCGAGGACCGGCTCGCTGCGGAAGGTCGCCGTCTCGACGATCTGGCGTCCGTAGACCACATGCACGAGTCGGAAACGGCGCCCGATGATGCGACCGTTTCGGAAGAGCCGCTTGATCTGGCGCGGATGGGCCGCGGTGGCCACATCGAAGTCCTTGGGCCGCCGGCCCAGGAGCAGATCACGCACGCAGCCTCCTACGAGATAGGCCTCGTGGCCGCTGCGCTGGAGCCGCGAGAGCACGCGCAGGGCATTTTGGTCAATGCTGCCCGGATCCAACCCCGCATTCTCGACCACGTCGGGGTCGCTGTCGTTCGTTGGGCGGGGCGTGTCGGAGGGGAGAGTCATGGCCCTCTGGAAGGGAGTCTCATCGGCACGCGAGGGCTAGGAATCTAACGTGGAAGAGGGTTTAGTGAGAGGTTCTGCTCGAAGATTGGTGGTTTTCGTTCGAAAGAATCCCTCGAGGCCGCGGGCCTGAGGCCTGCCAAGCATCCTTTGGGTCGCCCTTGCCCGCCCGACACACGGGGGCTACGCTCGACCGTCCGAGAGGGCAGTAGCTCTAATTGGTTAGAGCGGCTGATTCCAAATCAGCAGGATCGGGGTTCGAGTCCCTGCTGCCCTGCCAACCGGTTTTTGCCGATCCCCCTGCCCACGCACATGAGCGTCGAAGACGGACCCAGCCCCCAGAACGAGCCGGACGACGACCCGCAACCGGCGGGGGCTCGGGGGGAAGATCCGGCTTCCGCTGCGCAAACCGAAGGGGCGCCCGAGGCGGAAGAGCCGGCCGAACCTGAAGCAGAAGCGGAGGAGGAGATCCTGTTCGCCGATCTTGCGCTGCCCAGCCTGGACGAGATCCGCTCCGCCCTGGACTGGGCCTTCGAGAAAGAGGATGCGCCGGCGGAATACCTGGACCGCTGTGCCGAGCACGCGGTGATCGTGCAGGCAGCCAACCGGCGCATGAACCTGACCAAGATCGTCGAGCCCAAGGATATCGCCGCCAAGCACTACCTCGACTGCTGGCGCACGACCCGCTTGCTGCCCCTGCTCGGGCGGACGGTGCTCGACATCGGAACGGGCGCAGGCTATCCGGGCATTCCCGTCGCCCTCTCGGAGCCGAACGCTCACGTCGTCCTGGTCGATTCGACGACAAAGAAGGCCGAATTCGTCGGCGAGACCATCGAGAAGATGGTGATTCCCAACGCGGAAGCGCTGGCGATTCGAGCCGAGGAATACCTGCTGCGCAATAAAGTCGACG
Organism: Planctomycetota bacterium; assembly: GCA_002683825.1. Lineage (GTDB taxonomy): Bacteria > Planctomycetota > UBA1135 > UBA1135. The sequence goes on from NYUD01000051.1 coordinate 42,374, forward strand.
TCGCCCTCGTGCGCGCCCTGAGCTCGGTGCGCGAGAACGTTCGCCTGCTACGCAAGGTGCGCCACTCCTTGCACGACCTCATCATGATGAAGGGCCCCTCGTGGTCGCGCGAGGTGCGCGCGGGCGAGCGCGAGGCGGAACGGCTGGGCTTTCGCCTGGACACGGTCTGGGAGCACGAGCTGCCGGGCGAACTCGGCGGGCGGGCCGTGCTCGTGTATCGGGCCCCCGGCTCCCAGGGGATGTGATCGCCCTCGTCACATGGGGCTGGATTCTCGTCGGCCTCGGCGCGCTGGCCCTGATCGTTTTCGTCCTGGCGATCTGGTTCTACCCGCGGGACAACTCCTTCTGAGGAGTGGGGACTCCCGAAGAGCACGAAATCGCCCGAAGATAGGCCCGTGACGAGCTCACCTACCCCCATCGGCTGCGTTCTGGCGCTTGCGTTCGCTGTCGCTTGCGGCCCGCGGCCGGAGGGGCCTCGGTGGATCCAGCTCGCCCGGGGCTTTACGCCCCGGGGGCTCGAAGAGGTGGCCTCCGGGCTGGAGGGTCCTGGGAACGCGTCGGGAGCGCGGATGGAAGCGGAGGAGGGGGTCTTGTGGCTCAGCTGGAACCTTGCGGCGCGGGCCTGGGTCCGGGCCCCGGGCTTGCCGCCCAGCGCCTCGCTCTCGCTTCCGCGGGACGGGTTGGCGCAGCACGCCGACTTCGCCACCGTGCGCCTGCGGGCCGGCTCCAGGCATTTCGAGAAAGCACCCCGCAGGCGACCGGACCGCCCCTTCGAACCGCCCCCGTGGAGCTTTGCGATCGACGGGGAACGGCTGGTCTTGTACGCGCCGTCCGGGAGCCCGTTGCCGGATCCGTTGACGTTCTCGGTGGCCCTGGACCAGGGCGAGTCCGTCGACGGCGAGTGGACCCTGGCCTCGGGCAATGTGGTCGGCGTCGGCTGGCCGCTGTGGCCCGGCCTGACGGCCGAGCTGCGCTGCGACGTTCCGCCGTCGTCGGTCCTGCGGGTACTCGTGAAGTCGGCCCGGGTCCCCGGTGGGAACGAGCCTGGAGTCTTCCGCGTGCTGTGGGACGGGGAGCCGCTCTTCGAACAGGTCACGGGAGCGGGCGATGAAACCGGTACCTGGGTGGAGGTTGCGCTCCCTGCACGCGGTGGGAAGGGGGTCCGACTCGGGATGGTCCAGGAGGGCGCGCGCGGCATGGCCGCCGCCTTCGATCCGACCCTCGGCCCGCGGGAACCCGCCGGTCCGCTCCGGCGTCCCCTCGGTTCTCGCCCGGACGTGGTGCTCTTCGTGGCGGACACCTTCCGGGCGGACAATCTCTCGGCCTATGGCGGTGAAGGGCGTACGCCCTATCTCGATCGATTTGTCGAGCGCTCCCTGCGCTTCCGCGATGCCCGTTCGACGGCCACATGGACCCTGCCCGCCCTGGCCTCGCTCTTCTCCGCCAGCTATCCGACCCAGCACGGTGCGGTCGGGCCCCAACGCGCCCTGGCGGAGGGCTTCCGTACGCTCGCCGAACAGCTGCGGGCCTTCGGCTACCGCACGGTTGGCGTCACCGATTCCTTCTTCGCGTCGAGGCGCTACGGCCTGGCCCAGGGGTTCTCGTGGTTTCGCGAGATTCCCACCGACGCCTGGAGCTTCGAAAAGACCCTGGACGAGGCCGATCGGGCCATCGAGCGGGACGACGGTCGTCCCCTGTTTCTGTTCGTGCACACCTACCGCACGCACAAGCCCTACAGGGTCGGAGAAGCGGAGGAGCGCGGCGCTTTCGACGAGCTGGTGGCTCGGGTGGAGTCGGAGGCCGGCGGCTCCCGTCCGACCGCCGCGTTGAGTCGCGCCTACCGAGCCCACGCGAGCGGATTCGCCGAGCTCTACGCCGAGGGGGTACGCGATCTGGATCGCCGTCTGGGCGCCTGGCTCTCCCGCCAGGAGGAGCGCGGACTTTTCCGCGAGGGGCTTTGCATTCTCACCAGCGACCATGGCGAGTCCTTCGATGAGCACGGCGACATGTTCCACCGGCTGCCGCCCTGGGAGGAACAGATCCGTGTTCCCCTGATCCTGCACGGCGGTCGCGTCGAGGCCCGTGAGGCCTTCGGCAACGCGTCCCTGATCGATGTGCCCCGGACGATCGCGCAGTACTGCGGGGTCCCCGAGCCTCCCGACTGGGGCGGACGGGCGCTCTTGAGCGAAGGCGCCGGGGAGATCGCCTTCGCCTTTCGCATGGGCCCGGACGCGGGGCGCTACAGCGAGTTGGGGGTGGTCGAGGGCCGGCGCAAGATCTTCTTGATGCTGGACACCGAGGATCCGGGTCAAAGCGAACTGCGCTTCGCATTCGACCTTGCGAGCGATCCGGAAGAGGAAAACGACCTGGCCGGGAAGGACTGGGCACGGACGCGGAGGGAGGATTTGCTTCCCACCCTGATGAAACTGGCCCGTCGCCGCTTCGAACCCGGAGAGGTCACCCTCGGAGCTCGGGAGCAGGCCGGTCTCGAGGAGCTCGGTTACGCCGGCGATGAAAACCCGTGAGGGTCGACGTCGTACAATCGCGAGCGCCGAGGCGCCCGAGGTGGTGCCTGAGGGGGGAGTCGAACCCCCACTCCCTTAGCGGGAACATGGACCTGAACCATGCGCGTCTACCAATTCCGCCACCCAGGCGCGGTGTCGTGAGGCCCGTCCTTGCGGGTCCCACCGTCGCGGGGCGGCGGAGAATACGGATCCGATGGGGGCCGGTCAATCACGTGCTCGTCGCGGGCTGCACAGATCGGCATGGCCCGCGCCCGTGGCCGGTGGAGTGCAGCGAGGTTCCGGCCGCGAAGCTACGCGCCCCGGGCCGAGGAGAATAGGCTCTTGCCATGGCCCGAGACTCGCAGGCGGTCCGTGTGATCGCGAAGAACCGGCGCGCGCGTCACGACTACGAGATCCTGGACACGCTGGAGTGCGGCATGGCGCTCGTCGGTACCGAGGTCAAGAGCCTGCGTGCCGGCCGTGCCTCGATCGGCGAGGCCTACGGGCGCATGCGCAGGGGTGAGCTCTGGCTGGTCGGCGCCACCATCCCCGAGTACAGCCACGGCAACATGTTCAACCACGAGACGACGCGCGATCGCAAGCTCCTGGCCCATGGCCGCGAGCTACGCAGCCTGGAGAAGCGCGTGCACGAGAAGGGCGTGACCCTGGTGCCCCTCACGCTCTATTTCAGGGGGCATCGGGTCAAGCTCGAGCTGGCCCTCGTACGCGGCAAGAGGCAACGGGACCGGCGCCAGGATCAAAAGCAAAGGGATGCCAAGCGGGAGATCGATCGTGCGATGTCCCGGCGGCGCTGAGGGGCTCGCCGGGAGTCGCCGCGAAGCGCTCTTCCGCCCCTGCGCCCTTTCGGACGGGTCCTTTTTGGCCTATTCTCCTGGTCTGAAGGGGGCGCACTGGTTTCGACCGGTTTGGTTGCGCTCCGGACTGCGCGCCGGGGGTCCGAGGTCCCCGTCAATCCACTCGGAACGGCAACTCAATTGCCAACAACTTTGCAATCGCAGCCTAGTCAATAGGCCGCCGTTTCCCGCGGGAGTGCCCGTGGCCTGCGGGAAACGCCAACAGCGGGCTGGTCGGTGAACTCCGCACACCGGTGAGCCGACGAGACCTTTGGAGTGCTGGCCCGAGGGGAGCCTGTTCGTGGGCGCCCGGAGGGTGAGAAACAAACCACGAACTACGCACGTAGACGTCCGGTGTCGAACGATTTCGGGACGCGGGTTCGATTCCCGCCGCCTCCACCCTCCGCCTGGGGCTTGCGAGTGGGCCCTGCAAAGGTGCGCCGGATCGACCGGCCAAGGAACTTTCAGAAAATTCTCCGGGCCGCCGCGGGGGTGGGAGGTGCCGGCCCGAAAGGGCTAGGGATGTGGTTTGCGGCCCCCTCCGCTCCGGAGTGGCGCCCGGATGCAAGGCATCGATGGCGACGGTTTCGGGGCTCTGAACAAAAAAATATCGAGGGCAGCCGAGCAATCTCGGCCAGGTTCCGTCACCGTGAGGCGGCCTGGGCGACTCTGACTTCGGAGTCGCGGGCCTTTTTCAATCGAGTAGGAAATCCACCCTGCCTCTAGGCGGCTCCGTTTTACACGGGGTGGCGCAGGCGGGCGTCGGACAAGGAAACAAGCAAGTATCAGTTATATGGGCGCACGACTCTATATCGGCAACCTCTCTTGGGACACGAACGAAGACACCCTGATGGCCGCCCTCTCCGAGGACGGACGCGGTGTCAAGGAACTGCACATGGTTACGGATCGCGAGACCGGACGGCCGCGCGGCTTCGCCTTTGCCGAGATGGCGAACGATTCCGACGCGCAGGGTGCGATCGATGCCCTCAACGGTGTCGAACTCGACGGCCGTCAGCTGACGGTGAACGAAGCACGTGAGCGCCAGCCCCGCGGTGGTGGCGGCGGCGGCGGCGGCGGTGGTGGACGACGGGACCGCTGGTAGGAGAAGTGCGATCCACACTTACTACCGACACAACCCCCGGCGTAACACAGGTGAAATCCTGATCGACGGCGGGTTTACCTCTGCCAGGTCGGACCCCAGCGTTGGCTAAGCGCGGGAAACCCACCGGGAACAAGCGTCAACGCGAACGCGATAAGCGTCGTAAGCGTGAGGACAAAGAGGCCCGCCGCCAGTGGCGTAAAGACATGCGCGCGCGCGGCCTCGACCCTGACGCCGTGGACGAGGACGGCAACCCGCTGCCCTCGGACCACGACGCTTTCCTCGACGCGGACCCGCAGCTTCAGGAGGACCTGGATCCCAACAGCAGGGCCGATGAGACCACCTGAGACGGTGGTCTCCGGCCCCTGAGAGGCTCGTGGACCCGTTCGCTTTTGAAGTCGAAGGGTCTACCCTGCCAGTACCTTGTCCCATCGAAAGCCGAGTGCGGATTCGATCCGGCGCCCGTGGACCGAGAGGTCGCTTGCGTTTCTTTTCACGACGCTGGCCACGTGGCCGCTGCTGTGGAACCTGCCGCTGCTGACGCGGCTGGCGGACCCGACGCTCGACGACTGCATCTACTACTGGAACGACTGGTGGGTCTTCGAGGCCCTCCGGGCAGGAACGAATCCGTTCTTTTGTACCGAGGTGTTCCACCCCCATGGAACGTCCCTGGTGCTCTCGCCCCTGGCCTTTCCTCTGACCCTGGTCGCGCTTCCGTTTCAGCTGTGGCTCGAGCCCCTGCACGGCGCGGTGGTCGCGACCAAGCTGTGCATGTTCGCGAGCTTTCCGCTGGCGATCCTGGGGATGGCGCGCTTCCTTCGCCGCACGTTCTCCATGGCTCCGTGGCCGGCCTTCGCGGCCGGCTGTCTCTTCGCCTTCCTGCCTTTTCGCATGCTGCACCTGGGACGGGTGCACTACCTGATGGGCGCCCTCGTCCCATGGTTCCTCGAGCGGCTCGTCACGAGCCTCCGGGGTGGGGGACGGAAAGCCTACCTGGGGGCCGGCGGATTCTTTGCACTGGCGGGGGCCTGCGATGCCTCGCTGCTGCCGGAAATGGGCCTCGCGGGGTGCGCTGTGGTGGCCTTCGAATGGGGCCGGCGCGGTTCGATCGGGCCCCGCGAATTCCTGCAGCGTGCGGGTTGGGCCTTCGGCTGCGGCGGGCTTTTCTTCGCTCCGCTGCTGATCCCCATGCTGTTCGAGCTGCGCGCCAATCCCGGCTTCGACGTCGTCAGCCAGCTGCGCTTCGAGGAGCGCCCCGATTCCATTCAGCTCGCCTTTTCGCCCGACCTGAACAACCTGGCCTGGTACACGGCTCCCTCCCTGCACGAAGCGGCCTTTCCCGCCGGATCGGGATTGGCGCAGGGGAGCGCTGAAAACCGTGTGATCTGGAGCTCCATGCACGGCAAGGCCGGGGGCAGCGGGCTCGGGGTCTTCGCCTCGGCCGTTCTGTTCCTCGCCACCATCGTCGCTTTCCTGGGCGGGTTGCGTCGTGAGCTGTGGCCCTTTCTGGCTCTCGGGTGCCTGGGAGCCCTCCTGGCCCTGGGCCCCTTCCGACGCATCGGAGACTCGGTCGTGACGATGCCGCACTACTGGCTGGCGAAGGGAATTCCCGGTCTCGCCGCGGGCCGCTACGTGGCGGCCAACCTGCGCCTCTGTCATCTGGGCCTGGCCATCGCCGTGGCCTTCGGGGTGCAGCGCCTCTGGAGGTGGGCCGGCCCCGGGCTGGTCGGACTGGCCGCCCTCGCCTGCCTGGGCTGGTGGGCTCGGCCGTTCCATTACCGGCCGATCGAACACGAGGGGGTGTACGAGGCCGTCGCCGCCGACCCTGCGCCCGGGGCCATCATCGATCTTCCCCACGATTTTCGCCCCAACCTGAGGCGCATGGCCCTGGGCCAGGTTCTGCACCGGCGCCGGATGTGCGGCGGGCCGGTCACCCGGGTGCCCCCGGAGCTCGTGCGGGCCTTCACGGAGGATCTTCTGCCCGTACCGCGACTTCTCGCACCCCCCGCTCCTCGGACGCCAGAGGACCCCGAGCTTCAGGTGGAGATCGCCGAGAACGAGCGGCTCTTGGCCGAGATCGGAATTCGCTTTGTGATTCTGCGCCGGCGACTTCTGCGGGATCCCGCCCACCTCGCCCGCCTGCGCGGGTACCTGGAGTGCCACCCAAACCTCAGCGTACGCGAAATCGACGGTCACCTATTGGTCCGGGTCGATCACTGGTAGTTCATGAATCCTCCGGGCTAAACTCCCTCCCATGCCGAAACGTCAAGGACGTGGCTTCCCGGGGGCCCTGCTCGCGTTGTTGTGTGCGCTGACCGGTTGTCGGGTCGCCGAAGCGCGCATCTGGAACCTGCGCCAAGTGCACAACCTCGACGGGACACCGCGGCGCCAGGGCAGGACCCAGTCGGACCTCGACTACCTTCTACAGCGCTCGCTATCCTCGATCGAGTTCTCCCAGACGTCGTTCTCCCAGACGTCGTTCTCGGAGACGAAACCTTCCACCATTCACGATCCCCTGGGAACGTGTTTCAAGAACGTGATCGCCCTGGCGAAGTGCAACCCTGACAAGGACTCGGTCGCTGCGCTGCAGGCGGAGGGCTTGGGCTGGCTTGCGGTCGACTGCACCTACGCCCTGTCGCGCGAAGAGGCCGCGCGTGCGCTCGGCCCCCTGGCCCTGCGCCTGGAGGTTATGAAGGCGGCTGAGCCCGACGGCGAACCCTCCGGCCCCGAGGAGATCAAGTCCGCCTTCGATACCCTGGTTATCGTGGCTTCGCCCATCGTGCGCGGAGAATCCGGGTCCGTTCTCGACCTGCGCGAGGCCTGCGAGGGGATCGGCGCCGTGCGCCCCGACCGCGCCGCAACCCTCTTGCTCTTGAAAGCCACGAACGTCCTGCTCGAAGAGGGAGGAAGCAAGACCGCCCTCGATCCTCTGCGCGGTTTGCAACGCTCGCTGGCCCGGCGCGCGGTGGCGTTCGCGCTGTACGAGGTGATGGACGATGCGGACGGGCGGGTCGCCGCCGGCGGATTGGCGTCGCGCTTGTTGCTCGTGGACGAGGACCGCGAAGCGCTCCTGCAGGCTGCCATCGCTGATCCTCGCCAGGGGCTGACGCACTTCGAAGAGCTCGCCCTGGAGGCCATCGAATGGATCGCCGCAAACGGTCTGCCCCGGCCGCCTCCCTCATCCCCTGCGAGTGAGGACTGGGATGAAGAGGATGAGGCCGCACAACTCGAGCGTTGGTGCGCCACCCTCGTACAGCTCCTTTCCGTGGTGCGCGGCCGCCTGCACCCGGCCACGGCGCGGGCGTTGTCGCGTCTGACGGGCAGGCCCGCGACCCTGCGGCCCGAGCTATGGTCCAGCTGGTGGCTCTGGGAGCGTGACGGTCCATCGGCCACGACGACCCACGACGATGCCCCGGAAGCCTCCACGAACCGAGTGGATGACTGAATCGAAACCCCAGAACGATCCCCAGAGGCCCGGCGAGCGTCCGGGGATGCGAACCGGCGTGCTCAAGCGATCCTTTGTCGTTCTGCGTCTGGTCGTGGCGGGAGCGATTCTTTACTGGGTGGCTCGAACCCTGCCCTGGAAAGACGAGCTGTCCTATCGCCTGGACGACGGGGCGGTGCTCTCGAGTGACGGTGTCATCGAAGGCGAATGGAAGGAGTCCCAGGCCGACTTCATGTTTCTCCCGGGATCCAGACTGGAATCCGGCTGGCCCGAAGAGGCCCTCCAGGCGGCCCACGAGGACGAGGTTCTGCATGTCCAACGGCGGGGGGCGGCGGGGCGTGGCTACGACTGGCAACCCGGGATGCCGCGTGTCTTCGGGGCCATGGACTCGGGACTGCTCGCGCTCGCCCTGATCCTGCTCTTGTCGGGCAACCTGACCATCGTGACGCGCTGGTGGCGACTCCTGGCCCTGGCCGGCTGTCCGACGACGTGGTTCAACGCGCTGCGTCTGACCTTCATCGGCTTGTTCTTCAACGCGGTCATGCCGGGTCAGACCGGAGGCGACCTGGTGAAGGGGATCCTGGCGGCCAAGGAGAATCCAGAGCGACGGGCGGATGCCCTGGTCTCCGTTCTGGCGGACCGCATCTTCGGGATGCTGGCCCTGGCGATCCTGGCGGTGACCGTGATCCTGGCGGCCGGCGGGCCCTTTCTCGTTCTGCGCCAGGGGCTCCTGGGGCTACTTCTGACGGTGGTTCTGGGGCTGGGGCTGTATGCGAACAAGTCCTTTCGCAAGAAGATCGGTCTCTCGGCCCTCGTCGATCGCCTGCCCATCGGCGAGAAGTTGCGCAAGCTGGACGAGGCGGCGCTGCTCTATCTGCGCCATCCGGCCCAGGTCGCCATCGCCTTCGGCTTTTCGTTCCTGAACCACTTTTGCGTGGTCCTGGGGGTGTACTTTCTCGGGCGCGCGCTCGGCGTTCCCCTGAAACAGGTCGGGCTCCTGGAATACCTCGTGCTGGTGCCGGTCGCGAACATCGTCGCAGCGATCCCGCTGGCACCCGGCGGCTGGGGGTTGGGGGAATTGATCTACAGCAAGCTCTTCCAGCTGATCGGCGCCAGCGCTGCGCTCGGGGTTGCGGTCAGCGTGACCTTCCGCCTGAGCATGCTCCTGATGGGCCTCCTGGGCAGCCCCTTCCTGCTCTTGCCGGGCAACCGCGCCGCGATCCGGGAAGCGGAAGGGACGCCCGAGACCTGACTTCGGCCTAGGTTGATCCCGCTCGACTCTGGAGAGAAGGCCGGGAGCCGCGTAGGGTTTCAGCCGTGAGCTTGCTCGTCTGCGGAACCCTCGCCTTCGATTCGATCGAAACCCCCTTCGAATCGCGCACCGACATGGTCGGCGGTTCGGCCACCTACTTCGCCCACGCCGCACGCTATTTCAGTCCGGTCGGGGTGGTGGGCGTCGTGGGAACCGATTTCCCCGATTCGGTGATCGGGGACTTCTCGTCGCGCGATATCGACAGTCGCGGTATCGAGGTCGCCGAGGGCAAGACCTTTCGATGGGCCGGCCGCTACGAGGCCGATTGGAACACGCGAACCACCCTGGATACGCAGCTCAACGTCTTTGCGGAATTCGATCCCAAGATCCCCGGCGACTACCGCTCGAGCGACTATCTGTTTCTGGCCAACGCCGAGCCCGCGCTGCAGCGGAAGGCGCTGGATCAGGTCGAAACGCCGAAATTCGTCCTGGCGGACACGATGAACCTGTGGATCGAAACCGCACGGGCGGATCTGGACATGCTGTTGCGCGAGGTCGATGGTCTCGTGATCAACGACGAGGAAGCGTTCCTGCTCACGGGTAAACGCAACCTCTTCGTGGCTGCGGAAGAGATCCTCAAGATGGGGCCCCGCATACTGATTCTGAAGAAGGGCGAACACGGCGCGTTCCTGCTCGGTGAAGGCCTGCGCTTTGCCCTGCCGGCCTACCCGGTCGCCGAAGTCGTCGATCCCACCGGGGCGGGGGACTCGTTTGCAGGTGGTTTCATGGGCTATATCGCGTCCGTGGCGAACGTGGAACCGTCCACGTTGAGGCGCGCGATGCTCTACGGCACGGTCACCGCCTCGTTCTGCGTGGAAGGCTTCAGCGTCGAGACCCTGGCCCACAGGAATCGGGCGCAGATCGAGTCGCGGTTCGACGAGCTCCATTCACTGCTCTCGGTTTGAACGACGGAAAGAGGACCCGTGGAAAGAGCAGCTCCGGGCGGCGGGGTGGGGGGCGACGGGGGGATTCATCGCACGCGGACGCGGAACCGGGGTTGTTCCGCGAGATCCTGCTGGCTCCCGATCGCGATCGCGAGAGCGGCGCCTGGCCGGTGGTCTCCCTGTCCCAGGCAGAGGACTTCGATTTCCAAAGCGAGGTGAACCGGCGCTCGATCCGGCGCGTGGAACTGAGACGGCGGGGCCGGGATCACGGAGCCTGGGCCGTCTTGCATCCGGAGGGCCTGGCGCCGGCGCGGGTGAGACCGAAGCGCGCGCGGGCGAAACTCATGGAACGCTACTTTGCCGCGCGCCCCATCGTCTTTCGCGGGGCTCTCCCGTCCTCCGCAGGGCTCGACCCCTGCGGAAGCACGGCCGCGACTCTCGCCGAGGCGGGGGCGCTTGGAAACTGGCTTTCCGGCCGACTCCCGGAGGGGTTCGAGACGCTCCCCCATGCCGTCGAGCTCTACGACCCCGAGCGGGACCTCGAGCGCATCCTCGTGCGTTTTGAAGAGAAACGCATCTGGGTCAAGACGAGCCGCCTGTCCACGGACGAGAGGGACCGCTCCCTGCGACTGCGAATCAGCTTCGGTGAGGAAGGAAGCGATGATGCCAGCCGGGATGAGTCTCGTCATCGCGCGGTGGCGGCGCTCGGTCGCGCGCTCTTCCCGTCCGTGCAGGGACTGGAGGCGGAATGTGCGTTGCGCGGCACGCTGGAGGAGTTCCTCGGAGGCGCGGTTCTCTTCACCCAGCACATCGGCTACTGGAACGCACCCGAGGGCGGCGCGTTGTTCCACCACGATGCCTTCGACGAGAGTGTGGAGGGGGGGCAGCGGGGCGTGTTGTACGTGCAGCTCGACGGCTCGACCGCCTGGCTCGCCCTGTCGATCGAGGACCTGGCCCTGCGCGTGCGGGAGTTCGCGGGCTGGTTCGCGGAGGACGAGCTCGTGGAACTCGCCGCGGAGCTCTTCACCCCGACCTTCTCGCGCGATGCTTGCCTGGAGCTCAGCGAAGACTACAGAGGTCTGAGACGCGAGCTGGCCCTGCCGGGCTGCGGTCGCCTGGCACCGCTGGTCAACCGCGGTCCGGAGTTCACGGGCTTTCTGGCGGACGCGGGGCACGCCTCCGTGCTCGAGCCCGGGGACGCGATCCTTCTGCCGAATCACGGCTATGCCCGAACGGCGATGCACTCGGTCTTTTGCGCCGGTGAGGAGACGGGGCTGGGCCTCTCTCTGGCCCTGCGACGGCGGGCGGAATGAATCCGCGGGCGGTGGTGTTTCTCGCCCTCCGGGTCCCCGGCGGGCTGGCCCACGAGCTCATGCAGCGCGCTACCGGCTCGCTCGGGGGGGATCGGGCCCTGCGCCACTATCGGCTGGCGCGGGTCGAGGGGCTGCACCTCACGCTCTTCTACCTGGGGGATACGGCTCGCGCCGGGCTGGAAAGCCTGTGCGGGCACGTGCGCCCCGCGGTGCAAGCCGTCCCACGGCCCGTGCTGCGGCTGGGAGGCGGTGGTGGCTTTCCGCGGCGCGGGCGCGAGCGCGTTCTCTGGATGGGTGCCGACGAGGCGCCGGAGAGCGGGGGGGGGCTGGCTTCTCTTCGGGACGCGGTCCTGCGAGCGGTGTCCGCTTTCGGAGTCGATACCCGGGAGGAGAGTACTCGCCCCTTCGTCCCGCACATCACCCTCGCCCGGCCCCGCCGGGGGAATCCGGACGTTCCTGGGGCTTTCTATGCCTTCGAGCTGGACGGCACCTGGAGTCCCGAGGCGGTGGAATTGATCGAATCCGTTCGGGGGGCTGGGGCCGCCGTCTACAGGACGCTCGAAGAATTCCCGCTCGCGGATCCGGAATAGCTCGCAACCCTTCCCCGAAGGTTGCGGTCTTTTTCACCCCCTTTTGCGTTGCGGGCAGGGCGTTCGTTTTGCAAAACCGCACCCTGCGAGATCGGCGGCCTGGGGGGGTCGTTTCGTTCGACTCAGCCCAGCACCCCTTTCAAGACACGAAGGACCCTCCGACATGAGCGTTTCCAAGGGCAAGGCCCGCTCCCCCCAGAACGGCGAAAAGGTCGCCAAAGAGAAGAATCGCGCACTCAGCGCCGCTATCGCCGAGATCGAGA
>NYUD01000052.1 GCA_002683825.1 Planctomycetota bacterium
CACGCCGGTCGGGGTGCAGCGCGTCCTGAGCGCAACCACCGCAAGGGCGGTGGTGGCGCCCGCGTACCGCATCCTCGCGCCGCTGCTTCGCCCGTCAGAATCGGCTCAAAAGCGGCGCGAGGATCGGGAAGTCGGCCGCGGACGCGCGCGCGTCCGCGCCGCCGCGTCCCAGCGCCTCGGCCAGGAGTTCCCGGGCCGGCTCGGGCTGCTCGGCCCGGGCGTGAAGCACGGCCAGGCCCAGCGTGGCGGACCAGTTGTCGGGATGCAGGCGGCGCACCAGCAGCAGGCTGCGGTAGGCGTCGGAATCGCGCTTCGCGCCCAGGTAGGCCAGGCCCAGGCGCAGGTTCACCTGCTGGTGGTTGGGCTCCAGCTTGGCGGCCTCCTCCAGCAGCGCGATGGCCTCGTCGCTGCGGTCCCTTTCGAGGTAGATCAGCGCGGCGTTGTAGCGCGACTCGAGGTTGAAGGGCGCCGCCGCGAGGGCCGCCTCGAAGTGCTCGAGCGCGGCGTCCTTTTCGCCCCGCGCGAGCCGCATGGCACCCAGGTTGTTGCGCGCCGAGGCGGCCTCGGGGTGGGTCGGGTCGAGCTCGATCGCCTGCGCGTAGATCGCCAGGGCGTCGTCCTCGCGCCCCATGTTCGAGTAGGTCACGCCCAGGTTGTAGCGCGCCTTGAAGGAGTCGGGATCCAGCTCGAGCACGGTCTCGAAGGCCTTCACCGCCGCTTCGAAGCGGCCGGCGCGCTGCAGCACGTCGCCGGCGCCCATCCACACGAAGGGCTGCGAATCGTCGATATCGAGCGCCGCGGAGAACAGGCGGATGGCCTCGTCGAGCTCGCCCCGGTCGCGCTGGATCTCCGCCAGCTGGGCCAGCGCCCCGATCGAGCTGGGGTTCACCGCCAGCGCGCGCTCGATGAAGTGCGTTGCCAGCTCGACCTTGCCCTCGCCGCGGTGGATGGCGGCGATGTTCAAGAGCGCGTCGGCGTTTTCCGGATCGAGTTTCAGCGCCTTCTCGAACTCGTCCAGGGCCTTCTCCGGGTTCCCATCGCCCAGGTGGATGCGCCCCAGGTTGTTGTGGATCTCGGGCGAGGACTGCTCGCCCGCCGCCGCGTCCGGCTCCTCCCCCATGTAGCCCAGGGCCTGCAGCCGCGCCTCGATCTGCGCCTGCTCCCCCGTCCCGCTCGCCACGCTGGCCGCGGCCTGGGCCAGGGTCTTCTCGCGCTCTCCGTCCTCGTAGGTGGAGACGTAGCGGATCGGGTGGCGCTCGAGGAAGGCCGGCTCGAAGATGTCCGCGAGCACCTTGCCGTCCATGTCCTTGGCGACCGGGAGCCCCAGGTAGTGCAGGAGCGTCGGCGTCAGGTCGAGCACCGACGCGCCCGCCACCTCGCCGCCGCTGCGCAGGTGCGGGCCGACGGCCACGAAGATGCCCTGGGTCTCGTGGTCGAGGTGGGCCTTTTTGATGTCGACCACCGCTTCGCTGCGGATGCGCCGCTCGCCGCTCTTGAAGCCGTGATCCGAGAGCACGAAGACGGCCGTGGTCTCCAGGTCGATGTGCGCCAGCAGCCGGCCCAGGAGCTCGTCCTGGTAGCGGTACCACTCGGCCACGACGTCGCGGTAGCGCTCGAAGTCCGCCTCCTCGACCCAGGCCAGCCTGGGCGGGGCGTACTTCATGAACAGGTGCGAGAAGCTGTCGACCTGCTCGAAGTACACCAGCGTCAGCTCGTCGTCGCGCTTCGAAAGCAGCTCCTCGGCGATGGCCGTGTAGCCCTCGGCCGTCACCGCGTACTGCTGGAACAGGTGGATCGGGTTATCGGGGTCGGCCCGCGGGAAGCGCGCCGGGTCGAAGCGCTCCGCGCGGTATTCCTCGGCGTCGATGTGGATGAAGCGCCCCACGAACTCGGCGGAGACCTGCTGTTCGGGCGGGATCAGCGCGTCGAGCGCGGCGAAGAGCCCGGCCGGATGGGTCTTCGAGCGGTCGTCGCCTTCCCGCGCGGTTCTCCCGAAGCCGTGGAACCCCAGGGCGTCGGAGACGATCACGCCGCGGCCCACGTCCTCCGCCGGGTAGCTGGCCCACCAGCCGACGGCCGCGGGCGCCAGTCCGTTCTTCGCCAGGATGTTCCAGATCGCCAGGGTCTTGCGGTTGTAGCTGCGCACCGGCACGCGCGTCCCGTCGGGCTGGTCGACCAGGAACCAGGTCACCCCGTGCTTGGTGGGTCTCTTGCCCGTCGCCACGCTGGTCCAGATGACGGGCGACAGCGGCATGTCGCGCAGGGTCTCGATCGGGCCCCAGACCCCGGCCTGGCGCAGCCGCGTCAGGTTCGGCAGGTCGCCCTCCGCGGCGAGCGCATCGATCACCTTCCAGTCCGCGCTGTCGATGCCGATCACCACCGCGCGGGTCTCGAGGGCGCGCTTCGGGCCCCCCGGCCCACAGCCCGCGAGCGCGGCCGCCAGTCCACAGGCGACGAGCGCGTGGCCCCTTCCGAGCCCGGGCCAAAGGGGATGGCGCAGCAGCATGGTCGCAGCCTACGGTCTGGGTGGAGCGGGTACAGCCCGGGCTCGCGGGAATTTCGGGCCCCGGGCGAGACCTCCGCTGCCGTAGCGGTCTACGCGCGCCAGGAACCCGGATGGGCCAGCTGACACCGCTGCTGCTCAACGGGTTGCAGATACTCTCCGCCCGCCACCGTGCCCTGCAGGCCGAGAAGGATGCCGAGATCGCCGCACTGGTGCAGCGCCTCGTCTTCCTGGAAGGGCTTGCCGGACGTCTGGCGAAGCTCGAGAAGGGTGACCGAGCGAGCCACGTGGCGGGCTCGCACTAGCGCACGCCGGTCGGGGTGCAGCGCGTCCTGAGCGCCACCACCGCAAGGGCGGTGGTGGCGCCCGCGTACCGCATCCTCGCGCCGCTGCTCGGCCGATTCTGACGGGCGAGTGGACCCGGGAGCCGGTACGACCGGTCGCGGCCGGCCGTTGCAGCCCGGCGCTCTCGACGAACGACGCGACGCTCGTGGATCTTCGCTCCGACAGCCGGGGTTTGCTGGTTGGAATGTCCTACGCCGATTCGGGCCTGCCGTGGGCCTGGCGAGCGGGTTGAATGAGCGTTGCGACTCGCCTTGGGTGCCTTTGTCGCCCCGGGGAGTCCCACGCTGCGCGGGTCGACTCCGGGGAAGGGTTGCCCGGATCGCGGGGGCCGTGCTCCCATGGTGGTACGCGAACCCCGGTCCTCTCCCCGATCCCCCCACGACGATGCACCGCACCGCCCTGTTTCTCCTGTCCCTGCTCCCGACTTCCGCTAGCGCGCAGATCTCGAGCGGCGGATCCCCCCTGTCGGCGACCCACGAGCTGAGCGCCGACATTCCCCTGGTGGTGCTGGAGAGCCCGGACGTTGCGCGGCTGCTCGCCGAGGACGGGGCGAGGGGAGAGTGGCCCCTGCGCTACGGGGCGACGATCGATACGTCCCTGGACGTGAACACCGACGGCCGCTGGGACGAGCTTCCCGGTGGCGAACTCGTCTGGCGCATCCGGATCGCCTCGCCGGGGGCCCGCTCCCTGGGGCTCGTCTTCGATCGCTTCGAATTGCCCGAAGGCGCTCGCCTGTTCGTCTACGATCCCGCGCGGACCACCGTGCTGGGGGCCTTCACCGCCGCCAACCACCAGCCCAACGGCATGCTGGCCGTGCAACCGCTGGCCGGGGACGGGTTGATCATCGAGTACGACCAGGCGCGCGACGGCGACGGGCGGCTCGAGCTGTCCCTGGCCCAGCTCATTCACGACTACCGCGGCATCCTCGGCGCCTCGGGACAGAGCTTCAGCGGCAACTGCCAGTTCGATACGCAATGCCCCGAAGCCGCCGCCTATCAGGACATCAAGCGTGCCGTGGTGATGCTCTTGAACGGCGGCGGGCAGTGCTCGGGCGTCGTGCTCAACAACACGGCCGAGGACGCCACGCCCTACTTCTACACGGCCAATCACTGCGGCAACATGCAGAACGTGGTCGCCGTCTTCGGCTACGAGCGTCCCGCCTGCGGCTCGGGCACGGCCAGCCAGGCGAACACGGTCTCGGGCGCCACCCTGCTGCGCGCGTCGCCGCTCTTCGATTCCCAGCTCTACCAGCTCTCCGCGGCCCCCCCGGCGAGCTATGCGCCCTTCTACGCGGGCTGGGACAAACGCGGCGGCCCGCCCGGACCCGCACCGAACATCAGCCACCCCGCCGGGCAACCCAAGAAGATCGCCGTCGATCTGCAAGACCCCCAGCTGGCGGGTTCCTTCTGGAACGTCGACTGGGAGTTCGGCCTGATCCAGGGCGGGAGCTCGGGCTCGCCGCTCTTCAACGGATACCAGCGCGTCATCGGCGCCGCGTGTTGCGTCAACAACTTCAGCTGCGGGACCCAGGTCGTTTCCTTCGGGCGCTTCAACGGTTTCTGGAACCAGCTGGACCTGGCGCCCTGGCTCGACCCGATCGGGCTCGGCGTCAATCGCATCGACGGCTTCGACCCGTTCCTGCCGATCGCGATCCCGTTCAACGGAAACGACCTCAACCCGACGGCCTATACCAGCACCTCGCCGCCCGCCATCGGCCAGACATGGACGGCCGAGATCGACTCCAGCTCGCTGCCCGCGGCGACCCTTTCACTCATCGCGGGCTTCGGCGCCCCCTCGTCCGGGCTGATCCTCGCCTTCGGCGAGCTCCTGATCGATCCGAGCTCGCCACGCCACTTCGTCAGCACGTCCGCGGTCACCGGCGCCTCGTCGCAGCACGCCAACGCCATCCCGAACGACGCCGCGCTCGTGGATTTTCGCTCCTACACCCAGGGCTTCCTGGTCGGAGGCGGCGCGACGCAGGCGACCAACGGAGTCGAGTTGCGCCTCAGGTAACCCACGAGCGACCCTCGTGTCGTGGGGGGGGGGAGCCGCAGCCCGGTCCTCGTCGCGCCACCGGCGTCGCGCCGGAAGAACTCCTATGGACAGGCGCTCGTCGTCACGTAGGGGGCCGCCTCCGGGTAGGGGTAGGCCGGCGGCGGCCCGCCCGAGAACAGGTGGTTCAGCAGGTACGTCGCGTCCGCGATGTTGACCACGCCGTCGCTGTTGGTGTCGGCGCGATCGCACGGCGTCGGGGCCGGAACCGATCCTCCCCCGAAGAGGATGTTCAGGAGCACCACGGCATCGGAGATGTCGACCCGGCCGTCTCCGTTCACCTCTCCGCGCAGGTAGACCGCATGGTTCGGCACGTCGTCGGGCGTCATGCCGTGGGCGCCGAACGCGGCTTCGATCGAGGATTGGTTCGGCGTTCCGTCACTCAGATCGCCGTTGTCGTCGTCGAGACTCAGGACCTCGATCAGGTTGAAGGGCACCATCGCATAGGATTGCGGATTGAGCCCGGGCTGGGACGAGATCCCCGTGGTCACGAGCGACCAGGCCGTGAACAGGTAGATGCTTCGGTCACGGCCCGCGACGGGCCCGAGCGGGCCGGCCTGGAGCGCGAGTTTCGTGTCCCACCACACCCCCGACAAGAGCTGGCCCCAGTAGTGCGGACTGGCGGATGAACCGACCGCGCAGGTCGTCGTCGGCGGTGCGTTCCACTGCAGGTTGTCGAAGTCGACCGGGTGCAGCTCGGGGTTGCGCGTGTAGTCGTCCGGCGTGCACGACATGTCGTGCGCCATGAACGGGCTGTCGAAGAGCAGGAAGGAAACGCAATCCGCGTATCCCTCGGCGAACGCGATCCCCCCGGATCCCCCCGGCCAGATCCCCAGCAGGTCGTGGACGTAGTGCGAGAACTCGTGGGTGATCGCGGATGAATAGGCGGCGTTGGCGCAGCCCCCTCCCGATCCGTAGAGGTACACCCGTTCGAGCCCGTCCTGTCCTCCGAGGTTGTGACACACGCCGGGGGAGTTGACCTGCACGAGCACGTTGTTGGCGGCGAAGGTGGCCTCGAGTGACGGATGGTGTTGCAGATAGAAGTCGACGACCTTGTTGGCGACGACGAAGGCGTTCACCTGCGCCGTCGTCGCCTCGTCCGGGGTCGGGTTGAAGACGAAATCGGGCGACGTGGGGCGCTGCCTCAGGCTGAGCACGACGGAGGGGTTCGCGTGGTCCTCGACGGTGAGATAGGGCCCGGTGAGGGAAGCCACCAGGTTCTGTCCGGCGGCGTCGATGCTGTAGTCTCCGTTGGCGTCGGTGTAGACGAAGTCGCGGGAACCGCCACCGGCGATGCGGATCTCCAGGTGGGCCAGGGCCGTGGAGACGGGCGGGTTGAGGGGGCCGTCGGGGGTGTCCGAAGGCGTCGAGAATCCCGTCACGCTGCCGTCCGTGCCCAGGTGATCGATCTCGTCCTGAACGTGAACGAGTGCGCCGGTGGTGGCGTCGACGTAGAAGGAATACGACTCCATCTCCGGCGCGGAGAGGTTCCACCCCTGGGTCTTGAAGCAGCGCACCGGCTGCGCGAAGCGGGGATCGAAGGAGCGCATGAGCAGGACCTCGCGGGCCTCCGTCCACTTCTCGAGCCGCTGGCCCCGGGGCGCGGCGCGGGCCACGGCGCGTGCGACGGCCCTGTCGAGCCGGGCCGGGGCGGGACGGCCGGCGGGCGCCAGGTGCGCCGTCGCCAGCGTCACGCAGGACCCGCCCGCGTCCGTGCGCACGAGCAGGCGCACGGCGCTGTTCTCCACCGGCACGCCGTCGATGAGCTGCTCGTACGCGAAGACGCTGAATTCCCCGAGACCGAGGTCGGTGCGTCGCAGCTCGCGCGTCTCGAGACCCTCGACGCCGAAGGCCGCGGCGTTTGCGGCCCACCACAGCTGAACCGAAGTCTCGGGGTCGCCGGCGCGCGCCATCGGTTTGCCGAAGAAGGCGACCGCGCGATCGCCGGCCGCGAGCACCTGGAGCCCGGGGGTCGTCTCGACCAGGTGCCGGGCCGCGTCGGAAAGCGGTGGGGGGGCCTGGAACCCCTGTGCCTGGGCAAGGGCCCCGACCAGATACAGCCAGAAGCCCGAGGACAGGAGGCGCGCAGCGCGGCGAGGGTGATCGGGGATCGCGAGGAGGGTGGTTCTCATGGGGAGCTCGTGGGAGGGGGGAGAGAGGGATGCAGCGGCGGTCGACGACACGGGAAGAGCCCTGCGGCTGGCGCAGCGGCGCACCTCGCGGTCGCGCTCTCTCTGTTTGCGTCGCTTTCCCGTCCGCGGACGACAGCCAATCCCTGCCCTCGTCCCTCTTTCGAAACCTCCCGGCCCTTCCGCTCCGCGCGACGGGCCCCCCTCTTCGACTCTCGCGCGACCCCCGCTCCCCGGCGAGCCGCGACCCGGGCCGACGCCGCGTTCCGCCGCGCAAGACACCGCCCGCGCCCTTTTCTCGGGGCCGCGAGCGGGGGGGCCGGACCCCCCGGGAGCTTTCTCGCGCGCCCCCGAGAGGTCCCCGTGCGGGGGGAGGCGGGAGCCGCCCGCGGGGGGCCTGGGCGGCAAAAAAAAAAGTGCCCGCTGGCGGCGGAGGCCGCCTCGAACCACCCTGAGGGGGTGATGGGCTCCCAGGATTCCTCCACCGAAGGCCCCCCGCGCGAGGCCCAGCCTGGCGCGGGGCAGGACTTCGACGCGCTCTTCGCCCGTTCGGCCGAGCGGCTGCTGGTGTTCCTGCGCCTGCGCATGGGACCCGAGCTGTGCGCACGGCTCGAACCGGTGGACGCCCTGCAGGAGGTCTACCTCAAGGCGTCCGGCGTGCGCGAACGCTTCACCACCGGCGGCGACAGCGACTTCGCGCGCTGGTTGTGCCGCATCGCGGAGAACCACCTGCAGGACCTGGTGCGCTACCACGGGGCCCTGCGACGCCGGCCGGCCCGTCCGCCCGCGCCCATCTCGGCCGTGATCGAGGGCTTGCGCAAGAACGCCACCGGTCCGGTCACGGCCGCCGGGCGCGCCGAAGAGCACCTGCGCCTGCGGGAGGCCATCGCGGCCCTGGAGGAACCCCAGCGCGCGGTCGTCCTGATGCGCTTCTTCCAGGGCCGGAACCTGGACGAGATCGCGCACCGGACGGGCCGCAGTCCCACCGCCGTACGACGGCTCCTCGGCCGCGCCACGGCGAGCCTGGGCTCCCATCTCGGCGCCGACGGCGGAAACGACGATGGCTGAGGGCAAGGGGTCTTCTTCGGGCCGCGACGAGGCCCTGGGCCGGCTGGCCGACGAGCTGGCGCGGCTTCTGGACGCGGCCGAGCAGCCCGACCTCGCCCTTCTGGCCCGAACCCACGACATCTCCGAAGAGGAGGCCGCAAAGTGCCTGCGCACCGTGGAGCTGGCCCGCGACTTCCCGGGCGAGTCCTCGCCCCCCGCTCCTGCGCCCCTCTTGCCCGCGGACTACGAGCTTCTGGGCGAGCTGGGTCAGGGCGGCATGGGCATCGTCTACCGCGCGCGCCAGCGTTCCCTCGACCGCGAGGTCGCCGTCAAGGTCCTGCGACCCGGCGAGCAGCTTTTCGGCGGGGCCATCCAGCGCTTCCGGCGCGAGGCGCAGAGCCTCGCCCGTCTGCGCCACCCGCACGTCGTGGCGGTGCACGAGGTGGGCGAGGTGGAGGGCGCGGTCTTCTTCTCCATGGACCTGATCGAGGGCGGCTCCCTGGCCGATCGACTGGCGCGCGAACGACTCACCCCGGCCTTCGCGGTGCGCCTCCTGCAGCAGGTGAGCAGCGCGATCGCCTTCAGCCACTCCAAGGGCATCGTGCACCGCGACCTCAAGCCCGCGAACGTGCTCCTGGACCGGGAGGACAACGCCTTCGTGGCCGACTTCGGCCTGGCCCGGGTGATCGGCCAGGGGGCGGTGACGGCCACCGGGGCCATCGTGGGCACGCCGGACTACATGAGCCCCGAGCAGGCGCGCGGGGAGACGGAGGCGGTCGGCGAGCCGACCGACATCTACTCCCTCGGCGCGATCCTCTACGAGTGCCTGACCGGCCGGGCCCCCTTCGCGGGCCTGGGGCTGGTGGAGCGCATCCACGCGGTGGTGCACGAGGACCCGAAACCGCCGCGCAAGCTGGAGCGGCGCGTCCCCGACGACCTGGAGCGCATCTGCCTGAAGGCCATGGCCAAGGAGCCAGAACGGCGCTACGGGACGGCGCGGGCGCTGCTCGAGGACCTGGAGCGTTTCGAGCAGGGACGGGCCGTGCGCGCCCGCCGGCCGAGCCTCGCCTACCGCGCGCGCCGCTTCGTGCGGCGGCGCCGGATCGAGCTCGGGCTCGGGCTGTCGGTGGCGGTCTGTCTGTTCCTGTTCGCTCGCCTGTGGATGGGGGGGGACCCGCTCGCCTCCCGCGCCCGCCAGATGCTGGCCGCGGGCGAGCTCGAGCGCGCCGCGGTGTTCTTCGAGGCGGCCCTGGGCGAGGCGCGGGATCCCGGTGAGCGCCAGGAGGTCGTCGGCAAGTGCATCGATCTCCTCCTGGAGGAAGCGCGTTCGCGCGAGCTGCGCGGCCAGCCGGCCGCGGCCCTCGCGGCCCTCGAACGCTTCGAGAGCTGGGCCCTCGACGAGGAGATCTGGAACGCCTTCGTCCCCCACGGCTGGCCCGCGAAACGTCTCGAACTCCTGTGGGCCCTGGGGCGGTTGCGCCTCGGCACCGGCGACGGACCCGCCGCCCTCGCGAGCTTCGAGGCGATTCTGGAGAGCGATCCGCAGGGTCCCGAAACGCGTACCTCGGGATCCCTGGGTAAGGGCTACTACACCGAGAGCCCCCTGGTACCGGGCCTCGTGCAGTCCTTCACGTCCTCGGAGCTGATCCTGAACAGGTTGCTCAAGGGGTTGGTCGAACCCCTCCTCGAGCCCGACCACCCCGACCACGGAGCGGCCGGGCTCCTGTTCGCGAAGTGCCTGACCTACCCCGAGAAATGGCGCGTGCCCGAGGCCGACTGGACCCTCGACGAGCTGGGCATCGCATGGGCCGCACTGATACCGCACCTGCACCGCATCGCCGGGTCGCGCCTCGACCTGCTCGATCGCGTGGCCCCCGCTCCCCATCCGCGCCTGCTCGACGCCCTCGCCGCGATCGCCGGGGATCGCCAGGCCGAGCCCCGCTGGCGGGAGCGCTCGCTCGAACTGCTCGAAGAGCTGACCGACGCGCCCCCCGGGCTCTCGCCCCTTCCCGATTCGAGCCCGGGCGGGTCGCGGGCCGAGCGCAGCGAGGCCTGGAGTTCGCCCGGTGGGGGGCTCTCGATGCGCGTCGTGGCGGCCCTGGACGCCCTGCGCCGGGGGGGGCCGGTGGAGAAGGAGAGCGCGCTCGAGCGCTGGCTCGTCGAGCACACGGGCTTCGCTCCCGGGGGAACGGCCGCCGAACGCAGGGCGGCCTGGCGATCCTGGTTGGCCCCCGGCGATCCCGGCGAACACCGGGGCCGGATTCGACGGTCCCTCGGTGCGGTCCTGGGACTGGAACCGGACCCCACGCCGGACGTGGTTTTCAACCTGTTGCGCGCCGAGCTGGACCCGGCCGCACAAGGCGGCGATCGCCCCGGGCTGGGGGCCTTCCGGGCGCACCAGCTCCTGACGCTGGCGACGCCGTCGGGCCGGACGGCCCCGCCCTGGCGTTCGGGAGACGACCCGCCCACGGACCTCCTCGACCGCTGGCTCCAGGTCTTCCCCGGGATCCGCGGGGAGCAACACTGGCTGCGCTTCGCGCACCTCTCGATCGATCCCACCGACGGAGCGCTGGAGCTTCTCTCCCAGCTCGTCGAGCCCCTGCGCTTGCGCCCGTCCCCAGAGCTGTCCGTCCCGTCCCGCTCGAACCGCCGGGTCCGGGTGGGGTTCCTGCTCGGCAGCCCGGGCCTGGCGAACGGGCTCTACCCGGGTGCGACGCGGGAGCTGGGCTGCGAGCAGGACGCCCAACTCACGCTCCACTTCCAGGCCGACGCGCTCTTTCTGAGGAGCACCCGCGTCCGTCACACCGGGTGGTCGTCCGCGACGACCGCGATTCTTCCCGCCCGTGACGAGGACGGCCCGGCCCAGGAAGTGCGTCTGATCCAGGCCGTGCGACCGAACGCCCAGGAGGACGGCACCGCCCACGTGACTCTCGTCTGCGTGGAACGCAAGGACGAGCGGCCCGTCCCGTGGAGCGTCGGGGAGTGGGCCGAGCGCTTCCCCGGAGAACTCGCAGAGGATCCCGGGGTCCAGAGGCAGAAGAGCGTGCCGGCCTGGCAGGAATCGCTTTTGCGCTCCTTCATGCGGAGTGACTTGTTCCTCTTCGTGTGGCTCTTGCTCGCGGCCGTGCCCCTCTTTCGGCTCGTTTCCGCCCTCGTGCGATCGGGATGGCGCGAGCGGTGGACGCCGCGCACCGCCCGGCGAACGATCGAGTACGGGGCGCTGCTGGCCGGCGCCACGATGGCCTGGAACGGCCACGCCCTTGCCTGCGTGGCGCCGGGGCTCCTGGCCGTGGCCCTCGGGGTGGCCTGGTACGACCCCGCGGGCCACGTCGCAGGCCGCGCGGCACGGCTCTGTTTCCTTCTGGCCGCGGCCGCCGACGGCGCCGTTCTCCTGGGACTCCCGCTCCCCGGCGGGCCCCTCTCGGTGCGCTTTCTGGCCGTCGCGGGCTGGGCCTGTCTGCCCTTCCTGATCCGGGCCCGACAACGGGCCGCGGGCCGGGGCGGTCCCGGGCCCCTCGAAGGCTGGCCCGGCCTCGTCCTGGCCGGGTTCGTCTTCGCCCCGCTCGCCGTCTACGTCTCCCTGCCCGGCCTCACCCTGGATCTCGTCGGGTGGTTTCCCCTCCTGGGCCCCTTCTCGCCCATCGACCTGATCGTGGGTGGGGTCGCGCTCACCTTGCTCGTGCGGGCCCTCGAGCGAACCGCCGCGGACGAGCCGCCGGCGACCGTGTCCGCCCCGGCCGCGGGCGGCTGATGCCCCCGGGCGAGGGATCTCTCTGCCGAGCACCCACGGCCTCCGCGCTCGAAGAGGTTCGCCGAAACCGTTGAGTCTGGACCGGAGACTGCGCTGGGCGGAGTACGGCGTCTTCCTGGTGCGGGCGGAGGGGTGGTGGAGGTTTTCTTCAAGAAGACCGCGCAGGATTGATCGAGAAGCCCACTGGCAAGAAGAGCGCGACTTCGCGTGTCCCGCTTCTGCCGCACGCCCTGCAATCCGTCCCAACCCACATCCCAGGAAGACTTCACATGACAAGAGCCAATACATTCATCATCGGATCGGTGGCCATTCTGGCCCTGATCATTTCGATTCCGTTGGAATGGATGACGCTGCACAACGCGAAGATGAACTTCCCCGGGCTGTTCTCCCAGTCGCTCGTACTCACCGGCTTCAACGGTCACATCACGATCTTGGCACCGGTGCCCTTCTGGGCGTTGGTGCTACTGGGATTGGTGGGAGCCGTTGTGGCCCTGCTCAACGGTCTGAGTATCTCGTCCTTGCCAAGGATTGTTGTGCTGGTTCCTCTCTTGTTGTCGCTCTTGCATGTGGGGGTCGCGCTGATGATTCCGCATTTTTCCGATGGTGAGGCTACCCTGGGCATCGGTGGGTTCGTGGCCTTCATCGGTCTGGCCCTTGCCCTCGAGGTGAACCGACCGCAGCGCGACGCTCAGCTTGGAAGATAGAGAGCTCCGAGCCAATCACTTCACAGCCGCAACACGCGTGCGGACGCCAGATCGCCAGGTGACCAAGGAGCAAGGTATGCCCCGGTTCGAACCCGGCCAGGTGTGGACGTACAGGACGAGGCCCGACGAGGAAGTTTCTCGGGTGATCGTCTGCAGGGTCGATTCTCACGAAACCGACAACGCCATCATCCACATCTTCGTCGAGGGGGTGGCGATCGCCGGTGCCCACACCGCGATCTCCCACGCGCCCATCTGCCAGAAGGCACTTCGAGAGAGCGTTCTGTCTCTCGAATCGATGCGCGAATCGTTGCCCGGGTACGAGGAGGGCTACAAGACGTGGAAAACGTCTTACGACGAGGGCGACGCGGGTGTCTTCACGATCTCCGTTGCGGAGTGCGTGGAGGGCATCGAAGAGGCGTGGGTAAAGGGTCGCTAGTGTTTCGAGACGCCCGTGGCCGTGGGGAGGTCGAGGCGTAGAGGACGTGTACGGGGAGGGTCGTCGTCCGGTTCGTCGGGCTGTTTTCCGAGCCACTGCGGTGGGGGAGGGGCAAGAAGAGCCCTTTGAAACGCCTGTCCTTTGCTACTGTTAACAGCAGCATGAATCTCAAACGAATGATCCTCTGCCTGCTGTTTGCCCTCCATGCGTCGACTGCGTTTGCACAGACACCGACGAAGACGGTTCGCTCGGTCTACGTGGTGGCTTCGGATGCAAGCAACACAAACCGGCAGGCGCTGGTGTATTCCGCGTTGTTGGAAAACCAACAGCTTTGGGCCAGTTACGGAGCCACGTTCGTGGCGGAGCCGATCGAGACGCTCGTGAGCACCCACGATTCCGATTGGTTTATTCAGAACCCCGATGGGTTGCACAACAGCACGGACTGGAACTGGCTGGGCAACTCGGTCAACGAGATCATCGCCCACACGGACTTGGAATTTAACGATCCCGATCACCGAGTCGTCATTTTCCTCGAGGTGGACGTTACGGGGTTCTGTCCCTGTGCGGCGGCCGCGAACTTCGGGTACGCGGGTATGCCCAAGTGGATCATCGACCGCATCGAGCAGGGCTTTGCTCCCGAGGTTGGTTCGATCGGCCATGAGTTGGGACACACGTTCGGTATGCCGCACGAGGATTGCGCGGGTCAATGCGAGCCGCGGGGCGTCATGTGCAATGGCCAAAGCCTCGACGCTTGCAATCAGTTGACGAGTTACCCGGATGTTCAACTAACGGATTGGCACTTCAACTATCTGTTCCAACCCCAATTCCAGGACTATTTCGTGGAGTTTAGCTGCGCCCCGCCTATCTCTGCGAGTCGCGACGGGGGCTTGAACTTGCCCGTCTACTTTGCCACCCCGCCTATCATGGGAGCTACGGTGGACTTTAACGCCATCGCCGCCTACACCAGCGGCGTGATGATCGCGTACAGCCAACCGGCGAATCTCCACTTGGCGAACGGGCAGGTCTTGTTGGTGGATTTGGGCTCGAGCTTCCTCTTTTCGAAGAGCCTCGCGGGCCTACCTTTCGGGCACGCAAGTCAAGAGGTGCCGATGAACTTCGCTCTTTGCGGAGCGCAGGCCTATACCCAGGTCATCCTCTTTGGTCCGACAGGCGGAGGTCCGCCGTTTCAGTTGACCAACGCGCAGGACCTGACGGTCGGCCGCTAGCCATCGAGCAGGTTGATTGCGGTTGGGCCTAATGGGGAGCCACATGACTCGCTGGCCTGCCCTGCACAGCGCATACGAATGTGACGCCCGCACGGTGAGCGAATCCGCCCCGACTGTGGCCACCTGGCGTGTCAATGACGGTGTGTGCGAAAGCCTGAACCTGCCGAGCGACGCTCCCGATTGCGACGGTGACTTGATCGCCGATGCCTGCGGAATCGCCTTGGGCCTCGCACTGGACGCGAATACGAACGCCATCCCCGACGAATGCGAACCTTGAAGCCGCGGGCATACAGGCTGCTGCTGAATGATGGTGACACGGGATCGAAAGTCCGGTGCCGGACAGGCTAAAGTGCTCCGAGTCCTGGCCCATTGAAGCGTGGCTGGGCAGTCCGTGGTGGGGAGCCCGGGAGCCGGCGGCCGATGGCTGGCTCCTGTCGATTCTATCCGCAACAAGGAACTTGGGCGCAACACATGAGCAAGCGTGCAGGGTCTTTCGAGGAAGATGGAGTTCTCGTTTTGGAGCGGGCTATCAAGCCGGAGAGTACAGGTGTTCCAAAGAGGTGCTTCTCACGGATATGGACCTCAGCGTTCTGCGCGTCGAGAATCAACTAAGTGCGGCCAGAAGGCCTTCCGGGTCTGTAGTGCCGACGCGGAACTTCTTCCCAGTCTTGTAGGTGAGCTCGACAGCGCTCAAGCCCTTCATGTTCCACATCCAGCCGTGCGGTGTCAGTCGTATTCCAAATCCATACCACCAGCGATTCCTGACAGCTTCAGCGGACTCGATATTCTTAAGTGGGACGGACTTCTTGATTATTCCGACTCCGAACGCGAGGTCCAGAGAGTCTGTGCCCACTCTGGTGGTCAAGCCGCCGAAAAGAAAGCCAATGAGTAGGAACACTGATGCAACGACAAGTGACGCTACGTTTACCCCTGCCAGTGCAAATAGGAGGGCGGCAAGGGACACAAGGGGGATCGTTACCCAGCTGGGAAACCTTTGTTGCTCGTGGTAGGTAGTACTTGAATCTTGCATGTTTTTGCCGCAGGGCTGCACTCTGAGATCTTAGCTACGTGAAAAGCTCTAAATCGCGCATCAGCGGTTTGCCTTTCTTCAGAGATTTCTAACACCCGAGTTGCGCGGGCGCCGGAGGCCTTTCAACGCCGGCGCCGGCCCACCGCCCATGTCAGCGGCAGGGCGCAGGCCGCGGCCACGACGACCGCAGGGCCGAGCGGCCAGTCGAACTGGAACGAGGCCCAGGTTCCGAGCACGACCGCGAACACGCCGCAGGCGCTGGCGATGAAGAAGAACGAGATCATCGATCGCGCCACCGAGTGCGCCGCGATCGGGGGCAGGACGAGCAGTCCGAACAGGACGATCGGCCCGACCGTGAGTGTTCCAGCCGACACGGTGAGTCCCGTCAAGCCGAGCAGCAAGAGCTCGAGACCGACGACGCGCTTGCCCATCACGAGCGCGCTCTCGCGGTCGTAGCTGACGAGCGTCAGGTCGCGGTGCAGCCACACGATGCACAGGAATGTCACACCGAGCACCACCGCGATCGTCTCGAGCTCGTGGAGCCCGATGGCGAGGATCTCTCCGCGCAGGAGCTCTTGCACGTACGTCTCACCGGTGGGGGAGCTGTGCGCGAAGAGCACCGTGGCGGCGCTTGCGATCGCGAAGGCTCCCGCCACGCGCGACACCTCCGAGCCACCGCGCCGTCCCAGCAGTGCGAGCACGCCCAGCGCGCCGAACGTGAACACGGCGGCCCACGCCAGGTGGTAGTTGATCGCCTCGTGCGTGTCCTCGAGGGCCGTCTCGAGGTCGAGGTCGGCGATCCCGATGTGCGCGACCCACCACGGCATGACCGCGAACCCGAAGGCGACGCCCGCCGCCGCGAACTGCGGGAGGGCGATGCCGTAGAAGCTGGTACGGCGCACGTACAGGAAGCAGCCGACGAGCGGACACACCATCCCGGCCAGGAGCGCGGCGGTGAGCGAGAAGCCGAAGAGCTCGACGATCAGATCCCAGTCGAGGTTCACGCCGACTCTCCGGTGCCCGATACCGCCGCCCGCGGGCGCCGCGTGACGCGCCCGCCATCGACCCAGAGCACGGAGTCCGCGGTGCGCGAGAAGAGCTCGAGCTGGTGCGTGACGAGCCCGACCGCCAGCGAGTCGTTCGCCGTCAGCTCGGTGAGGAGCGCCAGGATCGCTTTGGCCGCCGACGTGTCGACGCCGCTCGTCGGCTCGTCGAGGACGAGCAGGCGCGGCCGGCTCACCAGGGCGCGTGCGATCAGGGCACGCTGGCGTTGCCCGCCCGACAGCGACGCGAAGGGCTGGTGTTCGAGATCGCTGAGCCCGATGCGTGCCAGCGACGTGCTCACGAGCCGCGCGTCCTGTGCCGTGAGCCGCCGTAACCCGCGCAGGCGCCCGTAGGCGCCCATCGCCACGACCTCGGCGACCGTCAGCGGATAGACGGGGTCGAGTGTCTCGCGCTGCGGTACGTAGCCGATGGCCTCGGTCTCGCGTTGCACGCGGCCCTCGAGCGGCTGGAGCAGCCCGAGCATGCCGCGCAGGAGCGTCGTCTTGCCCGAGCCGTTCGGGCCCGCGACGCCGAGGAAGTCTCCGGGGTGGACCACGAGGTCCACCCCGCTCACGATCCGCGCCGCCCCGTAGCCGAAGCTCGCATTCTCGAGTCGGAGCAGGGCAGGCACGCTCATTCGTTCTCGATCCGCACCCCGAAGGCGGCGGCCAGGCTGTCGTGCAAGTGGTCCATCATCGCGATCCACGACGTCGACTCCTTCGTGCCGCCGACCATGGCCGGCAGCTCCAGCAGCAGCGCGCCCGAGTCCTTGGCGGCCTTGCGCGCCTGCCGGCTGTTGGACCAGGCGGCCGTGATGATGACGCGCACGTCCTGCTCGCGCATCGTCTTGACAACCGACGCGATGTGGCGCGCGGTCGGGGGGACGCCGGGTTTGGGCTCGAGGGTCGCGACCTCTTCGATGCCACAGGCCTGGTTCAAGTACGTGAAGTCACGGTGGTAGGTCACGACCTTGTTGCCGGCGAGCTTCTCCTCGATATTCTTCCAGCGCGCCTCCGCCGCGTCGAGACGTTCGACGTAGGCGGCGTGGCGTGCCTCGTAGTATGCCTCGGACGAGGGGTCGACGGCTACGAGGGCCTCGAGGATGCGGTCCGCCATGTGCCGCCCGCCGGCGGGGTCGAGGTTGTAGTGCGGGTTGCCGCGCGGGTGCAGGTCGGCGCCGTCGCGTCGCGACTGCTGACCCTGCATCAGAATCGGATTCCAGCCCTCGGAGACGTTGACGAAGCCGGGCTTGCCGAGTTCGATGCGCTTGTTGCGTGCGGCGAGCAGGAGCCGCGGCACCCAGGCGTGCTCCATCGAGAGGCCCATCTCGAGGAACACCTCGGCGCGGGAGAGGGCGACGAGGTCCGAGGGTCGCGTGCGCACGGAGTGCAGGTTTTCGCGGCCCTTGGCGATCGACTTGACCTCGACCTTGTCTCCGCCGACCTCGCGCGCGATGTCGGCCAGGTCGGGGATCGTGGCGACGACCATGATGCGGTCTACGGAGGCGTCGCGCACCAGGGGGGCGAAGGCGGCGAGCGCGATCAGTGCGTTCGTGAGCATGTGGATTCGCATCGCGTCACCTACCAGTTGAAGGCGTGGCCGTGGGTGCCGAGGACGTTCGTGAACTGAATGATGAAGGCGATCTCGTCCGAATCCACCTCGCGGTCGTAGTAGCTGACCTGGAAGCGCAGGCGCGATAGCTCGGTCAGGAAGCGGGTGTAGTAGAGTGCGTACTCGGAGTCGAAGGGCGTGCCCGGCTCGGGGTGCTCGAAGCCGCTGTACAGGAATCCCGCCATGTCGTACCGCGTCCACTGGCGCTCGAGCCAGGTGTACGCGCCGTTGACGTCTTCGTCGAACACCTCGAGCGACTCATCACCGTTGCCCGGCGTTCCGTCGGGGTCGTCGACCTCCACGCCGGTGTCGCCGGTGTTGAGCAGGTATTCCGCCGAGATCGTCCAGTTGCGGAAGCCCGTGTCGTCGCCCCAGCCGAAGCTGAGGTCTGCGCCCCAGACGTAGTTGCGCAGGTCCTCCAGGGCGAGCTCGTTGGTCTCCGAGGCGACCGTGAAGCTCGGCAGGAGGCGCCCCGAGAGTCCCCACTGGAACACGCCGGTCTTGCCCATGTCGCTGAGCCCCGCGACGCGCGCGGTGTACGCGAACTCGTCGAGCTCCTTCGCGCCCGGGTCGATCCGCTCGACCTCGTTCGGGTCCTCCTCCTCGTGGTGCGCGGTTTCGAGGTCGGCCAGCGCCGCCGCGGAGAAGCGGATCGCGGACGAGTCACCGACGGCGAACCAGTTGTCGTACTGGATCCCCGTGCCGATCGCCTCCTCGCCGAGATACTCGGCGAGCACCGACGGCCGGTCGAAGTAGGCGAGCTCGTGCAGGTGGAACTGCATCTGCTTGCCGAAGTCGATGAGGAAGCGCCCGGTGAGCAGGGCGGAGTGGTCGGGGAAGCCGATGTACTGGACGGCGGCGTCCTCGAGCGTCACCTCGTCGGCGTTGGCGCCGATCGTGGCGTAGCCCCAGATGTCGGGGTTGACCCAGGCGTTCGCGTTGAGCTCGAGCGAGCGCAGGTTGATGTCCGTGCCGCTCTCGACGTCCTCGACGTCGCGGTACGAGGCGTCGAGGTCGAGCACGAGCCCGAAGCCGGGGTTGAAGTCGTTGGAGAAGCGGTCGGCCTGACCGTAGTTGGTCCGGGGCATGCCCGGGCTGGAGAAGGCGGGGTCCTGCGCGCGAGCGCTCGCCGCGAGCGCGCACGCGACAATGAGCGTGCGGTACATAGGAGTAAGGGTCCGAAGGTCATGAGGGAGTGGGTGTAGAGGCGAAGTTGTTAGACCACTCCCGGTGGACCCCGCGGCGCATCGACGAGGCGGGTGCGCTGTACCGGCGCGGCCTGCGGACGGACGACGACTAGCGCCGAGGCCCCGAACACGGGGCCTTCGAAGCGCACATCGACCGGCGGCTCGGGGCCGACCAGGTCGCAGGCGACGCACGACTTCCCCGTCGCGTGTTCGTGATCGAGCACGTGGGCCGGTCCTGGCCAGACCAGGCACAGCCCGATCGTCGCGGTGAGCGCGCGCAGGAGAATCGTCCGGGACGGTCGAGAAGCCACTGGGCGGATGCTAGCAGAACGCGGCGCCGGCGGCGATCAGGCGTGTGCGTCCGGCGAGCATCTTTGCCGCTACATCGCCCGCCCGCCGATCTCCACCGATCGTCTGACGCTCGACGAGCGCGGTAGGATCCTCTATCGGCTCCGCCATCCCTATCGGGACGGCACGACGCACATCGTGTTCACGCCGACGAGTTTCCTGGAGC
>NYUD01000053.1 GCA_002683825.1 Planctomycetota bacterium
TAATGCCGCGGGAGCCAACATCGTGACCTTTGGCGTCTCCCTGGCGACCAACATCACCTTGATCGATGACACGACCCTTACCTGCGATGCCCCTGCCGGGCCCCTGCGTGCGAACGGCGACGTAACCGTGCGTAACTTGAACGGCGCGGACACGCTGGCCGGTGGAATCCAGTGGTTCCCCCAGATCCCGGCAGACATCAACTACGACGGCTACGCCGACCTGATCATCGGAGCCCCCGGACACACCGTCACCTCACTGGACGACGGCGCGGTGTACGTCTTCCTGGGCGGCCCGGGTGGCATCGCCGACGCTGATGCCGGCACAGCCGATCTGATTCTGCTGCCGACCTTGTCGGGCTCCGAGTTCGGTGCCCGCCTGGCCTCCATGGATGTTTCCGGCGACGACATTCCGGACCTCCTGGTGAGTGCCTACAGGGACGATACGGTCGGACCCGACGCGGGTGCGGTCTATGTCTTCCTTGGCCCCCTTTCGGCCTCGCCCACCCCCATCTTGAGCACCGACGCGGACATCGTTCTGCTCGCCAAGACCCCCGGAGACTTCTTCGGAACCAGTCTCGACTCCGGCGACATGACCGGCGACGGCATCGCCGATATTCTCGTGGGTGCGAAGTTGAATGACGGCTTCGGAACCGACGCAGGCGAAGTCTACGCCTTCTTCGGCGGCCCGACACTGGCCAGCTCGAACGCTCTCAGCGCGAGCGCGACCTTCACTCCGATGAACGTGCGTTCCGAGTTCGGTACGCAAGTGCGGGCGGTCGACTTCGACCTGGATGGCACTTGTGATGTCCTCATCGGCGCACCGAAGGACTCGGTCGCGGGCGGCAACTCCGGTTCCGTCTACATCTTCAAGGGTGATGCACTGATGGGCACCGAGGCTGCGGCAAACGCCGAATGGCGCTTCGACGGTGAAGCTTCCGGTGACTTCTTCGGAACCGCGATTGCGACCGGCGATGTCAATGTGGACGGCATCCCCGATCTGGTTGTCGGTGCCCCTCTGAGCGATCGCACCGCAAGAGTTGCGGGTGCGGCCTACGTGTTCTTCGGTGGTCCCGCTCAAACCGGGGCAAGTGCCTCGACGGCCGATGTCCTGTTCGGTGCTGAAAGACTTGGTGACCGGATGGGTAACGACATCGACGTTACCGACGTCAACGGTGATGGTATCGACGACATCCTGATCGGCTCTCCCTTCTCAAGCGTTACTGTGAACCAGGCTGGACGTGCATACGTCGTGTTCGGCGGCGTAGACCTGGCGAGCATCGAGCTCTCCAGCGCACCGGTGATCTTCACGGCGGAACCCAATGTCGGCGATCATTTCGGCACGGTGGTAACGGCGCAAGATGTGGATGGTGACGGCATCAACGACATCATCGTTTCGGCCAATATGAACGACACGAACGGATCGGCTTCAGGGCGCACGTATGTCTTCATGGGTGGCCCGGGCCTGACCGACACGCTGGCAGCCATCGGCGATGCCACGCTCAGCGGTGAGGCCACTGCGGACAGTTTCGGGTCCTCCATCGTAGGCACCCGCTGAGTTCGACCTACCGCGACACCAAGACATGAAGTCTCGGCTTATATCCCTGGCCTCGCTGCTGCTGCTCGCCTTCTTGGCCGAGCGGCCCGTGGGCGCTGCCCAGGTCAGCGGCCGTCACCCGCCACTCCCGGGTGCGCTTCCCAGACCGCTCTATACGGCCGAACAGCGGGTCGGCACAGTCCCGCTCCTGGTCACCTTCCGCGACCTGTCCAAGGGTGACATCACCGCCTGGCACTGGAAATTCGGCGACGGTACGACTTCCTCCCAGCAGAATCCGACGCACCTATACACTGCGACGGGAACCTTCTCGGTCACTCTGACCGCCTCGGGGCCGGCTGGGATGAGAAGCCTGCGCAAGCAAGAGCTCGTCCGCGTCGGCAACTGTAGCGCCGGTAGCGCCCGCTTCAACACACCTCTGCCACTCGAGCTCGGGGCTGACTTCATTCCCGTGGCTGGTGATGATTCCCTCGGGTTCTATTGCGTCTACAGTGGAAAACGCAACGGCCTTCTGGACAGCGATCCTGCCAACAACGTCGGCATTTTCCTGTTCGATCTGGGCGGTGACGAAGTTCTTCTGTACGGCGCCGGCTACGGCGACGTTCCAGGCCCCGAGGGAGCGCTCTTCAATGCCGAACACGACGCACATCAACTCGACGATGTGATGCAGTGGTGCATGGGCATGCAACCGTCCAGGACACAGATCCGCTTCGTCGCTCCCCACGGTCACCCCGACCACATCAACCCTTCCATCGTTCGGGAGCTAGAGCACATCGGATACACCTTTGTGGACATTTTCTTCCATGAAGCCGATACCCCCCTGGTCGAACTCTTGAGCTGGACCCCAGACGAGCGGCGTCTCTTCCGCCCGTTGGCCGGAGGACGCTGTGGGGAAGAACTCCTGAGCTTTGACTCACCCCTGGGTCCGATCTGGTTCTACCAGCGCCCCGGACATACGCCCGGGTCCATAGATCTCGTGCTCGACACCTTGGGTGATCCGGAGAACCGTGTGATCGTTCTCGGCTCGGTGCAGAATCAAGTCTGCCCTCCGCAAAGCGGTGTGCGCGAGACGATCACCGCCCACGGCAATGTGGTACTCGATGCACCCGCCCCGATACTGAGCAACCTCTCTCCCCAGAACGGCACGCCTGCCGGCGGTTCGCAAGTAACGCTCCTCGGAGCCAATTTTCTCGCCCACCTAGCCGGCCTCCCACAGGTCAGCTTCGGCGGCACCTACGTGCCTGTGGAGGTGCTCGATGACACGACGCTGGTCTGCCGTACACCCCAGGGAACGGCAGCCACCAGCGTCGACGTCCGCGTCGTGACACGCAACGGATCGTCCGAACGCCCTCGAGGATTCACATACAACCCTCTGCCGATCCTCGAGCACGTCGCGCCCAGCGAGGGCACGGCCCTGGGGGGAACCCTACTGACCCTGAAGGGATCGGGATTTCTTATCTTCCAGCCGGGGGAGACCACGGTCACGATCGGCGGCTCCCGCGCCACGGACACGGTCGTCGTCGACGATCGGACCCTGACGTGCAAATCCCCCCTGGGACCGCCGAATGAAACGATCAGCGTGTCCATCAGCAACAAAAACGGCACGGCCACGCTCGCCAATGCCTTCAGATACCGCCCTCTGACCCAGGTACGGAGCCTGAACCCCATCGAGGGCACGCCGCTCGGGGGAACCCACGTCACGATTCGAGGCTCGGGTTTCCAGAACGAGGCTCCCGGAGTGAATCAGGTCTGGTTCGACGGAGTCTCGGCGCTCGACATTCAGGTCGTGGATGACGAAACCCTCACCTGCACGACTCCCGGTGGAACGGGGGCGGCCGCGGCCGATGTCAAGCTGACGAATCTGAACGGAGCGACGCTCCTCATGGACGCCTTTCTGTTCTACCCAAACCCCGACGTCAATTCGGTCACACCCGGAGAAGGCCCCCCCACGGGCGGCACCGATGTGGCCATCAACGGGACAGGTTTCGAGGAGTTCGGAGCCGGTCCCGCGCAGGTGCACTTCGGCGGCATCCCGGCAGCCGACGTCCGTGTGCTGAACGACACACGATTGCGCTGCATTGTCCCCCCCGGACAGGCAGGAGAACTGGTCGAGGTCACGGTTTCGAACGACAACGGAACGGGCACAATGCCTGCGGCTTTTCGCTACGAACCGGTTCTGACGGCGACCTCGTTTGTGCCGTCGAGCGGAAGTTCGGTCGGCGGCACCTGGGTGTCGATCGAGGGTCAGGGATTTGAGGACGGAACCGGCGACACGCTGGTCTTCTTCGGTGGGGTTTCGGCCACCAACATCCAGGTGCTTGACGACACCCGGCTCACATGCATCGCTCCCGGAGGCACTCCGCTCTCCCGGGTCGACATCACCTTGCAGAACGCTCTGGGCACCTCGAACTACAGCGGGGCTTTCCTGTTCCACGCCCTGCCGTCCCTGACGGGGATTGCCCCCCTCAGCGGTCCCCGTGCAGGGGGAACACACGTGCTCGTCCTCGGAGAAGGATTCCAGCACCAGGCCGTTACGAGCAACGAGATATTTTTCGACGACCAACCCGCGGCTGAAGTCCTCGCCATGAGCGACAACTTGATCCGTTGTATGAGCCCAGCCGGCCGCGCTGGCGAGAGTGTCGACGTGACGCTACGCAATTTCAACGGAGAAGCGACCCTGAGCGGAGCCTTCCGTTACAACGATCCACCGGAGATCGTGTCGATCGACCCGCAAACGGTTCCACTCAACACCCACGTCAAGGTCGCCATCGAGGGCCGCGGTTTCCAGTCCAAAGACGCCGGGCTTCCCCTTGTTCGCTTCGATCAGAGGGTCGCATCGAATGCCGTCGTGCTCTCCGACACGTTACTCACATGCACGAGCCCGCGCGGCCTCCTGGGTCGAGTGGACGTTTCCGTCGAGAACCAGAACGGCCTTGCAATCCTCAGAAACGCCCTGCAGGTCATGGACGAACCCCTGACGCTTCGTCGCGCCGTACCCTCGGACGGTATCGCGGCCGGTGGGACGCTCACGCGTCTCGAGGGTTCCGGTTTCAGACCCGATCAGGCCCAACGAACGACGGTGAGCTTCGGAGGCAAACCCGCACTCGATATCGTGATCGTGGACGGTGAGACGATCGAGTGTCGTCCCCCCCCGGGCGAACCGAACACGAGCGTGGCCATCGAGATCCGCTGTCCGGCAGGCTATGTGATCAGCATCGGGGGCTGGCGCTACCGCCCGGTTCCTACGCTTGACTCACTGACGCCGGCAAGCGGGCCACGGTCGGGCGGCGAACAAATCACGCTGCGGGGTCACGGTTTTTTCTATGACCAGGCCGGAGCCAACGTCGTGCTGTTCGGGTCTGCACCGGCCACCGACGTGTTGGTCCTGGACGACAGCCTGATCCACTGCACCAACCCCCAAGGCCTCAACGGCGGGCCGATCGATGTGACCGTACGCAATGCAAACGGCGAGAGCACCCTCGCCGATGCGTTTCTGTACAAGCCCCCCCGGCCGCAAATCCTTACGGTCAGCCCGGCTGTGGGGTCATCCCTGGGGGGAACTTCCGTCACCCTTTCCGGCAAGGGTTTCAGCAAGTTCTCAGCGGCCCCCCCCACGATCCGTTTCGGAACGGAATGGGCGACGGCAATCGAAGTGCTCAGCGACACCAGCGCGCTCTGCCTGACTCCCGCCGGCCCCTCTGGTGAGTCGGTCTCCATCGAGTGGATCAACAACAACGGTGAAACCCTGCTCCCAGACGCGTTCGGCTACCATCCCCGGCCGGTCCTGCAGGGGTTGAACCCCAGCACGGGGAACGCCGCGGGCGGAACTCAGGTCACGCTGATGGGAAGCGGATTCCTGAGCAATGACGCCGGAGTCAATCTCGTTTCGATCGGAACCAATCCAGCCTCCAACGTGGCGGTGATCAGCGATACGCAGCTGACTCTCACGACACCGCCGGGCACGCCCGGCCTTGCGCTCGACGTCTCCCTTTCCAACGCCAACGGAGAGGCCCTCTCTGTGGAGCTCTACTCGTACTTCGAGTCGGCACCCACCTTGACTCGCATCGATCCCCCGAGCGCGAGCACCGTGGGTCCAGCACCCACGACCTTGACCGGAACCGGATTCCTGAGATTCGGCGCAACCCCTCCCGAGATCATGTTCGGTGAGCTACCGGCCAGCGACATCGTGGTGCATGGCGACACGGCCCTGACCTGCCTGGCCCCGATCGGCACTCCTGGCGAAATCGTGAATGTCACCCTGCAGAACTCCAACGGTGCGGCAGAGCTGTCCGCCGCATTTCGCTATCACGCCCTGCCCCGCTTGACAGGCGTCGCGCCGGACCGCGGCACCTACCTGGGAAGCACCCTGGTCACCCTGGACGGTTCCGGCTTCCTGACGGACGCCGCCGGAGAGAACTCGGTCCGGTTCGCGGGTGCAGAAGCCACCGAGGTCACGCCCATCTCGGACAGCCAGCTCACCTGCCTCGTTCCTCCGGGAGTCCCCGGCCTTGCGGTTTCCGTCGAACTCCAGAACGCCAACGGAGGGGAATCTCTCGACTTTGCCTTCACGTACAACCCGGTTCCCACGCTGCTCTCCGTCAGTCCGACCTTCGGTGACACCGAGGGCCGCACACGGGTGACGCTCCGCGGTTCCGATTTCTCCAGCAACAATCCCGGAATGCTGACCGTCCTGTTCGGAGGTAGCAAAGCTCACAACCTACGGGTCATCGACCCCTCGACCCTGGAGTGCGACACCCCTACGGGAGACGGCCCCGCGGAGGTCGAGTTCGTGAATAACAACGGTTCCTCGAAACTGGAGCAAGGTTTCCTCTTCGGCACACCCAGTCCGACGCTGGACGAAATCTCTCCGGACACGGGCACGGAGTCCGGCGGAACACTCGTCACGATCACCGGCAGCGGATTCTCCGCGGGCGCGGGATTGAGCGTTCGCTTCGATGGCGCGTCCGCGGATTCGCTCGTCGTCCTCGACGACGAAACACTCACCTGTTTGACGCCTCCCCATGTCGAGGGAGCCGTCGACCTGGAACTGAACAACGACCATGGCAGCGCCAGCATGGCGTTGGCCTTCATGTTCCTCGGCCCCGCTCCGACCATTTCGTCCATCCAACCCCAAAAGGGGCCGTCCTCGGGAGGAACCCCCGTCACGCTCCTCGGCACCGGTTTCATCGATCCGAGGGGCACCCTGCCCGCCGTGACCTTCGGTGGCCAGGCGGCGACACAGGTCGGCGTGAACAGCGATACAGAGCTCACTTGCCTCACCCCCAGCGGCAGCCCGAGTACCTTCGTAGCGGTCGTCGTCGAGAATGCCAGAGGGCACGGGCTTCTGGCGCGTGCCTTCCGCTATACGGCGTTGCAGGGGTTGAATTCCCTCGATCCTCCACGCGGCCCCGCCCGGGGCGACACCCCGGTGCTCTTGACCGGAGAGGGCTTCGACCCCGGCGAGGTTCCCTCGATCCTTGTCGGTGGCGTCCCGGCGAGCGATGTACAGTTCCTGGATGCCTTCACGCTCTCGTTCCGTACCCCCCCCGGCACGCCCGGCAAAACGGTCGACGTGGGCTTGGAGTCCGCCGGCGCGAGCGCTCCGACACTGCCTTTTCACTACGACGACTCCGCGAGGGATCTCGACGCTGATGGCGAGGCCGATCGGGTGGTCGCACTTCCCGAGTGGGATGAGCTATGGGTCGTCTTCGAAACCCCCGGTGCGACGTCTCGCCACACTCGAATCCTGGGCCCCCGCGGATCCGAATTCGCAACCGCCGTTCAGGTCGCAGATCTCACGCAGGACGGCATCGTCGATCTGATCGCCACAGCCCCCGGTGCCGGGATTGGTGGCGAGGTCTATCTCTTTCCGGGGCCGATCCAGGGCACGGGAACGCTCCGAGCCGGGGACGCCCATCGCATCGTTCAAACCACCACCCACAGAGCGCGATCCGGAACGGCAATGGTCCTCTCCGACCTCGACTGCGACGGCGAACTGGAATGGATTCTGGGAGCGCCCGGAATGCGAGCGGTTCAGATCCTTCCGAGTTTTGATCCGCTGACGGCAGAGCCGGCCCCACACACCATCATCGCCGCACAGGTCGACCACGACTTCGGAAGCGCGCTCGCGGCACTCGATGTCGATGGTGACGGATACACCGACTGGCTGGCCTCCGCACCGGGCAGCGAGCGCGGTGGAGAAGCCGCGGGGGCTGTGCTTTGGTTTGCTCCGCGCGGGCGTCTCGACCCTGGACCTGAAGAGCACCGCTTGTGGGTCGGCGACGAACCCGGCGCCCGCTTCGGACATGCGATAGGGGTCGGATCCCTCGGAGGTTCGAACGCCCTCGATCTGGCCGTTTCTGCGCCCTCCAGCCGGCGGTGTGGCTCCGGTGCTGGCGCCGTCGCACTCTTCTACGAAGCATTCGATCCGATCACCGCGCACGAGCTCTCGCCCAACGACATCCTCCTGGGTTGCACGGGATCCAAATTCGGTTCGTGGTTGAACATCTCGGCGAACCAAGCAAGCGTGAGCGACCTGGCCATCGGTGGAAACGGGACCCTCTGGATTTACAGCGCCGAACCGTCCGGCAGCCTCGCCCGCATGGGCGAGGGCGGCATGGAGCAAGCCTGGCTGCCCGCGTGGCCCCAGGGCTTCGTCCAGCGCGGGCACTCCGCGCTCGAACTCCATTCCCCGCAGTCCCTTCGGCGCCACGCCCAGCCCCTGCGGATCGAAGTCCCGCCCCCCGCAGGGGGACGTGGGGATGCGTCCGAGACCGTTCCCCGATAGGAACAATCCCCTGTCCGACCCGTCCCCCACCCCGCCCCAGGGGGCCGTAAACCCCGCCCTCCCCGTTTGAGGAGCGCATCCCCGGGACGCTGCAACTTCGCAGAGGATCCCTGGAAGTACCTGGCCCGGCCCCTATAGTCCCCTCGGAATCGTCCGGGGCGGTGGGCTGCTTTCCCCCTCGGGAGGATGACGTCATGACCCGTGATTCGCACCGAGGAGCCTCCCTCGTGGCCCGAAATTCCTGCACCTCAGTGCGCCCGTTCCAGACCCGCTGGACCCCACTCCTGGGTGTCCTTTGTGGCCTCTCGCTCTCCGCTGCAGCTGCGCTCCGCATGGGGGAAAAGGGTCTCGCCGTCGACCTCGACTCGAACGGCGACGCGCTGGTTGCGGGCCGAGCCTCGGGCATCGCCCACATCAGCCGCGTGAACCCACATACGGGCTCCATGCGCCCGATCTTCTCGCTCCCCCAACGAATGCGCAGCGTCCACGCCGAACGGAACGAGACCTTCGTCTCCGGACGGGCCGCACCTGCCCTCTTCGTCCCGGGACGCAAGCGCGGCATCGCTGCACCACATGCCATCGCCTCGCGTCGGCTACTGCTCGGCATGCCCTCGGTCGCACCCTTCGCAGGCGTGCGCCTCGACGTGGGAGTCGCCGCGCAGCCCGAACCGCCTTGGGTCCCCGTACGCCAGAACCGGCACTCGGGCTTTCAGATTCCCCCGCTTCCCAGCCTGCCCGCGGTGTCCATCCTCGTGAACAGGAACACGGTCACGCTACTTCACGGCCCCGATCCGGACGACGACGAGGTCCTCGAGGCCGGGACCTATCCCTTGATCACGGCTCTTCGCGCCGCGCAACCAGGATCCGATCCCGTCATAGGCATCGAGGGAGACATCCCCGGCTCGAACATGAGCATCGGCGGCGGCGATTCCGACTACAAAGCCTACGTCGCCCACTGGGGCGCCGTTCCGATGCGCTTTGCCGTGATCGGCATCAGCGAGGATGCCCGAATCCGTGACTTCGGGCTACGCGACCGCATGAATGACGGCACCAAGTGCGGTGGAGTCACCGACGCCTGGTTCGCCAACCTCACGATCGAAGCCCGTTACTCTTCCGCCGTCATGATCCCGAAGACCCACAGGTTCGGGCGCTTGCGTTTCTATCGCTGCCACTTCGCCGCCGGACGAGAAAACCTGAAAGCGGGCAACTACTCGGGCTTCGGGTACCGCTGGGGTGTTCGCGGGCACGGGCGCGGCCGCTGGGACTTCCGCTACTGCAGCTTCGATCCCGTCGAAGAGCACAGCATCTATCTCGACTCACCCCAGGGCGATTCGTACTTTCAAAACATCGAGCACCGCGGCTCACGCCGAACGGCGATCCAGATCGTCAACCGCTCGCTCGACAACCCCGGTCCCAGCGGGTTTGGAACGCTGCTCTTCGAGAACATTCAGATCACCAATCTGTGGGGCGACGGCGGCTCTGGGATCACCGTTGCCGGGCACCTCGGCGACCTCGTTTTTCGCAGCATTCACGTGTGGGAGAGTCCCGAGCTCAAACGCTCCCAAGGCGCGATCGCGGTGTGGACAGACAACAGCCGCAAGAAGGGCACCTACCTCTACAGCGGAGCCGACGGCCAGCTGTACTCGTGCCCGTCGGTCACGATCGAATCCCTCGACATCGATCTGCCCCACTCCGACCGGTCCCACGTGGCCATCTCGGGCGTGGAGAACGTCTTCATCGAGAAATTCCAGATCAGCGGCAACGCTGCGGCCTTCGCATTCGACTCCCCCTTCGGGTCTGCGACCATCGACGGGGCCGCCAATGTCGATGGTCAGGAAACCACCCTGCAGGGGATGAAGATCGTCAACGGCAGCATACATTTCGAAAAAGCCTGCCCTCTTTCCAAGTACCCGGGCTTCCAGTCGCGCGACAGGATCCTCGTGGGCGAGACCCCCGTGTCCAAGGCCGAGATGGATGCGCGCTGGTGCGCCGACTGAGCCATTCCGATTCCTTTTTTGGCCCGCGATCCGGGCTTCCTTCCAGCCCCGAGCTAAAGAACGTCGCTCCGTCGCTCCGGCAGCTCTACACTGCAGCGTCCTAGACATGGGCTTCGTTCCGAATCACATCCTGGCAACCGCAGAGGACGTGGCCACGCCGCAGAGCGACGGCCGCGTTTTTCTGATGCCCGGCTCGCCGGCCCGGGCGCTGCGTATCGCCGAGAATTTTTCCGAGCTCCGAACGATCGAGAGCCCCCGCGGGCACGACGTGTATGTCGGCTACTTTGAGCGCGACGGACGGCGGGTCGAACTCGGCTGCGTGTCCTCTGGTATGGGCTGTCCCAGCCTGGGCATCATCGCACGCGAGCTGATCGAACTGGGCGTGCGCCGGATCGTGCGGGTGGGGTCCGCTGGATCCTTGCAAGAAACGGTTCGCAGCGGTCATGTCGTGATCGCCACCGGCGCTGTCCGAGACGAAGGGGCCTCAGATGCCTACGCTCCGCGGGAATTCCCCGCCCTTGCCGCCCCCGCACTGACCTCGGCGCTCGAGCACGCGGCGCGCAGGCTCCTGCCTCCGGCGACCTATCACCTCGGCATCGTGCACTCCAAGGACTCGCTCTACGGACGCGAGTTCGGAGACGGGCCCCTGCGAGAATCTAACGACCGCTACATCGAAGAGCTCACGGCCCTGGGAGTCGCAGCCTCCGAAATGGAAGCTTCCCACCTCTTCGTCCTGGCCCAGGTCCACCGAATCGAGGCGGCCTGCGTGCTCGGCATCCTCGGGGGCCCGAACATCCATTCGACCGCCGAGGAGCGCGACCAGGCGGTGCGCTGGTCGATCGATGTTGCCCTGGAAGCAGCCCTCGAGTTCGCCGGGAGCGGTTGAGAGTCGGGCGCGCCGCATGACCGCCGGACAACGCTTCTACTTCGTCGAGGAGGACGGACCCGTCGCGCTCGCCCTGGCGCCCTCGCTGCTAAAGCCCGACCTTGCCTACGACCGCCTCGAACTGGGTGTCTACTCGCGCCTGCGCTCCTATCCCGGCGGTCGCTTTCTGGGATTGCAAAAGCACATCCAACGCACCGATTTATCCCAGCGCCTGGTCGCAATTCCCCACCGCCTTGACCACGACGAGTTGCGGCGTTCCATTCAAAAGGCGACCGACGACTACGAATCCGAAGCGACTTTCGTCCGTTTCGATCTTCTGAGTCATCCGGCGCGCGCTTTCGGAACCGAGAGCACCACGCTCATCTGCATCACCCCGTTCACACCGGTTCCAAGCGAATATCTGGCTGAAGGAGTGGGGGTCCTGTTCTCCGACCTTGTACGCGACACCCCCCTGGCCAAGCGCGCCGCTTTCGTGCAGGAACGCGGCGGCTACTCATCCGGTGGACAGGATGCCTACGAACGGCTTCTCATCAGTCCCGAGCAAACGATCCTCGAGTGTTCGAGTTCCAACTTCTTCGGACTGATCGGAGGACGCCTC
This sequence comes from Planctomycetota bacterium, assembly GCA_002683825.1. Lineage (GTDB taxonomy): Bacteria > Planctomycetota > UBA1135 > UBA1135. The sequence continues at coordinate 11,821 of NYUD01000053.1, forward strand.
CGCTGCACCGGAGAGGGAGCCCTGCTCGGCGTGACACAGCGCTTTTGCATCCTGCTGGCACAGGAACTCGGGCTCACGATCGACGAACGTGGGGTCAACCTGGCCGAGCTGGAGCAGCTCGAGGAGGCCTTCCTCACCAGCTCCAGTCGCGGCGTCGTGCCGATCGTCCGCATCCAGGGGCGAACGATCGCAAACGGTCGCCCGGGGCCCTGGACCGAGAGGCTGCGAAGAGCCTACGACGACTTCGCCGAGCGCGAGGCGAAGCTCGCCTGGCCCTTCTGACAGCGATACGGTTTGGTGCTGGCCGGAATGTCGGTTTCCCTGGAAGATCCTACTTGCCCCACACGTCCACCCGATCCCCCCCGCCGACGCCTCGTTTCATCTCCAACCTGGATCTCCATGAAAGTGCCGACTCCCGTGCGCCTGGGCGCGTCGTTGGGTGTAGTGTGGCTCGTCGTCGCGTCGGCCTGCCGAGGCCCTGAATCCTTACCCGCTTCTCCGCAGGCAGGTTTCCGCCGGCCCCAGTCTTCGCTGGAGGGTCTGGTGCGCGCGCTGGAAGCGGTCGAAGCCGTTCGCGACCCGCGCGGCTACATCCGCATTCGAGCCGCCGAGTGCGACTCGATCATCGATCGCTCCAACCACTCGGAGTACGCGCGCGTCTTCCTGGACCTGACCGTCTATGCCCTCGATGCGGGGACGGCGCGGGCGGTCTTCGACGATCTCACCCTCACCGTGAGGAGCCTGTCCGACACCCCCCCCCGCTCGGAGATCGTGACGCGCCAGCGGGCCGCCCGCGTGTTCCAGGAGGTGAACTGGAGCGCGGATGGCTTGCCCGAGAACTGCCTTTCTTACTCCGACATTCTCCGCCTTGAGCTTTCTCGCGGCGCCCCCTCGCAGACCTCGACCCCGGCCTCGTTCGCTTCTTCCGAACGTCAGTCGGTCGAGGACTATGTGCGCGCCATCGCCGAGAACGGTCTCGCTCCCATCGGCCCCGTCAATACCCACAGTCGCATCACCCAGTCCTCTCGCCGTACGCGCGACATGCGTGTGGAAATCCGCCCGGAGTCGTCCGACGCACACTTCACACGCCGTCAAATCGGTGCATTCCTGAGTGAACTGGAGGCGAACAGCACGCTGGCGCGTATCACGCGAATCGAGATCCAACGCGTCCCCCACCTACCGCTCTGGGATCAGGAGAACGGCTGGACCTTCGAAGCCATCCTGACTCTACGCGCCGCAGCTTTTTGACTCTTCGCCTGCGAGCTTCTTTTCCAGCTTGGCCCAGGAATCGCGCAGGGCGACGGTCCGCAGAAAAACGGGGCTGCCCTTTAGGGACTTCGAGTCGACGCAAAAATAACCGTGCCGTTCGAACTGGAACAGCTCGCCCGGAAAAGCCTCCGCAAGACCCGGTTCCAGCTTGCACCCGGACACGCTCGTCAGCGAATCAGGGTTCAGGTTCTGAAGAAAGTCGGCCCCCTCGGGCACATCTTCGGGGCGCGTGGTCCGAAAGAGGTGGTCGATCAGGCGCACCTCGGCCTCGAAAGCGTGGCGCGCGGAGACCCAGTGGATCGTACCCCTGACCTTACGCCCGTCGGCGGAATCTCCGCCGCGTGTCTCCGGATCATAAGTGCAGATCACGCGGGTCACCTCCCCCCCGGCGTTCTTCTCAAACCCAGTGCAGGTCACGTAGTACCCGTAGCGCAAGCGGACCTCCTTTCCTGGCTTGAGGCGGAAGTACTTCCGTGGAGCTTCTTCCCGGAAATCCCCACGTTCGATCCACAACACCTTTGAAAAGGGCACTTTACGCCTACCCGCCGACTGGTCCTCGGGATTGTTCACAGCATCGACGAACTCCTCCCGGTCGTCGGGGTAGTTCTCGATCACGACTTCCAGCGGATCAAGTACCGCCATACGGCGCGGCGCACTCTTGTTGAGCTCCTCGCGCAGCGCGTTCTCGAGCTGGACGATATCGATGGTGCTGTTGAACTTGGCAACGCCGACGCGCTGGCACAACGTTCGTATGGCGCTCGGCGTGTAACCGCGCCGACGCAGGCCGCGCAGGGTGGGCATGCGCGGGTCGTCCCAATCCTCGACGTGCTTTTCCTCCACCAGGCGGCGCAGCTTGCGCTTGCTCAGTACGGTGTAGGTCAGGTTCAGTCGCGCGAATTCGATCTGGCGCGGCCTCGGATTCACTTCCAGCTTTTCCAGGCACCACTCGTACAGAGGCCGGTGATTTTCAAACTCCAGCGAACATAGCGAGTGTGTGACACCCTCGATGGCGTCGGACTGACCGTGGGCCCAGTCATAGGTCGGATAGATGCACCACTGCGTACCGGTCCTGTGATGGGGTGTGTGGTTGATTCGATACATGACAGGATCACGTAACGTCATGTTCGGCGAAGCCATGTCGATCTTGGCCCGCAGGGTCCGTTTCCCTTCACTGTACTCGCCCGCGCGCATATTTCGGAAGAGCTCGAGGTTGTCCTCAACGCTGCGGTCCCGCTGGGGACTGTTCTTCCCCTCCGCTCGATACTCGCGTACGAGATCGCCGGAAAGATCACAGACGTAAGCGCAGCCCTTGCGGATCAGGTCCTCGGCCCATTCGTAAAGCTTTTCGAAGTAGCCGGACGCATAGAATTCCTCGTCGCCCCAATCGTAGCCGAGCCAGGAGATGTCCTGCTTGATGGCCTGAACGAAGACGTCCTCCTCGGCGGCGGGGTTCGTGTCGTCGAAACGCAGATTGCATCGCCCGTCCTCTTCGTCGGCCAGGTCGAAATTGAGGCAGATCGCCTTCGCATGGCCGATATGCAGGAACCCGTTAGGCTCCGGCGGGAAGCGTGTGACGACACGACCGCCGTTCTTGTCCGCAGCGACGTCCGCACGAACCTGCCCCCGGACGAAATCCACCGATCGCCCCTCGTGCGAATCCTTTTCCCGATCGTCGGCCATGGCTATCTGGATTTCCTCGTCGCCGAGCCTGCCCGGGCCCTGGAAACAGGGCCCGTCACGCGACAGCGATTGCCTACGCGCACATTAGGAACGGCTTCTTCCACCCGCAAGCCGCCAGGTCTTCATCAGGCGGATACACTGTAAATGGGGCTCAACTAGATCGGATCCGCCCCCCCCTCCCGCCGCCGTGCCCTTTCCTTATAAAGAAACCCGCCGAAAACGCACGTCGAGGGTCGTGTCGCCTGAATCAGGATGGCGCCGCGGATCGATCGGAACGGCCAACGTCTGGGATGAGGCGACCCGAGCGGCCCACCTGCAAGGAAGGGCCCTGCCAGCCCAAAAGCCCCTGCCCGCCCCGGCGCCCCTGCCCGCAGCCCCCCCGCCGGGCCCCCCCACGCCCTTGACACCGCGACAGAAGGCGCTTCTAGCTCGCCTGCACGCGGAAATTCCCGAACTCGGCAGGGTTCACGGCCTGCGCGAGCCGCTTGTCGAATGGATCACCTGCGCACCGTTGGCACCCTCCAGCACCTCCAAATCCGAGCCCTCCATCGAGCTCGACCTGCTCCGGCGGCGCGCCAGCAAACTGGTCCGAGAATTGAGAAAGACCCGTGGCAAAGTCAGGCGCACCAGCGAACAGAACGCGCCGGAGGCCGGAGTCTCCTCGGTCTACCGCTCGGCCCAGGGCCTTTCCCCCGCCTCCCAGGATGCCCAGGCCAAGCGCGGCATGCTCGAGGAGATCTTCCGGGCAAACCTCGAGCTACGTCGACAGGCCAGTTAGATTTCCGGGGCCTGCGGTGCGCTGCACCCAGGAACCGCAATGGCAAGCGTCGATGTTCCCCCTCGTTTCGGAGCCAACGATGCGCTACGTGTCGCGCGGCTCACGTACGGCCTGGAAGCGCGCGTGGACGAACTGCCGAGCTATGCGGATCGCAATTTTCGGCTGGAGACGGCGGAAGGTGTGTACGTCCTCAAGATCGCCCGGCTCGACGAACGCGACGAGGAACTCGATCTTCAAAA
>NYUD01000105.1 GCA_002683825.1 Planctomycetota bacterium
CTATTGAGAACACCGGTAGTATCGTATCTACCTACTGAGTAGGTCCACAGAAGCTCTCCAGCGGACGCACGCACCGCTGTCCGTCGCCCCGGCAGCCAGTACCGCTTCTATCGCATCACCGACCTGGAACCGTTCTGCCTCGAATACAACACCGCCGAGAAGGCGAAGGACGTCGTCGCTGGCTTCTTCGACGCCGCGGACGCCGAGATCGATGGCAACCCGCAGCTCCGCGAACCTCAAAAGGAGGCCTACGAGGCCGCCGTGGAGCACTTCGCCCAGAAGGCGACGCCGGCGATCATCCAGCTGCCGGTCGGCTGCGGTAAGACGGGCGTCGCGGCGATCCTCCCGTTCAGCCTGTCTCACAAGCGCACGCTCATCATCGCGCCGAACACCACCATCCGTCAGGGTCTCTACGCCGACCTGAACATCTCGAACGCCTCTTGCTTCTGGAAGAAGGCAGGCGTCCTCGATTCGTTCACCTCAGGACCGTTCACGGCGCTCGTCGACGGCCCCAAGGCCAACATGGACGACTGCGTCAACAGCCACATCGTCGTCGCCAACATCCAACAGCTCGCGAGCAGTGCCGACCGCTGGCTGTCACAGTTTCCGCACGACTTCTTCGACCTCGTCATCATCGACGAGGGGCACCACGTCGCCGCCGAAAGCTGGCAGAAGGTCGTGCGGGCGTTTCCCCAGGCGCGCTTCGTGAGTCTGACGGCCACGCCTTTCCGCGCGGACAACAAGGAGCTGCTCGGCGAGCTGATCTATCGCTACCCATTCGCCCGCGCGATGCTCAACGGCTACATCAAGCACATCGTCTCGGCCTCGGCGCACCCGGCCGAGATCACGTTCCAGGCACGCGGTGAAAGCGACACCTACACACTGGATCAGATCCTGGACCTGAAGGAAGAGGCCTGGTTCCGTCGCGGGGTCGCGCTCTCGGACGAATGCAACCGCCACATCGCCGAGAAGGCGGTCGAGAAGCTCCAGTCTCTCCGGGCAGCGACCGGCTTCCCCCACCAGATCGCGGCCTCAGCCATGTCGATCGACCACGCCGACCAAGTGCGCGCGATCTTCCAAGAGATGGGACTGCAAGCCGAGGCCATCCACAGCAACCTTCCTGACGATCGCAAGGCCGCGGTGCTGGCCAAACTCCGCAACAACCAGATCGACGTCATCGTGCAGGTGGCTATGCTCGGCGAGGGATTCGATCACCCGCCGCTGAGCGTGGCAGCGATCTTCCGCCCATACCGTTCACTGTCGCCCTACATCCAGTTCGTCGGCCGTGTGATGCGCACCGTCGAGCTGAACGATCCGAACAGCCCCAACAACCAGGGTTTCGTCGTGTCGCACGTCGGCCTGAACAACGAAGAGCAGTGGGACGAGTTCCGCGACCTCGACACTCAGGACCAACAGATGGTCCGAGGATGGACCCGCGGCGAGGGGAACGATTCTATCGGACGAACCGGCAGCGGTAATCCCGAGCAGGTCGCGCAGCGCTTCGATGACCCCGTCGCGCAGGACGAGCGCCTCAGCCACTTCCTCAATCGTTCGTTCCTGGACCCCACCGACGACCGAGTCATCGAGGAAATGCTGGACACCCCTGGTCCGGGCGGGTTCACATACCGGGCACTCGGCATCACGGCAGACATGCTGCGAGCGCAGTCGGCGCACCGCGAGGAGCACGAGGAGAGGCCGGCTGAATCGGTACCCGTCCAGCCACAGGTCAGGCGGCAGACGCTGCGCAGCAGGCTTGACAGCCGCTCGAAGTCGATCCATCAGCGCATCCTCGCCGACCTCGGCCTAGCCCGTGCCGGCTTCGACATCAGCCGCGCCATCAAGGCATCACGCGGTAACAACACCGACGCTCTCTACGTACTGCTGAACCGGGAGATCAACACGTTCGCTGGTCAGGGCAAGAGGAGTCGAGACAAGTGGACACTCGACCAGCTACAGGCCGCCTACGACTCCCTGGACGAGATCGGAGACCAGGTGGCCGAGACGATCAGAACAGCGACCGAGGAGTAAACCGATGGCCGCAGTGAAGAACATCCTGAAACACGTCAGCGCAGAGGTCGCGGGACGTCGACGGAAGTGCTACCGGAAGAAGGCACACGTCATCCTCAAAGGCGACCCGTGCCTCGTCGTACGAGACGGACCACAGAGCCAGAGAACCTACTGCACGGTCTGCGCGTCCGAGATTCTGACAAAGGCGGACGTGTCGCTTGCAGACCTCCAGGCACACTTCGTCGAACCTCACGGCAAAGGCTCCCCCGCGTGAAGCCCCGTGAAGAGTTGGTTCACGCTCGAAGCGCGGCTCGAACTCGTACGATCGATGTAGTCGCAGGCGACTGGGTGGGCACTCCGACAGCCATCTCGTCATCCCTCCTGACGCTGGCCTGTCGGACGTCGGGAGATCCACATGTGGGCTGATAACGAGGCGGACCTCGATCTGCTGGGCTTTGACTTCCTCGTCGACGGCCTCGTCGTCGCGCTGACCGAACCGCGGCTGCTTCCACTGACTATCGGGGTGCTGGGCGATTGGGGCTCGGGAAAGAGCAGTCTCATGCGGATCGCGGCGCAGGAACTCGCCGCCCTTCTGCCCGGGGGAGAAGACGACCAGCACGCGCAGAGCGACCGTCAGGACGCGGAGCGTCTCTCGCCGTACTTGACCGTCGACTTCAGCCCTTGGCAATACGAGGATCACGACGACGTCAAGATCGCGCTGATGACCGCCGTGCTGGACACGATCGCGGTTCGTGTGCCGGAGGCCGCCGAACAAGTCAGCAAACTCCGGGCGATCGTTGCTGGCTTGCGTCGGTGGGGACGCCGGCTCGGGCGAACCGCGACTGCTGCCGCGCCAACGGTCGTGCCGCTGTTCATCCAAGGCTCGATGCCGGACATGGACCCCGGCACCTTGCAGGTGGCGACGGCGTTAACAGGTGCCGCCGCCAAGCAGGTCGACGCTGCTTTCGAAGAGTCTGATGAGAGGCAAGATGCAGCCGCCACGGAGCCGTCCACACCCCGAGGCGATGTCGATGCGTTCCGTCGGGAGTTCGCGAAGTTGGTCGAGCAGATTCCGGACTGCGAGGCGGTGGTCGTGTTCATCGACGACCTCGACCGGTGCCTGCCCGAGACGGTTGTCGACACCTTCGAGGCGATCCGACTGTTCTTGAACACTCCCAAGACCGCGTATGTGCTTGCGCTGAATCAAAACGTCGTCGAGTCGGCGATCGACTCGCGTTATCCCGAGCTCAAGAAGCCCGACGGGGCAGGCATCGGTCGCGATTACCTGGAGAAGATGCTCCAGCTCAAGGTCGCGATCCCTCCCTTGGCGGAGCCAGAAGCCGAAACATATGTCAACTTGCTCTTTGCGGAGCTACACCTGCCGGAGTCTTCCTTCGATAAGGTTCTTGAGAAGGCGTCGGAGGTGCGGCGCGAGAACGGTCTCGCGGTCGCGTTCAACACCGGCATCGCCGGGACCGTGCTCGACGACATCCCACCCGGTCTCGCTGCTGACTTGAAGTGGGCCGCCGACATTTCACCTGTCCTCGGAGCATCCTTGCGCGGCAATCCCCGACAGTTGAAGCGGTTCCTGAACAACCTGCTCCTGAAGCATCGAAGCGCAACCCGACGCGGCGCACCCATCGAGCTGCCCGTGCTCGCGAAGCTCATGGTCCTGGAAGATCAGTACAACACCGACTTCCAGAAGCTCTTTGACTGGGAGATGGCAGCCGAGGGGGCATGCACCGAGATCGTCGCCGCTGAGGCCCGGGCTAGGGGAAGCCAGAGCAATACCGATCCAGTTCCCGAGACCCCCGATACGTCTGGCAGGAAGTCCGAAACTGAGCCCAAGCAACGCAAGAATCCGACGACACAACCGAAGGCCGACAGCCAACTGTCTGACGCGGAGACCTGGGCAGACAAGAATCACATCGCCGAGTGGCTGAGAGCCGACCCGCCCTTTGCGGGCACAGACCTGCGCCCCTACTTCACATACTCGCGCGACAAGCTGTCGTTCGGTGTGTCCGCGTCGCGACTCGCGCCGCATCTGCAACGACTGATCACCGACGTACAGTCCGATGTCGAGGCGAACCGGCGCAGCCACTACCCAACCGTGGCAGCACTGGATTCGACCGAGCGAATGCAGTTCGTCGAGGCGCTACTCGACCGCGTTCAACGCGATCCAGGGTCCGTCGCGCTTACGGCCGCGCTGGAGCTTGCGGAGAAGAACCCGGACATCGTCACCGTCGTTTGCGCCGCGCTCCAACGCGTACCACCGGCATCCATCCCTCAACGGGCTGGAACCGCTGCGGTCCGCCGCCTTCCCCGCGACCATCCAGACGTCACCGCGCTGTTGCAGCGCTGGGAGGACAGCGACAACGTCGGCCTCAGCACCGTCGTGAAAAGGGCTCGGGAGGCGTCAGCCAGGGCGAAGGGAGCGGGCAGTGGGAACGTCAGCTGATCGAGCTGCGGGTACCGGCGGGAACTGGACACCGCTCAAACACGCGACAAACGCCTACGTTCGTGGGCTCGGTCGGACCGATTCGGCCGGGCGAGCCCATCGCGTTCTCGCGCGACACGTCCCTCTCCTCGGGGGCGCGGGCGGTGCGACGGCCTCAGCCCGTGCAGGACGTTCGGGCATCACCAGGCTCGGCGGCCTACTCGCAGGGCTGGGAACGGGGACCCCAGGACAGACGCTCACAGCGCTCGGACTCGGGCACCTGGTCGGCCAGGACCGCTTCACCGTCCTGGACGAACTCGTCACCTACATCGCCGGCACCGGCGACGACCTCGATTCCGGCGCGGCGCGCGACGCCGCCTGCGACGTCCTGGACGAGGTCTTCGGCGACGCCGACGCGTGGGAGGAGCTAGATCAGGTCAGTGTGGACCGTGACCAACTGGGCATGATCCTGGAGCGCTTCCTAGCGCTGTATGTATACAACCGCGTCCCCGTCGTCGCGGAACGACTCAGTCGACTGACCGATCCGGTCGCGATGCGGAAGGCAGACCAGGAAATGCGTCAGATCATCGCCGATCTAGTGGCGATCGAGCTGCCGGCCGATCCGCTCTCCGTCGACTGGAGTGGCGCAGAGGGGCGGACCATCGCCGAGCGTTCCATCGCCTCGACCTACGAACTCCTGTCCGCCCTCGAAGACCAGGAGCGCACATGACCAGTTACCGAGTCCGCACCCACCCAGACGCCGCAACGCCCACCGGGCCGGAAGAACTACGACTACTCGACTGGATACCCGGGAGCGCGGAGTCGACGATTCAACTCGGGAGCCGTGCCGGGTCGCGGTTCTTCAACGGTTGGCGAGCTCCGAGAGAGGCTCTGGATCTCTTTCTCCTCGGCGCCTCCGTCTACTGCATGGACAAAGCCACCCGACGCGACACCGCAGCCGACGTATGGACACGTGAACTCTCTGCAGAACTGCCGGTGGCAGAGGTCGACTCCTGGCGCGAAGGGCCGTGGAGCGAGACACTCGACTTCTTGACCGGTGACCGCTGGAAACTGACGCCTTACAGCGAAAGCCGATCACCGTTGGACGGCGTGCGAGGCGTGCCCGACGACGTCACCCCTGTCGCGGAAGTCGATGCCGTCAGCCTCTTCTCCGGAGGTCTTGACTCGTTGACCGGCGTCATCGACCTGCTCGAAGAAGACCAGGACCGCCGTCTCTGTCTCATCTCCCACAACGAGGGCGACCAAGCTTCCACCGCGCAGAAAACACTGATCGCCGCGCTTCGCGCCCACTACGGCGCAGAGCGCCTGGAAGTCCGCAGCCTCTTTCTTCGGCCAGCCCCTGCCTCCGCCGGGCAAGCACGTCCTCTCCCTGAAGGACGCGAAACAACGACTCGAGCGAGGTCGATGCTGTTCCTCACCGCGGGCCTTGCCCTCGCGTCGTCCGTAGGCCCCGACGTGCCCGTATACATCCCGGAGAACGGATTCATCGGCATCAACGTCCCCCTCACCCGCGCTCGATCCGGTAGCTACAGCACCCGCACGACCCACCCGCAGTTCTTAAGCCTGCTCCGCGATGCCGCCGACAGCGTCGGCGTACGCAACCCGATCCTGAACCCGTTCCGCCTGAAGACCAAGGGGGAAATCCTCGCAGGCTCCAAGAACCCCGACCTGCTCCGTTCGCTAGCGCCCGACAGCATCTCCTGTTCCCACCCGGAGGCCGCGCGCTATGCCGAACGAGACCAAGGGAACTGCGGATACTGCTTCCCCTGCCTCATCCGCCGCTCGTCCATGGCCCATGTCGGTTGGGACAGCGCCGACGGCTACGCGTGGGACGCGCTCAGCGGCAAGGATCTCCTCGACCGAAACACGCGCCGCGCCGCGGACCTGCGTGCAGTCATCAACGGTGTCTACGCCGACCGCCCAGACCGAGACATCTTCCGCAACGGACCGATCCCAGGCAGCGAGCACCGCGCGTTCCTACGCGTGTGGCGAAGTGGCATCGACGAACTTCGAGCATGGCTCGACGGAGCGACCGGCGCCACCGCCAAGATCGTGCAGGGGCTGAAGTGACTCCAGCGCGCCTCCTCGATACCCATTGCCATGTGGCCGCGTACGCCGACCCCGTCGCGATGCTCCGCGCGGCGGATGAGGCTGGGATAGCGATCGTTGCGGTGACCGAGGACCCCGACGAGTACCGACGACTCCGCACACGGCTGGGCCGACGCGACCATGTCCACGTGGCCCTCGGTCTCCACCCGCTCCGTGCGGCCTCGTTCAGTCCGAACGACCTCGCTCGGTTCTTCCGTCTCGTTCCACAAACACGCTGGATCGGTGAAGTCGGTCTCGACTACTCACGGGCGGGTGTTTCCACCGCCAAGGCTCAGCAGCGAGTCTTCGACGTCGTGCTGACGGAAGCTCAACCCGGACGACACCCCTTGACTGTCCACAGTCGAGGCGCCGAGAAGGACGTCATCGGCCGCCTGTCCGACGCGGGGCTGCCAGCGATCCTGCACTGGTACAC
>NYUD01000054.1 GCA_002683825.1 Planctomycetota bacterium
CAAGCCAAGCCAAGCCAAGCCAAGCCAAGCCGAGCCAAGCCAAGCCGAGCCAAGCCGGGCATGGGCACGTTGAGCCTCTCCACACTCGCTCCGCAGGTCGGTTTCGGCTCGATCGCCACGGCCTTCGAGGACGAAGGTTTCGAGGCGGATCGCGTCGAGTGGGTCGAGGTTCGACTCGCAGGCTCGGGAGCCGTCGATGATCTCTCGTGGTGCCGCACCTCCACGACGGATCTGAATGTGGCCGAAGCGGCTGCCACGGTCCGTAACGGCTCGGGCATCAACCCCGAGACCTTCTCCAGCTGGAGCTTGCCGAACCTCGGCGGCACCTGGGTCAGCGGCGTCGACTGCAGCCAACACGCTGCCGGAGCGGCGGCGTTGTTGGTTTATCGATCGGCCTTGAGCGGCTTCCAAACTCCGGTCGGCGAGCTGTTCGTCGCTGGCGCACCCGTCTTCTCGATGGTCAAGTTTCACAATTCGCTGCCCACGTACTTCACCGCCGCCGTTCCGGCGAACCTGGCCTTCCTGGGGCACGAAGCCTCGGCCCAGGCCCTGTGCACAGGAGCACCCGGCATCCAGTTGACGAACGCCCTCGACATCACCTTGGGCTTCTAGGACAAACTTCAGGCTCGGGAGAGCAGATCGCTCTTCCGGGCATTCCAACTCAGCGCGCAGTCGCCGCCATCGCCGGCCGCACACCGGCCGATTGCCTCCGCAACCAAGCCCTATGGAGCACCTATACTCACTCTAATGGCGCGAATACTGGTTCGTCATCCACGGCTCGAGCCAAACCGGGTATCGTGCGGGGCCCCCAAAAAAACCTTCCATGTCTTGGACATGAAACAGCTGGTCCCCTTCGTCCTCTTTTGTTCGCCCATTTTCGCCCAGGATCAGCTAACCGATCTCGCGCCTGGCTATCAGTTGCAGGCTTACGTGAACCAGGGCGGTGGTTTCGGCAAGACCCTCACCAACGGTGAGTACCTGCTGATCAATCCCTTTCACATTCGGCTTTATGCGGGAGACGGTTCGCAGCTTTCGGAGCTCTATGTTTTCAGCTCGGTCCCCGGGCTTCCCAGTCAGTTGAGCATGCTGAGCGGCTTCGATGTAAACCCGAGCCAAACACTGGCTATCGTTGCGCAACAGGATCAGTTCCGTCTGTTTCCCCTTCCGCCCGGCAACGTTACCACTGCCCCCATTCCCGTTCCGGCGAATAGCTTCTTCTTCGAAGACGACCAACACGTGCTCTTTTGCGGTACGTTGCCGGCTGGTGACGGTGCGGTCTGGCGGTTGGATGTAGCTACGGGAACCTTCGAGCTGGTCATTCGAATCGACTATCCCGACACCTTTCCGAATTCCAGCATCATTTCGATCACGCGCGATTCGCAGGGGGACTTGTATGTGGCGAGTCTTCTCGCCTCGTCTTCGGCTCTGAACACGCAGATCGTGCGTTTTGACGCTGCCGTTGTCGCCGGTGCTCCTCCGGCCGTCGATGAGACCGCCGGCGTCTTCCTTCAGGAATACCTGGGCTTCATTCCGATCGATCTCGAGTACGAGGCGGGCACGGACACGCTCTTCCTGGCGGTCGGGTGCTTCGACTCGGGCTTTCTGATCTCGTTCCTTGGGCGGCTGGACACGTCGGGTGTGCTCCTCGAGCCTTTGCTACGAACGACATTCGGGAACATGATCCGAACGACCGAAGTGGTCGCGGGAAGTGTGCCCGGAGCCTTTCGGCCCTATCAGCCGTCACATGGCGGTACCCTGCGCATCCAGACGATCGGCGGCGTCGATGCCAATCATCGTGTCGATCTGACTCCCTCGCGTCCGCGTCTCGATATTGCAGCCTCCGCGCCCGGGACCTCCGAGAGGCTCGTCGAGGGAGGACCGCCGAACGGAATCGGTCTTCTGTTCGTCGGCCCGGCCTCTGGAGTGTTGGTGCCTGAACCGTACTACTTCATCGGCGGCCTGCCGCTCTTCTTTGGTTTGTCAGCCAACATGTTCGCTGACACGCCTTTCCTCTTGGATGGTTCCGGATCCCACTCCAAGATTTTCCCTGACCCCGGCCCCACGGGCATGAGTGCAGGGCAAGTCGTCTTCTTGAATCCCGATCTATCCCTCGCGGGGACTTCCAACGTCCTCGTGCACTAGACACTCATGAAGAGTGTCTTGTTCCCGTTCGTACTCGCCACGCTCGCCGGGAGAAGGAGGCGTAGCCGTTCGTGCCGTGCACGCCCGTGATCGGCAAGCGTTCGGCGACGACGCTCTCCCGCAAGACCTCGCCCGATCCGCGCTTCAGGGCCATTACGAGAAAGCCGAAGCTGCTCTTCGGGGCCTTGGTCACCATGCCCGAGACGTCCTTGCGCGTTGCGAGCTGCTCCTTGCTGGCCTTGGAACACCTATACTCTTCGGTGTTAGAATCCACGGCACGATGAACAACCGATCGATCTTCGCATTCGTCCTGCTCCTCCCGCTCGCCTGCGCCAGCCCCGGGGCTTCCAGGGAAACCTTCCCGGCGGGCGAGCACTTCGGCGAGCCCATGGAAATGGGGCAACACGGTGATGTCGTCAATTTCGCCGTGGTCGACGCCAGCCCGAGCGACTACTTCGAGCGCACGCTGCTCGTCAAGGCCACCGTGACCGCGGTGTGCGTCAACAAGGGTTGCTGGATGCAGGTGGAGGACGAGGGCCACAAGGCGATGGTGCGCTGGGAGACCGGCTGCGGCGGTAAGTACGCCTTCCCCAAAGAGGCCATCGGACAGCGCGTGCTGATCCAGGGATCGTTCTATCCCAAGGAGATCTCGGAGGAAGACGCGGCGCACCTCGAGGAGGACTCCGGCCAGCCGATCGAGATCGACCGCGAGGGCTACGAGTTCAACGCCTCGGCCATCCTGGTCATGAAGCCGGCACACGGTTGATGAGGCGTAGCGCGCTCGCCATCTTGCCCATCGCGACCGCCGATCTCTGCGACGAGCACGAAGGCGAGCTGCACGTCGTGCCCCTCGAGTTCACGTACTCCATTGCGAGTGTGCCACTTTAGTGCCAACTTTCTCCGTTTGTCGGAGCGCATGCGATCGATTCGCTACGTGCTTCGGGGCGAAAGGGGCTAGGCGAATTCGAAGACCGGAGTGGGACCGGGCCGCGGATCGCGGCCTCGTGTACTGCCTACGCTTGGCGCGACCGCTAGCCGCCCAGGATCAGTTCGAGCCCCATTCGATACCGAACCAGGTTTGTCGCCGCACACTCCCGGCCTCCGATCACGGCTACGGCCCACCCCGGAGCCACTTTGACGCTCTTCCGTCACGTTCCTCGGGTACTTAGGGCCCTCTCCCGCCTCCGGACCCAGCATCGGGCAGGCCTCGAGTATAGGTGCTCCAAAGGTGTGTTTTTGTGGATGGCATAACGTTTGGTTCTTTCTTGAGGCTAACGAGGCCCTTGGTCGGCAATCGTCCAAAAGGGGCCTCTCCTGGCCCTGGTCTCCCCTCGATTACGAGTCTCAACCGCAGCGAATTCGCTGTTGGTGGACACGACAAAAAAAAGGACATCTCGGCCCTCAGGCAGAAATTACGAACCATGCGACTTGCTGAATCCCTCCTCACGCGATCAGCCGCAATGCTCGGTGCGGTCCTTCTCACGTCGATCGGTGCCGCCGCCCAGGGCGTGTTCTATGTCGATGGCGGCCCGGCCGGCAGCAACTCGAATTCCGGAACGCGCCAGCTTCCCTTCGCGACGATTCAGGGAGCCATCAACATCACCGCATCTCTTCCGAACAACAACGTCACCATCAACGTTCTGCCAACACCGGGTGGATACACGGAGAGCGTGACCATTGACCGTGACCTCCAGCTGGAGGGCCTGGTCCTGGATCCGGACACTCCCGTTGTTCTGAGAGCCGTAACCACCCAGGACTCTGCGGTCACGATCGTGGATAGCGGCGCGTCCCGGATATCTCGCTCCATGACCGTGAAGAACTTCAACATCGAGGAGAGCTTTGCCGCGATCCTCGTGCAAGGCATGGCGAATGGCAGGGGAGTCTCCCCGGAGATCGCCCACAATCGGATTCGCACCTGCGCTGTGGGGATCCTGGTGGACTGCCAGAACACGTTCCTCAACGCTCCGGAGGGCAACCTGCCGCTGATTCGCTTCAATCGAATCGAGGGAGCGGATAACACGATCCCGACCACCGGCATCCGGCTGGCCACAGGTGGCACCATCGGAGACCCCATGTCGCCGCTCCTCACCACGGTCAAGTCCAATCGTGTGTCCGGATTCGACATGGGCCTGGTGATCTTCGAGGAGAATGCACAGACCCTGACCTCGGCCCACTGCAACTGGATCTTCGGGTGCGAGACGGGCGTCAGCATCCAGGGGCGCATGCCCGTCGTCGAGATGTCCAACGAGACCATCGCCAACGGCGCGCCGTTCTCGGGGATGAACCCCGTGCAGGGCATCGAGATCAACACGCAGCTACAGGGCTCGGTCCAGATCCGCAACACGATCCTCAGCCTCGGCAACACGGCGACCGACCTCAGGGTTGTCTCCGGCCCCACGACACCCTCGTTCGTCTACTCGATGTCCCAGGATCCGGCCCTGGTAAACCAGTCGCCGACGACGAACATCATGACTCCGCCCACCGGCGTTGCCTTTGCTCCCGGTGGGCTCCACCTCACGGCGGGTTCGCTCGCGGTGGGTGCTGGCAGTGAGGCCAGTGCCGTCGACATGTTCTTCTCGCCCATTCGATCTGACAATGTCGGCGCTCCCCGCATCAACGATCACAGCACTGCGAACACCCTCACCAGCGGGATCGACATGGGCGCCTCCGAATTCACCGAGGTTGCCCTCCAGATCGCCCGTGCCAGCACGAGTCCAGCGCCCGTCGTCGCGTCGAACGAGGCGCCCGTGTGGCAGGACGCCCGACTCAACAACTCGCTGACCGTCTCGGCCACGAGTAATCGGCAGGACTTCTGCGTCATCTTCGGCAACTTCGCATCGGACACGACTTACTTCCAGGCTCCCGGTCCCCTGAGCCTGGTCGGCTACTTCCTCACGAATCCGGTTGTGAGCTTCTCTGGTCTGATGGTTCAGGTTCCGAACGCACCTGGAAGCTTCACCTTTTCGGCGAACACTCCGCCGGTGGCGAATATGGCATTCGATGAGATCGAGATCGACTGGCAGGCCGTCTGCTTGCGGTTCGACCCCAGCACCGCCATGATCGTGGGCAACACCACCCGCAGCGTCCGTCAGGAGTTCAATCAGTAGAAACTCTCCTGCCAGGTCGAACTGTGCCGGGGCGCCTGAACCACGCACCAACGCCGCGGCTAGCCGCGGCGACGACTGATCGCCAACAGGTCGGTGATCAGGATCACGGCCAAGAAGAGCACGCCGTACTGCGCGCGCAAACTCATGAGCGCCTCGCCCTCGAGCAGGAAGATGACCAGCGCCGCGAGAAAGACGTCGAGCATCGACCACCGTTGCAACGTCGGGAGCCAGCGGAGTTGGATCTCGGTGTCGAGTCCTCGTCGGCTTCTCGTCCACCACCACCACCCGACAACGTAGCGCGCGAGCGGAACGGCGACGAGAACGAGGCCGAGGATGACCGCGACGCCCGAGGCGCCCTGCTCTCCGAGGCCGAGTAGGAATCGGGCCAGCGTGAACTCGTTGTCGCGCAGGAGCCAGTCATCGATCGCGAGGAACGGGATGAAGAGCAACCCCAGCCACGCGAGCGTCGCACAGGCGAGGAGGCCCATCTCGGGCCAGCCGGCGTTCGGCTCGCGCGCGTGCCGCGCGTCGGTGGACGGTCCGAAACGGTCGTGCCAGAACCTGCCGAGCAGCTCGCCGGAGATGAGCGAGAGCATGATCGCAAAGAGGAACACGAGCAGCCCCGGCCTGAGCGAGGCGCCGATCAGCCATTGGTCGCTCGTGAGTCCCAGCAGGAAGCACACGATGAACACGTCGATCATCGACCATTTCCCCGCCCCCTCGACCACGCTGAGCAGCCACCCGTCGCGCGTCTCTGGTTCGCCTGCGAGTCTCACCCGCGCTAGCACACCCAGCTTGGCGAACGGGAATACGATCGAGAAAGCAACGACGACGACCGCGAGGACGGGGAGTCCGCTCTTCCAGAGGAACTCGACCGTGTGGAGCAGGTCGTAGGTTTCCTTGCCCTCGAGGGCGACGTGCACGTCGATGAACGGTAGGAAGAGCGCGGTGACGTTCAACGCGCACGACAGCGCGAGCAGGATGCCCACGAGCCTGCGTGACTTCGGGCGCTGATCGAGCCAGTGAGCCATGTTCCGGGATAGCATGGCGCACCCGAGCGTTCCGATCCACGTCTCTCTCGTGATGCGCACCTTGCCGGTCGCGCCGGAGGGGTTGCGCAGGTTGTCCTCATGAGGATGAGCCGGGCAAGAAACACCCCTTTGGAGGACATATACTCAGAGGTCTGAGCGCTGCGGCGAGACAGGCTCCTCCAGCCGTCGACAGCGCGGACAATGCTAGACAACCGACCGGTGCGCTGACGCTGACCCGTGAGCAGCAGGCGTTCGACATGGGCGCCGCACACCGCCAAGAAAGGGGCCATGTTCAAGAGCCTCAAACGAATTTCGTTGGTCGTGGACTTCAAGACCTTCGTCATCGCGGCGCTGGCCATCGGGTGCATGCTCGTCTGCAAGTGATACGAAATTCAGGCGGACTTTCCGCTCACCCTGATCTCCACCGCCATCATCTTTCCGATCGTGTTCTCGATCGGAGGCGCCTACAAGCGCCGGGAGAACGCGCTGGCCCAATACGGCTCCATCAAGGCGCACGGCCGCGCCCTGTATCTGGCCACGCGTGACTGGTTGCCCGAAGCTGACGGAATAAGTTACCGAACCAGGTTTGTCGCCGCACATTCCGCCCACAGCACGTGCATCCGAAGGCCCCCGTATAGGGGCCCGGGCTCAGCCGTTACCCGGCACGCCGTCCTCTCCCACCCCGCTACCCTCCCAGCTGCGAGCACCCGCATGACATCAGACATGGCCGTCATCGATCAGGACCTCGTAGTGATCCGAGGTGTCGTCATACGAACTCAGCGTTGCCGCAATCTCTGGCGGCATGTACGCTTGGGCCTCGTCGGCGCCAGCGAATGCTCTGAGCGCATCTCTCGACTCCCAGTAGGTCAGCACGAGGATCTCTAGTCCGCCATCGATGTTGCGCTTGGTGAAGTGAGCGCCCTTGTAGCCGGAGAAGTTCTGCAGATGAGGAATGACAACGGCGCGGACTTGCTCGAGATACTTCGGCTCGAGCTCACTCGTAGTATGCGCCTTCCACGTTCGGACGATCATCGCCGACCCCCTCTTGGTTCGTCTTGACGGACATCGAGTTCGCTACACAGACCGGAAGCTCTCACTCGGGGGAGTATAGGTGTTCCAAAGGGGTGTTTTGAGCCCGGCTCATCCTCACGTAATGGGCAGTTCTCTCAGAACTGCGCGATCTTTTTGAAAAAAATCTACGCAGACTCCGTCCGGCCTCTCGGAGATCTAGCCCCATGCCGCGTACTACGGATGCGCCGGGCTCAAAACACACCCCTTTGGAACACCCAGACTCAGCCCATGTCTCCAAATCCTCGTCCGGAATTTTTGAATCACCGGCGGGCTGAAACCGATACGGTAGTGTTCAGACTCGTCGGTGATTCAGGAGAGCGCGTGTCCAAGACCTTCTTGATTTTGATCGCAGTGACAGGGAACAGCGTCCACGATTCCGTTGGAACTCGGCGAGCGTCATGAGTTGGGACATTATCTGGAGTGCGATCGGAATCACCGCTGGTGCGATCGTCATGTTGGTCTCAATCCTGCGGTTTGGGATGATCTTGGAGACGGCCAGCTACCTCAGGGGGAAAGAGCGCGCGGACCTGGTAGTCTTCCTCAAGGCTCAGCGAGCCCTGATGGTCTTCTTTCTGCTGGGGTACGTCGTGGTCCTGTTCGGCGTGATATTCCGTCTCCCCCTGGTCGGAAACCTACTGGTGGGAGCGATTTTTTTCGTTGGCGGCCTCTTTGTCTACATGGGCCTGATTCTCCAGAACCGCCTGGTTCGGGGAGTACTGAGACAAGCTGAAGAGAACCTCAAACGCTTGGAGGCGGAACGACGGGCGACCGCAGCAGACGCTGCCAACAAGGCCAAGAGCGGCTTTCTTTGGAGCATGAGTCACGAACTGCGGACTCCGCTGAACAGTATTCTGGGCAGCTGTGAGGCCCTGCGGGAGGGCATCTATGGTGCGATGACCCCGGCACAGGAGCAGGCAATGGCCAACATTGAATGTTCTGGGCAGCATCAACTGCAATTGGTCAATGACATTCTGGATCTCTCCAAGATCGAGGCCGGGCGCTTCGAGCCATCGGTGGTGTCATTCTCGCTGGTGGATCTCTGCGATGAGATCGCCCATATGATGCGTCCGCAGGCGCTGCAGGATGGTTTACGGTTGTTCGTTTCCCTGGATCGGGAGGTGGACATGATCGAGAGTGACCCGCGGCGGATACGCCAGATGATCCTCAATCTGCTTGGCAATGCCGTGAAATTCACTCCTGATGGCGGTCGGGTTGGCCTTGAACTGGAGCGGACCACAGATGAAGTTCTGGTCTCGGTCTGGGACACCGGAATCGGCATTGCCGAGTCGAATTTGGAGCGATTGTTCCAGCCTTTCACCCAACTGGACTCTGAACTCAACCGCCAGCATGCCGGGACGGGTCTGGGCCTGAGTCTGACGGCGAAGCTGGCATCTGCCCTCGGGGGGCGGGTCGAAGTGCAAAGCGAGGTGGGAAAGGGAAGCCGCTTCACCCTTCATCTTCCGGTCGAGGTTGTGACCCGGGCAGCCGCCACAGTACCGGCTCCCGTTGATTCAACCGAAGGCACAGTTGCGGATGCACGGCGTCTGGAAACGCCGCCACCGGAAGTCGCGGCCTCTGATGCCGCACCCCTCCCGTCCCAGGCGACAGGTGCCCATGTTTTGTTGGTCGACGACAATCCGGTGAATGTCCTCCATGTGCGCGACTTCCTGGAGTCCAAAGGCCATCGAGTGGAGTTGGCCTACTCGGGGGAAGAAGCCCTGGACCTGGCCAAGCAGCGCCCCGAAATCATTTTCATGGACGTGCAGATGCCAGGCATGGACGGCATCCAGACCATCGAGCGTCTCCGCGCAGACGCCAACACCCGCGATCTTCGCATCATCTCTTTGACGTCACTGGCGATGGGAGAAGACCAGGAGCGATGCATGAAAGCAGGAGCCGATGGTTACGTCTCCAAACCCGTTTCACTCCGAACGCTTTTGGAATTGGTGGAAGAAGGCTCAAAACAGGGCGCACCCGGGAAACACTAGACCGGCTTCTCGGGCGTTGGTGCATGAAGCGTGCAACAACGCCGTATCCTGGAACCGAAGTCCCCCGGACCGCGGTCCCCCTGAGACCTCCAGGTACCTAGAACGTTCCGACGATCCCGTTGGCCGCGGTAGAGAACCACGGATCGAACATGCCGGGGGCCCCGGGCAAGTTGCCTGTAACGAGGGCCTGCATGAACCAGTCGACTCCGACGAGCCCGCAGTTGTTAGGGATCGTTGTAGTGAACATGGCCGATGAACCGCCGCCTGCATGAGGAGGCGGAACGAGATTCGCGATGACCCCACCAGCGACCAGTAGTTCGGAGGGGCCCGAGGACACGCCCAGGAGGAAGAGACCCATGTCGATGATCGGCCCGGCCGTGGATGAGTCACGAACCAGGATGAACCAGCTCCCTGGACCCCGTGTCGCTTGTAGGGTCAGGTTCACCGTCAACGGAGCTCCCACGATGACCGGCGAGGACGAGAGCCGATCGAGATTGATGCCCGTGCCGTTGTAGCTGGCCACGGTCGCTGCTCCCCCCGGACAGCTCGGGAGGTCGAAGAGAACGGGTGTCTTGGTGCTGAACGGGCCTGCGTCTGCCGCGTAGTAGCCAACCACCTTGAACCCGTCGGGGGTCATGTCGTGCAGCACCTGAAAGTCCTCGCCCGCGGGAAGGCTGACGCCGAAGTTGGCGGCATAGTCGGCGAATCGCTGAATGCCGCCGCTTTCTGTCCAGATGAAGGCTGTAATGCCGAAGAAGGCGATACCTCCGAAGCCGACCACGGTCTGGCCGTCATCGGAGATGGCCATCGCCGTCGTGCCGTTGAAGCCTGGAATACTTCCGATCAGCTCGACGCCCGTGCTCTGCGACCATCGAAACGCTTGCCCGCTCTGCGAGTCGCTCCCGCAGGCCCACGTACCGTTGGTGCTCAATCCCCAGACCTCCCCGCTTCCGGTGGGATTGGTTCCAGGGTCCTCGAGGATGAGCTCCTCGGTCCCATTGGAGTGCCAGATCGCGGCGCGGCGGCTTCCGTTCGAGGCCTCGTCCCAACCACCAATGGTTGTGCCATCTCCGGAAACGTCGTTGGCCCTCGAGGAGTTCGGGCCAAGCTGACCCAGCTGTCCCAGACCACCGCCGGGCGTCCACTTGTACGCAAAGGCGGAACAGCCGTCCCAGCCGAGGCCGACAGCAACGTCGCCCGTGTCCGAGATGTTGTAGGGACTGCCCAGGCCCGGGCACCCACCGCTTCCGCCGACGAGGCCGCCGATCGATTGCCAGCCGGTTCCCATGGTCCACACGGCTCCCGCATCCGAACCGGTGTCTTCGCCGAATACGGTGGTGCCGTCGCCCGAAACCCCGTAGGCCCACGAACTACCCGACAGACTCTGTTGCCCACCGCCCGCCGTCCATCTCCAGGCACCGATGAAGTTGCTGCCTCCGACGACGGTCGTCCCATCGGCGGCGATGCCCTGAGCGATCCCTTCGCCGAGGACGGTGAGGGACTGGGCGGACGCGAGGCCTCCGAGGAGGGAAAGGAAAATGAGTGCAGACTTCGGGTTCATTTTGCGGCCGGCTCCGATCCGGCGTTTCGTGAGACCTGGGCAGGTGGGATGGTCCGTGGAGGATTGCCGCTCCAAAATACGTTCTTGGGAAGTCCTCCGCTGTACCAAAGCGACGAACCCGCCCAGCCCACGCCCTGGCGCCCTCTCCCGCCACCCGGTTGGTCCTCGACGTCCCCCACCACCCCTCACCGAACCTCCCCGGGCACTCGCCACGCCCCACGTCGGAGTGGAGAGCGTCGTTGGTGCATGAATCGAGATGGGTCGGCCCGCCTCGGGCGTTATCGGGTCCCAAGCCACTGGGGGAGGGCATCTGCCGACCCCGCCCGATTCATGCACCAACGCCTCCTGGCGGGACCGACGCTTCAGGAACAGGGACGCAGGATGGTGCGGACCGCCTGCAGGGCGATCCTTCCCGAGAGTGTCGGGCACTGCGTCTGGCAGATCGCCTCGATTTCCGACGGCTTTCGCTCCCGATCATCCAGCAGAGCCGCCGGGATCTCGACGCCGATCAGTTCCCGTCCGATATCGACATTCTTGAGACCGAGCGTTTTCACTCGCACCGTTTCCAGATTGCCGTTGATTTGCTCGACCGACAGCACCCGGCTGATGGCGCCGATACTGTCCTCGGGGGCGATGGTGTTGACGTGAGATGACCGTTCGAGCACCTCGTCGATCACCTGGCGCAGCTCGCGATCGCAGATGGAAAATACGAGCGACTGCACGAACCCTCCGCAGACGACGATGCCATCGCGGCCGTAACGCAATGAATCCCAGTGAATCGGGTGCGTATTGCGATAGATGGTAGAGAGGGCCAGGTTCTCGGTCCAGCCGATCGGACGGACCGCAGGGTGCAGGATCACATCGTCGACGACGAGTGGTTCAAGGGGAGCATCCGGAAACGACTCGACCGATTGAAACCGATCGATCAGGGTTTCTCCCACCTCGGTGAAGTATTTCGAGTTGGCGCCCTGATCCGGTATGGACTCTCTTTCGACGGGATCCGGAATCGGATCGTAGTAGGAACGCTTCAGCAATGAGAAGACTCGCTCGTCGCGCTGGTTGACCAGGATGTGGGTGGTGTGAATCACGCTCGCATCTCCGCGCGAGGTGTTTTCCATCCGGTCGAGTCGGGTAAAGCTGCGGAAGGTGTCACCTTCCCGGACGAACGCCTCCTGGCGGGCGTTCTCCAGGCCCAGGTGGTACCTGCAGCTCTGCGAGAAGGGCTCTACCGAGAAACAGAGCGTCATGTTGAGGAGCATCGATGCCGGAATGGCGATCTCGTCGAGACCCAGGCCAGTGGCATACTCTGCGCTGGTCGAGATTCGACTCCATGCAGGGAATGCGGACTGCCACATGGTTCGCCAGCTGGAATCAACGGTGACTTCGTGGGGGCTTTCGAGGATCTCGCCGGGGCACGCAGTCCCCAGATCCAGCCCGTAGACCGGGAAACGACCTTGCATCGGAGTCAAGCAGCCTCTCGGGGCCCCTTTTGGATGTCGGCCATGATCTTCAATGCCCTCTTGAGCATCGGAGGGCCGATCATCTTTCCATCCAATCTGGCAATGGATCCCTGCTCTTCAATCGCTTCGATGACTCTCTTCGAGTGCTCGATCTCTTCCCTGGTGTAGGAGAACACCTCGAGGGCCTTGTGCATCTGGCGAGGGGTCAGCGCTAAGCAGCCGTCGAATCCGAGACTCTTCATGCGCTGGTTTTCCCGTTCGAATCCTTCGAGATTGTCCAGGTCGAGAAATGCGGAGGAGATGGCAGCCAGCTTGTGGGCCTTGGCAGCCATCAGGACCATCGAGCGCGGCACCTGCACCGCTTCGTCGCACGGCTCGACATTCATCTCGAGGCAAAAATCACCGTGACCAAACGACAGTGCAACGTTGCGAGGAGAAGCTGCTGCAATAGCAGAGGCTTCGAGGACAGCGCCGGGGCGTTCGATCAGGGGAACGAAGGAGAGATGTCCCTGCTCCAGCCCCAGTGTCTTTTCTGACCGGGTCACGATCCGATCGATCTCCTCGATGTCCGCGGCTGAGTTGACCATCGCCAGCATCAGCCCATCGAGGTCAGGGTGGAGGCAGCGGGCCAGGTCAGCTCGCATCTCGTCCGGGTTGTCGGGCCCGTTGACCCTCAGCAGTACATGGCGTCCGCGGAAGACTCCCGATCGAAATAACCTGGCGATCCGGGAGCGCTGGCGTGCCTTGTGTTCGGCGGAAACGCTGTCCTCGATATCGAGCAGCAACGTGGCATTGCGGGGCATCCGGCGGATTTTCTCGATGTCGGTGCCTGCACGCAGGAAGAAGACGCTTTTGAACGAGCGGGGATATTCGGTCCTGGCTTCGGGGGCGAGAAGGGTGGAGAGGGGCTGGGTGAAGTGCTTCGGCATGGCTGGAGTTTCGAAGCGATGCGATTGCGGAGGGAGAAGCAGACCCCCTCCTCACCAGGCGAAGCGAAAACCCCCTACGAGAGGGGTAGGGAAATTTCCTCGATTCCGACGCCCTTCACCGTGAGCTCGGTGCGAGGGGTGCGCACGCAGGGGCGGGGAGCGGCCGTTCTCTTGCCGGCAGGCATGCAGAACGACCGACCCTGGCCCGCACGAGCATCTACCCTGCCGTGATCGGAATCAGGAGATGCTGAAGGCCCCTAGACATTCATCGAATGCGGGGGCCGGGCAGTGCCTCGGGGATCCGGAGGTCAGTTGCCGAAGGTCAGCAACACGCCATTCGAAACCTCGGCGATGCCACCCATGCCGAGCACGAATGCCTGCACCACGAGCTCTTGACCGCAAGGGTGGAGGCCATTGGGGACCGTCACCTGACCGTCCCCCTCGCCGTCCAGAAGGACCGTCGTTCCGAGGTTGAACGGTGGGTTGAGGAAGATCTCACAGCCCTGGAAGAAGAAGGGAGTACCCGGCGGGCTGTAAAAAAAGAATGCCAGCGACCCGGGGAGGTTGCCGTCATAGAACGCGGTCGAGGTTCCGCCCTGAACGGGTGGCGTGATGGTCAGGAGGGAAGGGCAGGCCTCCCCCAGTTGCACGGAGGTGGCCGGTTCAGGACAGCAATCCGAGTCCTCTCCCGTCACGTTGCCCTCTCCATCGAAGTTCGAGCTACGTAGGTGCACGCCGCCACACTCCGAAGAGGGGCCTTGCGCTTTGAAAGAACTCGAGTGACTGCACCCGGCGTCCGCGCCGCACTTGTAGCTGACCGGGAGGGTAAAGCAAGCTTGAGCCGGCATGGAGAAGACGCCCGAGTAGTCCCCCTCGCCACCGGTTGCGTTGAAACAGAAGTTCCCCGACACGCTACTCTGCACGAAAACCGTGATCGTGTCGCCGGCGCACTCGGTGACTCCGGAAATCGTCATCATGTAGGTGCCGCCCTCTTGTACCTCGTAGTTGTCGGGTCCGTTCCCAACAGCCGGCGTGAAAGCGAAGCCAGATCCATCTAGAGGCATCACGGCAGTGACGACTCCGGTACCGCATTCGTCGTTGTAGGTGGGGGCGCTCTTTGCAGGGCTCAGGAACGCATTGGCTGCGCTCGATGACAACGAAAGGCTGCCCAGTGCGATTGAGAGCAGAGCCGTTGCTCGAAATACGTACATCCGGTACTCCTTTGTCTCTCCGGTTTCTGGTATGTCCTCATTCGTGGTGAGAATTCCCTTTCAAAAGCAACCCCTGTGCCTTCGGGTCCTCGTCACCTCGTCGGGTGAATTTACCAGAGGATGTGTGAACCTGACGGAGAAACCGGAACTTGCTGGTCTTCAGCGTCGCCCCGAACCGCAGGTTTCATTTCGTCACTCCCGGCGCAACTTTTTGCGAGGTGGAACACGCAGGATTCATATTTACGATGTCGCTCTTGCAAGGGGTGCGAATGTGGTTCCTCCTCCGGCGAGAAGTGCTGCCGTGTTCGATCCTGGTCCTCCCTCGATCGTGCGCGATCGAACGAGCGGATGTTTGAACCGGTCCGGCCGGCTTCGGAGGCGATCAGATCCTGAGATCGTGGGAAAGGGGAAGTCGAATCAAACCCGCCCAGCGCAGGCGGCGGCTGAGCAGGGTCCGTGTCCGAACAGGGCACGAAGCCGCCGAGCTGCGCGCGCGAGGCCGGTGCGGCTCCCCATCCCGGGCTTCCACCGAAAAATGGGGGTCGCGGCTGGGGGGCCCGCTGCCGGTGTTCTAGGCTCAGGGCCGTGCCCGGACGGGTACCTCGCCCCTACCTCGGGCAACCACCCGCCCGAGGGCGGGAGGAGACATCCGCTTGCACGTCGCCATCATCGGAAACGGAGTTACCGGAGTCACGGCCGCTGTGCGCATCCGCCAGAGGCGTCCGGACTGGCGCATCACGCTCATCTCCGGGGAATCGCGCTACCACTACTCGCGCCCCGCACTGATGTACGTGTTCATGGGGCACATGCGCTACGAGGACACGAAGCCCTTCGAGGATTCGTACTGGGCCGAGCAGCGCATCGACCTCTTGCGCGCCTGGGTGACCGAGATCGATACCGAGCAGAAACGGCTCCACCTCCTCGATCGCGATCCGCTCGCCTACGACCGGCTCCTGATCGCCACAGGCTCGAAGCCCAACCGTTTCGGCTGGCCCGGGCAGGACCTGGAGGGGGTCCAGGGGCTCTGGGGCCTGTATGACTTGAAGCGCCTGTACGACACGGCCGCGCGGACCGAGCAGGCCGTCATCGTCGGCGGAGGACTGATCGGAATCGAGCTCGCGGAGATGCTGCACTCGCGGAACATCGACGTGACTTTCCTCGTTCGCGAGCGCTCCTACTGGGACAACATCTTGCCCAAGGAGGAGTCGGGAATGATCAACGAGATCATCCGCGCAGCCGGGATCGGGTTGCGGCTCGAAACCGAGCTGAAGGAGATCGTCTCCGACGACTCGCGGCGATGCGTCGCCGTGGAAACCGGCAACGGTGAGCGCATCTCTTGCCAGCTGGTTGGTCTGACCGCCGGCGTGAGCCCGAACATCGATCTGCTCCGGGAGTCCTCCATCGAGACAAAGCGCGGCGTTCTGGTCGACTCGAGCCTGCGCACCAGCGCAGCGGACGTCTGGGCCGCGGGCGACTGCGCCGAGATCCTCCGGCCCGAGGCCGACCGCAACCTGATCCAACAGGTCTGGTACACCGGCAAGCTGCAGGGCGAGCTCGTGGGCGACGTCATCGCGGGCGAAGAGCGCGCCTACGACCCGGGCATCTGGTTCAACTCGGCCAAGTTTCTCGACCTCGAGTACCAGACCTACGGCCAGGTCAACATGGACGTCCCGGGCGAGAAGAACCTCTTCTGGCGCCACCCTGACCAGCAGCTGGCGGTCCGCATCGTGTACACGGACGACGGCGTCGTCGGTGTCAACCTCATGGGCCTGCGCTGGCGTCACGAAGTGTGTGAGCGCTGGATCCTCGACAAACGACCGGTGCATTGGGTTCTCGAGCACCTCGCCGAAGCAAACTTCGATCCGGAGTTCTTCCGGCGACACGAACCCGCGATCCAGAGCGCCCTCCGGGAGCAAATCGCATGATCGACGAGACCCTGTCGAACTACGACTTCGACGAGGAGGACGTCGGCTTCGGAGCTCCGCCCATGCTCCCCGATGCGCCGCTGTCGTGGGCCCGACGACTCTCCGCGATCGGAATTGCGGCCGGGTTGTTCCTCCTGGTTCTGTTCTTCTTCGGCATCGACCTGGGCGGCGGCTGGAGCGCCCTCTTCAGCACGCTGGGCCTGCTCAGCCTGGCGACCGCGTTGTGGTTCTACCTGGACTTCAAGGACACCGAGCCCGGGATCAAGCACGACCGCACCTTCTTCCGTGCCATCCAGAACCGGAGCCTCTTGGGCTGGTCCCTCGGCATTGCGATCTCCGGCTTCTACATCGTCCTGTACTTCTACGACGAGCTGCAAGCCAAGGGCTTGCCCGCAGTGCTCGAGCGCCCGATCCGCCTGCTGGATCCTCTGGCCGAGCTCACCCAAGGCGGTGAATCCAGCCGCTGGTTTTTGTACGGGGTTCTCTACACGCTGGCGATCGTGCTCTTCGGCGTGCGGATGCTGATGAAGTATCGCCACAACCGCTATCAGCGGATCCGCACCGTCTCCGTGATGTTCTTCCAGTTCGGCTTCGCCTGGTTCCTTCCGAACCTGCTCATCTACTTCAAGCGGCCCTACATGGAGTTCAACGGAGTGTGGCCGCTCAAGCACGACTACCTGTGGCCGGGTGGGGTCGACGGGTTTCTCGGCGCCGGCAACTTCGGCATCTTCCTGCTCGTCTGGGCCATCGGACTGGTCGTGGCGACCCCTATCCTCACGTACTTCTACGGCAAGCGCTGGTACTGTTCGTGGGTCTGCGGCTGTGGCGGACTGGCCGAGACGTTTGGCGATCCGTGGCGCCAGCAGTCGGCCAAGTCGACCGGCGCCTGGCACATCGAGCGCTGGCTCGTCCACGGCGTGCTGATCGCGGTCCTCGTGGTCACCCTCGCCCTGTGGGGCAACCACCTCACGGACGGACGCGTCTTCGGCTCGTCGGCCTACACGCTAAAGCAGTGGTACGGCTTCTACATCGGCGCCATCTTCTCCGGTGTCGTCGGCGTGGGCTTCTACCCGGTCCTCGGCAACCGCATCTGGTGCCGGTTCGGCTGTCCACAGGCAGCGATCCTGGGCTTGTGGCAGCGCGTGTTCTCGCGCTTCCGCATCACCACCAACGGCGGCCAGTGCATATCCTGCGGGAACTGTTCCACCTATTGCGAGATGGGCATCGACGTGCGCGCTTACGCTCAGAACGGCGAGAACATCGTGCGGGCCTCGTGCGTCGGTTGCGGTGTCTGCTCGGCCGTCTGTCCGCGCGGCGTCCTGAAGCTCGAGAACGGCTCTTTCGCCGACCGTTTCGAGGGTGCCGACGAGCCCCTGCGCGCCCTGCGCGAATCTTTCGAGAAACCAGAGATCTATGGTTACCGGGCTTGGAGTGAGAGGAATCGACAGGCCTGACGTGAACGACGGAGACCGCCGGGGGTTGAAAGTGTTTCGGCCGACCAGGTCGGCTTCCGAACCGACAGGAGTCGCTTGAACCCGGCACTCCGGCGGTGCGCGGGGAGTACGCCGGCCAGACACCTCCGTTCACCGGCACCAGACCACCGTTTACCGGCAAGGCCTTTCCACGGCTGGAATCGGGGGCGTTGTTGCACGGTTCAGGACTGAGCCGCAGCTCCCCACAGTCGCTCTCGCCGATGTCCTTGATGCTCTTAGTTTGAATTATCGAGCACCGCTCGCAATGTTCGCCCCGCGACAATGAGCAATAGCCCCACACCCAAGGTCGGAAGGGTTGCTTGACTTACGATCAAAAGAGTTAGTCCCACTAGCTCGCTCCCATCCACTACCTCGCTGCCCATCCACGCTCCCATGGCGCAGAAGAACACTCCGACAACTTCTGATGCTAAAGCCCACTTCTTGTAGTCCTTCTCTTTCATCACATTTCTCGTTGTTGGTGCGTAGATCCTATCGTCATGGGTGGATCCGGACTCGGGGGGGGCATGTCGGAGCAGCTATGCTTCGAGACGGTGCGCAGCGGCTTGCTATAGCGCATGAACCTCTGATTCAGTCCCGGTTGCTGTGGGGCACGGCTCGCGAGTAATAGCAGAGAAACGAGTATGTGCATTCCGGACCTTCGCGCTATGGAACCATGATGAACCCACGTAAGTGAAGGGGTTCCAGGAAGTACAGGCGCTCCAGGAGATATCGGGATTCCAAAAGGGTGTCTTGCTCAGCTCGACCCCTCTCCGACGTCGGTACTCGGAGTGGGGGGCCGGAATGGGGTGTCGCCTCGCGACGACTTACGTCCCCTGTGCAACCTGAAGCAAGAACATCCCTGCTGTGCCCTTTTTCTTGGACGTACGAGTCGCGTCAATCGACGAGAACGGCGGGATGACCCTCACCGATGGCATGACTTCGGACTAGAAGCCCAGCGTGATGTCGAGCGCGTTGGTCAACTGCGGCCCGGGGCTGCCCGTGCACAGCCCCTGGGCATAGGCCACCCGTCCCAGCAGAGCCAAGCTCGACGGCACCGGGGCTTCGAAGTACACGCTTTCGCCTTGATGGACTTGCCCCATGGAGAAGATGGGCTGCCCTCCCACAAGGAGTTCGCCGAAGGGGGTGGGGAAACCGTCGAGGGGGGAGCGAAAAATGAAGACGACTGCACCACCGGCGGAGTGAGCGCTGCAATCCAGGCTCGTCACCCAGGTGCCGCCGAGGGTCGGGCGGCTCCAGCTTCCGAAGCTCATCGGGTTCACTCCGCTGCCGTTGCGCGGAAGCGCCGTGGCTGCGGAGAAAGCGCGGGAGTCCGTGCACCACGAGAGATCGTCCACCGCACCTGAGCCGGCCAGACGCACCTCGATGCAAGTGACCGCTTGGTCATCGAAGGCCGTGTCTTGGGACGACGTTGCGATCGACCCAAAGCCGGGTTGGGAATTCAGGGTGGTGAGATCGAGCGTGCCCATGCCCGGCTCTCCTTCGCTGCGGTCCCCGGTCCACTCGTCGGGGACGGTGTATGTGCGCTGGCGTCCGGCCACGTCGGTCAATACGACCTGATTCGAGCTTCCGTCGTTGTCCACGTCGACTAGCTGCAAACTCATCGGCGCAGCAGGCACCATGAACTCGAAGCGGATCGCACCGCCTTCCGGATCGTCGTTAGGCGTATCGAAGATGCCGGGAACGCTCTGCTGCAACACCGTGGCGTTGTTGTTGTTTTGAAGGATGAGCAGATTGCCGGTATCGACCAGAAGATCGCCGTCGGAGGAAGAGGTGTTGTCACCACCCGGATCCGAGGAGTAGGTCACGGCGCCCGCATTCGCACCCGAGGTCGTGATCGCGAAGAACCCATTGAGATCCGATCCGATCTCTTGGCCGTTGACGAGCGGAGTTACACCGTCGTCTTGGGTTTCAAAGCCGATGGTCGTGCACGTGTTTGAACCGCCGAAGTCACAGACGCCGCTTATCCCTCCACCCTCCGAAACGATCAGTGCACCGATGCCCTCGTCCGGCATAGTTGAGCCTATTTCGATGAAGTAGGGAACACCTTCATATGAAGTCCAGTCCGCATAGGCCCTACCGAAGAACGTTGTGCTGAAAGCGATGGGCGAAGTACCAACGCCTGCAGTGACTGTGAAGCTGAGGTTCTCGATATCGACGCTGAAGGCTTGGCACTGCATGGAACCGAATTGCGTGCCCACGACGACATACCAAACCGTGTTGTACAAGGAACTCTTGGAGGTCGCCCCCGTAGTGGCGAAGGCCTGTGGCTCACAGAAATCGAAGGGAATGGCGTTTGTTCTGTCGTCGTTGCTCGGAGGATCGATGTTCAAGCACTCCACCGTGAGCAACCGTTCGCCCTGCGTCGGACCGAGGAGGGAGGAAGCCAACTCGATGTAGTACTCCTGACCGGGCTCCAGCTCGCTGGAAACGAGACGCGTCGAGAGTCCTGTGAGCGGCCGGGTGCAACGCAGGCTCGTAAAGCCATCGCAGCCGCCTTGGAGCAGAGCCAAGTCGCCGCCATCGGTCAGGTCGCCCATCGGCGTCGAAAGGATACGGACCGCCGACTGGGTGGCGGTAAAGCGATACCAGATCGTTCCGGCTCCGAAGACCGGAAGCACATCGCATTCGAACCGAGGATCGCTCGGCAAGGTCGTGGCAAAGGTGTTGTCGGCTATGAACGGAGTCCCATCGCAGGGGATTTCAATGGCGCCGGAGCATGCGTCGTTTACGGGGGCTCCGCCTGCCTGTGGCCGGGCGTCCGGAGCGTGTCCCAGTGCAGTTCCGCAGGACAGGGCGATTAGAAAGGTACGCTTGTGATCCATGATTTTCGGTGCCAAGACAAGAGAGGCTTGTGAGCCGGAATGGTTCTCCCGATGTCCTGACCCCGTGGTCGTGTTACGGGATAACGCAGAAAAGGGGAGGGCGAGGGATGACAGGTGTCCAGATGGGCTGTTTCGGACCCCGATCAACCTCACGAGGCTTTCCCGATCCGGTGCTCTTCGAGACCCCCGGCTGTCGGAGTCGTCGTCGAAGCGATGCCTCCGACGCCCCGGAAGGGGTTGGAACTCGAGGGATCTCAGGGAAGAACGCAGCTCGAGCGTCGTCCGAAGCGCCCAAAGGACATTGCCATGTTGACGAAAGCCACTCTTTGCATCTTGATGGGGATCCCGCTTGGAGTCGCGACGGGGCAGAAAGCTCAACTCATACGTGCCGAGGGGGGCCTTGTTGTTGAAGGGCGCACGTTGGCCTCGCCTTTCCAGGCGCCACTCGGAGGAGCGCAGCTCCTCGTCCTGACAGAGGGCGTCGAGGTCGTGGCGAGTGTGCCCAGCGACGAATCGGGTTTCTTCGAATTCACGCTTCCCGAGGGCACTTACGACGTCCGCGCCCTGGCTCCGGGTTTCCTCGCACAAACGCTACGAGATGTCGTCGTGGAGCGAGGGAACCGTCGCGAGCTCGTCTTCAACCTCACGTCCGTCGGAGAAGCGCTGACAAACCTGGGCATCGAGCCCTGGATGATGGTGGACACGGATCGGGACCATCTCAGCGACGACGTCGAGATCGAAACGGGTTCGAACCCCGACCTCGCCGACTCGAACGGCGACGGCGTGCAAGACGCACTCAGTGCGTGGACGAGCGGCCGGGAGACAGACATCGCTTCCTCCGCGTCCCCGCATCTCGATACCCCCTTGCGTACCATCGCCGGAGCAACGGCACCGCTGCCTCTCTTCCTGCGACACGTTCCCGGGGCGACAGGGTATCGCCTCGAGCTCGTGAAGCCCTCCACGCTCGAGGTCCTCTACACCGACGACTTCGACTTCGTCGCCGACGGCTTCGTTCTGGGAAACGAAGCGGCGCTCGCCTGGGTGCCGCCGGATCTCGAGGAGGGTTACTACGAGCTGCGTGTCCAGGCTTGGTCTCTCTTTCCAGAGCGTAAGCTGGGGAGCGTTCACACGCTGGGGGTCGAGTCGGTCGAACACGAGCTCGAAGCTGTCGAGATCGGTGCGCCGGAAGTGGAGGAAACCACCATGCTCGAAGGCCAGCTCTCGGGGTCGGAGATCGTGATTCGCTCCGGCGCTCGGATTCGCGTCCCGGTGGGCCGTACCCTGAGCCTCGTTGCCTCGGGCAACATCGTGATCGAAGCCGGGGCGGAGATCATCGGGGAGTCCGGAAACGCCGAGGAACCGGCGGGGACCTCGCTCGAGCTCTTCGCTGGAGGAGATCTGGTGATCAGCGGGATTCTCCGCGCGGGAAACGGCAGGCCGGGTGGCGAGATAGAGCCCCACGGCGGCGTGGGAGGCCGCCTCGTTTGTGCAGCTCGCGGTGCAGTCAAGATCACCCGCACGGCGCGCATCGCCTCGGGGAATGGCGGTGCGGGACACGACGCAACCAGGGAGAGCCTGAGGTCCGGTGGATACGGTGGTGGGGGCGGAAACCTGGCCCTCTTTGCCTCGGAACTGCGCGTCGCGGATCGTCCCGCTCTCATCGAGGTGGGTGGGGGCGGCGACGGCGGCCACGGAAATCCGGGTGGTTGCGGAGGCGACTGTGGCGACGTCTGGCTCACGCATTGGGATCTTCTTGGAGATGGATATGTAGCGCTGTCGGACCCGTCCTATCCGCTGAGCGGTGGGGTTGGGGGCGCGACGGGGAACACCCTGGCACTCACCCAAGGCTCTGGCGTGGATGACGTTACACCGAACGGCCGAAACGGAGCCCGCGGCTGGCTCTTCGCGGGGAGTGGACAATCCGTCTCGGCAAGCGCACCCAGCGGCGGGCCGGGAGCGGCCGGTGGTGAGGCCTTCGTACAGTCGGGCGAAGGAGGAGATCTCACCCCGATCGGTGTCACTGCTTCCGCGCTTGGACTGCGCTTCGGGTTTATCGCTCACGCCGGCGATGGCGGAACGGCGCTCGCCACGGGGGGGAAAGGCGGGGCTGCGCAGCGACACAGAGGTCCGGGACCCGGCGGCGCTGCCTTTGCTATCGCCGGTCGTGGGGGCCACGGACTCCTTCGTCCTTCACCCTTCTTCACGATCGCGGGCGATGGTGGGCGAGCCATAGCAACAGGCGGTAACGGCTCGAACGGCATCTCGCGCTGTGGGCGTCGGGGTGGACGAGGTTCCCGTGGTGGCGCGGCCGAGGCCGTGGGAGGGCCTGGAGGCAACGGCTTCTTCTTCGCAGGCGATCACGGAAGCGCTCTTGCCACCGGCGGCAAAGGAGGTAGGGGCGGCAGCGGTCGACCCCCCGGCCAGGGAGGTCGCGGTGGCTCTGCTGCCGTCGGCGCGCATGCTCGCGGTCTGGGAACGTGGATTCCCCGGAAGCGTCCGAGGCACCGGTTCCTGGAGCGCTACTACGGAGCCCGTGGAGCGCGCGGTAGCTACTGTGGCGGGAGATGAAGCGATGCGCAGGGGCGCGCGTTGACGAGCGTCGCGCGTGACTTCGTTCGGCTGGTCCTCCCCCCGAGCTTTTCCCGACAGGCGACTCTCGGCATTTCCCGCGTCTCCCTCAAAACCCGACGAGAATCGTCAGGCTACGTGTCACGGCAAACCCACCTGGTGCGGTGGCATCCTGAATTGCCGCGGCGACCTCACTTCCCCGGGCATCGGTTGGGTTCACCCCCCTCTCCTGGACCACTTATGCTCGGCTATTGCCTCGGTGTTTCCAGGACCAATTCGCAAAGGCCCGTCAGGAAACTAGTGATGTTGTCCTTGACCGCCCCCTCGAATGCCAGGCGCTGCTTCTCGACGCCAGAGAAGGCTACGCCGTGGGGGACCCGGAAACCGGTGCGAATGGTGTGGTCGTATACCGCGTCTCCCCCGGCCATGGGTGCGACGACATAACGGACAGTAACCCAGGCATCCAGGTCGAATCCGACGAAGGTGGACTCCTGCTCCTGCAGCTCGACGTCGAGTCCAAAGTGGGCCGTGTTTGCAGCTGCAGCCCAGTCGATAGCTACCAGAGAAGCTTCGAGGGCCCGACGGAACTCAGCATCGCCAACCCAGGACCTGTGCCATGCGTTGGTGTCCCGGCCTCCCGTGACCGTTCCCATGGTGAGGGCGCGATGAAAATCCGACTCGGCAAGAACCGGAAGGTCGGCGGTCGTCACCGTCATCGCCTCACTCGAAGGAGAACTGGCGCAGCTGCTTCCGCTGCCGACCACGAGGAACAAGTAGAGAAGAAGAGGGGCGGAACTACGGCACGGAGAACAAGGAGTCATGGATCCTTCGATGTCTTGAGCTCGGGGGAGGGCAGATGCCACGATCCGCACGGGGCGATCGCATGGTAGCGCACGATCGACGAATCTGATCCTGGCCGGCGTCGTTCCCAGGGTGGCCGCAGGGCGTGGAGGTCAAAGTGACGACTCTGGTCGTCCACTTGCCAGACGTGAGGGGTCGAGACTCGGGAGGGTCGGGCACACTTCGATCGTTTGGAAGATCGAGTCTGACTCCGAACGATCGTAAACGCCTTCCTCGGTTTTCTCACGCCCTGCTGGGGCGAAGCCGGCCGCCGACTCACCGGATGCCGAAGGCGAGGTCCTGTGCGTTGGACAAGGCGAACCCACCCTCTTCATCAAGGAGCGCGGCCTGGGTCGCCAGGGTCATGCCGCAAAAGAGCGGATCCTGCGGAATCGGGATTTCGAACCGTGCCAGCGGCCCCGGTTCGACGGAGGTCGTGGAGAACCCGCGTGTCAGATCGCACAACAACACGGCGCCGTTCGGCAGAGCGACCTCCGCGGGAGCGGGCGAGGCGAACAAGAATGCGGCCACGTGCCTCGTCGGTTCGAGATGGACCGTGCCGACGAACGTGGAACCGAGGATCGGAGCCGTGGCGGAGTAGACGGACGGATTCGATTCCTGTGCATCGTTGCGCCAACTCGATCGGCCGAGATGAGACAGGTCGAGGAAGTAGCCGGCTCCCGGTGCGATTCCAGCGTTGAACTCTTCGGGTGATCCTGCGAGCAAGACGTCTCCGTCGAGAGCGACTTCGAAGCCGAAGTAGCCGCCCGCGTGAACGTCCGACGCTCTCAGCCGGGCTACTTCGCCGAAAGCATCCGGACCACCGACGTTCCGACCGAAGACGTAGACGGCTCCGGCGTCGTTTCCGGAATAAGGGTCTCCAGCCACTAGCCATTCGCCAGAGAGCGCCACGGCCTCCGGGAAGAAGAGGCCGTGCGGCGCAAGAGACGATTCCAATCGCTTCCGCTGCACGAAGGGTTTCGAGCCCACGCGGCGGTCCCGAGCGAAGACGTATACCGAGGCGAGCATTCCCGGGAAGTTGTACTCCCCCGGGGCCGTAGCCAGCAGCAGTTCGCCGTCGAAGGCGATGTCGCTTGCGAAGTACGTGCCGCCCTGGATCGGTGGAATGATGGGACCGGCCTCCAGGTAGTCCATCATTCCATGGGCCTCTCTCACGTAGACGTAAATCGCGTTCTCCAGCGGCGAGAAGGCGTTCGTGCTGCCCGTTATGAGCGCGGTGTCCCCTTCGAGCGCGACCTCGTAGCCGAACAGGAACGTGAAGTCGGGCTCCGAAGGCGCGAACCTCTGTACTTGCCTCCAGACGCCCGAGCCCTCGGACTCGAACAGGTGGGCGGCTCCCGGGACGCCCAGGCTCGTGTGAGGAGCGCCGACGAGTAGCCGTTTCTCGTCCAGGGCCAGTGCGTGCCCGAAGAGAGCTCCGGGGCTGGTGCCCGAGGGGACGAGCTTCACCGTCTCGACCCAGGTGTCCGACTCTCGGGTGAAGACGTACACGGCTCCTCGCCCATCCGCGAACGGCGCGCCGATGGCGATGTGCTCGCCCTCGATGTCGACCGCCCATCCGAAGGAATCCCCTGCGGCTCCGTCGGATGCGGTGAGCTGGGCGCACTGCTCCCAGCCGCGAACCGGATCACGCGTGTAGATCCAGGCGGATCCCGAATTCTCTCCCGAGGCGTCGTCGTCGACGGCTCCGACGACCGCCAGATCTCCGGAAATGCTCACTCGAAAGCCGAAGGCCGCCCCGGGAGCAGCTTCGGTGGGCTCGATGCGTTCCGTCTCGAGCTCGCATTGGGCCCCGGGAGCCGTGTTCAGGGCCAGGAGGCTGGCGCCGTAGAGGGGAAGGAGGAAACGGAGCCTAGGCGTAGTTTTCATAGTTGAACCGCAAGGGTCGCCCGGATGGACAGTCCGGTGGGATAAGAAGCACGAGTGCCGACGTCCCCTTATCAGACGGCCCACCCCCGGGTCACAGAATTCCGTGCGCGGGATCCTTAGGTGGAACGGCTCCTCACATCGATCTCCATCCCTGCGTTCGATGTGTTGTGCCGAGTACGTCCCATGCCGGATTCATGGCGTTGGTGCATGAATCGAGATGGGGCGGTTCTCCTCGGGCGCTATCGGGCCCCAGGCCACCGGGGAAGGGGCATGTGCCGACCCCGCCCGATTCGTGCGCCAACGCCCTTTGGGGCTACTCGACCCGCTTGACGATGTGCCAGCCGAAGGGGCTCTTCTTCGGGTCGTGGGGGGCGATGCCGATCTCCCCGACCTCGAGGCGCCAACCGGTGTCGCCGAAGGCGCCTACCATCCGGGTGCGAGCAAAGACCTGGGGCGGTCTCTCGCCTGGGCCGAGCTCCAGTTTCATCAGGTAGATGCCCGGGTGGGAATCGTCGGTGTGTTCCTTGACGAGGGCATCGAAGTCCTCGCCATCCAGGGCCCGGCTGAATAGCTCTGCGGCGAGTGCCTCCGCCTCGTCGCGCGATCGTGTGATGGGCTTGCCCCGTACGGAACCCCGGAAGCCGACCAGGAGGTGCTGGACCTTGACGGCGTTGTCCTTGTGTTCGGGCCGCGCGTTGAACTCGGCGAGGAAGGACTTCATGCGCTCCATCGGGGCCCTTGTAGCATCGGAGGGTGCGTCCTGGGCCGCCTCCTCCGGTGCCTTCGCGGGCGTGTCTTCGGACGTGGCGACTCCCACCTCGGTGGCTCCGCCACGGCAGGAGAAGAAGAGGAAGAGGAGGGCGAGAAGAGGGGCTGCGGGGGTCTTTTTCATGGGAACTGCAGTGGTTCGTGTCGGCCGGCATCTTAGCGCCGGTTCCCGATCCTGACGAACCCGTATAGGTAAAGCCATGGGACCGAGGGTACGCAGGGTAGTGAGTCAGGACCGAATCCGCGGCATACGGGTAGCCCCTGGTCCTCGGGGTGTGCCGCGGAGCTTGTCCTGACTCGGTAGCTGTGTGCACGATCCATGCGCCAACGCCATCCAGCGGCGCTAGATCGTGTTGCGTGGGCGTACCAGCACGATGGTAGCCCGACTTCTTCGCCACCTTACTGCTTGCCTTTGCCTCCGGTGATCGTCGTCGCCCCGGCGATTTTCGGGGACTTGTAGGCTTTTCTGATCAGTTTCTTGAGTGTGGGAAGATGGACGTCCTCGAGTTTCTTGAGGTAGAGACAGGACTTGCCGATCTTGTGTTTACCCAGTTTTTCCAGCAGCGCGGTTTGCTCTTCCAGAATGCAGTGCAGATAGAGGACGAGGTTTTGTTTGCGGGGAGCGAAGCCGACCGGGAACCAGTCTCCCTCGCTCGTCTTGCCGCGGTAGCGAAAACTTCCAAAGCCGACGATTGACTTGCCCCACATGACGGCCGGCTCGCCGGTCAGTTCCTCCATCAGCTTCTGCACGGCAAGGCAATCGGTCCGCATCTGTTCGTTCTTGACGCCGCCCAAAAACTTATCGACCGCGGTATCGTTCTCTTGTGTTTTCGGTTCCATGCACCCCCACCTCATCACAGGTTATTGTCCCCATCAAGGACCATCTCGGCCCTCGCCGGCGTTGTTCAACGGTTCAGAAATGACCCCACAAGTTCCCCATCCCCACAATCTCAGGACCTGATCGCCTCCGAAGCCGGTCGACCGAGCTCAAGCCCTCTTTCCGAAGAGGAGTCCATGCCACGCACGTCGAAAGCCCATGGCGTCTGGTGATGCGTACAGACCTTTGCGCTCCTCCTGAGCTGAGTACTAGGTGTTCCAAAGGGGTGTTCTTGCCCGGCCCGACCTTTCAAGGCCTGCCCTGCGTCGGTACTCGGGGTGGTAGGGAGCCGGAATCGTTCCCCGACCCTGACGGAGCGTTTCATCTACGTGGATTTATTTCAAAAAGACCGCGCAGTTCCGAGCGAGAAGCCCACATGAAAGGTGTCTCCATAACGAACATCTCAAAGCCATGTGTCGATTCGTCCTCGTATCCGTGCTCGCTTGCATCGCGGCACCGTCCACGCACGCCCAGAAAGAGGCTGCCTTTCCGGAGCTAGGCCTCACCTTCACGCTCCCTGAACTGGAGAACTTCAAGGAACAACGTCAGCCGGAAAGCGAGCAGACCCGCGCCGTCTGGACGGGCAAACTGCCTTCCTGCGAGGTTCGCATCCATCTGATCTGCCTGCCCACGGACCAGTGGGGTTTCACCGAGGCGGGTGGGGTCAGCGATCAGTTCATCAGCTTCTCCCGACGCACGCGGGACTTCGACGTGACGACGCTGAAGTTCCTCGAAGGGGATTACGGATACGCGCCCGTCCTCGCGGTGGCCACGGGCAGAGCACCGATCACCGACGGTGGGCCGATGGTCGAATACATTGCCACGGGCTACACGCAAGACTTCGGCTACGGACTGCACATCGAATGTCGATCACCTCCCTCCACGGAGGATGCCTCCATCTTCGATGCATTCTTCGAGAAGGGCATCTCCTACGAGGGGCCGGATCGAGACCCGGAGTGGACGATGGAAGAAATCCGGAAGCGTTGGGAGAAGGATACGCCGGACGATCTACACAAGGACTTCGCTCGCAATCTGTCCAAGAAGGCATGGTTCAAGAAGGCGGTCATCCGCACGGAGAACTACCTGATCTTGACCAATGCCTCTGGCGGCAAGAACTTCGCCAAGCAGATGGAGAAGAACTACAAGGAGATCGTCAAGACGTTCCCCTTCGCCAATGTCAAGGGCAGGAGGCTCATGCCTGTCTTTCTCTTTCGCGATAGCGAACAGTACTTCCAGTTCTGCGTGAAGATGGGCGATTCCTACGAGAAAGCGAAGCGTTCCGCCGGACATGCTTGGAAGGACTACTACGCAACTTGGTACAAGTCGCCCAAGGATCCGGTCCACATTCACGAACAAACCCACCAGATCTTCAGCCAGAGACTCTACCTGAACGGCGGCGGTTCCTGGTATCAGGAAGGGGTCGCCGAGTACGTTTCGAGCAGAGACAACGACCGCAACATCGTCGCGAGCCAGGTCAAGAAGGGACGCCACGATCCGCTTCACGATTTCTTCCAGCGCAAGAGTCTGCTGTACACCTCCCAGGCCAACCGCACAAAGGGCGGCAGCGAGGCGTCCGACCTGTACACTCAGGCGGCACTCTTCATCGAATTCCTGCGCGAGAGCAAGTTCGGCAAGGACAACTTCGAGCGCTTCCTGGAGAAGATGGGGCACGTTCCCCGGTGGAACCTGGAGAAGATCGAGGATGTCTTCTCCGAGGCCTACGACGTGACGCTCGAACAGCTGGACAAGGAGTTCCGGGCGTACTGCAAGAAGCGCTAGAACGCCCCCTGGAACACATGAGGGGCGTTGGTGCAGGGATCGAGATGGGTCGGCCCACCTCGGGCGCTATCGGGCCCTGAGCCACTGGGGGAGGAACATCTGGCGACCCCGCCCGATTCATGCAACAACGCGGCGACGAGGCGCGAACGCGTGAGGAGCATCCTCCCTCGACATACTTTCAGCGGATGCCATCGTCCCGCACATGATGGGTGCGGTTTTTATTAAATTCTATTCGCCTCGACCAGGTACGCGATCACGCCTTGCTGATGCCTGCTAATTCAGCCGGACAGGCTCGGGTGCAGACAGTATTCCGAACGGGCCCTACAAGTGGACGGTGTTCAAGGATGAGAGGTTTCTGCGGGGCGAGGTTCACGTGCCTGCATTGGACACGGCGGTGTTGGAGCTGCAGCTCTAGTCGTACGGAGTCAAGCTCGAGTCCCCGCTCCGGACCAGGATCGCGTCCCTGACGGCAGGCGGAGACGTCGGGCATGTGATCTGCTCCCCTACTCGCCGCGCGCGACTCCACCATTTTTCCTGAGCTGCCGATGCGAGGACGTTGTAAAACGGCAAGGATGAGGAGTTTCGTCTTCGGAGAGGGAGAAGGCGGAGAATTCCTCCCGGATGTTACTCATCACGCGCGGCCGGCCCCCGTAGGCGGGGGCTCGGTACGCTCTCCCCCTCCCGAGAATGGAGTCAATCGCATGAGATTTGGACGGCTCTTCAGCGCGGGCTTCTTCGCGCTCCTTTCCTTCGGCTGTGCCGCGGACGACCGGGCTCGGGAAGGAATGATCGAGTTCCTGCCCCGGCAAAGGATCGCGTCACTGACGACGGGCGAAGACGGCGGGCACGTGATCTGCTTCGCTCGCTCCGCACGATACTTCGTCATCGATCCCGAGAACGAGGAGGTCGAGGCGATGCTGGACCTCGCTCGAAGAGAGACCCGGTTGGCGATGGACTATCGAGAGGAGGTGTACGTCACGGTGTTCGTATTCCCCGGCCCCGAAAACGCGCGAGCGGGGGATCCGACCCGACTCGCGCCCCCTCCCCACGTCGTGCGGATCGCGCCCACACCCGATCCCCGCGCAGAGCCCTGACCGGGCAGGCGCCGCCAACCTCGAGCCGCGGGTTTTCCACCGCCGACCCCTCCCCGGCGGCGGCCGGGTTGCTGGAAAGGACGAGGCCGAACGCCCGGGTCAGTCGTGGCGCTGCCGCTTGCCGGACGTCTTCGCCAGGGCGGGCCCCATCCAGGCCGCAAAGCGGAACGCCGGGCCGA
>NYUD01000055.1 GCA_002683825.1 Planctomycetota bacterium
CCCACTGGCAAGTGTGTACCAAGAACGGACACCTCGGTTGGTCTGACGCGGAAGAGGGTTTGGATTCCTGCGAGCTCTCTTCGGTGCGGCAATATCGATCCATTCTGGGACAGGAGAAAAAAGTCCGGCTTCGCGTCGGGTCTATGTGTACGGCAGGGAACTTGGAAGCGCGGGGCGCCAGGTTCTAGTCAGGCGTGCCCCCGCAAGAGCAATAAGAATGGCGGGCCCGGTGGCAATGGATTCGGTTCTGGGAACGGAGGCAATGGCGGGGCCGGCAGGACCGGCGGGGCCGATGGAACAGGTGCGGGCGGCCGGGGTGGAGCCGGTGGACATAGCGGAAACAGCGGAGGAACAGGCGGTGCCGGTGGTTGTGGGGGCGGGGGCGACCACGATCCTCTCTTCGGTGACGACGGCGGTGATGGAGGCCAAGGCGGCGACGGCGTCGATGGTGGGGGATCCGGTGGTGATGGAGGCATTGGCGGGAATGGAGTCATCGTCGGGGGAAGCGGCGGTGACGGAGGCCCGGGGGGGTTCAAGGAAGGCACCGATGAACAGGCGCCCGATGGGAACGACGGCCTGGATGGTGAATCCATCCTCGTCCCCTTGATCAAGAAGATCCTCAGGCTGCTTGATGAACTCGCCGCCCTCAGGGGCATGATCGCCTGACGGATACACGAGCTCGGGGGTGCCCCTCGACACAGGGGGGCGCCTCCCGGCGGAGCCCTTTCAGGCGAGCAATCACTCGACCACCGACGACACCTGATGACGACACCTGATGAAGAAAACCACGATCTTGAACATGGTGTACGCGGTGCTCTTCTGCGTCCTTCTTGTATTCCTGTTGGATGGAGGCCGAGAGGACGGGGCTATTCAGGCCGGGCCGCAACCGGATCCCGGAGGCACTTCATCGGCACGGGGAGCGTTCCGGGTTCCCCGATTGGAATCACCTGGGCGTGAGGTCGTTGAAACCCTTGTTGCAGAAGACGGGAACGATCGGGTGGACCGCTCCGGCAAGAGGAAGCCGCCGAGGCTAAAGCGCCAGCGAGAACCGGGTGTGCTCCATGGGCACATCGTGGATGGAAATGGAAACCGTTTGCCGCGCGGCCGGGTTCTGGTCTTTCGCAAAGCGCACGGCCTGGATCTGGTCGCTCAGGCCGACATCGAAGGAGCCGAGCGCGAGTACCGCTGTTGCCTACCTGCAGGAAAGGTCTACTACGCGGCGGTGGATCCGTTGTCGATCGAGGGTCTCGGGGTCCCGCCACTCTCCAGAGGATTCACTCGGGCCAAGCGCGGCTCCGACGGATCGATTCTCCTGAATGAATACTCTCGAGCTCGGGTCGTCATCCGAGAAGGGAAGACGGTCAGGCAAGATTTCTCCATCGCCATGCAGGGCGACGTCGTTGGTCGTCTTCTCGACGAACACGGGGAGCCCTTACCGGGGGTCGTCGCCCGGATCCGGGGTCTGGGCGCGAAAAATGGCGGGAGCATGCAAGACGGCACCACGGACAAGGACGGGGTCTTTCGCCTTCACCACCTCTTTCCGGGGAGCTACCGCCTGGGGTTCTGGCGGCCGGTGGACTTCGATGGCTTTCAGCCCCCATTGCCGACGGACTTCGTCTTGAGGGAAGGGGAGGAGCGGGATCTCGGAGACATTCAGGTCCTGCAGGGAACCTGCGCGGTCCGCGGGATCGTCGTGGATCAAGACGGACGTCCATTCCCCGGCTTGCCGATCGCCTGCTTCCCCAGCTCGTCTGGCGAAGACCAGAAGAGCCCCTTTGACCTCGGTGACGTGATCCGGCGCACGCGGACCGGTGCCGATGGCGCTTTCGAGCTGAACAATCTGCCCGCGATTTTTTGTCAGGTGTCGCTGACCCCGGGCTACGAGCCCAGGGGGGTCGGGACCAATCAGGTCGCCTTTTGGGAGCCGTCGGTGGAAGTCCACCTGACGAGCAAGCAGCCGGTGGTGGACATCGGCGTTCATGTCGTCCAGCAGAGCCGCCCTTTTCGGCTGGAAGGTCGTTTGCTAGAGAAGTTCCCCGGGTCGCATCAGGGTTTCCGCGCAACCGTTTCCCAGGGAGAAGGCCAATCCCTGCCCGAGGGGGTGAGACGCTCGACCTTACGACGCAAGCCCGTGGACGTGGACTGGGAAACGGGCACTTACCGGTGCCTGGTCGAGACTCCAAGGCCCGAAATCGAGTTGCGTTTCGAGTTGGAGGGATACGAAGATCGCGTCTTTCTCATACAGCCGGAGCCTCGGGGTGTTTGGACGCAGGACATCGCGATTCCACAAGATTTCACGACGCCACAATAATTCAGCTCTTCCCACGAGGTCTTCTGATGCAAATGCGACCCTGGCTCTTCCCGCTCCTGATTTTTCTGACCATCTCCTGCCGGGGCATCATTCCTTCGCCCACGGATGCCGCCTACCAGCAGTACCTGGAGGAGCACGGCATGACTCCGGAGGACGAGGATGTAGAGGGACCGGCGACACTGACCGGGCGAGTCCTGGATAGCGAAGGCCAGCCCCTCGAGCACGGGCGGGTGCTCGTTTACCGGCACCTCCCCGGCACAAGGAAGAGTGAGGGGCCCATGGCTGCCACCGAGCTGGAAGGGCCGGACCGAGAGTTTCGCTTCGTGCTGAACGCTCCGATGTCCTGTTTCGTTTATGTGGATCCGGATTCGATCCCGCCCGGTTCGCTGTCTCCCCCGCGGCGATCCCTCGCCGAGGCTCTAAAGGATGGGAACGGCACGGTGCGGGTCGTCGACGCTGGTGGAGGATTCGCCTCCCTGCAAGCAGGTGACGAGGCGCATGTCGAGCTCGTCGTCGGGCGGCCGGGGCGGGTTGTGGGCCGTCTCGTTGACCGAGAGGGCGAACCGATTGCGGAAGCCCTCGTGGACATCGGCGCCGCCGGCATGAGAGGTACTCACCATGAACGGACGACGACCGACGAGCAAGGGCGCTTTCGATTAGACCCGGTGTTCCCGGGCCACTTGCGATTGATCTTTTTCGATCTGGCCCCCC
Organism: Planctomycetota bacterium; assembly: GCA_002683825.1. Classification (GTDB taxonomy): domain Bacteria; phylum Planctomycetota; class UBA1135; order UBA1135. Next base: position 3,023 of record NYUD01000055.1, read on the forward strand.
AGCGTAATCCCCCGCCGGTCGATTTTCGCTTGCACGGAGGACAAACCCTCGACCTCGGAACGATTCGAATCCCTCGCGGGGACGGCAAGATCCTCCGTGGAGTGGTCGTCAACCAGGACGGACAGCCGTTCGTCGACCTGAGGATAGAGTGCTTATTCGGAGGAGATCCGCCAGAAGGCTGGAGTCCTTACAGGGGCGTGCGCATCGCCTCGACGACGACGGGAGAAGACGGTTCGTTTGTCCTGAAGGACTTGCCCGCCCTTCCCATGAAGGTGAACTTGACGCCTGGCTGGGGGCGTGGAAGTCGTGAGGCCACCTTGGTCCCGGCGATCGATTTCGATTGGGCGGCAGGCGGGAACGAGGTCGACCTGGGCGTTCACGTGGTGGAAGAACGGAGGCCTTGACGCTCGGAGAGCATAAGTGTCCCAAAGAACACCCCTTTGGAACACTTATACTCAGGGCGTCCGCTTCTCAAGCTGACTGTCGTGGGGTCGATCCCCCGGCACTTGCTTTTCTTAGTCCAACCGGGAGGAGATTGAATTTGAGCAGCAAGAAATGGATCAGCGTCATCATCGTTGCAGCTATTGCTGGAGGAGTGACTACCTTGATCGCCAAGTACTTAGGCATAGAGAATGCCTCACCTATCGTCGGTGGCGCGGTGGGTGGCGCGTTTGGCGGAGCCATCGCCTCGAACTTTGGGAGCAAGAAAAAATAGGTGGTGCTCCTGCTACGCATGGAGTGGCGTTGGTGTATGAATCGAAATAGGTCGGCCCACCTCGGGTGCTATCGGGCCCTAAACCACAGGAGGGGGGGGCATCTGCCGACCCCGCGCGATTCATGCACCAACGCCCCCGGCAAGGGGCACTCAGCATTGGATTCGTGCACCAACGCCCCTTCCCGGCTCGAGGGTGTAGGCTACGGGCGAGCGCCTTCTCCCGCTCACCATCCCCTCCAATGAACACGGCACGGCCTATCCCCCTTCTCCTGACCGCCATCCTGTCGACAACCTCCTGCGGAGGAGGGGGCGGAGGTGGCACTGCGGATCTCGTCGCCACGCTGCGCAACGAGATCGCCCAGGACGGCATCCAGCCGTTGCCCGACCCTCCCGCGATCCCCGACGAGCTCTTCGAGCTGGGGCGCATGCTCTTCTTCGACAAGATCCTCTCGGGGAACGAGGACGTGTCGTGTGCGACCTGCCACTGGCCGGAGTTCGCGACGGCGGACGCGCGCACGCTTTCGCGCGGCGTCGGTGGAACGGGGCTCGGGCCCGACCGCAACGACGGGATATTGATTCCGCGCAACAGCCCCGCGCTGTTCCACATGCACCTCTTCTCGCGGTTCTTCTGGGATGGACGGGTGGAGCGCGACGGTGGAGATCTCGGAACGCCCGCCGGCCCCGCCTTGACGGCCGAGATACGCGCCGCGATGCGCCCCGAGCTCGAGCTCCTGGCTGCACAGGCGTTGCTTCCGCTGGAAAACCGCGAGGAGATGCGCGGGCAACTCGGAGAGAACGTGATCGCGAACGTGGCCGACGGCGACTTCCCGCGCGTGTGGGACGCTCTGGTCGAGCGTGTGGTGATCGTGCCGGCGTACGCGCAGCTCTTGCTGGACGCCTATCCGACGACCGCCCTCGTGGACCTCAACATCGGGCACGTAGGAAACGCCATCGCGGCCTTCCTCGTGCGTGCTTTCGCCCAGGTGGACAGTCCCTTCGAACGCTTCGTGCGTGGAGACGATGGCGCCCTGACGACGGCAGAGCTCCAGGGTGCGTCCGAGTTCTTCGGCCCCGGGGGCTGCGATCGTTGCCATGCAGGCCAGCTCTTCAGCGACATGCGCCACCGCAACATCGGCCTGCCCCAGCTCGGCCCCGGCAAGGGCATGGGCCCCAGCCTGCGGGAAGACTTCGGTCGCGAGCTCGTCACGGGCCTGTCGAGCGACCGCTACCAGTTCCGCACCCCCTCGCTCCTGAACGTGGCCCTGACCGCGCCTTACGGCCACGCGGGCCAGTTCGCCCAACTGACCGACTTCGTGCGGCACTATCGCGACACGGAACTGTCGAACCTGCAGTACGACATCGCCTCCAACACGAGCGACCCGGACCTGGTGACGACCCTCGTCCCCAACGGAGCCGAGATTCGCGCGCGCATCGACTTCCGCGTGCGCAACCCCCGCACGTTCGACGAGGACTCGATCGTGAACTTCCTCGAAGCCCTGACCGCGGAAAGCGCGCGCTCGCTCATGGACCTGGTGCCGCCTTCCGTGCCGAGCGGTTTGCCCGTGGAGTGAACGCGACGGCTCACTTCGTATCGACGGAAGGCGGAAGGCTCTCTTTTCAGCCGAGGGTCAAGCGCTGCGGATAGGTGATTCAAAGTGGAGTTTGTGATCCCCCCGCCTCACCCCAGGCCACAGAGCGCCGGCCGGCCCTCCTCGACAACCCCTCCCCACCACCGCAGCGGCGGCCTGCGGTCCCCCAAAGTCGCGGCGTTGTTGCACGGTTCAGGAATGAGCCCACAAGTTTCCGATCCCCACAATCTCAGGGCCTGATCGCCTCCGAAGTCGGCCGACCCAGCTCAAACATCCGGTTCAGAATGTTGCAAGCGATCAGCGCCTCG
>NYUD01000106.1 GCA_002683825.1 Planctomycetota bacterium
AATTCTTCGCCGGCATCATCACGACCCAGGGTGGTGAGGTGCTTCCCCTGTCGTCGCCATCGCAGGAGATGTGGCTGCGTCGGGAGCCAATCGGCGTCGTTGCCGGCATCATCCCGTGGAACTTCCCTCTCGCGCTCGCAGCGCGCAAGCTCGCCCCGGCACTGGTCACAGGCAACGCGATCGTGCTCAAGCCAGCCGAGCTCACACCGCTGTCGGCCCTGGCGATCGCGGAACTCGCCATCGAGGCGGGCGTTCCCGAGGGCCTCCTCTCGGTGCTGCCGGGTCGAGGCGCGGTGATCGGCACGGCGCTCGTGCAGAATCCCGCGATCGGTTTCGTGACGATGACCGGCAGCGTCCGCGCAGGGCGGTCCATCCTGCACAACGCTGCCGACCGCATCATCCCTGTGTCGCTGGAGCTCGGTGGCAAGGCGCCGTTCATCGTCTTCGCCGACGCCGACCTCGACGCGGCCGCCGAGGCGGCGATTGCGACGCGCATGATGAACAACGGTCAGGCCTGCGTAGCGAACGAGCGCACCTACGTCGAGCGATCGGTCTTCGACGAGTTCACCGCGCGCATGGCGGCGCGCCTGGAGTCGATGGTGATCGGCGACCCTGCCGACGAGGCGACGCAGGCGGGGCCGAAGGCCTCGAACGCGGAGTTGCTCAACGTCGAGCGCATCGTGGGTGCGGCCGTTGACGCGGGTGCCCGCATCGTCACCGGCGGTGAACGTCCTTCGGGCGGTGCGTTCGATCGCGGGTACTGGTACCGACCGACCCTGCTCGCAGACGTGTCCAACGACTCGCCGGTGCTGCAAGAGGAGGTATTCGGCCCGGTCCTGCCTGTCGTCGCCTTCGATGGTGAGGAGCAGGCGGTCGCGATGGCGAATGACACTGTCTACGGCCTTAGCTCGTACCTCTACACCGAGAACTTCTCGCGAGCGATGCGGATGTCGCATTCCTTGCGCAGCGGGGAGGTCTTCATCAATCGGGGCGGCCCCGAGGAGATGAACGGCTTTCACGGCGGATGGGGTGAGAGTGGCCTGGGCGGAGACGACGGGACGCACGGTCTCGAGTTGTATCGACGTAAGAAGTCGGTGTACGCGGCCTGGAGTGCGTCATGACCGTCGGTTCGCTCGTCGCGACGGGCCTGACGAAAGCTTTCGGCGGTGTCACGGTCGTGCGCGATGTCGACGTGGAGGTGCGTCCGGGCGAGGTCCTGTGCCTCCTCGGCGAGAACGGGGCGGGGAAGTCGACCGTCGCGAAGATGCTCTCCGGTGTCGTCCGTCCCGATTCCGGCGAGATGACCATCGGCGGGGAACCCTATGCGCCGACTTCGCCGGCGGCGGCGATCAACGCTGGTGTCGGTCTCATCCACCAAGAGACAAACCTGGTCCGTGACCTCTCGATTGCTGAGAACGTGTTCCTCGGTCGCCAACCGACGCGCGGCGGTCGCATCGACACGGCCTTCATGCGCGAGGAGTCCCGCAAGCACTTGGCACGGCTCGGGGCGAACCTCGATCCCGACATGCCCGTGAGTGGTCTGTCGGTAGCAGGCTTGCAGAAGGTCGAGATCGCCAAGGCGCTCGCGCTGAACGCGAAGTTCCTCCTGCTCGACGAGCCGACGGCCGCGCTGGGCTACGAGGACGCCGAGCAGCTGTTCCGCGTCGTGGACCAACTCACCGCTGAGGGCGTCGGGTTCGTGTTCATCTCGCACCGCCTCGAGGAGATCGCGCGCATCGGTTCGCGCATCGTCGTGATGCGCGACAGCCATCGCGTGCGCGACTTCGACACGGCCGACATCGAACCCGACGTTCTCGTCGAGACGATGGTCGACCGCCCGATCGACCGCGTGTTCCCCGACCCGCATGCGCATCAGGGCAACGTCGTCCTGAAGGTGGACGGACTCACGCGCAGCGGGTCGTTTCGCGACGTCAGCTTCGAGGTGCACAAGGGCGAGGTCCTCGGCATCGCGGGGCTGGTGGGGGCGGGCCGTACCGAGGTTGCGCGCGCGATCTTCGGCGCGGAGCCGGCGGAGGCGGGAACGATCGAACTCGCCGGAAGAGAACTGAGGGTGCGGCACCCGAAGGATGCGATCAGCGCGGGCATCGCCCTGGTTCCCGAGGATCGCAAGCAAGAGGGCCTGCTGCTCAGTCAGAGTGTCTCAGACAACATCATCGCGGCCTCGATGTCGTCCGCGGCGACGGGCGGGATGCTGTTCGCCCGCAAGATCCGGCGAATCGTGGCCGAGGCCGCGGAAGCCCTGGCACTGAAGGGGCGTCCGGATCAGCCTGTGGGCACGCTCTCCGGGGGAAACCAGCAGAAGGTCGTGATCGCCAAGTGGCTCCTGACCGAGCCGAAGGTGATCATCTTCGACGAGCCGACGCGGGGGATCGACGTCGGCGCGAAGGAAGCCGTCTACCAGCTGATCGAAGACCTGTCGGCGCGCGGCGCCGCCGTGATCGTCATCTCATCCGAACTAACGGAGGTGTTGGGATTGTCCCATCGAGTCGTCGTTCTTTCTCGTGGCAGAGTCACGGGTATCTTGAGTCGCGCCGAGGCGACGCAGGAGCGCACCATGGCACTGGCGGTGGCATCGTGACCATCACCAGTACCACCGCTGTCTCCGTACCCCCGACCGGCATGCGCCGAGTGCTCGGAAACGTGCGCAAGTTCAGCGCTATCGGCCCCTTCGCGAGCCTTATCGTGCTCGTGATCCTGTTGAGCATCCTCTCCCCGTACTTCCTGACGGTGAACAACCTGTTCAACGTCTTCCAGCAGATCACGGTGCTCGCCATCATCGCGCTGGGCGCGACGATGGTCATCGTCTCGGGCGGAATCGATCTTTCGGTGGGCTCGGTCGCCGCTCTCTCGGGAATGATCGCCGGGGTCACGTTCTCCCAGCTCGGTTTACCGATGGGGATCGCACTGGTTCTCGGCCTCGTCTCCGGTGCTGCTGCTGGCGCCGCGAACGGCGCACTGATCGTGTTCGGGAGAGTGCCCCCCTTCGTCGCGACTCTCGCAATGTTGTCGGTCGCTCGCGGGTTGACGCTCGTGCTCAGCGACGGTCAGCCGATCTCCGGATTCCCCGACTGGTTCCGCGCGCTGACGAGCTTCGATATCGCCGGGGTCGTCCCAGCGGTGGTGATCCTCGTCCTCGTCCTCTACGCGATCGGCGCGTTCTACCTTCGCTTCCGGCCGTCTGGTCGATCGATCTACGCCGTCGGCGGGAGCGAGGAAGTCGCGCGGTTGTCGGGAATCAACGTCGGCTGGGTCAAGCTGCGCGTTTACATGATCGCCGGTGCGCTCGCCGGACTCGGTGGACTGGTGCTGACCTCCCGGCTGAACTCAGCACAGCCCACCGCCGGCGCAGGACTCGAACTCGACGTGATCGCCGCGGGGGTCATCGGAGGGACGAGCCTCAGCGGCGGCGTGGGCACCGTCATCGGGACGCTCATCGGCGCGCTCATCATCGGCGTGCTGCGCAACGGCCTGAACCTGTTGGACGTCTCGTCGTTCTGGCAGCAGGTCGTGATCGGTGTCGTGATCGCCGCGGCAGTCATGATCGACACCCTCGGGCGCCGCCGTGGCAACCGCAGGACCTGACGTTTCCCCACATCCCCAACCAAGAGCAGCAAAGGAGCTCGCCATGAAAATGATGAAAACACTACTCACCAGCGCTGGAATCGCCCTTGCGGCATCCCTCGCCCTGACCGGATGCGGATCGGCAGGCACCGCGGGGGGAGAGGACGAACTGACGATCGGCATCTCGATGTCCACCCTCGAGAACCCGTTCTTCGGCACGGTCAAGGACGGCGCCGTCGCCGCAGCGGATGAGGACGGCATTCGCACAATCGTCTCGGACGCGCAGAACGACACGCAGAAGCAGCTCAACGACGTGCAGGACATGATCACAAAGGGTGCGGAGGTCATCGTCCTCAATCCCGTCGAGCCCGAATCGGCGACGCCGATCGTCGAGCTCGCGAATAGCAATGACATTCCGGTCATCACCGTCGATCGCAGCTCTGCCGGAGGCGAGGTGGCCTCGCACATCGCTTCCGACAATGTCGAGGGAGGTCGCTTGATCTGCGAGTGGTTGGGTCAGCACCTGGACGGCGCGGGTGAGCTCGCGATCCTCGAGGGCATTGCCGGCACCTCGCCCGAACTGGACCGCGACGAGGGATGCACGGAAGCGCTGGCCGCCTACCCCGAGATCACAGTCGTTGCTTCGCAGCCTGCCGACTGGGATCGCGAGAAGGGATACACGGTCACCCAGAATGTGCTTCAGGCCAATCCCGACCTGACCGCGATCTTCGGTCGGAATGATCTTGCGGCGCTCGGCGCTGTCGAAGCGGCTCAGCAGGCGGGCAAACTGGACGACATCACCGTGATCTCGTTCGATGGCATCCAGGACGCTCTCGAATCCATCAAGGCAGGGCAGCTGTCGGCTACCGTCGTGCAGGATCCGATTCTGATGGGCGAGACCGCGGTGGAAACGGCCATCGCGCTGTCGAATGGCGAGCAGGTCGAGAAGATTCAGGATCTCCCGGTGAAGGTCGCTGACGCGAGCAACATCGACGAGTTCCTCGGCTGAGGACTACCACGGGAATCGGGTCCGCTCGGCGGGCCCGATTCCCTGATAAGGAAGGACGCCGCGATGGCGCAGGAGGGGTGGCAGCCGGTACAAAAGCTGCGCGCACACGAACAAGTCATGTCTCAGATCGAGGAGCGAATCCTCGCCCGCCAGCTTTCGGCTGGCGACCACCTTCCCAATGAGCGCGACCTTTCGGTGCTGCTCGGGGTTTCGCGGGCCTCGCTTCGTGAGTCGCTGCGGGTCCTGGAGGCGCTCGGGATCGTGGAGATTCGGCGCGGCGGCGAAGGTGGCGCAGTCCTCATGGAGACCCCGGGGGCCGGTTTCGTCAATCTGTTGAAGCTTCAGCTAGCGCTGGGGCAGTTCGATCAGACGGATGTGCTGGAGACCCGGCTCGCTTTGGAGACATGGAGTTGTCGCGAAGCAGCCGATCGCGCGCGCGTCGAGGACCACCGCGATCTCGCCGCCATCCTGGACGAGATGGACAACGTCGACATCGAGACTGCCGCCTTCAATGCTCTCGATGCGGCGTTCCATGTGCGGATTGCGGAGTCGACGGGCAACGCGCTGTGCGCCCACCTCATGCAATCACTGCGTACCGCAATCAACCGGCAGATGATCGATGCCTACGCGAAGTTGGAGGACTGGCGGGCGACCGCAGAGGTCGTTCGGGCAGAGCATCGGGGAATCCTCCGCGCGATCGAGGCGCGTGACGGAGAGGATGCCGCGCGTCGAGTCGACAGCCACATCACTGACTTCTATACGAATCGCGGGTTCGACCTGCGCATCGGCGATGGCGAGGGCATGAGGCGGCATCGTCGCTGACGGCCCGCAGCGCCCGCTGAGCCACGCCACTCCACGGAGGAGACCATGAAGACGATCATTCTCGACGACGACCCGACCGGAACGCAGTCCGCCGCTGGCGTCGATGTGCTCTTACACATCGACGAGGTGGCCCTGGAAGAGGTCCTCACTGATGCGGACAGCGTCTACGTGCAGACGAACTCGCGTGCGCTCGCTGAGCTGGAGGCCGTTGCTCTATGCCAGCAGATCAAGTCTCAGGCTCGCGCGGTGGCCACGCGCTTGGGGGAGGATGTCCGATTCGTGCTGCGCGGGGACTCGACCCTGCGAGGACACGTCTTCGCGGAGACGGCGGTGTTCATGGAGGACGACGCCGTCATGCTGTTCGTTCCCGCGTTTCCCGACGGTGGCCGTGTCACCATCGGTGGCGTGCACTACCTGCTGGTTGGCGGCCGGCATGTCCCTATGCACGAGACCGAGTACGCCGCCGATCCGGTCTTCGGGTTCTCGACGGCGGTGCTCGTCGACTACGTCCAGGCAATGTGCGATCGGCCATCGCGATCGGTCGCGCTCGAGGACGTGCGCAGCGGCGCCCTCGCCCTCTCACTCGTCGAGGCGACCGCCGGCTCAGTCGTTCTCCCGGACGCGGAGACGAACCGAGACATCCGTCTGATCGCAGACGCAGTCGATCTGGCGACCGCAGCGGGGCGCTCCGTCGTCGTGAGGTCGGCAGCGCCCCTCGCGGCAGAACTCGCCGGCGTGACCAGCAGCGGACTTCTCGAACAGATCCCCGCGCCGGATCACCCGTCCGTGCTTCTGGTCTGCGGCTCGCACACCAGGGGTGCGTCCGCGCAGCTCGATCGCGTTGCTGAAAGGTGGGGAGATCCGCGCTACATCGACACGGAAGGGGCGCTCGCCGCTCCCGTCGTCGAGGGCGAACGGGTCGCAGACGGACTCGCCACGGACCTCCGCGCCCACGGTTTCGCGATGATCGCTTCCCGCCGGGAACGCCTCACCGCACACGACACGCTCGATCATGGGCAACGGATCATGACAGCGTTGACGACTGCGGTCTCGCTGAGTGAGTCCCTTGCCGACGTCGTCGTCGCCAAGGGAGGAATCACCTCTGCGGATACGGCGCGCATCGGCCTCGGCGCGACCCGTGCACGCGTACTCGGGCAGATCTTGCCCGGAGTGTCAGTCTGGTCACTTCGCACGTCAGCGGAGCGAGAGATCAGCTACGTCGTCGTTCCGGGCAACGTCGGAGGGCCGTCGACTCTCGTCGACGTGCTCGCGGCGTTGCCGTCACCCGCGAAGGAGGTTGCTCGGTGAAATCCGTCGTCGTCACAGCTGTGTTCACGCCGCTCCCGGGAAAACGGACCGAGTTGATCGATGCCATGTCGCGGGGGATCGAGGCAACCCACCAGGAGGCGGGGTGCCAGTTCTACGCACTTCACGATGCACAGGACGGGACGCTCGTGCTGCTCGAGAAATGGGACAGCAGTGCGGCTCTCGAGGCGCACTCGCGCGGCAACGCGATCCGCACCCTCGCGAGCGATATCGCGCCGTTGCTGGCGGGACCCGAGCTCGTGACGGTCATGACGGCGATTCGAGCCGGCGATCCTGTACGTGGAGTGGTTCCGGACGCCGTGCGGTGACGGCGTCCGCGGTCGAGGCGTTGTTGGAGCACTACTTCGGTCTCTGTCATCGCGAGAGTGCTGGGTCGCCAGCTCCCTAGGCGTGTCGCCTCCGGGCATCAGCGAAAGGTCGATTTCCGCCTGAGCTCGTGAGGAGTCACCCGCGGGAACTCCGGGTGCGAAGCTTGGACTGGCTTCGTGGCCGCCGCGAACCACCCATCCCGCGAGTTCGGCAGACGCATGTGCAGCCGATCGTCACCCCACGGCAGGTCGCCGCGGCACCTCCACCCCGGATAGGGCAACCAAGATTCGCGAGGTGCACCGCATCATCGGGCTCCGCAACGTTCTCGCCCACGGCTACGCCGTTGTCGACGACAACGTCGTCTGGGCCGCTGGGTCGCTCCGAGTACCCGAACTTCGTATCGTCGTCGACGCTCTTCTTGCGGGTAGGACGTGAGAAAAATCGTCGCGCGATCGAGCCAATTCAGCACATCGTCGAAAGGTCGACTTCCGCGTGAATCCGCGTGAGGAAAGACTGGCACAGTCTTGAAAGGCCATTGGGTAAGGGTTCAAATCCCACCGTCACCGCCAGAAAAACCCCCGTTTATCGGGGGTTTTTCTTGCCCGAGATAGCTCGAAGCAACCCGCGGCAGGGTCTTGGGCCTCGACGTCATCGACATCCATGGAAGAATCTGCGTATGCATGCAGGTTCGAAGTTTTCCTTGTCGGTGGAGAGTGAGTACGTCGAGCTGGCGGTCGAAGTCTTCTCGATGCTCGCGGACGCCACCCGGATCCGGATCATCCTCGCGCTGCGGGATCAGGAGCTGTCGGTGAACAACCTGGCGGGCATCGTTGACAAGTCCGGTCCGGCGGTCTCCCAACATCTGGCCAAGCTGCGCCTCGCGCGGATCGTGTCGACCCGCCAGGAGGGCACGAAGGTGTTCTATCGGCTGACGAACGAGCACGCTCGGCAGTTGGTCGCGGATGCGATTTTCCAAGCCGAGCACACTCTCAGCAATGATCCTGCGCATCACCGTGGCGAGCATCCCGCCCCTCGGTCCGGCCAGCGATGCTGAAGGTCCTCCGCAACCCGACCTACGCGAAGCTGTTCACAGCGCAGGTGATCGCGTTGCTGGGGACGGGGCTGCTTACCGTCGCCCTGGGGCTGCTCGCGTTCGACATCGCAGGTTCCTCCGCCGGATCCGTGCTCGGGACGGCGTTGACGATCAAGATGGTCGCCTATGTCGGCGTCGCCCCGCTGGTCGCAGCGGTCGTCGACCGACTGCCGAAGAAGGCCGTCCTGATCACCGCGGACCTCATCCGGTTGGCGATCGCGCTGATGCTGCCGTTCGTGACCGAGGCCTGGCAGATCTATGTGCTCGTGTTCGTGCTGCAGTCCGCCTCGGCCACTTTCACCCCGGCGTTTCAGTCCCTGATTCCTTCAATCCTCCCTAAGCCGGATGACTATACGAAGGCGTTGTCGCTGTCCCGACTGGCCTATGATCTCGAGGCGCTATTGAGCCCGACGATCGCTGCGGCGCTGCTGACAGCGATGAGCTACAACAACCTGTTCGTCGGCACCGCGATCGGCTTCGCCTGCTCCGCCTTGCTGGTGCTGTCCTCCCACCTGCCCGACCGCAACGGTGACGCGCCGGCACTGTCGTTCTGGCAGCGGCTCCTGCTTGGCGCGAAGGTGTTTGCTCGAACCCCGACGCTGCGGTTCCTGCTGCTCACCAACGTCGTCGTCGCGGCCGGCACCGCGATCGTTCTCGTGAACTCCGTCGTCTATGCCCGAGCAGTGTTCGGTCTCGGTGAGGAGGCTCTTGCGGTGGCGCTTGCCTGTTACGGGATCGGATCTCTGGTCGTCGCCTGGAACATCCCGTGGCTGGTCAGCAAGCTCGGCGTGATTCGCACCATGTCCGTCGGCGTGATCGTCATCGTTGCAGGCCTGGCGGTCGCGGTCGTCGTCACTGCGGTCGCCACGACCACCGGGACCGGATGGTACGTGCTGCTGGGCACGTGGATGCTGCTGGGCATCGGCACCTCGCTGGTGAACACTCCCTCATCCCGGCTGCTCGCTGATGCGTCCACGCTCGCGAACCGGAACCTCGTCTACACGGCCCAGTTCGCGCTCTCCCACGCTTCCTTCCTGGTCACCTACCCGATCGCGGGATGGCTCGGCGCGGCGAACCTCACCGGTGCCGCCGTCGTTCTCCTCATCCTCGCTGTGGTCGCGGGGGCGGTTGCGGTGACGTTCTCACGCACCCGACGCCTCAGCGAGAACACGCCCGCTCCGCTCTGAGAACCGGCCGCTGACCCGGCCTGTCGGTCACCCGGGTCAGTCCTGTGCATGGCGGAGGATGCGCCGAGCGCTGTTCTCGGGGGTGAGCTCGAGGCGTCGCAGGAGTTGCGCATTGGCGGCGACGATGATGGTCGACAGGGACATGAGGATGGCGCCGACCGACATCGGCAGGACGAACCCGATGGGGGCGAGGATGCCCGCGGCGAGGGGGACGGAGACGAGGTTGTAGCCGGCGGCCCACCAGAGGTTTTGCGCCATCTTGCGGTACGTGCGGCGGGACAATTCGATGACGGAAAGGACCGAGCGGGGGTCGGAGCTTGCGAGGATGACTCCGGCGGAGGCGATCGCGACATCGGTGCCAGCCCCGATGGCGATGCCCACGTCCGCCTTCGCGAGGGCGGGGGCGTCGTTGACACCGTCGCCGACCATCGCGACCCTGCGACCCTCTCCCTGGAGCTCCGCGACCTTTTCCGACTTGTCGTCGGGTCGGACGCCGGCGAAGACCTGATCGATCCCGAGTTCCCGGGCAACAGCGTGCGCGACGGGTTCGGCGTCTCCGGTGATCATCGCGACGTGTATTCCCAGGGCGTGCAGTGCGTCGACGGCATCGCGGGACTCGGGGCGGATCTCGTCGGCGAGCTTGAACGCGCCCGCGATGCGCCCGGCGATGGCGATGTGGAGGATGATGGCGCCGTCGTCGCGCCACCCCTCGAGGTCGGGCATCTCCTTCTGGCCAAGGGACTCGACGAGGCGTGGCCCGCCGACACGGATCTCGTCGCCGTCCATGGTGGCGGTGACGCCGAGGGCGGGTTCTGAGGTGAAGTCCGTCGCTCTGGGGAGGGTGAGCGATCGGTCTTGGGCGGCGCGGACGATGGCGCGCGCGAGGGGGTGCTC
>NYUD01000056.1 GCA_002683825.1 Planctomycetota bacterium
GGCTACCATCGTCAAGGAACCGTCGAGAACGCGTTCTTCAGATACAAGTCCATCCTCCGCGATCGACTTCGTGCACGTCATCCAATGGCCCAGGAAGCCGAGGCGCTGATCGCTTGCAACATTCTGAACCGGATGTTTGAGCTGGGTCGGCCAGGTTCGGAGGCGATCAGGCCCTGAGATTGTGGGGATGGGGAACTTGTGGGCTCATTCCTGAACCGTGCAACAACGCCCCACTTTGACGCTCTTCCGGCACGTTCTTCAGGTGCTTGGGCCCCCTCCCGCCTCCGGACCCGACCTCGGGTAGCCCACGTGAGGATGAGCAGGGCTCAAAACAACCCTTTGGAACGCCTATACTCAGGGCTGGATGCGCTTCCAGGAACCTGTCTTCGGTTTTCTGGCGGAGGCTGCTCCTCGTCTGCGCGGGAGAGTACGGCCTGAAAGCGGTGGTACAATCGCGGCCCCCTCGTCGCAGGAATTCGCTGAATACATGTCATGTCGGGCAAAACGGCTGCAACTGTGACGTGTCTCTTGCACGCCGCCGCTGCCGGTGAGGACAGCGCGGTGGGTAAGTTGTTACCGCTCGTATACGACGAGCTGCACCGGATGGCCCGGCGCCACATGGCCGGCGAACGGGCTGGGCACACGCTGGAGGCGACTGCCCTGGTGCACGAGGCCTTCCTCAAGCTGGTCGATCAGCGCGAAGCCGGGTGGCGCCATCGGTCCGACTTCTTCGGTATCGCGTCGAAGGCCATGCGTCGGATCCTCGTCGATCACGCGCGCACGAAGAACGCCGAAAAGCGCGGCGGTTTGGCGGAGCGCGTGGCGCTCGACGATCACGTCGCGTGGTTCGAAGAGCGCTCTATCGACCTGGTCGAGCTCGACCAGGCCCTCGATCGTCTGGCGCGGATCGACGTCACAAAGGCGAAGCTGGTGGAGCTACGCTTCTTCGGCGGGCTCACCATGGAGCAGACAGCCGAGTTCCTGGGCATGACGAAGCGCTCGGCAGAGCGCGAATGGACGCTGGCCAAGGGCTGGTTGCGGAAGCAGATGTCCCCTGCGGGTGGACAGCATCGAAAGGGGAGCGGCTCCGGTCGAACGAACCGTGGCTGACGAGCAAGCCCAAAACGAGAAGGCTTGGGAGAGCGCGGAGCACATCTTCTGCGAGGCGCTGGACCTGCAAGAATCCGAGCGCATGGTGTACGTCGAGAAGGCCTGCCGAGACGTCCCGGAACTCCGGGGCCTGGTCGACTCGCTGCTCGCCGTGCACCAGGGCACCGTGGACGACTGGGACGACGCGCCACCCGGTGGGTCGGTACGACTACCAGCGTTGGAGTCTTCCGGCCCGCGGACCGGGGAGATCTTCGGTAGGTATCGAATCCTGCATCTGATCTCCGCCGGAGGGATGGGGACGGTCTACGAGGCGGTGCAGGACAAGCCGCAGCGCTCCGTGGCGCTCAAGATCATGCGCGACGACCTGATTTCGGCCGATTCGATGCGGCGCTTCAACCTCGAGTCGCAAGTGCTCGCGCGGCTGCGCCATCCGAACATCGCACAGGTCTACGACGCGGGGACGGTCGACCGCGCAGAGCGCGTGGTGCCCTTCATCGCGATGGAGCTGGTCCCCGGTGCCCGCTCCCTGGACGAGTACGCCGAGGAGTTCGAACTCGATCGGGTGGGCCGCCTGGCCCTGTTTGCCAAGGTGTGCGACGCCGTCCAGCACGGGCACACGCGAGGCGTGATCCACCGTGACCTCAAGCCAGCCAACATCCTCGTCGACCAGAACGGCGAGCCGAAGGTGATCGACTTCGGGGTCGCACGGGTCACGAACGGGGATCTCAAGGCGACCACACGACAGACCAGCATAGGCAAGATCCTCGGCACCGTCTCGTACATGAGCCCGGAACAGTGTGCCGCTGACCCCGACGAAATCGACACGCGCAGCGACGTGTACGCCCTCGGGGTGGTGCTGTTCAAGCTCCTGACCAGGCGGCTGCCCTACCCCATCGAGCGCGTCCCGATACACGTGGCCGTGCGCGTCATCCAGCAGGACCCGCCTACACAGCTGGGCTCGATCGACCGAGCCTTTCGCGGCGACCTGGACACGATCGTGGGCAAAGCGATCGAGAAGAACAAGCAGAGGCGCTATCAAACGGCCCACGAATTCGCCGCGGACATCCGGCGCCACTTGAACGACGAGCCGATCGCCGCGCGACCGCCAAGCAGGATCTACCAGCTGCGTAAGTTCGCACGGCGACACACGGCGCTGGTGGTGAGCGCGGCGTTGGTTCTGGTTCTGCTCGTAACCGTCGCCTCGATCACGACGCCGCTCTACTTCACCGCTGAGTCGGCGCGAGCCGAGGCCGAGTCGGCGCGAGCCGAGGCCGAGACGGCGCAGATCGAGGCCGAGACGGCTCGAGACGACGCACTGGCGGAGGCGCGTAAGTCGGCGGCCGTTGTGCGCTTTCTGATCGACACCTTCCGTGTGCCCGACCCCGAGCGCGCCAAGGGCAATAGCGTCTCCGCACGCGAAATCCTCGACCAGGCGGTCGAACGCATCCAAACCGGGCTCGCCGAGGATCCCCAGACACGGCGCAACCTGATGCTCGTCATCGGTGAGGTGTACAGCAACCTGGGGCTGTACCGGAAGGCGCGCGAGCTCATCGAACCCGCCCTGGAGGAGTTCCGAGAGGAGTCCGAACCGTTCAACCTCGCCGGGGCCGTGGACCTCCTGGGTGAAATCGCCTGGCTCATGGGCGACGACGCGGCAGCCGAACCGCTGCTTTTGGAGGCGTCCGAGCTGCGCCGAACGCAGGGCGCTGCAGTGGAACCGAATCGCCGGACCGGCCCGCTGCGGAGCCTCGCGGCGCTGTACACCAACCAGGGCCAGTGGGACAAGGCGCAGGCCTACCTCGACGAAGCGCAGGCGGTCTTCACGACTACCGACCACACCGATTCTGCGGAAATGGCCGAGTTGCTCGGTCAACGCGCAAGGATCCTGGGGGCACGCGCCCAGAACAGGCGGGCACGGGGCAAGGATCCCACCGCGTTACTGCAACAGGCGGAGGGGGCATACAAGGAGTCGTTGGCCTTGTACAAACTTCACCGCGAGGGGCGCGAGCTCAACATGGCCGAGGTGGAGTCCTCGCTGGGCCTCATGCTCAAGTTCCAGGGCAGGCTCGACGAAGCCGAGCCCTATTACCGCTCATCGATCGAAAAGGCGCGCACATTCGTGGGTGAGGAGCACCCCACTTACGCCGGGATCGCGCACAACTTTGCCGCCCTGCTCGAGTCTCGAGGCAAGCATCTCGAGGCGTTGCCCTACAGCGAGCAGGCGGTCAAGGTGTTTGAGAACACCCTGGAGGGAGAGGATCACCCCGACCTCATGATCATCCGGGGCAAACTGGCCGCGCTCTACTTTCGAACGGGGCTCTACGCGAAGGCCGAAGAAGTCTTCGAGCAGAACTTGCCACATCAGCTGCGCATCCAACCGGCGATGGCGCCCTATTCCCTCGTGGAATACGCACACTGCCTCACCGTGCGCGGGGCCTACGCCGAGGCCTTGGCGATGCTCGAAGAGGCGGGGCACAAATTCGATCTCCACCAGGGGGCAACGCACCCGGATAAAGCGCGCGTTCACAAACGCCTGGCTGACCTCTTCCTCGCCACCGACCGCCCTGACGACGCGCTGATCATCCTGACGGAGGGGCGGGCGCTGCTCGCCTCCGTGTCTGGCTACGACAACGCCGACGCTTCCCTCGTACGCCGACTCGGTCAGGTACACGAGGCTCGCGGTGAACTCGAGCAGGCGGAGGAACGCTACCGCGAGGCCTACGAAAAGTTCCGCAACCTCATGCCCGGGAGCCTCGAGCAACAGGCCGCTCAAACACTCCTGGGCCGCCTATTGCTCGAGCGTGGGAAGCTAGATGAGGCGCAGTCCCTCTTGACCGAGGTTCACGCGGAATTGCGGGCTAGCTGGGGCGACGATTGCGAGTGGACCCGGGTGGCCGCGGAAGGTCTGGAAGCCCTGCGCGAAGCCGGCGGAGACTGATCCGTCTTCCGAGTCGCGCGTCGCCATATTCCGCGGACGAGGGGAGAAGCGGGGCGAACTGAACGCCTAGCCCATTTTTTCGGCGGATGCTGCGCTCCGCCTGCGCGGACACAGTACCCGGACCGACCGTTCGGGGGTCCCCCCACACCGAATTCGACAAGGTCATATCACGATGAAGCGTCCCGTATTCCCCGTTCTTTTCCTGGGCATGCTCGTTCCCGGAACCGCACCCTGCCCGCCCCATCAGACGGCCACGCAAGCCGTAGGCCCTCCGGAGGTTCAGCTGTCGAAAGGCCCGGTGCAAACGGCCACGCAAGCCGTGAGTCCTCGGGAGGTTCAGCTGTCGAGAGGCCCGGCAACCGGCGAGGCGAACGTGAAACCCCAGTCCTTTGCCAGTCAGCTGGCGGGAGTCGCGACGAGTAGCGAGCACGGCCTGCGCGTCGCACCGGACAGGCTGGCCCTCGTCAGCGGGGTTCATGCGGCTGAGCCGGGGGTTGAGCAAGAGGTCTGGAACCTCGCCCTCAAGAAGGGGTTCGTCCACGCGTTCATCCAGGTGCGACCCGGAAAGCTCAGCGAGGATTTCGCCCGCTACGTCCAACACCTCGGCATCGAGACCTGGGCCATGATCCCGTTCCAGGCGATCCAGGCCAAGATCCCTTTCGGGGCCCTTGCGGATCTGGCCGCCATGCCTGAAGTACATCGTGTCGGAACGACTCCCTTCGACCTGAAGTTCCACCCCAACCTCGTGACGATGATGTCGCTCACCGTCGCCGATGAGAAGCTCCCGGCTTGGCTGTCTCTCATGGGTGACGACTTCGTCGCGGGCAAGGCGACGCCGGCTCCGGGCTTCGAGACCATCACGCACGTAGATGGCGAGGGCCTGACCCGGCAGATCGCGAGCACGACGATCGTTCCCAACGGGCCCTTTCAGGAGCTGCTCGAAGGGATGGGAGTCGAAGTGAAGTATTACCGCATGAACACTCGCACCTTCGCGATCGAAGCGACGGTGACCCAGCTGATGGAGCTGGCCCACTCGAACGAGGTGCATTTTCTCGACTACCGCCCCACCAATCAGACCATGCACGACTCTTCGGTCCCGATGGTGGGCCAGGACTACCTGCGCAACTCCTTCGACGGATTCACGACGGAGGTCGGCATCATCGACACCGGCGGTCTGGTCGGCGGGTCCGGCCACCCGGACCTGAACATCAACGCTGTCGGCTGGGATACGACGGGTATCGGTCCTTTCGCCGACGGCAGCGGCCACGGCACCCACGTCACGGGTACCTTACTCGGCCACGGGGTCTCCGACGAACGCTTCGAAGGCAACGCCCCGGGCGTCGGTGACGCGGGAACCCAACGGCTCTTCATCGGGCGCTTTCTGGACGACGCCGGCAACGGGGTGGGCGACGTATCGACGCTGTACGCCAGCCTCTCCAACGACTTCACCGATGGAGCCGGCGCGACCACGGCCAAGCCGAAGGTGATCAACAACTCCTGGGGAGCGGGTACGGTCATCGACACCGACGGCGACACCATTCCCGACACGAAGGTGTTCACGTTCTCAGGCACGGAGCAATCGTGTATCGACGTCGACGATGTCGTCTGGACCGAGAAACAGTGCTACATCTTCGCCGCAGGGAACGAAGGAAACTTCGGACCGACGACGATCGGTACCCCCGGAGTTGCCAAGAACGTACTCACGATCGGTTCCGTCGATGCGTTCGAGACCAACACCGGTGACAACACGTTGGGAGATATCTCAGGGTTCTCTTCTCGCGGACCGACCGGGGACAACCGCATCAAACCGGACCTGGTCGCCCCCGGCAATTCGATCCAGAGCTGCGACATCGTGTTCGACGCGTTCCCGTACAGGTCTCTTTCGGGTACTTCCATGGCCACGCCCCACGCCACCGGCGTGGTTGCCAGTGTGATGGACCACTACGCGAGCTTGCCGCTGAATCCCAAGCGAGTCCGCGCCTGGGCCATCGGTTCGAGTATCGCCAAGGGTGGCGATCTGAGCCCGGCCAGCACCTACGGCTTCGGGCTCTTGAACGCCTATCGACTCCACTTCGACCACGCGGATTGGAGCCTGCAGACCATGGACGGCACGGTCAACAGTGGTTCCTCGAACTGGCAGTTCCTTGACTTCTTCGTTCCCACGGGCACGGAACGCATGTTGATCTACTGTACCTGGGACGAACCCCCGGTCGGGACCACGGGCGGAGCCAGCCCGGTCATGGGCGACATCGATCTCTACCTCGATTTCCACGCTGATCAAGCGGGAGGGACGTCGGGCGACATCATCGCCTTCGGGACCGCCAACTACGAATACATCCGGATCGAAAACCCGCCTTCGGGAACCCACCGAATCAAGTTCTGGCCCTTCGACACCAACATCGATGACGACATCTTCGGGTTCACCGAAAACCTGGACTTCACGGGGGTGATCTTCCTCGACAAGAACACCGTGCACCCCTCGGTCAGCCTCGCTTCGACGGTCACCGACCCCTACTTGAAGCCGGGGGAGTCGACCGCCCTCACGAGCACGGTCAGCAACGCGGAGAACGTGGCCTCCAACGTGATGCTCAATATCACTTCCCTACCCTTCGGTCTCTCCCTGACCACTCTCGACGTGACACTCGAGGACGGCAAGGTTGTGGACTACGGCGCAGGTGATTCCTCGGTGGTCATGGGAGCCATTCGCCCCGGGGATTCCAGGACGGCCACCTGGACCATCGAAGGAACGACCGAGGGGCTCCACTCCCTCACAACCAAAGCCAACAACGACAACGGTCCGCAAGCCTTTGGGTTCTCCGATTTCGTGACCACACCGATCTACGTCGACGGGACGCAACCGGGTCTGGTCAGCCTCCTTGACTCTCCCACCCACCCAGCGGGCGTGTGGAGG
Source organism: Planctomycetota bacterium (assembly GCA_002683825.1). Classification (GTDB taxonomy): domain Bacteria; phylum Planctomycetota; class UBA1135; order UBA1135. The sequence goes on from NYUD01000056.1 coordinate 6,960, forward strand.
AACATCTCAAACGTGACTTACAACTGGATGGCGGCGACCGACAACCTCTCCGGCATCGACGGCTACGGACTCTTCACGAGCAGCTCGCCCGGAGGGGAGCCGAGCACGATCAAGGACATCGAGGAGGCCACGAGCCACTCCGATACCCTCGTGGAAGGGAGCTGGTACTTCAAGATCCGATCCGTGGACAACTCGGGCAACTGGGACGATGAGTTCGAGGTCCACGGACCGATACAGATCGACGTAACCGATCCGGGGCTCGTGACGAACCTGGCCTCGGCAACCCATCCGGTCGGTACCTGGCGGAACTCCACAACCGTGGACTACTCGTGGACCGCCGCACCGGACAATCTGTCTGGCATCGACGGCTACAGCCTCCTCACGAGCGACTCCCCGAGCAGCATCCCTGGCCAAACCCAGCTCATCCAGGAGGTCACAAACCACTCGGAGGTCCTTGCCGACGGCACGTGGTTCTTCAAGATTCGTTCGCTGGACAATGCCGGAAACTGGGACGCCCACTTCGAAGTCTTCGGCCCCGTTTTGATCGACACGGTCACCCCTCAGAACGTCTCTCTCGTCGTTGAACCCGGGTCCAACTACACCCTGGACAACCTCGTCGAACTCGCGATCAACGCTATCGACACGACCTCTGGGATGGACGAGATGCGTTTCTCGAACGACGGTGCCGCCTGGTCCGCCTGGGAACCCATGGCCACGACGAAGTCGGGGTGGGACCTGACGATGTTCGGGGGTAACTCGGTACGAGACACCGACCACGTGGTCTGGGTCGAAGTGAGGGACCTGGCACACAACTCGAGCACCCAGACGGGCACGATTCACTGGACCCTCAATCCCAGCAGGAGTCGTAGCACGACGCCTCTGCCGTCACCACCGGTACCCTATCCCTGATCCGCCTCCGGGGTCGCACGGCGATCGCGTGCCCACGCGCTGACCGACAGCGCGTGGGCACACGCTTGGACGACGGGCGTCGCGAAGAGCTCGAGAGGATAGGAGTTCCAAAGGGCGTTGTTGCACGGTTCAGGAATGAGCCCACAAGTTCCCCATCCCCACAATCTCAGGGCCTGATCGCCTCCGAAGTCGGCCGACCCAGCTCAAACA
>NYUD01000057.1 GCA_002683825.1 Planctomycetota bacterium
GAGCAGCCAGGCTCCGGAGAAGCGTGCCCGGAACGCGGGGCGGTTCGCGCTCAAGAAGATCGCGATGGCGATCAGGGCCGCGGCGCGAAAGAGCGCCTGGGTGCTGCCCGAGGTCGCGGGCAGCTGGGTCCAGTCCAGGCCCAGGGGGCCGCGCATCAGCGAGAGCAGGACGCCCGCGGTGGCTCCGTAGCCGAGGAGTCGGAGGTTGAGGGGTTTCTTCATCCGGGGGGCCAAGAGGGTACAGCTCTCGGGGTTGCGGAGGAATCCGACGCTAGGATGTGCAACATGACGCGTTCCGGAGCGGATCCGCGCATCGAGCTCGACCGTGCGCCGTTGCCCGATCCTGCGGAGATCCGGTGGCTGCGTCGCTCGCTGTGCGATTGGTATCACGCGTTCAAGCGCGATCTTCCCTGGCGCCGGCGCAGCGATGCCTTTGCCATCTGGATCAGCGAGTCGATGTTGCAGCAGACGCGGGTCGAGACCGTGATCCCCTACTTCGAGCGATTCATGGCGCGCTTCAAGGACCTGGCTGCACTTGCGGAGGGCGAGGAAGAGGAGGTCCTGGCGCTGTGGAGCGGCCTGGGCTACTACCGCCGCGCGCGGGCTCTACACGCCGCCGCACGCGAGATCATGGAATTCCACGGTGGGGTATTTCCGCACGAGCGGAGCGCGCTCCTGGGGCTTCCCGGGGTCGGGCCCTACACCGCGGGTGCCGTGCTTTCGATGGCGTTCGGGGCCTCCGAAGCCCTGGTCGACGGCAACGTGGCGCGGGTGTTCGCCCGGGTCTTCGCTCTGGAGGCACCCCTGCGCTCACCGGCCCTCGAGCAAGCGCTGTGGCGTTTCGCCGAGGCGCTCGTACCGGCGGACGCCGGCGAATCGGCAGATGCGCAGAAGGGCGTCGACCCGGGCTCCTGGAACCAGGCCGTCATGGAGCTGGGGGCGACCCTGTGCACGCCGAAGGGTCCCCGGTGTCAGCTGTGTCCGTTGCAAGAACGTTGCGAGGCCCGGGCCCGGGGGCGTGCGGAGGAGCTTCCGATTCCGGCACCGAGAAGACCCCTCGTCGCCGTCGAACTGGAGATGCTTCTCGCTCGGACGGGCGAACGCACGCTCCTGACAAGGCGTCCACCGGGGGGACGAATGGCCGGGATGTGGGAGTTGCCGACGCGCGAGATTCCGAACGCCCGTGGGGAAACGCATCTGTGGGAGGCCGACTTCTCGACGTTCGCTCTTGCGGGGGGTTGCATTCCGATCGGCGAGGAACTCTCCACCCTGAGGCACGCGATCACGCACCATCGCATCACCGTCTCGCTTCGGCGCGCAACCTTCGATCCGAGCGGGGCGCAGGTCCGCGCCCAAAACGAGTCGACGTGGCGTCTCGCAGCCGACGACGACCTGGCGAGCCTGGCCCTCACCGGATTGACGAAGAAGGCGCTGCGGGCGGTTTCAGGGCCGGCGCTTTAGCACCCAGACGTCCTGGCCCCACAACGCGCTGGGGAGGTGCGGTAAGGCCTCTTCGAGGCCGGCTTCCTCGAGTCGGTCGCGCACCCAATCCGTGGAGGCGTAGCTGCTCCCATAGACATCGCAAGACAGCCGGCCGGAGGTCTCGTTCGTCCTGCGATAGCAAAAACCGCCTTCGATGTGGACGGCCCCGTTGTTCCCGTTCAGCCAATCCAGGCCGTGCGTCGTGATGATCAGATGACCCTCCGGACTCAGGGCCCGCGCCAGGCGTTTGAGCCATCCTTCCCAGGTCTCGTAGGAGAGGTGGGTGAAGAGAGACGCGACGAATACGAAGTCGAAATTGCGTTCGCAGACCCATTCGGTCGGTTCCGGCTTCGAGTTCAGGGGCTGGGTCGCGAAGCGGTTGGCGTTGGATTCGACCGCGATGGGGTCGACATCGCACACGTAGAGCTTTGCCGGATCGAAGAGAGTCCGTAGAAAGCGCGTGTTCCGCCCGTACCCGCAGGCGAATTCGAGCACGTTATCGAGCTGGTCGGGTGTTTTTCCGAGCCTGTCGAGGATCGTGCGCACGACCTCGAGGGTCTCCCGGCCTGTTTGCAGATAGCTCTTGAGGGCACGCCGGCCCCGGAAGGGCCGGTGGAAGTGGAGGAACATCTCGTCGCGCCAATCGACCGCCAGATCGATGGTCTCGTCGTCCGAGGGGTTCCATTCCTGATGGACCTCCCGGGGGACGGCGACCGAGGATCCGAAGACCCGCCGTCGGATGTTGCGGGCATAGAACCCGTACGCCTTGGATCTGCGTAACCAACCCATGTAAGGAAAACTGAGGGAGTCGTAGGGGGAGGGGGAGGGGGAGGGGGAAACTCCAGCGTAGCTCAATCTCAGGAAGAGGGGGGCGTAGGTCCGGCTCCGCAAGAGAAAGCGGTAGGGTGGGCGGCATGGCGAACACCCAGACCATTCTCGTTCCTCTCGCCGAGGGTTTTGAAGAGATCGAAGCGGCCACCATCGTGGACGTCTTGCGCAGGGCTGAGCTCCACGTGACGCTTGCCGGCTTGCAGCCGGGCCCCGTCCTCGGAGCTCACGGGGTTGCTTTCTCGACCGATGCCACCCTGGACGAGGTCGATCCAGAAAAAATTTCCGCACTCGTGCTGCCCGGTGGACAACCCGGTACCGACAACCTGCTGGCGGACGAGCGTATTCTCGAGCTTTGCCGGCGTCTCGGCGCCGAGGAGAAGCCCACCGCGGCGATCTGTGCGGCTCCCATGGTCCTGGCCGAAGCCGGGCTGCTCGAAGGGCGGCCGGCAACCTCCTACCCGAGCTTCCAGAACCGCCTGGCGGGTGCCCAGGTCCAGTCGGAGCCGAGGGTGGTCCGGTCGGGCTCGGTTCTCACCAGTCAGGGGCCGGGCACCTCGCTCGAGTTCGCCCTGACCCTGGTGGCCGAGTTCAAGAACGAGGAAACAGCCCTGGAACTGGGTCGGGCGCTGCTCGTCGCCGACCCCGTTCGTTGACAGCCGGAAATGGGGGACCCTATTCTTCCCGGCCCCTGACGGGCCCCCTCGACGGCAGGCGGTTACTCCCCGGTGCTCTCCGGATAGGCAAGGGGCCACCCGCTCTCCATGGCCTTCACAGTCCACCCCCGATTCACCATGAACCCGCACGCCTTCGTCGCCCCGATACTCCTTTTCGCCGCTTCTCTCCCATCCGCCGACACCATCGTGCGAACCGATGGGAAGAAGATCGAGAACGTGCAGGTCGTCTCCGAGACGATGACCGAGGTGGTCTACAAGAAGGGTCGAAACGTACAGACCCTTCGCGCAGAGCGCATTCTGCAGATCCAATTCGAGAAAATGCCGCGCCTGTTGGACGAGGCCGAGGCATTCGTCGGTGAGGACGATCTGGGGGCGGCCCTGGACGCGCTCGATGAATACGTCGAGGGTCAAATCGAGCGCCCGAACGAGCGACTCAAGTGGGCGCCGGCCTACGCGGCGTGGCGGACCGTCGAGTTGCGCCAGAGTCTGGCGGATCTCGGAGGGGCGCAGCAAGCGGCCCTGCGCTTGATCGACAACTTCGAAGATTCTCGCTACGTCCCCGGAGCTTACCTTGCCAAGGCCAGCGCGGAGATCGACTCGGGGCGGGCTGCCAATGCGCTGAAGACCCTCGAGAAGTTTGCCGCCCTGGTGGAGAAGAACCAGCTCTCGAAGCGCTACGACCTCGAATGCCGCATGGTCAGGATCCGGGCCGAGGAGAAGCGTAGCGGCGAAGCGCGCCGCACGGACCTCGGGATCATCGCCCGGGAGGCGGGTTCCGAGTTTCCGACGGTCAAGAGCCGCGCGGAGCTGTTGGAGGGGGAGGTTTTTCTTTCGGAAGCGAGCCGCACCGTGAATCCGGAGAAAGCCGCCAAGTTGCGGGGCAAGGCCCAGCTCGTCTTCGAGCGCATCGCCAAGACAGGGAACGCCACGGAAGCCACGCTGGCCGGTGCGTACACGGGGCTCGGCGAATGCCTCTACTACTCCGGTGCCGAGCAGGAGGACGAGGAACTGCTCAAACAGGCCAGCATGTACTTTCTACGCGTCATCACGCTCTTCAAGGGTGAGAGTCGCTACGTGTCGAAGTCGATCTACTTCGCGATGCGTTGCTTTCACCTCACGCAGGACAGGACGCGCAAGGCCGACATGCTCCGAGAGCTGAAGTCCCTCTTCCCCAACTCCGGTTGGATCGCGGAGGCCGAGAAGATTCGGTAGTTTCAGAGCGCCGCCTTCGGTCATCCTTCCCCGGTAGCGACGCGTCCCGTTTTATCCACATCCTTCCCGGATGCGACCTGTCGGTGATCCGCCCGTCTCAGAGTCGCGCTCGTCGTTCTTTCGCGGACCCCTGGGTCCGCATCTGCGAGCGCCTGAGACCCGAGGCCCCGACGAGGGATTCACATCGTGCAAACGGCGCTCGCGAAGGACTGGACCGGTTTGGAGGACTTGCGCCCGGACTTGAGGAGTTTCCTCACGCGCCGGTGCGCGGATGAAAACGAACTTGAGGACGTCATCCAGGAGACCTACCTCCGGGCTGTGCGCTACCGCACCGGAAGAAAGCCCGTGCGGAAATTTCGCTCCTGGATTTTCAGCATCGCGCGGAATGTCCTGCTCGATCGCTTGCGCCGACAGGAGCGCTTCCAGAGCCTCAGCGAGCAGGATATGGAGCTCGAATGGCAAGACGACGGGTGTGAGGGGGGGCTCGACAAGGAGTTCTTTCGCCTCGGGCGATGGAATCTGGATCGGGAGAGCGCGATCCGTCACCTGGGAGAGGCGCTGGAGCACCTGCGTGAGGGCGACCGCCGCGTGCTGTCTTCTTTCTACGCTGGGGGAGAAGACTCGCGTGCGACGGCCCGTGAATGCGGGATCCCCGCGCATCTGGTGAAGGTCCGGCTCTTTCGCGCCCGTCGGAGGCTTTCGAAGGCTCTGCGGCGCCGTTTGGCGCTGCACTTCGAGCTCGAGGGTGGCGCCCCTGCGCCCACATCCCCCCTGACCGGCACGGACGTCACCCGCCGGATGGACGCCCACGGAGACGACACCAGGGCGCTTGCTGAGGGGAGTCACTGTTGAGAGTTTTCCCACTCGCATGTTTTTTTTTGCGAATAGCGCCTTTCCCGTCCCCTGCACGCAGCCGGTGCAACACGAGGAGCACCTGGAGAAGTTTGTCCCGTACATGCAGGATGCGAGGGCCCAGCTGGACCATGCTCGTAGGGTCAAGGGGGCCCTGTACAAACACCCTCCGGAATCCCGCGAGTTCTGGCGCAAACTCGCCGTCGAGGCCTATCAGGCGGTTCGCGTATTTCACCCTGAGGACCGTGCTATCAGCACCGAGGCGTCGTTTCGAGCCGGCGAGCTCTTGCGTGCGGGAGGCCGCGATGCAGAGGCGTTACAGGAATTTCTGTGGGCCTCCACGCGACGTGCAGGTGCTTTTTCGACCCGCGCACGCTTGGAAATAGGCCATCTCCATCGTCGCAACGAGGAGGATCGCAAGGCGCTCGACGCCTACCTGGACGTCGCTGCCGATGCAAGAGCCGATGCTGCACACCGCGATGACGCGTGGATTTGGGCCGGACAGATCTGGAAGCGCGGCAAACGTATCGAAGACGCGCGTCGCGCGTGGAAACGCGTTGCGGAGGGAGGTCGGGATCCTCTGGACCGTATTCGCGCTTTTGATCTCCTGGGGGTTCTCTGGTTCGAGGAGGACGACCTGGAAGCCGCCTGCGGTGTCCTGAATCAATGCCTGCAGTCGCTGTCGGAAGCCGCGTTAGAGGAGACGCGAAGTGGTGAACGCGTGCGCAATGCACTGCTTCGAATGCGCCTGGTGGACGCACTTCCACGCGCGATCGCAAGCAGAAAGAATTCGGGCGAAAAGACAGGATCTTCGAGAAACCCTTGACAAGGTGCAGCGATTGTTTCATCGAAGCACTCAGAACCTGAGCGGGTTTGGTCAAGGGAGGACGCTGACCTCGTGTTTTCAGGACCAAAAAGTTTGGTCCGCACATCGGCTGAAACCCTTGATTTCAGGTTTCGCTACGACATCGAAGGGCGCTCGAACTCGCGAGCTGCCCACCGAACAGGGCGGTCGGGTTTGGTCCTGGACCAAACCCGATCGTCCGTTCTCTTGGGGCGCGAGGGGTTTTTGCACCCAAAAAAGTGCGTCGGCGCGAAAAAAAAAAACGACGTGCGCCGCTGCCCCCGCCCCTACGTCCCGATCGCGTAGTACGTGTACCCCAGACGTTCGAGAACGGCGCGGGAGTAGATGTTGCGACCGTCGAAGATGAGCGGGGTTTTCATCGACGCCTTCAGCTTTTCAAAATCCGGGCGACGGAACTTGTTCCATTCCGTGATGAGGATGAGCGCGTCCGCGCCCTCGACGGCTTCCATGGCCTTTTGGGCGTAGGTGATGCGCTCGCCGAGGTGGTGCTCTTTGCACTCCTGCATGGCCTCCGGGTCAAATGCGGTCACCGTGGCCCCGTCCTTGAGGAGGTTTTCGATGACGACGATCGAAGGGGCTTCGCGCATGTCGTCGGTGTTGGGCTTGAAAGCCAATCCCCAGACCGCAAATTTCCTGCCGGCGACATCGCCCTCGAAGTGGGCCTTGACCTGATCGTAGAGGAGGCGTTTTTGCCGCTCGTTGACCTCCTCGACGGCTCTCAGGACACGGAAGTCGTAGTTGCTGTCCTCGGCCGTCTTGACGATTGCCTTGACGTCCTTCGGGAAGCAGGAGCCGCCGTATCCTAGACCGGCGAAGAGGAAGCGTGAGCCGATGCGGGCGTCGGAGCCGATGCCTTTGCGAACCAGGTCGACGTTGGCGCCGACGAGGCTGCAGATGTTGGCGATCTCGTTCATGAACGAGATCCGCGTGGCGAGCATGGCGTTGGCGGCGTACTTGGTGAGCTCAGCCGAGGCGACATCCATGTGGATAATCGGGTTGCCGGTGCGGACAAACGGCGCGTACAACTCGTCCATCGTTTCTGCGGCGCGCGGGCTGTCGCTGCCGATGACGACGCGATCGGGCTTCAGGAAATCGTCGATCGCGGCTCCCTCCTTCATGAATTCGGGGTTGGAGACCACGGCGAAGGGATGGTCGGTGTGCGCCTTCAGGACCTCGCAAACCTTGCCGGCCGTGCCGACGGGCACCGTCGACTTGTCGACGATCACGAGGTAGCCGTTCATGGTCTCAGCGATGGTGCGGGCCGCATCGAGCACGTACTTCAGATCGGCGCTTCCGTTCTCGCCCGTGGGCGTGCCGACGGCGATGAAGGCGACTTCGGCGTCGGGAATGGCATTCTCGTAGCCGGTCGTGAACTTGAGGCGTCCGTCCGCGACGTTGCGTTTCAAGATCTCTGCGAGACCGGGCTCGTAAATCGGCACCTCCCCATCCCGGAGCCGCCGCACCTTGTGCTCGTCGATGTCCACGCAGGTGACCGTATGGCCGCTTTCCGCAAAGCACGTGCCTGCGACCAGGCCTACATATCCAGTTCCGATGACGGCGATTCTCATGATGATCCGGCGGGGGGAAGGAGAGGGGGATCGTTTCGGGACAGGGGTGGGGGGCGACCTTCCACGACTCGACGGCCCACTCCGGTGGAGCCAAAACGCACGAGAGGATACCGTGTGTCTCGCCGGGCTCGCTACCGGGGAGCTGCAAGGTTCCTTGGCCCACGGGCGATTAACTCAGTGGCTAGAGTGCGTCCCTTACAAGGATGAAGTCGGGGGTTCGAATCCCTCATCGCCCACCCCCACCCCCATCCCCTTTCGGCCCATATTCCCGAGCCCGGCGGAGCCGGCGCGACGAAGCCCTGTACGCAGCCCCGTGGATCCAAGACCTGGCCGCGCTAGGCCCTGCGCCCCAGCTCGTGTAGAAGCCACCTGCGGAAGCGCTTCTTCTCTTCCCTTGCCAGAACTGCGATCCAGAACAAACCCAGCGCCATCGCGTAGAAGCCGGCCTTGATCGGTACCGAGAGCCACATACTGAGATCCCCGGCCGCCTCCATGCCGTCGATCCAGAGCGAGAACGCCCCTGCGATCAAGACGCAGCCGAGAATGGTCGCCAACCGTCGGTTCTCGAAGGGCACCTGGGACTCCGCCCGTGCGGCCACCACCATCATTGCGGCGATCGCTACGAAGGTCAGAAGGGTGGCCATCGCCGCCCCCTCGAATCCATAGATCGGTATCAGATAGAGGTTTGCGATCAGGTTTATGCCCACCGCAACGATGTTGATCGTGAAGATCCGCCCGGTCCGTTTCGTGACGAAAAGAACCGTCTGCGCGACGTGGTAGAGAGCCCAGAAGACATATCCCGCTGAGATCCACGGAATCGCCTTGTAGGCCACCCAGAACCCCCGCGGTTCGGCGAGCAGAATCGCCCCCTGGCGTCCGAAGAGGATCACGCCGAGGCTTGCCGCCGCGATCGTCAGCACCGCGTAGGTCCCGACCCGCGCGATGAGGGCGGAGCGCTCCTTGGCGTTTTCGATGGCGAAAATCCACGGCTGCCAGATCTGGAGGAACGGCCCCAGGAGCATGTTGGTCACGAGAAACGCGATTTTGTACCCGTGCCCGTAGATCCCGGTGATCCTCTGTCCATCGTCACCGGAGAGCTCGAGCAAGAGCCGCCTGTCGGCGAAGTGGAGCACCAGCTGGCAGAGTCCGACCGGCACCAGGGGCCAGGCATAGACCAGAATGGGGCGTAGCACGCGCCAGTTGAAACGCGGTTTCAGGGTGACGAAGATCCAGCCGCAGAGTCCCAGGGACGTCAGTGATTCCCCGATCAGCATGCTGAGGAGGAAGCCGTAGACGCCGAGTTGAAGGTGCCCGATGAAGAGGAAGTTGAAGCCCACCTCGACCAGGAGCTTGATCGACTGGATGGTCGTGAAGGCCTTCGAGCGTCTGAGGATCTGGAGGTAGTAGAACCCCGACATCGAACTCAGCTGGAAGGGGATCAGGATCAGTGCGATCTGCAGGATCCGGCCCAGTTCGCCGGCGGCTACCTCGCCCCCCTTGCCCAGCATCGGCGTGACCAGGGAAGGGCTGAAAAAGAGCGCCGTTCCACAGACGATCCAGGCCACGAGCCCGATCAGGATCGTCGATGAGGTGACGACGCGCCCCCGATCCTCGGGGTTCTTTTGGTCGTAGTAGAAGCGCACCATCGCGCCCAGCACGTTGATCCCCAGGAGCTGTTGCAGGGCGATCAGCCAGAAATCGACGGTCTCCTTGACCCCCACCCCGGGTTCGCCCAGCCACCTCGTGTAGAGCCGGTGCATTCCGATCGAGATGAACTGGCGCAGGAGAGGGGCCACGCTGTAGATCGCCGAGTGGCGGACGAGCCCACCCAGCGCTCGGGTCTCAGCGCTGGCTTCTTGTTCGTCGTCGGGGGACATTTAGGGGGGAGGATACGAGCCCCGGAGCCCGTCCGGAGAAGACTTCGACTGTGGGGAGTGCTAGCTCTCGTGCTTTCGTACGAGAAAGACTCGCCGGGACCGTTCCAGCTTGGCCGCGATCACGAGTCCGGGGCGCGATCCCTTGCCGCCCAGGCGAGCCGCCAGCTTGGCGGCGGTTTCCTGAAGGCCTCGCTTTTTGACCACGATGGGGCCGATATCGTGGCGGGCCAGCATCGCCCGCACGCGTCGGCGATCGAGGGGGGTGCTGTCGATGACCCGGTAGAAGGCCGCGGCGGGCGAATCGTTCGGCTCGCAGGCCCCCAGATAACCCAGCTCGGGCGCCAGCGGGGCCGCGGAGACCCGACGGGCAAAACGCCCCAGCAGGCCGGAGGCGGTCAGGGCGGGGTCCGGATCTGCGATCCAGGCGACGGTTTCGGCCGTCTTGGCAGCGAGGGGGGGGACCTTCAGGGGAGAGCCTGCCAGCTCTTCACGCGCCCCCCGGCGTAGGATGGTCGCGGTGCGGGGCTCCTCCGCCGCCAGTTCACCGGTCCAGAGGCAGAGCTCCTTCAGTTCCCCCTCCAGGCTGACCCACTCGAGCGAACGGCAGAGCGAGGGGGGCAGGGGCAAGGCCGCCGGATTCAGGGCCGGTGGAAGCTTCAGGCAGGCACCCCGCAGACGGGGGAGCCAGGCCAGGAGCTCTTCCAGGGAGGGGGACCAGCGTCGTGGATCGAGCGTACGCCGGGGACCGGTTCGGCCCCCGGCCCCCGGCCGCGTGCCCGTGCGGCGGTCCGGATCGACGAAGAGCCAGTCCGTCCGCACCGTGTGCGGGCTCGCCCGGGCACAGATCACCCCCGCCTCCAGCCCGGTGGCCTCGAGGTTGGCGCGCAGGAGCCGGGCGACGGTGGGATCCCGCTCGATTCCCACGACCACAAGACCCGCACGGGCCATGGCCAGAAGATCCCCCCCCAGCCCGGCCGTGGCGTCCGCCACGGCCTCGTCTCCGCAAACCCGTCGCAGCCGTTCGGCCCGCAGCGCGGCGACCCGGGCGTCGGTGGCCTGTTCGAGGCCCTTGCGAGTCAGCCAGAGGTGTCCTGCGTCCACGAGCTTGCCCCGCGCGCGCCGGCGCAAATCGGCGAACTCGGCCACCTGACGAGCCTCTTCGGGGGGCAATCTCCGGTGCAGCCAGTCCAGACGCTGGAGTCCCTCGAGGTTCTCGGGGAGCTCATCGAGGATCCGGGCCCAGCGAGGATCGAATCTGAGGGTGCTCACGGGGCCTGTTCCCATTTTTGGGATTTTAGGGTAGCGCCCTTCGGAGAATACGTCGTCCTATTGCGGAAGTGCCCATTAGGATCGACTCCCCCTCGCTTGCATACCTCCCCATCCGGGATCGGGAGGATCACCATGGCTAAACGCATTCTTCTCATCGAGGACGATCCTAGCTCGCAACTGCTCTACAGGAATCGACTTGCCGATGTGGGACACGAGGTGGTCAGCGTCGATACGGGCGCCATGGGCCTCATGGAGGCCCGGGGGTCGGAGTTTGACCTGTTTCTGGTGGACGTGGATCTGGGATCTGGAATCGATGGGCTCGAGGTCTGCCGCCGGCTCAAGGGGGTGCCCGAGCTGGTCGGGATCCCGGTGGTCTTGATCAGCGGACAGGTGAGAGGGGCCGGTGACCTGCACCGGGGCTACGAGGCCGGCTGTCAGGCCTTCCTGAAGAAGGGCGACTCGACCCTGGTGGAGGACACCGTCCGCGCCATGCTGCGCGTGAAGTCGTTGCAGGACGATCTGGCGACCCAGAACCACCTCCTGGAAGAGCAGAACCGACGCCTCCAGGAGGCCCACGCCCGGGGCGCGGACCTCGAACACGCGTTGATCGAATCGGAATCGCGCTCGCTCTCCTCCGGATCGACCAGCAGGCCTGACGGGATACTGATGGTCGATGCGGACGGGATCTGTCGACTGGCGGACCGTGGCGCGCGCCACCTCTTCGGGGCAGGCCTGGAGGGCAAGCACCTGGCTGCCCTGATCCCGGGCAGCGGCCTTGAAGCTGTCGTGCGCGACACCCGCAACGAACCCCAGGACTATCGTTTCGAGTCATCGGATCTCTCGGGACGCCCGTCGCGTTCCATCACGGCCAGCGTATTCCCGATGCTGCCTTCGTCATCGATGGATGAGGGCGGACTGCGGGTCGTCGCCCTTTTCGATCGCGATTTCGGACGGCTGGCGGCCGAGCTGTCCTCGGAAGGACCCCTCTTCGATACCAGCGGTGGGGAGCTCGGAATGCTCCGCGAAGCAGCCCGTGTCGTTTATCGTCCTTCGGCCCTGATCGGGGAGTCGTCGGCGATCCGCCAGATTCGCGGGCGTATCCCCGGACTCGCTTCCAGCAGCAAGCCCGTCTGGATCCAGGGCGATGCGGGGACCGAAAGGAGCCTGCTCGCCCGCCTGCTGCACTACTCGGGCGATCGCATCGGTTCCTTTGTGCCGGTCGACTGTGCATCGATGTCGCCCCAGGTCCTCGAACGGGAGATCCGCGGATATGCGCGTGACGCCTTCCCCGAGGCGGGCGTCGATCGCCCCGGGCTTCTCCTGCGAGCGCGGGGCGGAACGCTCTTCATCGACAACGCGGAGGCTCTCGAAAGCGGTCTGATTTTGGAGCTCGAGCAAGTTGCAACGAAGGGCGTCGCTCGGCGTCTGGGGTCGAAGTCCGTGGAACGCGTCGATGCGCGCATCTGCATCGCGACCTCGACGAAGCTCGGCGAAGATCTGGTCGACAGGTTCGGTCGCTTCGGCGCTGTCGAGCTGGTCTTGCCTCCGTTGAACGAGCGCCTCGAGGATGTGGAGCGACTGGCGCGGACCTACATCGATAGCTCCTACTCACCCCTGCTCGATCTCTCGCCGGAGGCCGTCTCGACGCTGTCCGAGCACTCCTGGCCGGGGAACCTCGCAGAGCTGTCCCAGTGCATGGAATCGGCCGCGCGCAGTGCCAGTGGCCATTGGATCGAAGTGTCCGACCTCCCGCCGCCGCTGGCCGCGATCCACACTCGCTCGAACAAGAACACGGAGATTCCCTCGCTCATTCCCGTTTCCGCACCCCAGGCTGAACCGGTGTCCTATCTGGAATACAACGACGAAGAGGACGGCCCCCTGCTGAAGCACTTCGAGAAAAAGGCCTTGCTCTTCGCCTTGCATCAGACCGGCTGGGACAAGCTCGGCGCAGCGAAGTTGGCCGGCGTCGGCAAGAGCACTTTCTACCGCAAGCTAAAGACCCACGGGATCAAATAGGGACGTCAGCGGTCCGACGGCACACGCTCTTGTGCTGGGATCCCGATGCCCGAAAAGGGTTCGCCCGGCGGCAGGCTTGGGTTGTGCAAACTTGCGCTCAGCACGACCGTGTTCTCGCGTAGCTTGCCCTGAAGCGCGTGAATCGTGCGCGAGCCCGTCTTGTGCAGGAGGAGGCTCGTCCGGGCGGCGATTGACGCCGCCTGAACCCACTCCCCCGTGGGACGCATCGACCAGAGGGTTCCGTCCCGGTCGGCGGCGACGACGTAGAGGTCGACAACCTGTCGGTGTCCCTCGTGCTTGATCTCCACACTGAAACAGCCGTCGTCGTCGAAATCCAAGGCCAGGCGCGGCCCCAGCTTCAGGTTGCGGTTGCGCAGCAGGAAGAACGGATAGGGCGAGGGGATGTCAGGCTGGCGATCGCGGGCGGCGACGGGGACCGCAATCAGTTCGTAGTGGCCAAGAGCAGCGATGAGATCGCGCAGGCGATCCTCTGTGTCTCCCTTCGTGTCCCAACGCCGGAGCCACGTGCGCAGAAAATCGGTCGGCGTGGCGTTCTCGCCCAGGGAACCGATCAGAGGGACGATATAGTCCTCATCGCCGTGCATTCCAGCGATCAGGTCCACCCGCGGTACGCCGCGCCAGGAACGGGTCCCGCTTTCGCCCGGCGGGGGTGAGGTGCGCCCGAGGGCATCGATCACGTCCTTGCGTGACAGATAGCCGATCGCACCGGGCCAGAACGTCACGATCGTGGTGTCTTCGCGGACCTTGTCGCGCAGGAAGACACCGATCGGGCGCAGATTGCTTACCTTGCGAATCTCCTTCAATAATCCGGCCCGACCGAGGGGGTGTTCGTACGCCGTTTCGAGGACCGAGGAGGGCTTCATCCACTTGCGCAGGAGGTTTTCCATCGGGATCCGGCCGAGATCGCCGGGCAGCTTGCTGACCAGGAAGCACGCGGCGACGGTTGCGACCAACCCACTCCAACAGGGCGGTATCAGGCGCGGCTTGGCGTCCATCCAGTTCGTCATCGCGTCCTGGATCGAGAGGAAGAGGAGCGGGAGCACCGGCGCCAGGACATTCCAGAACGGCAGCTGATCCCCGCCGGTGAGGAGGCAGCTCAAGGCCCAGATGAGGAAGAGAAAGGCCGCCCGCCGCCCGCTCGGTGAGAGGTGGCCGGTGAGAAGTGCAAGGGCCGGCAAAGGCAGAAGCAACCCGAGTCCCGACGCGAAGACGAAGCTCCAGATGTAGTGGCCGCCGATCACGATCTGCTCGGAATCGAAGCTCAAGAGTTGCTTTTCAAACGGCAACAACGGGCTCCCTGTAAGCCAATTTCTCAACAGGAGAACGAGGACGAGGAAGACCGCCGTGAACATGAACGCTCGGCGGAGCGAGGCGCGTCGCAGACGATCCCCGGGCCGATCGACGAGCTCCAGGGTGCCCAGTGCAAGAACGAAGAAAATCCCCTCCGATGCGCTCACCGACAACATGCAAAGCAGCGCCACCGTGGGCTTGAGCCAACCGCGCTCGAAGGCCAGAAAGGCGGCGGTCACCAGAAACATGACAAGCGAAGTTTCAGTGCCGTTTGCGGCCGCCGCCGCAGCGCTTCCGCTCGAGGCGAGCAGCAACGGTGCGATCAGACCGGCGATGCGCTTCGTACTGAATTGTGCGAGCAGAACGATCGTCGCCAGCGCACTCGTCAGACCCACATATTGCGAGAAAACCGTCGGCGAAAAGTTGAGACGTGACGCGACCGCGCTCAGACCGATCCACATGAGCGATGGATAGGAATCTGCGGGTGCTCCGCCCGGATCCCATTGGGCCACGCCGGTGTACACCAGGTTGCGACCGATCCGATAGGCCACGTGGGCGGAGTCGTAGGGGGCGGCAAACTCCCCGTCCGGCGTCTGATAGATCGCCAGCGTGTGGGTCAGGAGGACGACCAGGGTGAGGAAGATGACCGTGCCGCGATTCATGCCTGCTCGGGAAAAGGAGTGAAGGCGTTTTCCCGATGCTGGAGTATCCTCGCCGCGAGCGCTTTTCCAATGCTGCGTTCCTGACCCGTGTCCGAAAAGCTACCCCCCTCCATTGCGCACCACTCGGTCCTGGCGGCCACCATCCCGGCCCTCGTGCATCGAGCCAACAACTGTCTTTCGGTCATCAACGGCACCCTGGACATGGCCTCCGGCCTGACCCCTGAAGACCGAGCGGTTCTGGACGACGAAAATGAGGCTCTCACGGGCCTCCTGGAGCACCTGGCTTTCCAATCCCGCGGCGATATTTGCGAAGTGGGGGTCATCGAGCTCCATGACTTGCTTTCGGAGCTCGAGTTCATCCTGGGCATCATCGGACGCTTTCTGCATTGCGAGGTGGAGTTCCGCTACTTCGTGACCGCCGCGACGGTTCAGGGCGATCGCGCCCGTCTGTACCGGCTGCTGGTATCGCTCTGCAGCGAACGATTGACCGCGATGGCCCCGCTTGCGACCGGGAGGGGCGTGCCCCCAACCCTGCGGGTCTGCCTTTCGGCGCCCGGCGCCCGTGCCCGACTGGTCCTTGCCGATACGGGGGGAGGCCTACCGGGCGACCTCAGGCTCAGGGAGGCCTTTCAGGATGAGGCCGGGAAGCTCGGCGAGCTGTGGGGGTTCGAGCTTTCCTCGCGCGCCATCGGTTCCGCCCACGCCTACCTGTTGAGCGCGCCGGTCCTGAGCGCCTCCAGGCCGAAGGCGGCCGTGCGCAAGGAGGCGGGTCGCATCCTTCTCGTCCAGCCCGCGGGGGTTGACGCCGAGTTGAACGTCGCCGTGCTCTCCGAGCAGGGCTACCGCGTCGAGCATCGCGATTCGATCGATGGGTCCTGGCGGCCTGACGGTTTCGATCTCGTCCTGTGCGACGAGGAACTCTTCGATGCGATCCCGATTTCGACCCCGCACGTCCTGGTGCTGGGTGAATCTGCGAAGGGCCAGGGGTGGGCGCTCGGCGCGATTTCCAAACCGATCAAGCCGCTGGTGCTCTTGGAACGTGTTGGAAAGGCGATCGAGGGTTGACGGAAGCGGGTGGGACACCTCGTCTGCGTCACCCGAGCCCCGCAATCGGAATCCGCTCCGTCCGCTCGTACGCCTCTGCCAAGAGCTCCTCCATCGATAGTCTGCTCTCGACCTCGTCACAGAGATCGATTCGGGCGCGCAGGATCGGGTGTTGTGGTTGGAAGACCGTGCAGCAATCAGGTTCGGGCTCGATCGAAAGCTCGAAGGTCCCGATCTTCTTCGCCAGGGCGATGGTTTCGCTCTTGTCGAAGGCGACCAAGGGGCGCAGCACAGGCAGGTCGGAAACATCCTGGATGCAGCGCATGTTTTCCAGCGTTTGACTCGCGACTTGTCCGACGCACTCACCGGTCACCAACCCACCTGCTCCTTCGTCTTCGGCGATGCGCGTCGCGATGCGTTGCATGGCGCGCCGATAGAGCACGGTGCGATATCCCTTGGGGGCTCCATCCCGGATAGCTTCCTGAATCCTCGTGAGAGGTGTGGCGCAAAAAAGCGCGCTGTTTTGAAAGCGCGTGAGGCGACGCACCAGCTTTTCGGCTTTGCGCAGGAAGCTGGCCCCGACATAGGGGTAGCTGTGAAAGGAAGAAAAAATGACCTCGAGTCCGCGCTTCATCGCCATCCACGAAGCGACCGGTGAATCGATGCCGCCGGAGAAGAGCGAGACGACGCGGCCGACGCTGCCAACGGGGAGCCCACCGGCCCCAGGGATGCGTTCGGCGAAGACATAAACCTGTTCGGCGCGCACGTTGATGCCCAGCACCAGCTCGGGCTTCGAGAGGTTCACGGACAACCGGGGTCCGAACTCGGCCATCACACACTCGCCGATTTGTCGGTCGAGTTGGACGGACGTCAGGTGGAAGCGCTTGTCCGATCGACGGGTTTCGACGCGGAAGGGGATCGGGGCATCGTCGGGGTACCTGGCGAGGGCGGCGCGCATCGCCTCCAGGCTGGTTTCCGCGATCGCTTCGAACTCGCGCATCGTTTTCCGTGCAGGTGAGATGGAGGAGAGGCCGAAAACCTCCTGCAAACGTTGCGTCGCCTCGCGGGCGCGTTGGGCCGGCCGTACGACCAGCATTCCGTGCTCGCGCTCCACCGTGCAGCCCGGCGCGACGGTTTTCAGGGCACGCCGCACGTTGCGTGCGAGCCGCCGCTCAAAGTTCCCGCGATTCTTGCCCTTGAGCCAAAGCTCGCCGTAGCGGGCGAGCAGGACTTCACGTGTCTCGGTCGTGCTCATGACACCCGTACACGAAGTTCACCGGCGACCCTGAAGAGCGCCGCACCGGCCCCGCGTATCTCGTCCGCCGACGTCGTGGTCGAAAAGGAAAAGCGTAGGACCTGGCGTCCGCTCCTTTCGTCCAGCCCCAGAGCAGACAGGCCCGGCGAGACTCTCTTGGTTCGGGATTGGCACGCGGAGCCGACGCTCGTGTACACCCCCAGCTGTTCGAGGTGGTGCATCCAGACCTCCGCCGGCGGTCCGGGCATACGCACGGCGGCGATCGCGGGTGAAAGGCCGCCGGGCCCTCCACCGTCCGGCGCAAGCAGTTCGCAACCGGGCAGGGCGGAGAGCTCTGCAGCCAGTTTCTTGCGCAGGTCTCCGAGCCGACCGTGGGTTCCCTCGACCACGCGCACCGCGCTCTCCACGGCAGCTCCAAGGGCGACGATCCCCACCACGTTCTCGGTTCCCGGTCGCACGTCGCCTTCCTGGCCACCACCGAAGACGAGGGGCGTCAACCTCACCTCTTCCCGCAGGACCAGGGCGCCGGCCCCCTTGAGCCCGTGCAGCTTGTGCCCGCTCAGGGCGAGGCTGTCGGGGTTCAGCTCCAGGAGCGAAAGGGGGATCTTGCCGATCGCCTGAACGGCGTCGACGTGCAGGTGGGCGTTGGGAGCGTTGCGCCGAACGAGCTCGGAGAGCTCCTCGATCGGATAGCGGCTTCCGAACTCGTTGTTCACCGCCATCTGCGCCACCAGCACGGTGTCATTCCGTAGGCTTTGCTTCGCCCGTTCGAGGTCCAGTGCTCCCCCCGGGCGAAGGGCCAGCATCTCCTTCTCGAAGCCCGAGCTTTCCAGCGCCTGAACGGCCGCCCGCACCGAGGGGTGTTCGGTCGGTCCGAGGAGCAGGTGGCGTCCTTTCCGCTTGCGCGTGCGCGCTGCGCCCAGAACGCCCAGGTTGTTCGCCTCGGTGCCTCCCGCGGTGAAGTAAATCCGCTCCGGATCCAGCGCACCGAGGGCGAAAGCAATTTGTTCGCGCGCGCGCTCGATCGCCCGGGCCGCTTCTACACCCAGCGGGTGGCGCGAGGAGGGATTGCCGAAACTCTCACCCAGAAACGGTTCGATCGCCGCTCGTACCTCGGGGGAGAGTGGGGTTGTCGCTGCGTGGTCGAGATAGATCATGGGAACCGGCCCCAAAGATACGCTTCCTCCGAGGCCGCGCGTCAATCCTGGCGCCGCGTATCGAGCGGTTCGATGAAGACGTCCCGGACCTCGCCCTGTCGGACGGTCGCTTCAGTTTCGAAGGACACCGCACCCGCGCGGATCCGGATGTGGTAGCGCTCTGGGGGCAGATCGCCCACGACGAAGAGGCCCCGGCGGTCGGTGCTTTCGGGTGGCCAAAAACGATTCGCCGGGGCATCGAGGGGGGAGATCTTGACGAGAGCTCCTTCGATCGCGTGGTCCTCGATGCTGCTGACGATGCCCCGCAGGACGCCGGTCGCGAGGGGGATTTCCAGGGCGCTGCCGAGGTTCTTGTCCTTGCCCGCCGCGATCTCGCGCGTCGCCAGAACCGGCCACGTCCCCCCGCGAGCCCAGGGCGGAAGGACCTCCAGTTCGTAGTTGCCCAGGGCGACCAGGGGGAAATGGAAGTTGCCCAGCCCGTCGGTTCTCGCGCGTCGCAAGACCGCCCCTGAGAGGGGCGGGGTTTCGGCCGTCGGGACGAGACAGACCTCGTAGTTCGCCACGGGGTGGTTCGCCGGATCCAGGCCATCCGGCAACTGGATGCGCCCCGCGATGTTCGTGCGTTCGAGCTCCGGAAGAATCCCGAGCCGAGGAATGGGCTCCTGGAGGGTCCAGTTCACGCCCCCCTCGACGGGCGGTTCGACGAAGAGCGTCGTGGGGGGCGAGGCGGGGGTCAGGAGCGCCACTCGAAAACGCCCCCGGCCGAGGTCCAGGAAAGAAAAACGGCCCTCCTCGTCGGTGAACGTCCAGTGCAGGGGTTCGGCGGTGCCGGGCTCGAGCTCTTCGCGGAAGAGACACACCTCGCAATCCGCGGCCGGCTGCCCGTCCGCCCGACGCACGACTCCCGACAGCTCGGTCTCACCCCGCGGCACGACGAGCGGGGGGAGTTCCGCCGTGATCTCGCTGGTCGCCAGAAACCCCTCCTCCGGCTGAAACGAGTGGGTGATGAGGAAGCCCAACCCCAGGAGGCCCCACACTCCGAGAACGAAGTAAACCTGGCTGCGTTTCATGGGCGTTTCAACTCCTCCAGCTCGGCGAGGATCCGGACGCGCAGGGCATCGCAGGGAGCAAACTCTGCGCAGTCAAGCCCCTCGAGCCCGGCACGAAATCCGTCGAGATCGGGCCGACCCTCCCGACCGTAACCAAGGAGTCTTACGCCCAGTTGCAGCTTGTCGCAGAGGAGGGCGAAACGGGCTTCGCGGGTCTTCTGGGCCTGGAATTCCCTCCCGCGCTCCTCGGCTAGATCGGACAGGGGCCCCAGGACCTTCCGGAGAGCGCGCTCCTCGGCAATCGCTTTCGCTCCCGGAGGCAGGAGTTCGGCTCCGGCGCGCGGAATGTCGCCAAGGAGCACCTCCGGCGTGTCGTGAACCAGGGCCAGGATGGCCGCCCGATCCACATCCAGGGGCGGATCCACCGCCGGCCCGAGCGCCAGTGCGACGAGGGCCGTGCCGAAGGAATGGGCAGCGACGGACTCGGGTTGTGGGATTCCACACAGGATCCAACCGGTGCGGGGCAAGCGTTCGAGGGTGAGCAGGGTCACCAGTGCGTCGAGCTCGGAAGTCATGTGGGGAGCCCTTCGCGCGGGCGGGCGTCCGAGTCTATGGAATCGTGGCGCCCCCGGTCGGTCTCTTCCGCCGGACCCCTTGCCCACCCCCCACCCGCCGGGGACCTACCCGGGTCCCGGTTTTCCGCGACAGGAGCCTCTGCTTGGGCCTATACTGCCGCGTTCGACCCCGCCCCTCGGACCGTGAGAAAGCCCTACCTGGCAGGCAACTGGAAGATGAACCTCGAGCTCAAGAGTGCGCTCGGGCTGGCTGGCGCTTTGCGCGAACACGTCGGTTCGCGGGACGACGTCGATGTGGCCGTTGCGCCTCCCTACGTCTACCTCTCCGAAGTGATCGTGGCCCTCGAGGGCTCGCCGATCCGCGTGGGGGCCCAGGACGTATGCGATCGGACCCAGGGCGCCTATACCGGCGAGGTCTCGGCGGTGATGTTGAAGGACATCGGCTGCGATTTCTCGGTCATCGGCCACTCCGAGCGCCGTCGCCTCTACGGCGAGGGCGACGAGCTCTGTAACACCAAGGTCCACCGCGCCCTGGAGGCGGGTCTCGAGATCATCCTTTGCGTGGGCGAGACCCTCGACGAGCGCGAGGAAGGCAAGACCGAAACGGTCGTACGCCGCCAGCTTTCCGAAGGGATGGCCGGGGTTCCGGGTGACCAACTCGACAAGATCACCCTGGCCTATGAGCCCGTCTGGGCCATCGGCACCGGTCGGACCGCTACACCCGAGCAGGCCGGCGAGGTTCACCGCTATCTGCGGGGGATGTGGGCCGGGCTTTACAACGAGCAATCCGCCACTCGTTTGCGTATTCAATACGGTGGCAGCGTCAAGCCGAGCAACGCGAAGGAACTTCTCGCGATCCCCGATATCGACGGGGCTCTGGTCGGCGGCGCTGCACTCACGCCGGAGCAGTTCCAACCCATCATCGATTCCGCTTCGTAAGTCCCATGCTATTCGAGACGCTTCTCTACTTCGTCTTCGTTTTTTCGGCGGGTGTTCTGATCGTCGTCATCCTCCTGCAGGAGGGACGCGGCGGCGGGTTTGGACAGGCTCTCGGCGAGCACGGACAGCAAACCTTCGGGGTCGGTGCCAAGGGCATCAACACCTTCACCGGCTACACCGCGTTGGTCTTCCTCGTGTCCGCTTTGGTGCTTCACCGGGTCCAGGGTGACCCCGCGAGTAACTCGGCCATGGACGAGGTGACGATCGAGAACATCATGCCCCCGTCCGTCGGCGGTCAGGCGCCGCCTCCCGGTGGCTTCGGAGGAAGCGGTGCTCCCGGTGGCTCCGGAGGAAGCGGTGCTCCCGGTGCAGCGGGTGGAGGCGGCGGAACCCCGCCGCCGGACAACGGCTAAGGACGCCTCGTTCAATGCTGCGCTCTATGACGGGGTTCGGCGCGGCTGCGTCGGAGGAGGTCGGCGGATACGCCGTGCGGGTCGAGATACGTTCGGTCAACCACCGCCATCTGCTCGTCAAGATGCGGGGCGCGGGCCAGTTTTTTTTCCTCGAGGGAGAGATCGAACGCCTGGTCAAGCAACGCATGTCGCGCGGTTCGGTATCGATACATATCAAGGCTACGTCGACCAGCGAAAAAAGCGCGCGCATCAACCCGGTGGTCCTGCGCAGCTACCGCACCGAGATCGACGGCTTGGCTGCCGAGCTCGGCATCGAACCCGCCCGATCGGTCGAGTCCCTGCTTTCCTTACCCGGTGTGATCGATGCGCCAGAAGATGGTGCCACGGAAACCGAGCATCTCGCCAAACCCCTCCTGACGCTCATTGACGAGGCGATCTTGCAACTCGTCGAGATGCGCGAAAGTGAAGGTAACGCCTTGACGGTCGATCTAAACAGGAACTCCAAGGCCATGGCCGCAGTTCTCACCAAGATCGAAGGACGCATGCCGGAGGTGGTCAAGGCCCATCAAGAGAGCCTCGAAAAGCGCGTGAACGATCTACTCGAAGGGCGCGTCGCCGTGAACTCTCAGGACATCGCGCGCGAGGTGGCGGTGCTCGCCGATCGGCTCGATGTATCGGAGGAGGTCGCCCGACTGCGGAGCCACCTCGATCAATTCGACACGTTTCTCGAACGTGGCGGAGACATCGGTCGCAAGCTCGATTTCCTGGTTCAGGAGATCCACCGTGAGATAAACACGATCGGCTCGAAGTGTTCGGACGCGCAGGTTGCGCACTGGGTCGTCGATGCCAAGACCTATGCGGAACGTTTGCGCGAACAGGTACAGAACGTCGAGTAGGCGATGGGTACGGGCGAGCCCAACAAGAAGCCGGGATTCATCCTGGTGATTTCAGGGCCCTCGGGATGTGGCAAGAGCACGATTTGTCGCAACCTCCTCGAGGATGAACGGGTCGATTTCTCGGTTTCAGTGACCACCAGAAAACCGCGCGAAGGTGAGCTGGATGGACGCGAATACCTGTTCGTCGATGAGGACAGGTTCAGGGAGTACGTGGATAGCGGCGCCTTCCTCGAGTGGAAGGAGGTGCATGGCAACTGCTACGGAACCCTCAAGGAACCCGTCGAGAACGCTCTGGCAGAGGGACGCATCTATCTCGTCGAGATCGACGTGCAGGGGGGAGAGGCGCTCAAGCTGATCCGGGTCCCCGGTGTCTTCATTTTTGTGGCTCCACCCGATCTGGATACGTTGCGCCGGAGGCTCGTGGATCGCGGTACGGACACCCCTGAGGTCATCGAGCAGCGCATGAGGAAGGCCACTTGGGAGATGGACCACGCCGACCTTTATGATCACATTGTCGTGAACCAGGATCTGAACATCGCCATCGCCGAGGTGCGCCGTTTGGCCGGCCTGGCAGAGAAGGCAGACGTATGAAGAAGCGTATCCTCTTGGGCGCCGGCGCCTCCGCCGCGCTTCACAAAGCTTGCGATCTTGCGAGCAAACTCGCGCAGGAGGGCCACGAGGTGAAGTGCGTTCTCACTCCGCGCGCCGCCGAGTTGGTCTCGCCGCAACTGTTCGAGGCGTTGACGGGCGAGCCCGCCTGGGTCGATGAGTTCGGCAAGTCCCGCCGGCACGGCATGGACCACATCCAACTCTCGCAGTGGACTCAAGTGCTTTGCATCGCACCGGCTTCCGCGGATCTCGTCTCGCGCTTGTCGTTGGGGTTGGCGAACGACCTCTTGACGACGGTTGCCCTCGCGCTCGCTCCGGGAGTGCCGCGCGTGGTATGCCCGGCAATGAACGAGCACATGCTCTCCTCCCCCCCGATCGTGCGACACCTGCAGACCCTGAGAAAGGACGGCTGGCGCATTCTCGAACCCGGCCAGGGCCACCTCGCCTGCGGCATCGAGGGGCCCGGCCGCCTGAGTGAACCCGCAGAGATCGCCGCCTTTCTCCTCGAGGTCCTGGGATGAGCCCGGGCAAGAAGCGTCACGTCGTCGTCACGGCCGGGCCCACGCGCGAGCCGATCGACCCCGTGCGCTACCTCTCCAACGAGTCCAGCGGGCGTATGGGCTTCGAGATCGCGGCTGCGGCTGCCCGCCACGGCGATCGCGTCACCCTGATCGCCGGGCCCGTGCACCTCGAGACCCCACCGGGGGTCCATCGGGTCGATGTGGAGACCGCCCTCGAGATGCTGCGCGAGGCCCGCGAGGCGTTCCGAGGAGCCGACGCCCTGATCATGTGCGCGGCGGTCTCCGACTGGCGTCCCAAGAAACGCCACCGATCCAAGTGGCGCAAGGAGTCCGAGGGGGACCAAACCACCCTCGAACTCGTCAAGAACCCCGACATCCTCGCCACCCTGGGAAAGCGCAAGGGGGACCGTCTGGTCATCGGTTTCGCCCTGGAGACGGGGTCGGGTCTTTCCCGAGCGCGGGCCAAGCTAGAGCGCAAGAACGCCGATTTCATCGTCCTGAACGATGCTTCCGTCCTCGGGTCGACCCGAACCAGCGTCAGGATCCTGGGACGCGATGGATCGCGCTGGGACGTGAAGAACCGCACCAAGCGCCAGGTCGCCGAGACCCTGGTGGGACTCGAGAAGCCCTCTCTGCGGATTCCCTGAGGGCTTGGCACCCCGCTGGCGGCCGGCTCCCTGCGAGCATTCTCGACTCACCCCCACGATGTACTAGGAACCGGCCCGGCGTTTCGCTCGAATGATGCAGATGGCCCGGGCCAGGAGAAAAGCAAAGGCGAGTCATACGCCCACCTTCGCGACTCGGTTGCGGGGCTTCGCGTCGAGTTTCGTGCGCGATTCGGACTCCGGCGAGGAGACGGCCAACCACATCCAGGAGATCAAGGGGCTCGTCCTGGCCGGTTGGACTCTCTGGCTGTTGGTCTCGCTCCTGAGCTACGAGGCCGATCCCCAGGCCGCGGGCAGCCACAACTGGGGCGGACAGGCGGGCTGGTATCTGGCGGACTGGGCCTACATCGCCTTCGGTTGGAGCGCCTACCTCTTGGCCTTCCTCGGTTTCACCTGGGGAGCTGTGCTGGTTGCCCGGAAGGAAATAGGTCGACCGCTACTGCGTGCTTTCGGAGGAATCAGCTTTCTCCTCGCGAGTGCATTCATGTTTCAGCTCGGATTCGGGGACGAGCACGGATTCGAGTTGCCCTTCGGGCCGGGCGGCTATCTGGCGCTCGAGCTCGTCGGGCCAGGTGTCGGATACGACCAGGTTCCACCGGTCCTGGTGGAGAAACTGGGACGACCCGGGCTCTGGATTCTTCTTTGGCTCTCGGCCCTCATCGCCTTCATGCTGGCCACCGAAATGGCCTTCTATCCTGCCCTGCGAGCCTTACAGGATTGGCTTGAGGAACGTCAGGAGGGGAGGGGCGAGAGCATACCGACCGTCCTCAGCGGGTGGCTCGGGCGACTCGTCTCGGGGCTCTGGAGTTTTCTCCGCGGCGACGATCTCGAGCTGAGGACCGCTGCGGCGTCCGCTGTTCTGACGCCGGCCACTGCTCGGGGACGGCGGAAGGCGGCACGGATCGAAACACCCGAGCTTCCGGAACTCTTCGGTGCAGAGGGCGAGGAAGAGGAGGAAGAAGAGGAGGAAGAAGAGGAAGAGGAAGAGGAGGAGGAAGAGGAAGAGGAAGAAGAGGAGGAGGACGAAGACGAGTGGGAGGAGGAGGAAGAAGAGGACGAGGACGAGGCTTCTCTCGAAGGGAAGGATGAGGAGCTGACGCCCGCTCCGAAGAAGGCGTCCCCCAGGGGGAAAAAGCGCGTCCAGACCGCTCCGGCTCAGACCCAGATCTACGAACCACCGACCCCCCCGCCCGGCGATTGGGAGCTGCCGTCGCTGGAGATCCTCGAGCCGCCCAGCGCCCATTCGCAGGAGGACAACAGGAAGCTCGAAATTCAGGCCAACCGGCTCGAGAACGTGCTGGCTTCGTTCAAGGTGGAAGCCAGAGTCGTCGGGGCCAAGGTCGGTCCGGCGGTCACCCTGTTCGAGCTGGAAGTCGTCCAGGGGACACGGATGAACAAGGTCACCCAGCTCAGCCAGGAGATCGCTGCGGCCTTGCGTGCGAAGGGTGTACGCATCATCGCCCCGATCCCTGGACGGGCGACCATCGGCATCGAGGTTCCCAACGAACACCGTCGCCTGGTGCTGCTCTCCGAGTTGATCACGCAGGATGCCTACGACAAGAAGCACATGGCGCTGCCGCTATTCCTCGGCATGGACGCCGAGGGCAACGCTATCGTCGAGGATCTGGCACGCATGCCCCATCTCCTGATCGCCGGTACGACCGGTTCCGGCAAGTCGGTCTGCATCAACTGCATCCTCGCCAGTTTCCTCTTGACTCGATCGCCCCACGACGTGCAGCTGATCCTGGTCGACCCCAAGATGGTCGAGCTGCAGATGTTCTCGACGGTGCCCCACCTGATGCTGCCGGTGGTCAGCGACATGCGCCAGGCGACCAACGTACTTCTGTGGGCCTGCGAAAAGATGGAGGGGCGCTACGACCTATTCAAGAACGCCGGTGTCCGTAACATCAAGAACTACAACGCGCTCGGCGAGGATGCCCTGCGCGAACGCATGGGCGAGGACTTTCACGAAGAACGCACACCGCGCCACGTGCCCTTTATCGTGATCGTCATCGACGAGATGGCCGACCTCATGATGATCTCGAAAAAGGAAGCCGAGCTCTCGATCACGCGCCTGGCGCAGAAGTCCCGCGCCGTCGGTATCCACGTCATCGTCGCGACCCAGCGACCCTCGACCGACGTCATCACCGGAGTGTTGAAGGGAAATCTTCCGACCCGCATCGCGTTCCAGGTCGCCAGCAAGGTCGACAGCCGGGTAATCCTCGATCAGATGGGTGCGGAGAAGCTCCTGGGGCAGGGCGATATGCTTTACACGCCGCCGCAATCCTCCCAGATACGCCGATTGCAGGGCGCCCTGGTCGAGGACCACGAGATTCAAGCCATCGTGGATTTCGTCGCCCGGGAGTCCGTTCCGAACTTCAATCAGGAATTAGCACAGACGGCCGGCGGGGCCTCGTCGGCCGCCGCACGTTCGGGATCCGAACAGGACGAACTGTTCGACGAGGCCGTCCGTGTCGTTCTAAAATCGCGCCGCGGCTCGGCGAGTTTACTTCAGCGAGCCCTCGGCGTCGGGTATACGCGGGCCTCGCGACTGATCGACATTATGACTGCCGAAGGAATCGTCGGCGAACACAAAGGCTCCAAGGCACGCGAAGTGTTGATGTCCCTGGCTGATTGGGAAGAAAACCAAAGCGCGATAGCCAAAGCGGAAAGCAACCATGAGTGACACGAATCGCAACGGACGCGACGAAGAGGCGCAAAAGCCCTTGTCGCAGGACATCGTCGGCCTCATCTGTTGTCTCATCGGAGGCTTCTTCACCGTTTCGGTCGTGCAGGCCCTGCGGGGCCAAGCTCCGAAGTTGGTCCCGTTGGCGAGCCCCGTCGAGGGCTTGGTCGGCGTGATCGGATACGGGCCGGCGCTTCTATTTTGCTTCGGCCTGGCGGCCCTCGGCTGCCTCATGTTCCTGCGTTCGGAGGTGGTCGACGTCTGGCGTCCGCTCGGTCTCTTCGCCGGCGCTTCCTGTGGATTGGCCCTTTTCTTGAGCGGATTTTCGCCCGGAGCCGGCGGGGCGTTCGGCAGCGCCCTGCCGAGTACCCTGGGTGGAATCACGGGCAAGCTGGCCAGTGCCGGCCTCGGTGTTCTGGTGCTTCTGGTCTCGGTCTGGTGGGGCGTTTTGTCCCAGTTCGGGAACTTTCAGAAACCTCGAAACTTCAAGAGGATAGGGAGGGGCAAAGACCGCGATTCGGCCGATGGAGTCTCGGCGGCGGAGGCGGCCTTCCTGGTCTCTGAGCCGCGTTCTCTCCCTAGCGATGAAGCTCTACCGCTCGACAAACAAACTGCAGTTGCGGGTGCGCCCGTGGACCCCGAAGGGGTCGGAAAGCTCGCTCCTGAGCCTCTCGACCCACATCACCGGGGAGCCGTTGGCCAGCCGGCTGGTGCAGATCTGGCTGAAGCCGGAACGGGTCTTGGTCGGTCCCCAGAACCTGTTCAAGCCTCTTCCGCAAAGGAAACCCGGCCTCTAGAGTCCCTTAGCTCGCCCCTGATTCCCAGCTGGGCCGCAGCGGAGGTGGGCGAGTTCGACGAGCTAGGTGAGGCTCAGCCCTTTGACCCTGAGGCGGATGAAGAGGCCGTCGAGAAGACCGGTGAGAATTCCCGTCCGGCCCAGCCCGTTCGGTCTTCCCCCGGAGAACCGGCGGTCGCCGAAGAGGTTCTCGAAGTCGTCGACGAGTCCGATCTGAGTCCCGAGAACGGCACGGGAGGGAGTACTTCCAGCGTTGCGGCCGTTCAGCCGCTCGAGCACTCGGCCCCTGGAGCCCCGCCTGCGACGGGCGTTCGTCAGGAGAACCTCTTCGAAGAGGAAACGGTCTTGGTGGAAGAGGAAGAGGAGACCGACTCGGCTCTGGCCGAAGAGGAAGGGGAGGAAGACGAAGAGGAATGCGAGGAGGAAGAGGAAGAAGCGCAGGCCGGTCCCGACGGTGAAACAGACGAAGAGGAAGAGTGGGAGTATGTGTACGAAGATGAGGAAGGTGAGACCGTAGAGGGCGCCAGGGGGAGCGACGAGGACGAAGAGGAAGAGGAAGAGGAATACGAAGAGGATGAGGACGGCTACGAGGCTTCGGACGAGGAGGAAGAGGAGGAGGAGGAATACGAGGAAGAGCCTGAGGAAGAGCCGGTCGCGCCCGTGGCGGGTTCCACAGTTTCCGCGGAGGACGAAACCGAGCCGGGGGTCGTTCTGCAGCCGGTTTCCGCCGCCGAACGCGAACCCGAGGAAACCGTGCCCCCTGCCGTCTGCCTGAACGATGACATCGAGCAGCTCGTCTACGAGTCCGGGCTCTTGATCGTCGAGCAGGGCCGGGTGGCGGTTTCGATGTTGCAGCGCAGGTTCTCCATCGACTTTGACCAGGCGTGCGGAATCCTCGATAAGCTTCAGGAACTTGGTTTGATCGGGCCCTACATGGGTGGACGCAAGCGCGAGATTCTTCTCAGCAACGAGCAATGGGTGGAGCACGTTACGACGAGTGCATGAATCCGAAGTCGTGAGCCCCAAGTCCAAACGCCGTAGCTCGTCCAAGGTGACTGAAGCCACGCGAGTCGCACTCGTTCACCTGGGATGTGCCCGCAACCTGATCGATTCCGAGCTGATCCTGGCGCGTCTTGCGGAAGAGGGCTGCGTCGTATGTGGGGATGTCCAGGAAGCCCAGGTCGCCGTGCTGAACACCTGTTCGTTCATCGGTCCTGCGCGAGAAGAGTCCGAGGCCGCGCTCGAGGGGTTGCTGGAGCGCAAACGCCGCGGCGAGCTCGAAGGCGTCGTCGTGGCCGGCTGTCTGGTCCAGCGCTACTCGCATGCACTGGAAAAGCGCTATCCGGAGGTCGACCTGTTCAGTGAGATCTCGGACTACTCCGAGCTTGCCCGTGCGGTGCGGGCCTTCGGGGAGGGAAGCGCCTTTCCTCGCTATCTCGAGGCCGGCGGGCTGCGCGCGCCTTCACGGGAGGGTGCTCGCCTTCTCGCCACGCCGGGTTCCTACGCGTACCTGCGGATTTCGCATGGCTGCGATCACGGTTGCAGTTTCTGCGCAATCCCTTCGATCCGTGGCGAACACCGCTCGAAGAGTCTCGGGGACCTGGCGGATGAAACCCGCGAACTCATCGACGCCGGCGTGCGCGAGTTGGTCTTGGTCGCCGAAGACTCGACCGCGTGGGGTCGCGACCATGGGCGCGAACTACCTGAGCTGATAGAGACTCTCGCCGAGCTGGGCGGCAGCCACCGGCTGCGGCTGATGTACGCCTATCCCAATCGCTTTCCATGGGAGCTCTGCGAGCTTCTACGAGATCACCCGCGCGTGCTGCCGTATCTCGACATTCCCGTACAGCACATCGCCACACCCGTTCTACGGGCCATGCGGCGCGCCGGTAGCGGCGATCAGGTTCGGGCGATTCTCGACCGGCTAATGGAAGAGGTGCCAGGCATTACCTTGCGGACCACGCTGCTCTTGGGCTTTCCCGGCGAAACCGACAGGGATGCGGCCGAGCTTCCGCAGTTCATCCGCGACTACGGCCTGGGGCGTCTGGGTGCCTTCTCCTATTCCCCGGAGGAGGGGACGCCGGCCTTTCATCTCGAAGAGAACCTTCCCGAGGACGTCGTGAACGAGCGCTTGCGAGCCGTGTACGAAGCCCGCGACGAATGTCTGCGCTCTTCGCAAGAGGCCCATGTGGGTCAGGATATCGAAGTATTGATCGACGAACGCCACGAAGTGGACGGTGAGTCCTTCTTGGTCGGCCGCGCAGACATGGACGCGCCTGAAGTCGATCTCATCGCCAAGGTGAGTCGTCTTGATGCGGCGGTAGGCGACCGCATCCCGGTGCGCGTTCTCGAGCTGGACGACGAGTTCAACTTGATCTGCGGTCCGTCCACAAGAGAGCTGGACAACGACAAGCACGATGGAGGTGCGAATTGATTCCGAGGGAGGGCATTTTCGCTCACTGGCCGAACCGTATCACCCTGGTGCGCTTCATTGGATCGCTCCTGCTCTTTGGCATCCTGCACATCTGGGGGATGTGGACGGACAACGAGGGCCTGGTCGGCGGCAAGCTCGAGCCTCTGGTTCAACAAGTGCACGCGGACATCGGCGTTTTCTTGAAGATCTCGTTCTGGCTTTTCATCGTGATTGCCGCGACCGACTTTCTCGACGGCTGGCTGGCCCGACGTGGCAATCTGGTGACGGCTTTCGGGCGCATCGCCGACCCGTTCGTCGACAAGGTTCTCGTGATCGGCGCAATGGTCTTTCTGGCCGTGATGGATTGGTCTCGCGTCTGGTTTCCGGCCTGGATCGTCGTGGTCATCGTCGCGCGAGAATTCCTGGTTACTGGAATTCGCGGCTACGTCGAGAGTCTCGGAATGCAGTTTCCTGCCGATTGGTTCGGCAAGGTCAAGATGGTCGTTCAGTGCACCGCCATCGCGACGGTCATCGGGCTCTTTGCGTTCCGTTGGCCCGCATGGTGTCGCGATGCGCTCGCGGTGATGGGTCACATCTTCGTCTGGGGCACGCTCCTGACGACGGTCGGCTCTGGAACGTCCTACGTCCTGAAAACACGGCGCCTGCTCCAGGAAGGCCCCACCAGACGGTGAATCGCCTCCGACTAGCGATCGTCACATGCGGTTTTCTAGGGCTCTCGCCCTTCGCGCCGGGAACCGTGGGGACGCTGGGGGGCGTTGCCCTGGTCTGGGCCCTTCGTGGCACGGAGAACTTCCTGCTTTGGACTCTCTTGGCCTGTGGTGTCCTATACGTAGTCGGGCGTTCCCTGGGGGAGTGGTCGGAGCAGTACGCCGGTGGCAAGGACCCCGGATTTTTCGTGCTGGACGAAGTGATCGGTTATCTGGTGACCTGTCTGGCCTGGCGCGGCCCCAGCCTCCTCGGATTGACCCTGGCGTTTTTTGTGTTCCGCTTCTTCGACATCATCAAACCACCTCCCGCCCGACGGATGGAGCGGCTGGGCGGCGGCGACGGCATCCTCCTCGATGACGTGGTCGCTGGACTGTACGGGTTGGGGGTCATGATCGTCTGTCAACAGCTCTTCCTCGAGCCTGAGCACTGGTTCGTTCAGCCGTGAGGGGAGGCGGCCGACGAGATCCCGACTTGCGCGTGCGAGGCTTGGGGCTGAAGGCCCGCTTCGTCTTGATCCTCACGGTCGCGCTTGCGCCGATCCTGGCCTTCGCGGGCCTACTGATCTACATCGGGGCCTCGCGAATCGCAGCGGACCAACGCGATGAGGCACTGAGCGAAGGTGTGCGTTTTACGCACGACGAATATCCGTACGAGGATGTCAGGTTCGTGCGCCGGGACAGGAACGGGGTCGAGATTCACAATTTCAGCTACGGTCCGAAGAGCGAAAAGCGTGGCCGTCTGTACCGCTATAAGAAGAAGGATGCGCTGGACCATGAGGTGCCTTTCTGGCTCTTCGTGCCGACCCGCGCCAAGGTCGGCGACGAGATGCTGGGGATGATCGTGGGCATCTTTCTCGTGGTCCTCTTGGCCGGAGCAGGAGCC
Source organism: Planctomycetota bacterium (assembly GCA_002683825.1). Lineage (GTDB taxonomy): Bacteria > Planctomycetota > UBA1135 > UBA1135. The sequence goes on from NYUD01000057.1 coordinate 31,249, forward strand.
GGAGTGTGGGCGGCCAGTCAGGTGTCTCGTCCGATCCGCAGGATCGTGGACGACGTTCGACAGATTGCGAAAGGCGATCTCGCCCACAGAACAGACGCGGTCGGCGCGGGTGAGATCGAGCTGTTGGCGCGCTCGATCGACCGCATGACGCGAGATCTCGACGACGCTCAGGAAGCGCAGCTGAAGCTCTCGATTCGCGAGCGCGAACTGGAACTGGCCTCCGGCGTGCGCGAAGCACTACTGCCCCTGACCACGCCGCTCTTGGAAGGTTACGACCTGGGTGCGGGTTTCATGAGTTCGGTCGCTTTCGGTGGCGATTTTCACGACTTCATCGAACGTCCTGACGGATCCGTAGGCCTCCTGGTATGTGACGTCAGCGGAAGCGGCGTCCCCGCGGCCTTGGTGGGGGCGACGGCGCGTTCCTACCTGCGCGCCGAGCTGGAGCGCTCGGAGGACGTGGCCCTGAGCCTTCAGCGCGTGAACCGTTGGCTGGCGTGCGATGTGCGGCGGGGAATGTTCGTCACAGCGCTCTACTGCCTGATCCATCACGAGGAAGGGCGTGCGAAGGTGGCCTGTGCGGGACACAAGATCCCGCTCCTGCGCTACTCGGCCGAGGACGACAGCCTGCGCGTCGTCCACCCCGAGGGAATCGCCTTGGGGTTCGACAAGGGGCCGATTTTCGATCGCAAGCTCGAGGTCGTCGAGACACCGATCGATCCGGGGGACCGCTTGTTGCTCACCAACAGCACACCGGTGACGCTGACCAATGCGGATGGCGTCGAGCTGGGCGAAAAGGGCTTCTATGGTCGGGTAAAAAAACACGCGGCACTGGACACCGGGGCGTTCCTCAAGGCGCTGCGGCGAGACCTCGAGCGCTTTGCGGGGGAAGGCGGCGTGCGGGAGGACGTTTCTTTTGCAACCATCGCCAGGGAGAGCTGATCCATATGCGCATATGCGAGTTCCAGAGACGAATCGAAGAGATTTACTACGAGAAGGACTCGGCCCGCGGCCTGGCCGGGACGCACATGTGGTTCTGCGAGGAAGTCGGCGAACTGACCCGCGCCCTGCGCCGCAATCAAAAGGGCGAACTGGGGGAGGAATTCGCCGACGTCCTGGCCTGGCTCTCGACCCTGGCTTCAATCGCCGGGATCGAACTCGAAGAGGTCGCCATGTCGAAGTATGCAGAGGGCTGCCCGCGCTGTGCAGCGGTGCCCTGCACCTGCGGCTAGAAGAGCGTCTTCCCCACATCCTGCAAGAGCACCATGGTTCCTGACCACTCGGATCGCGCCCGCGTCGAGCAGCCCCTGCTGTTCGCCAGCCCGGAGCCTGAACAGGAACCGCAAGGCCCGGTTTACGACCTCTACTGTCAGGTCGCTCTGAACCGTCCGGTTCGGTGCGAGTTCACCTACGGCGTGCCTCGCCATCTCGAAGACCTGGTGCTTCCCGGGATGCGCGTCGCGGTTCCGTTCGGACGTCAGCAGAAGCTGGGTGTCGTTGTCCGGACGAAAACAGAGAGCGAGGTCGATCCGAAGAAATTGAAGGAGATCGTGCACGTGCTCGATCCCGAACCCGTGGTGGATGTCGAACTGCTGGGGTTGACCCGCTGGATCGCCGAACGCTACGGGTGTGCGTGGGGTGAAGCCCTGGCCGCGGTTCTACCTGCTCCATTGAAGAGCGCGCGCCGGCGTCGGCGCGTGGCCTACATCGAAGCCGTGCGAGGGAGCGGTGATGAGGCATTGGCCAAACTCGAAGCGTTGGGGGATCGCGGAGAGAAACAGCATCGCCTGTTGCGCACGCTGCTCGAACTATCGGGCCGCATCGAGCTGAAAAGCATCCTGCGCCAGCTCCAGCTGTCCGATTCGCCGGCGAAAACGTTGTGCAAGCGCGGTTGGGTGTCGATCGAATACGTCGAAGAACTGCCCGACGTGCTGGCCATGTCCGTCGATCGAAAACCTCGGCCGAAATCGCTGTCGCAGGCCCAGGAGGAGGCGATACGCACTCTTACGCAGCGTCTGGACAAGGGAGAAGACGGGACGTTTCTCCTGCACGGGGTTACGGGTAGCGGCAAGACCGAGGTTTATCTGCGCGCCATCGAACACGCGCTCTGCATGGGCAAGAGCGCGATCGTCCTCGTGCCCGAGATCGCCTTGACACCGCAGACCGTTGGGCGATTTAGGGCGCGCTTCGGCGAGGTTTGTGTCCTGCACAGCGCCATGTCCGATGTGCAACGATTGGCCGAATGGATGCGTTTGAAGCGGGGTGACGTGCGCGTGGTCGTCGGGGCGCGATCGGCGATCTTTGCGCCACTTTCAGAGCTCGGTGTGATCGTGATCGACGAAGAGCACGAACCGTCGTTCAAGCAGGAGAGTACCCCGCGCTATCAAGCACGAGATGTCGCTGTCGAACGAGCGAAACGTGCTGGAGCGATTTGCATTCTCGGTTCTGCGACACCCGCGCTGGAGTCCTACCACCAGGTGAAGTGCGGCAAATACGAACGTCTGTCCTTGCCCGAGCGCGTCGGCGGCGGATCGATACCGAACATCCAGGTCATCGACACGCGATTGGAAAAGGACTCGAAGAGCCCGGTCGTGCTTTTTACGCGCCAGTTGAAGACCCTGCTGAGGGAGACTCTTGACAACAAAGAGCAGGCGATCCTGTTCCTGAACCGGCGTGGATTTGTACCCGTCTTGTACTGCCAAGGGTGTCAAACGACGATCCGCTGCGAGCAGTGTTCTTTGGCGATGACTCTCCACCGCCGCATCGGCCGCCTGGTTTGCCACGCCTGTTGCCAGGAGCGACCGATATCGAACACTTGTCCCACCTGCAGCAAGCCGGGGCTGTCACACCTCGGTTTGGGCACCGAGCGTATCGAGTCGCAATTCCGCATTCTATTTCCCGAAGCGCGTGTGTGCCGCATGGACTCCGACACCATGCGCCGCCGCGAAGACTACGAACGTGTCCTGGGAGCCTACGAGCGCCGCGAGCTGGACGTTCTGATCGGCACACAGATGATCGCCAAGGGCTTGGACTTCCCGAACGTCACTCTGGTGGGCATCCTCTCCGCCGACCAGACCCTCAACATCCCTGACTTCCGCTCGTCCGAGCGGACGTTCCAGCTCATCTCGCAGGTCGCGGGCCGTGCGGGGCGTAGCCACCTTCCGGGGCGCATCCTCGTTCAGACGACGACGACTCACCAGCCGGCCATTCAGTATGCGGTTGCCCATGATTATGAGGGCTTCGTTCAACAGGAGCTCGGCAAGCGCAAGACCGCGTGCTACCCCCCCTACACGAGGATGACCCGCGTTCTCGTGGAAGGTGAAGATGAGGGCCGGGTCAAGAAAACCATTCGCGACGTACACGCCCGGCTCCTGGAGTCTTTCAAGGATCCGAGTGTCGGAATCGGGGATCCCGTGCACGCTCCCACCGCATTGTTGCGCGGTCGTCATCGGCACAATTTCTATTGTCGATCGGCGCTCGATGAGGCCTCCCACCTCCACTTGGTGGGTTTCCTTGCAGATCTTGCGCAAAAACAAAAGGATCCATTGATGAAGATCGACGTTGATCCCGTGTCCACAAGCTGAAGTAGGGCCCCCTCACTTCAGCTTGTCAGCACTTCCCGAAAGTGACGGAACAGGTGTGACGAATCGAGAGGCCCGGGTGCTGCTTCGGGGTGGTACTGAACCGAAAACACGGGCCACTTCTTGTGGCGCATGCCCTCGACCGTGTGGTCGTTCAGGTTGATGTGCGAAAGTTCGAGATCGTCGGGGAGCTTGTCGGCCTGCACCGCGAAGGAGTGATTCTGTGAGGTGATCTCGACCTTGTTTGTCGCCAGGTCACGGACCGGGTGATTGGCACCGTGGTGGCCAAAGGGCATCTTCTCGGTCGAGGCGCCGAGGACGATCGAGAGGATCTGGTGGCCCAGGCAGATGCCGAAGATCGGAAGCTTGCCGACCAGGTCGGACACCGCATCGATGCCCTTTGTGACCGCCGAAGGATCGCCGGGGCCGTTGCTGAGGAAGATCCCCTGGGGTTTCAGGGCTTGTGCGTCGTCGGCCGGGGTCCAGGCAGGGACGACGGTCACGTCGAAACCGCAGTGCACGAGACTGCGGAGAATGTTGCGTTTGATGCCGAAGTCGTAGGCGACCACCGGGATGCGGGGTCCCGGCTCGGCCGGCAGCCAGGCGGGATACGTTTCGTCGTAGGCTTCCCTCCAACCGTAGGGTTCCTTGCAGGACACGTGCGAGGCCAGATCGCGTCCATCGGTCGCCTGGGCTTTGTTTGCCTTGGCGACCAGCGATGTTGAGTCGTGATCTTCGGTCGAGATGACGCAGCGTAGCGAGCCCTCGGTGCGGATCATCTTGGTCAGGAAACGGGTGTCGATTCCTTCGATCGCTACGACCCCGTTCTTCTCGAGCCAATCGGGAAGCGAACCATCCGCCCTGAAACTCGATGGGATCGAGGACATCTCCTTGACGATGAGAGCCTCGGGCCAAGCGCCGGCGCTTTCCGCATCGGCCTCGGCTACGCCGTAGTTGCCGATCAGGGGGTAGGTCATCACCACGACCTGTCCCGCGTAGGAAGGGTCGGTCAGGATCTCGTGGTAGCCTGTCATGGCGGTGTTGAAGACCAGATCGCCGCTGCGTTCACCTGCGGCCCCGACCGCGCGTCCGTGTAGGACCGTGCCGTTCTCGATCGCCAGGGATGCCTTTCGCTCCGTCACTTCTTTCCGTTGCTCCTTATCGGATGTCGGTCGGGACTGGGCGCTCGGTTCGCCACCGGCTGAATTGCGCCCACGGGATGTGCTCGATCACATTTTCGGTTGATCAGCGCCGCCGCGTAGCCGGCGCCGAAGCCGTTATCGATGTTCACCACGCTGACACCCGCCGCGCAGGAATTGAGCATTCCGAGAAGCGCAGCCAGGCCACCGAAGCTGGCGCCGTATCCGACCGAGGTGGGCACGGCAATAACCGGTCGCTCGGTCAAACCGCCCACCACGCTCGGCAAGGCCCCCTCCATTCCGGCCACCACCACGATGGCGCGCGCCTCGCGCAAGGTCTGGGAGTGTTCCAGGACGCGGTGGATACCGGCCACGCCGACGTCGCGCAGGATCTCCGTTCGCGCGCCCAGCATGCGCGCCGTCAGCCAAGCCTCCTCTGCGACCGGTCCATCCGATGTCCCCGCCGAGACGACGAGACAGAATCCCTCGCCTCGAGCGGGATCGGGTAGACCGACCGTGAAAGTCCGGGCGCGCCGGTGGATTTCGCCCGCCGCGAGGTGCTCCTTCAATAATTTAGATGCTTCCGCGTCAACACGGGTCACCAGGAGCTTCTCATGCCGATCGAGAATCGCCTCGGCGATTGCGATCAGCTCGCCCTCGCTCTTGCCCTCGCCGAAGATGACCTCGGGAAACCCCCGCCGCAGATCCCGGTGCGTGTCCACGCGCGTGTGCCCCAGATCGCGAATGGGGAAGCCTTCCAGCTGGCCAAGCCCTTCCTCGACGGAAAGGGCGCCTGTGCGCACATCTTCCAGGAGTGTCTGCAGGGTGTTGCGGTTCATGGGGGGGGCCGCAGGATACCGCATCTGCCCCTGGTTCTCGGCTCGCCGGCGCCAGGTTTTGGAGATGCCAGGAAAAGCTGCAAGCGATTTTCCCCGCCGTCCGGCCGGAACGGCGATCCGAGCGAAACTTGCGGAGCGCTGGAAACCCGACGCCGTCATTCTGCCTCGGGTTGGAGGTCGACCTGGAGAAAAACAGGCGTCTCAACCGCTCCGCCACCCTGACTCGGCAGGACGTGCTCCGTCTTGTGGCCGAGGAGGATGGGCTGAAAGAGATCGTTCAGCCGCACCGGCATTTCTCGATGCGCCCCCGAAACCCATATGACTCAGGGAAGGCGCACATCGACCTGACTCCGTAGCTGTCGATTCAGTCGTCTTCGCCGCCGCCGTACCCCAGGGCATCGAGCGCCTGGAGGTTTTTCTTGCTTGTCTTTGAGGGTATGCCCTCAGCCGCCAGGGGGGGGATGCTCGCACGCAGTTCCTTGTAGCGCTGCATGAGTTCCTGAACCTTCTCCGGTTGGCTAGAGGCGAGGTTTTGCGTCTCTCCCGGGTCTTCGAGAACATCGAAGAGATAGACCCGATTCTCGCTCCAGTGTGCACGGAAGCGGCTGTCGGTGATTCCGAACCAACCCGCTCCCATGTGCGCCATGACACGATCGGAAGCGATCCGATCGATGAGTAGGCTCGCCCCGTAACCGGGGAGGGGCTTCAATCCGAAGGCATCGAGCACCGTCGTGCATACATCGGTGTGCCCGATGAGATCGCCGACGCGAAGGAAGCGACCGTCCTTTATGCCGGTCGGTCTTTGTGCTCGTTCGGGATAGCGAACGAGAAAAGGCACACGAACTACATCTCGATAGAGGTGTTGGCCATGGGCGAACCAGTGATTGTGTTCGCCGAGGGATTCACCGTGATCCGCTGTAAAGACGATCAGTGCATCCTTCATCAAGCCTTGCCCCTCCAACCCGTCGAGCAATCGCCCCAGCTCGCGGTCGAAATAACGAATCTCGGCGTCGTAGCGAATGCGATAGAACTCGGGGCGGCATTCCTCTTCGAGGAGCTGATAGGCCGGAAGTTTGCCGAAGCCGCTTTGACGTTTTCCTCGAGGAAGTGGGTCCTCATCCCCGAGCGGACGATCCAAGGCCTCGATGTCCTCGAGCGGTGGCGTATAGGGACCGTGCGGATCCTGGTAGTGAACCCATAGAAAAAACCGGTCCGATTTCCGCTTCGACAGCCATTCCAACGCTGCTTCTGTCGTTTCCGAGGCCGTACGTTCCGGGAGATCGAGGCGGTTGATTTCGGTCGTGGTCATCCGATCATCGAAATGACCGAAACCCTGGGACACGCCCGCTCCGGCGGCGGAGTTCTCGCGCGACAGGACCCAGTTGGAAACCACGGCGGCCGTCTCGATTCCCTCTTGCTGGAGCGCTTCGGCGAGAGTTGCCACATCGGGAGGCATTTGAACCTTGTTTCCTCGGACACCCAGCTCATCGGGATGGCGGCCCGTGAGAAGCGTGCTCATCGAGGGCGATGTGGACGGCGCTGCGGAATAGGCTGCGTCGAACACGACACAGTCCTCGGCCAGCCGATCCAGGTTCGGACTGATCCCGCGCTCGTATCCGTAGACGCCCAGCCGGTCGGCACGCAATGTGTCGCAGGAAATCAGGATGACGCGCGCGGCTGGCCCCCCGGTTTCCCGACCACAGCTCGATAGGCAAATCCCCGTGATGAAAACCCACGCTGCAGGCAGGCCGTGATTCACGAATGCCTTATCGCGCCAACGCATCCAGATTGAGCGACGCATCGCCCTCCTGATTCAACAGGTGATATCCCAATCCCGCGATCATCGCCGCGTTGTCCGAGCAGTAGGCCGGAGAGGGGAAAGTCGCCCGCATCCCGAGTTCCTCGGCCGACAGGCACATGCGTTCGCGCAGGTGTTGGTTGCAGGCCACACCGCCTGCCACCACGATACGTGCGAAGCCCTCCTCCTTGGCGGCGTTCAGTGTCTGGGTCACCAGTGTGTCTACAACCGCCGCTTCGAAGGAGGCAGCGATATCCGCTCGGTTTTCGATCTCCTCGGGCGCCGGAGTCGGCGCCAGCGCATCCTGGCCGCGCAGGTGGTAGAGCACGGCTGTCTTCAGGCCGCTGAAGGAAAATCCCACTCCACCCTTCTTCGGGGAATAGCGCGGGAAGCGAATCGCGTCGCGCCGTCCTTTCAGGGCGAGCTTGGAAATTTCCGGCCCTCCTGGATATGCAAGACCCAACATCGAGGCCACCTTGTCGAAGGCCTCACCTGCGGCATCGTCGAGGGTCTGTGCGATGGGTTGCAAATCAGATGGGCCCAGCATGCGATAGAGCGCCGTGTGTCCGCCCGATACGACGAGAGCCAGGGCCGGACAGGCCACCTCGTTCTCCATCGTGGCCGCATAGGCGTGGCCCTCGATGTGGTGGACACCGACAAGTGGGAGCCTGCGCGCAAAGGCGATCGCCTTGGCGGCGGAGAGGCCCACCAACAAGGAACCGATCAAACCCGGTCGGCGTGTCACGGCCAGTCCATCGATGTCCTTGAGTTCGATACCTGCCTTTTCGAGTGCCCTTTCGATCACGGGCAGGATCCGACGCAGGTGGGAACGGCCGGCGATCTCGGGGACGACACCGCCGAAGGGCGCGTGTTGTGCGGCCTGGCTTTCGACCACCGAGGAGAGGATTTCGCGACCGTCGCGAACCACGGCGGCGGCCGTGTCGTCGCAGGAGGACTCGATACCGAGGACGAGCATCAGCGCAGTGTCTCCGCCTCGATTTCGGGCAGGTCGTCCTTCAGGAGTGCAACCGCGGCCTCGAGTTGTCGATCGGGAGGGGGGATGGCGATGAGCTCGATCGAGTCGCGTTCTTCCCATTCGCGAAGCTCATCGAGAACCGAGTGTGGCGGGGAGTAGGTGTTGAGGAAAGAGTGAATGGCTTCCCGTTCTTTCTCCTCCAGCTCGACCAGGAGGTCGGGCGAGATACCGCGGCCGTCGAGCCCGTCAGGGCCGCGTTCGATGCTGCGCCAGGAAGGCGTGAAGTAGGTGGCTGTCGTGAGCTTGACGATCGCGCGGTCGCTCGCAAACCGCTCGAGTGTCTGGACGGTTCCCTTGCCGTAGGTCGATTCGCCGATAATTGCCGCAACGCAGTGATCCTGCAGCGCTCCAGCCAGGACCTCGCTGGCACTGGCGGAGCTCGAATCGACCAGCAGGACCAGCGGCAGACCGTGCAGAAGGGCTTCTTCCAGGTCGGCTTCGGTCACTCGCGTATCGCGGCGAGTCCGGGTGGCGACGATCGTGCCCTCTTCGATGAAGCGATTGGCCAGAAGAACCGCCGAATCGAGGATTCCCCCCGGGTTGGAGCGCAGATCGACGATCAGGGCTTTCAGCCCGTCGGTTCGAAGTTTCTCGACCGCGCGATCGAATTCCCCTGGAGTGCGGTGGCTAAAAGAGAGGATGGCCAGATACCCGATGCCCAGGGCTCCGTCCAACATGCGCACGTGGCGGATCGTTGGGTCGATGAGCGTCCTGGGATGGAGTACGAGTGAGCGTTCCACATCGTCGAGTCCACGCACCTGCATGTGGATGTCGCCCCCGGCCGTTGTCATTGCCGATGAGAACTCCGCCTGGACCATTCCCGCCACAGCCCGACCCCCGACGCTCACGATGAGATCGCCCACTCTCAGGCCCGCGCTTTCCGCCGGCGAACCCGGATATGGAAAGAGCACCCGGCCGACCTCGGCTCGACGAAAGATCACGCCGATGCCTCGAAACTCGCCTGTCGTTTCCCGGTCGACCCGCGCGACGTCCTCGGGCCCGTAGAAGCGCGAGTAGCGATCCAGCCCCTCTACCATGCCGCGTAACGCATCGTCGGTCAGCTGGTCCGAATCGACCTCACGGACGAATTCGGCGCGCGCGAGTCGGTGCACGGCGCGAATGAGTTCCATGTCGGAGTCAAGAAAACGGGACGCCAGCCGATCGATCAGCAGGGCACAGAAAAGCCCTGACACCAATCCCATGACGAAGAACGCCGGGGCGATCCCATTCTTGCTACCGCGCTCGCTCATGGCCTCAAGATAGCGTGAACGCGCGGAAAGAACCCGTAGTGGTTAAAAAGCGAGGACCTCCGCCAGCCACCAAGGCGGAGGTCCTCATCTCTGGCCTGGCGGGAGGATTGGGTATGCGCCAGGCCCGGTCCCTACTTGAGGACCGGATCACCGGTTTGCCAGACAAAGCTTTTCTTGGCTTCGCCGACTCGTCCGGGAATACGTATGGTCAGCGGGTCGGTTCCGAGAACCGAGCATCCGAACCGTTGCAGCTCTTCTCGAACCTGGCGGATCGCGCGGCGTTGCGTCGCAGCTTCTGCCGACGCCTGGGCCAGGAGAGCACCCGTCCGCTCGGTCGTGCGGTTGGAGGAAGACAGACATCCGATCTGGTCTTCCAGTTGGTCTAACGCTTCCGTGCGCTCCTGGATTTCCCTTCCGATGGAATTCAACAGCGGCAGGAGGCGGTTGGCTCCGCGAACGTCGTAGGTTGAGTTGGTTGTGGGTCTCATCGTGCTTCTCTTCCTCTGCCCCCCTAAGCGGAGAACGGAGACAATCCGAGCGCGAAAAAAATCGTCTTCGCGGAAGTTCCCAAATCCGGTCCACCGCGCCGGATAGGGCCGCAAAAAGATTTCATTGTTCGTACCAAGGAAACGAACTTCCGCCCGTAGCGGGCCGATTCACCCTCTCCCGGACCCGATTCATTCAGCTTCGAACTGGATCACCTCGACGGGGCAGGAGTCCGCCGCCTCCTGAATCCGCTCATCCATTTCCGGGTTTGCGGTGAGGTGTTTTTCGTGGCCCTTCTTGGGTCGGCAGGTTTCGCCGGCGGGCACCTCGAAGACCTCGGAGACCAGATCCTCGCAGAGGTTGCAGGAGATGCAGCCTTCTTCGATCCAAACGCGGCGGATGGGCATGTGCCTGTATTCTACTCGCACTTTCCGGCTGTCGAGGGTCGGGCTTGTGGCACGATCTTCCGCCAGAGGTTAGCGTGCTAGGCCTGCGGGGCCGGCCTCCACTCACCGCGGTTCCTCTCCAGATGCCCATCGTCGAAATCACCCGTTGCGAAGAGTTCAGTGCATCCCACAGGCTGCACAACCCGGCCCTCAGCGACGAGGAAAACCGCAAGCTCTACGGACCGTGCAACAACCTGAACGGCCACGGACACAATTACGATCTCTTCGTCACCGTATGCGGTGAGATTCCCGTGCAAACGGGCATGGTGATGAACCTCCACGATCTGATGTGGATCCTTCGAGAGAAGATCCTGCCCCAGGTCGATCACAAGCACCTCAATCACGACGTGCCCTTTCTGCAGGGGGTTATCCCGACCGCAGAGAACATCGCCGTGTCACTTTGGAATCAAATCGAACCGGAGATCGAGCGCTTCGAAGGATGTCGACTGCACAAGATCAGGCTCTACGAGAGCCGCAACAACATCGTGGAGTACCGCGGCTCGAAGAGCTGAGCCGAGCGGACCTGATTCGTGAGCTCCTTCTCCGCCTGGGGGAGGACACCGGACGGGAAGGGCTCCAACGCACCCCCGATCGCGTTTCGAGCAGCCTGGCCGAGCTGACGGCCGGTTACGGGCAGACCGTCGGCCAGGTCGTCGGCAAAGGGGTGTTCGAGGAGGACTGCTCGGAGATGGTGCTGGTCAAGGACATCGAGTTCTACAGCCTGTGCGAACACCACATGCTGCCCTTCTACGGGAAGGTGCACGTCGCCTACATCCCCGATGGGAGGATCATCGGACTCTCGAAGATTCCGCGCATCGTCGATGTTTTTGCCCGGCGACTCCAGGTGCAGGAACGGCTGACCCAGCAGATCGCCGAGGCGATCCGGGACGTTCTCAGGCCCAAGGGGGTCGGAGTCGTCGCCCACTCCGTCCACCTGTGCATGATGATGCGGGGCGTCCAAAAACAGAATTCCTCCGCGATGACGTCCTGTCTTCTGGATGCTTTCCGCAACGATCCCAAGACAAGGGCCGAATTTCTGGGGCTGGTGCGCTCCTTCGGCGGCTGATTTCAGCTGCCAACTGCTATCATTTGACGCAGTCGGTCGTCCTGCGAGTCCCTGAGAGGAGCCCCCACCATGGATTACAGCACGGAGTTTGTCGATGGCCTGATTTCGGCTCTGGGGTTGAAGTCCGTCACGATTCGACCCCGCACGCCTGTGATCGAGGAGGAAACCTCCTATCTCGGCGTCACGGCGATTCGGGGCAGGTCGGTCTACAGCGCCAAGAATCGACACCTGATAAAGCGTGCTCTCGAGAAATCTCCGCACCCCGAGACGCTTGTCGACCTGGGAAATCAGCTTGAAGTCGTCGCTGAAGAAACGCCCTGCCAGGAGGCGGATGAGATCCTGACGGCGGTCCGTGACGCGTCGATGGATGCGCCCGATCGTTGCCTGAAGGAGTTTGCGGCGGGGCATTGACAGGGGTCGCCCCCCTGCTGGGCATGGGTAGCTCTCTTCGTCTTCGCGTTCTGGTGACCGGGGCCGGGCGTGGGATCGGACGGTCGATCGCGCTTCGTTTCGCCGCTGAGGGGGCTCACGTGGCCGTGGCGGCTCGCACGCGGTCCGAGGTCGAAAGCGTGGCCCTGGAGGTCGATGGGGCGGGCGGAAAGGGGCTTGCCATCGAGATGGACGTGGTGGATCTGGCGTCGGTCGAGAGCGGCGTCAACCGGGCCCTCGATGAGATGGACGGCATCTTTGACGTGGTCGTGAACAACGCCGGTGCTTTTGCCGTGAAGCCCTTCGCAGAGCTCTCGCCGGCGACGTGGTATCGGCTGATGGCCGTGAACCTCAACGGACCGTTCCACGTCACTCTGATGAGCTTGAAGGGGCTCGAAGGGAGCGAGCGCGCCCACCTGTTCAACGTCTCCTCGATCGCGGGGCGCCAGGCCTACGAGGGCAGTTCGGCCTATTGCACGACCAAGTTCGGTCTGGTCGGGTTCGGGGAGGTGCTCTCGCTCGAGCTCGAACCCAGGGGCATCCGGGTCTCGACGGTCTTTCCCGGTGCGACCGACACCACCCTCTTCGACGGTGTGTCCGGGGATTGGGACCGCTCACAGATGAATCAGCCCGAAGACGTGGCGGAAGTGATCTGGAAGGCGTTCGAGGCCCCGCCAGGCGAGAGCGTCCAAAATGTCGAGGTCCCGCCTCCCGCGGGGGTCTCTCGCTAGCCTGAGAAGGATCGTTCCGGGAGCCTCAGGTCCCCCTATCCCTCCCTGCGAGGCTCATCCATAATCCCCCGCATGCCCTGGAGTTCACTTTCCATCCAGTTCTGCCTCGAACTCGCCTTCGGCGTCCTTTTCGCCATGGCCTTCGTTCCCAGGGCCCCGGTCGGCCTGCTCTTCTACCGACTGATGGGGACCTCGGCCCTGGCCCTGGTGCTCTTCGGGGTGGGCGTGCCCCTCGCAACCGGGACCCTCGTCTGGAGTGACCCGGTCGTCCTCTGCAGCGCGCTGCCCATTCTGGGCTATCCCTTCTTCTCAGGGCCTGTTCGCGGCAGGAGGTGGGCCCTCGCCCTCGGAGCGGGGCTGGTCGGCAGCGCAGCGGCCGTCGGGCTCATGGTCGGGCGAGCCCACGAGGTCCAGAACGCGCTCGGGACCGCGATCGCGACCCTCTCCGCCCTCGCCACGGGCGCGGTCGCCGGCAGCGTCGGACTCGCCATGGTTCTCGGCCACTGGTATCTCACCGTCCCGAACCTCCAGGTGCACCACCTGCGAAGGCTCAATCGCGTGAGTGTGATCACCATGCTCGCCTCGTTCGTTCTGGTCGGCGTCAGCTGCCTGGTCTTCTCCGAGGCCCTCAACGCGGTCGAGCACCCGCTTTTCGGCGTGACGGGGCTTTTCTACCTCGGAACTCGCATCGTCGTCGGGCTCTTCTTTCCCCTGGCGTTCGCCTGGATGACCGCCGGGTCCTTGAAGTTCGAGAACACGCGCTCGGCGACGGGCATTCTGTACGCCTCGACGGTCCTGGTCCTCATCGGAACGGCGGCCTCCGTCACGCTTCAGGATTCCTACGGCGTTCCGCTATGAAGCCGGTTTCCGTGGAGGTCGAAGTCGACGGCGAACGGGTCCGTTACGTGGCTCTTCGACCCGGGGCGCTGGCCGAGCTCGCAGCGAGCGGCGAGTTGCACCTGGAACACCTGGGGGAGGCCGGCGGATTGCACGGCTGCCTCGCCTGCGGCCACCCGGAGCTCTTCACACACAAGGACTTCCCGCGAGCGTGGGGTTTGGCCGTCGTCGTCGTGGCGGCGGTGCTGGCCCCGTTCACGTTCTACCTGAGCCTGGCCGTCGCCGCGGTGATCGACGCGCTCCTCTACCGCTGGGCCCCCTCAGCGGTCTCGTGCTACGCCTGTCGCGCCAGCCACAGAGGGTTTTGCGAGCAACCGATCCACCCGCGCTTCGACCGTGAGATCGAAGAGCGGCTCCGTTGGGGGGAGAAGGCCGTCATGGGAAAACCGATGAGGCCCGGCGGGACGGCAGGGGCTCCGGAGCCTGAGCACTGATTAAAAAAAGAAAGCCCCACGTCGCGCGCGGGGCTTTCTCGTTCTCTTGGGGCTGCGACGCGCGCAGCTCAAGGAGCCTTCCCCGTGGCAGCGACGCGCGCTACCGGGGAAGACGACCGTTTCAGCGCGATGCGCCTACGACCACACCAACCTGGAAGATCGAGCCGTCCGGGTTTGCGCCGTCGGCACCGAAGCTGCTCCACTGAGCTTGCCACTTCGCGTTGTGCTCCGCCTGATACCAGTTGGCGACAAAGGAGAGGATCGTGTTGCCAGCTGCGTTGTCGAGGTCCTCGTAACGAAGGCCGATTTCGACCTTTTCGTTGACGAGATAGCTTCCAGTGAAGCCCCAGGGCGTCGAGTCGCCAGAGAAGGCGACAGGGGCAGCCGTGTGCGACCAATCGGAGCCTGTCGCCAGATTGGTGACGTTGTCACCGATCATGCCAACTTCGCCACCGAAGCCGATCGGGCCCATGTTGCCATTGACATCGGCAAAGTACGACTGCTCGCCGCCGGTGCTGGAGTCATCGAGGACATAGGAAAGGCCCACCGATGCGTTCAGCTGTTCGCCTCCGCCCATGGCGCCTTCCATTGCTGCCATTTCCTCACCCAGGTCCATTTCGACCCGCACCGCCCAGTTGGCGGAAGCGGATGCGTCTGCACCATTCTGGAAGCTGGCATACCAGGAGATATCCTCCCACGAGCCATGGGCGCCCGCGCCCGCGTCCCAGTTATCGAACGCGGACCCGAGGGCGGTACGGTCGATCATGAGCTGGTTTTCGGGATCGATCATGTTGGAGTGAAGGACACTCGCTTTGAAATTTCCCATGGTCGCGGTGAAAGAATCACCGCATGCCCATGTGACGTAGGCATCTTCCAGACCGGCAACGTCCGAACCAGGAGCGTCGCCGTCAATGTCTACGCTGATCCGCCAGCTATACTCACCCACCGCGCCCCAGAAGGCGAGGTCGACGTCATCGAGGTCCAGGTGCCCGACGTCCGATGCGGTCGGGTCGCCTGTCGCGATTTCGTCGCCTGAGTAAGCGTAGGTGGCACGTATAAGTGCGCTCCAACCGTTGCCGTCTTTCGCCGGCCTCAGGTTGGTCGCAAGGTTGTTGATCTCGCTATCGAGCTCCAGCCACTCGTTGTCTCCCGGATCGGCAAACGAAACCGAGCCGGCGAGGGCGGTGGCTAGAGCGGCAGTAACGAACTTCTTCATGAGTTCAGCACTCCGGAAAAGTACGAGAGACGGTTCCATGTAATGGATGGGGACTCCATTCGGGGCGGCGATGGTAAGGATGCACTTCGCCAAGGGAAGCTCCTCCCCGTGTCACCCCCGGCCTGCTCGCCTAATTACGGCGGATTATAAGAACGCGCAATTATGTAACCTATTGGGACAGCTTGTCTTGTTATGAGAATTGCAAAAAAACGTGACAGGCCCTTCAAACGTGCTTTATGCGGGGCAGATGTCGCCCTGCAAGCACCTAGTCGCCCCGAGCCTCGCCCCCCCCGCGCAGGCGCTTCTTCTCTGCCCGCCGGCGTTTCTCGGCCAGGCGGCGCTCCCTGGAGCCTCGTGTCGGGCGCGTAGATCGGCGGGTTTTCTTCTCCGCCAGGGCTGCGACGAGGATCTTCACGAGGCGGGCGCGGGCCTCGCGTCCGTTGCGATGCTGTTCGCGGTGGCTGGATGCGTGCAGGACGATCTCGCCCGTCCGGGTCAGCCGGCTCTTCAACCGCTCCATCAAACGGCTGCGATCGGCTTCGCTCAGAACCCGGCTGTCCGCGACGCAAAAGCGCAGCGTCGCGCGGGTAGCGACCTTGTTGACGTTTTGGCCGCCCGGCCCGCCCGCGTGCGTGAAAGAGAGCGAAAGCTCCTCCTCGGGCAGGATCAGGCCCGGGCGAATCTCCAATCCGCGCCGCTCTTGCGGGGCCATCGGATGGGGGCCTCAGCCCTGTGGATCGTTCTTCCGCAGCATGCGGAAGGGGTAGATTCCGGTTTGATGGCCGTCGGAGAAACGCACCGCGATGGCGTAGTTGCCCACGAGCTCGACGCCCGCCTGGGTGAGCTCGTTCGGAACCGAGGCGGGATCGTGGCGGCGGACACCGCTCGCCTCATCCACGCACAGAGCGCACGGGCACAGCCCCCGCAGCTGGGACGAGCTGTAGCGGGTGGTGTGCCCGTCCGCCCATTCGATCTCGATTCTCTGGGGATCCGAGCCTGTAATCGTCCGCGGAGAGTCCATCGGGTCCAGTTGAGTCCTGTAGGGCCGCTCTTTTGCCGCGTTCCCGGCGGGGGTGGTGGGCAGAGCCGGACTTGAACCGGCGACCCCTTGATTTTCAGTCAAGTGCTCTACCAGCTGAGCTACCTGCCCCCGAACCCGAACGGCACCCGCTCGGGCACCCGAGCGGGCGGCAGTTTGCCCCTCCCCCGCGCTTGCGTCAACCGCCGAGGGGGGCCAGGGCCTCACGTGCCGCCTGGGTGTCCAGGGCGATCTGGGCTTTGAGTTCCTCCAGGTCCGCAAAGCGCTTTTCTCCCCGTAGACGCCGGACGAATTCCAGTTCCATGCGCTCTCCGTACAGGTCGCCGTCGAAGTCCAACAGGTGCACCTCGATTATGGGGCGGGGCGAGGGCTCGGGCGTGACGGTCGGCCGAAAGCCGATGTTGCACGCCCCCCCGATGCTCTCCTGGCGTTCCCTTTGGACGAGGCGCGCGCGGCAGGCATAGACCCCAGGGGGTGGGTGAAGTTCGTGATGCAGGTCGAGGTTTGCGGTCGGAAAGCCCAGCTCGCGGCCCAGGTGGGCACCGTGGACGACCCTGCCGAACACGCAAACCTCGCGTCCCAACATCGCCCGGGCCGATTCCAGATCGCCCAGCTCGACCGCTTCGCGGATCACCGTCGAGGAAACCGCCCGCCCACGAACCGTGATCTTCGGGACCACCTCGACCTCGAATCCCCGTTCACGCAGGAGTTCGGCGGTGCCCTCGCGGTCGTGGCCGAACTTGCTGTCGAAGCCCAGAACGAAGTGCCGGACGCCCAGCGCCTCGACGCAGACTTCACGGACGAAATCCAGCGCGTCCATCGAACGCAGTCCTTCGTCGAAGGCCAGGGCGAGCACGTGCTCCATTCCGTAGCGCTCGAACAGCTCGAGGCGATGCTCGAGGGTCGTCAGTGTCCTGGGTGCTCGACCGAGCAAGAGGCGCTTGGGATGGCTGCGAAAAGTGATCACCGTGGCCCGAGCTCCCCGCTCTCGCGCGCGCTGGACGTTGGACTTGAGGATCTCCTGGTGCCCCAGGTGAATGCCGTCGAACATTCCGATCGAGACCACCGAGCCGCCGCTCTCGGGGTCATGGAGTTGCGCCTTGATGTCCGCGAGCCGGAAGGTCTTGATCACAACGGGCTGATCCGGGTCATCGCTGGGTTAGCGCTCAGCTTTTTCCGCGCTCTTGCGCGTCCGCTTGTAGCGTGCCACGAGATCCTCGAGGGAGGCCTTGTGGCGCAGCTTGTCCGCCGGGGACATACGATCGACCAGAAGGACGCCGATCAGGTGGTCGTACTCGTGCTGGACGATCCGGCCGGGGAAGCCATCGAAGGTCTCCTCGATCTCCGCGCCCTTTGGCGTGAAGGCCTTCACCCGGCAGACTTCGTGCCGCTCGACCTCGGCAAAGATCTCGGGGAAAGAGAGACAGCCCTCCTCGAAGAGGGTCAGGGGGCCGCTGCGTTCGAGCAGTTCGGGGTTGACCAGGACGAGTTCGTCCTGGGGCTCTCCGGTGGGATTCAGGACCAGAATGCGCTTTCTGAGGCCCACCTGGGGGCCGGCCAGCCCGACCCCCTTGCTTCGGTACATGCAGCGGAGCATGGCCGCACAGATCGCCTCGAGCCCCTCGTCGAAGGACTCGACGGCTTCAGCGGGCCGGCGCAGGGTGGGGGAGGGGTAGAGGGTGAGGTCGAATTCAAGCTCGGTGGACATGCCGCGTCGAACCTTACCATCTCGAGGGGGGTGAGGCTGCGTTGACGGTTTCGGGGACCCCCGATAAGCTTTTCCGCCCTCGTTTTCGGATTGCACCCTCCCGGCCCCTCCGACCGGCACGCGCCCGCTTGGATTTCTCCAAACACATCCAGAAAGCCGAAGAGGCTCTGAAGCGACGAAACTACGACTTCGCCGTCGAGCTCTTCCGCCAGTTGATCGATCTGGACCCCGACCAGGGGGATGCTCGGTCTGGGCTGCGTCGGGCGCTTCATGGGCGT
This sequence comes from Planctomycetota bacterium, assembly GCA_002683825.1. Lineage (GTDB taxonomy): Bacteria > Planctomycetota > UBA1135 > UBA1135. The sequence goes on from NYUD01000057.1 coordinate 49,619, forward strand.
CACCTGCAGAAAAAGGGTGGCAAGTTCTTGCGCGCCGTGTCCGGTGCGCTGCCGCTCACCAAGGCGCGGGCTTTCTTCAAGCTGGGCAAGCACGCCGCCTGCGCGCGCGCCCTCGAGGATTACCTCGCCACCAATCCCGTCGACGAGGAAGCCAACCTGATGCTGGGCATGTCACTCGAGGAGGGGGGACATTATCGCTCAGCCAGGGCGGTGTATGAGTTTGCCGCCGAGATTGCGCCCAAGAACTGCGAGGCGCTGAAACGAGCCGGTTCGATGCTGAATCGCACCGGCGATCACGACCGCGCGCTCGAGTACTACGAGCGAGCGTTGCAGGCCGACCCCCGCGATCAAGAGGCTCTCAAGGCGCGCAAGAACCTGGCTGCGGAAACCGCGCTGACGCGCACGGGCGCGGCGGGGGCGGAGCACAGTCGCGACCTGATCAAGGACAAGGAAGAAGCCCGCATCCTCGAGCGCAGCCAGAAACTGTACGTGTCAGAGGAAGATCTCGAGAAGGATCTGGAAAGACTCGAGGCGCGCCACGCCGAAAATCCCAGCGACCCGGATCTCTTGCTCGAGATCTCCGAGATCCACGAGCGATTGAAGGATCCTGCCGCCGCACTCGAATACGCGCAGCGCGCACTCTCATACCGCAAGGATTCGGCCGAGCTCGTCGCCAAGGTCGGCGACCTCGAGTCGAAGTGCATCCGCAAGAAACTTGTGCACGCGGACAAAGAGGGGCGTGTGGATGACGCCAACAAGCACGAGGAAGAACTCGTTCAACACGAGGTGGCCGACTATCGCAGGCGCGTCGATGCCCGCCCGGGAGATTCGGTCCTGCGCCTTGCGCTGTCGAAGAAGCTGATTCGTGCCGGGGCGATCGATGAGGCGCTGGCTGAACTACAGCGCTGCTCGGGTGAGGCGCGAGTTCGCAACGAGGCGCTCTTCTTCCTCGGGCAGTGCTTTCACAAGAAGGGCATTCTCGACCTGGCCCACAAGGAATACGAGAGCGCCCTCCAGGTCGCCGAAGAGAAGAGCGAGCGTGCCAAGGAAATCCTTTACAGTCTGGGAACCATCGCCGAGGCGCAAGGCAACTCCGAAGGAGCGCGGTCCTTTTACATACGCATTTACGAAATCGATATCGGTTATCGAGATGTAGCCGAGAAGATGGGTACACTCTCCAGCTAACCGCAAACCAAACCATGCCGAATACCAAGCAAGCCAAGAAGCGCGTCCGCCAGGATGAAATCCAGCGTCTGCGCAACAAGACCATCAAGAGCCGCATGCGCACGGCGGTCAAGCACGTTCTTCAGGCGGACGACTCCGCCAAAGCTGCGGAAGCCCTGCCCGAAGCGATGAAGCGGATCGACAAGGCCGCCAAGACCAACGTCATCCACGACAATGCGGCGGCACGCCACAAGAGCCGTGTTTCGCGCGCGGCCGGTTCGAAGTAGTTCGCCTAGGGGGAATACGAAGTCCCCCGGGCTCTTCCCGCCAGTCCGCGTAGTCCTACGGTTATCGCGAGTCCTGCCGCCACCGGCACCAGCATGCGGCCGACGAGGTGTTGCGGTTCGGTCGGGTCGTCGTTGCCGCCGCTTGCGGCGATCGATTGGATCCCTGCGAGTTCGACGAGGATGGCAACCAGGATGCCGGCCACGAGAAACGCCTGTGCGAGCTGGCGGTTGAGTACCTCGGAACCTTCCTTTGCCGGATTCCTCAACGCGGCGAACAGTCGACTTGGCCTTGCTGTCGGGAAGAGAGCGATCCAGGGCAACACGAGCACGACCGCCGAGCCAATAGCAAGCAACAGGACGAGGGGATCGACCATGCTGCGCAGAGCCTCCATGACACGAAAGCCGTCCTGAAAGTTGCCCTCGCTGTAGCCGGGGACGCGGACGATCAACATCGCCGTCAGGGCGAGCAGCAGCGGAAACCACAGTAGCCTCAAGGAAGCTCATCATGCGGTTCCCTGTAGCGCCCCTCCCTGAGCCGGCGACAGAGATTCAAAAAGAAGGGAGCCTGGCCGCAGAGGCTCGGCTCCCACCGGGTTCGCTTTTCTCTGCGTCTAGCGCGCGCCGAGCACCTGGGCGTAGCGGAAGTACACCTCGATGCAAAGCGTCATCAGCGCGGTCGAGTACACGCGACCGCCTGTGTAACCCCAGGGGCCTACCGCATCCCATGAGCCTTTTTCGTCGCCGTCCGTGCGCTGGTTGTCGAGGATCGCAGGGCGCATGGCTTTTTCCCACTTCTTCCAGTACGAACCGCCCAGTTGGTACATGGCGTAGGTGCCGTAGTACCAGTAGTACATGTCGCAGCCGAAGCCCTCGGGATCCCATTCAGGGAGCGTGTGCATGAGCAGGTCGGCGTGCTTGTTGAGGATGTCGTCTTTCTTGGGGTCTTGGCCCAAAAAGATCCGACACAAGAGGCCCACGGCCGTCATGGCCTCGCCCTTTTCGCGGGGGAAGTGCTCGTTGACGTTCGTACGGGAGGACAGCGAACCGAAGGAGTTGTAACCGATGCGACCGTTCAACGGATCGGAGACCTCATCGATCCATGAGAGCGATCCCACCAGGGCCTCCGGATCGATCACGAGCTTCGCATCCTTGCCTGAGGCCAGTGCGAAGACCATCCAACCCGTGATGGAGGTGTCGTTGTCCCCGATGGGGGGGACCTCGTACCTCCAGGCGGTGTAGGGGTTGCGAGCACGCTGGATGTAGTCGATGGCCTTCTGGGCCGTGCGCTTGATCAGCGGGCTCTTCGAGAAGTAGTACGCCTCGGTGATGGCCAGCGTGGCCAGGGCGTGGTTGTAGATGAAGTCGTGGGTCGTTTCTTCGCCCAGGAGTCCGCTCTCGTCCTGCTGATCCTTCAGCCAGCCGATTCCGCGTCGCACGACCTCCTGGTATTCACCTTGGTTGGTCGTGTTGCCGTCGCCCATGAAGGCGAGCAGAGCCAGACCCGTCAAACCGACGTCGTGGGTCTCCTGGCCGGTTCCGTCACAGACGTTCGACCCGACCTTGCCGCATTCGGCAGTGAAGCTCTTGCCGCCCCAGTAGCCTTCGATCGACTGATGGTTCTTGAGCCACTCGAGGGCGTCCTTCAGGGCCTGCTCGACCGCTGACCCGGCTCGTTTGTATTTCCCGCGGCCCACGCGCCCGCCGAATTTCCCACCGGCACCGCCACCGATCCCGATCACGTCGTTGAAGGCATCCGCATCGAACGGTGAGTCGGACAGGAATTCCGTGTCGGTGTCTTCGACGTCCTCGGTCTCGGTCACCTCGGAGTCCTGCAGTACCGGCTCGTCGGGCTCTTCCTCTTCCTCGGGCTCCTCCTCTTCTTCCTCGGGCTCTTCGAATTCCTCCTCCGGTGTCTTTTGCAGGTTGGCCTCGATGATCTTCGCGTTATCGCCCAGGAAGGCCCGCCAGGGGATCGAGGCCAAGATGAAGTAGGCCAGGAGGTGAGCCGCGAAGGAGATCGCCAGCCAGGGGGCCCGACTCATCCAGTCGTAGAGGATGTCGTTGAACGTGTGTTCCTCTTCCCAGGGCTTGGGAAGGGTGGTCTCGATGTGGATGTCGGAATAGTCGCTCATGGCTTGGCGAAAGGCCCGAAGGTGCGGAGGCGGGAGTTGATTTCAGACCTGCCCACAACGCAGGGCTCGCTGAGCGGTTCAATCCAAAACCCGAGCCGTTTTTTCCCGAAAACGGCGTTTGCGGACTCGCCCGAGGTCGTTCGGGCCAGAAACAGGGGCGGGAAGTATATCGGCCTTCGAGCCCGGCGACTACCGCGGGCCGCCGCTCGGTGGATTCGAGCCTCCAGGGGCCCCGTCTTCGGGTCCGTCCTTCTCCGGCGGAGGCCTCACGAGCCCGGGGTGAATCCAGGAGTAAGCCCCCATCACCATCTGCTGCTTGGCCCGGTTCAGGATGCGCAAGTCGCGACGGTTTGTCTGCGCGTTTCGTAGACGGTGTTGAATCTCGGCGTCCTCGTAGTTCGGCGGCGGGGGAACGACCTTCTCAAAGAGCATGGCGAACTGATAGCCCGCCTCGGGATCGGGGTTGCCGCGTGGATCCGCCAGAGGGATGACGGCCGAGAGGCTGCCCGGCTCCTCATCGGCCAGCTGCCTGAGGACGGGATCGCTGATCTGGGAGAGCACCAGCAGGGGGGACACTCCCCGGGTCTCGCGGAGCGCGGCGCCGAACTCCTCGACCAGTGCCCCCATATCGATCCCCTCCAGGACCTTCTGACGTGCCTCCTCGCAGCTCGCCTTCGCCAGCTCGGAACCGCCGGCCGCCGAGGATGGGATGGCGAGGATCTGAAAGCGAACCTGCGGGGGAGCAAGAAACTCGCGGTTCACGCGGAAGGAGTAGTGCAGTTCGCCGGGGCGGATGTAGCGATCGGTCGCAGGCCGGCGATCGGCCACCTGCAGTCCCAGCCGCGAACGGCGCCAGAGGATGCGCAGGTACTCCGACTGCCGATCGGCGAAATTGTCGAGGGCGGTGGTGCCCTGCTCGACCAGCCGGTCCGCATAGGCCGTCGCTCCGATCTTGGCGCGCTCTTCCGCCTCCTGGAACTCGAGCTGGAAGCGAATCGCCTGGGCGTCCAATCCAAGATCTTCGCCGGCCTGGGTCTCGAGGGCCTGAAACGAGAGTTCTCGCAGGATTTCACTACGGAGTTCACTGCGCTCGGACTGGGTCGTGACCGGTCTCTCCTTCAAGTTGCTCGTCTCGACACGATTCAGCTCGGAGAGCGTGATCACTTCATCGCCCGCCTGGACGGCCACGCCGTCGAAGTAGAGGGTTTGCGGCCGCTCGACGGACTGGACCGAGAGAAGGGAGGGGATGAGAAACGCGATGAGGATGTTCACGGAGGTTGCTAGATAGCGGACCGTGGAAGAAACGTGCCATCTTTCTTTCGGATTTCTGTGCCACCCCTCCGAGCGGAGGTCCAAGAGCCCTGGTCTCCCGGATCAAGCGAGGCGCGGGTGCCCCAGAAGCTTGCGCAGCCAATCCAGCGCGGCTCGGGCCGAGCGATGTCCGGCGGGGATGACGAGGTGGGCGAGCCCGGCTCGAAGAGGGCGTAGCTCGATCCGCGCCCCGCTGACGGCCTCTTCGAGGGCGATGCGGTCGGCGTATGCAATGATGTAGGTCTCGCCGCGGAAGAGGAGCTTGAGGATCCCGAGCTTGGACAGGAGCGACCGTAGCAGGAACACCTCGACCAGTGCCGTAGCCTCGGGCGGCACGCGACCATAACGGTCACGCATCATCGCTTCCGCGTTGACCGCGTCCTTCTCATCGTCGATTTCGTTCAACTTGCGGAAGATCTCCAGGCGGCCGTCGACGTCCGGGATCCAGTCGGTCGGAAGATAGGCCGTCAGGCCGAGTTCCAGCTCGACCGCCAGGGCTTCGAGTTCGGCCGTGACTTCCTTTGGAACCGACGCCAGCAACTCCTCGGCATGTCCGACCAGGTTCGGATGGTCGGCGAGGCGCTCGACAGTCGCTTTCAAGAGCCGGCAGTACATATCGTAGCCCACCGCCGCGATGTGTCCGGACTGCTCCGGCCCCAAGATGTTTCCCGCGCCGCGAATCTCAAGATCCTTCATGCTGATCTGGAATCCGGCGCCGAGCTGGGTCAGCTCTTCGAGAGCTTTGATCCGCTTGCGTGCGACATCCTTTAGCGGGCGTGACTTGTCGATCAGGAGATAGCAGTAGGACTTGTGCCTGCCCCGTCCTACGCGCCCGCGCAATTGGTGCAACTCGGCCAATCCGAAACGGTCCGCCTCGTCGATCATGATCGTGCCCGCCGTCGGGATGTCGATTCCATTCTCGATGATGGTGGTGGCCAGCAGTACATCGGCCTCGCCGCGCGTGAAGGTGCCCATGACCTGCTGTAGTTCGTTGCCTCCCATTTGACCGTGACCGATGGCATAGCGGCACTCGGGAACGATCGCCATCAATTCACGTAGGCGCCGGTCGATCGAGTGCACGCGGTTGTGCAGGAAAAAAACCTGGCCACCACGATTCCTTTCGCGAAGGACCGCCTCACGGATCGTCCCGTTGTCAGTCGTCCAGCCGATTACTGTGTTGATTTCCTGGCGGCCGGGCGGCGGTTCAGCCAGGGCTGAGATGTCGCGGACCCCGGACAGAGACATGTGGAGTGTGCGCGGGATAGGTGTCGCGGTCAACGTGAGGATGTCCACCTCGGCGCGTAGCTTTTTGAAGTGCTCTTTGTGTGCGACACCGAAGCGTTGCTCTTCGTCGATGACCAGGAGCCCCAGGTTTTTAAAAGCTACGTCCTTCGAAAGCAGTCGGTGGGTTCCGACAAGGATGTCGACTTGACCGCGAGCGCAGCGCGAAAGGGTGTCCTTCTGGCGTTTGCCCTGGACGTAGCGGCTGATGACCGCGACCTCGACGGGGAAATCGGCGAGCCGTTCTCGGAAGGTTTCAAAGTGTTGCTGGGCCAGGATGGTAGTGGGCACCAGGACGGCGACCTGTCCTCCGCCCGAGACCACGCGAAAGGCGGCGCGTATGGCAATTTCGGTCTTGCCGAAGCCGACGTCTCCGCAAAGTATCCGGTCCATCGGGCTCTTCGATGCCAGGTCGCCGGCGATCTCACTATCGGCGGTCGCCTGATCCGCCGTGTCGGTGTAGGGGAAAGCCGCAAGCATTTCGGAGGTGAGTTCGGGGTCATCCTTCCAGGCATCGCGCTGGTGTGTTGCGCGCTTGGCTTGAACCTCGAGCAGTTCGGCAGCCAGATCGACCAGCGCTTTCTCCACCCGCTCCTTGCGCCGCCGGAACGCTTGGCCGCCGATACGGTCCAGTTGCGGAGAGCCTGCGCCTGTGCCGACATAGCGTTGCACGAGATCGATGCGCGAAACCGGAACGTAGAGGCTTACCTCGTCGGCGAATCTCAGGTGCATGTGCTCCTCTTCGCCTCCGGCCCGCGGCATGTTCTTGAGCCCGACGAAGTGTGCGACGCCGTGAACCGCGTGGACGATGAGGTCGCCGACCTCCAGTTCGAAGAACGATTCCAGTGCACGGACGGCGAGTTTGCGTTCGGCCTTCCGATGGCGCCGCGCTCCCCGTACGCCCAGGAGTTCGCGGTGGTTGACTATTACCAGTCCGCCGTCGGGCTCGAGGGCGCGGAAGCCGCGCGCCAGTGACCCTTGCACCACTTCGACGGAGGCTTTGATGGCTGCGAGCGAGGCGGCGAAACGTGCTCCTTCGGCTTCGCTTTCGCACAGGCAAATGACGCGCACGCCCCCCTCGGTTGCCTGCGCCAGATGATGGGGCGCGTCCTTGGGGCCGACGGCGAGGGCCTGAACCGTTCGGGTCTGGAAGTTCCAGTCGTCCGCGGGCAGGCTTTGCAGCGAGAGACCGGAGCGTTTTGCGATCTCGCGGCGTAGAGCGATCAAGGCATGGGCGTGGGCGCTGGATTGGATGCGCAGCCCTTCGGCCTGCTCTCCGATACGGAGGGGCTCGATCTCGACGACGACCGTGGTCGGAGACAGCAGGTTCAGGGGTGCGACGCCGTTGCCGTCCTGAACACCGCCCGCATCGCTCGCCAAACACAGGGAAATGTGCTTTAGCGATTCGATGCTACGTTGGTTCTCTGTCTCGAACGTGCGCAGGGAATCGATCTCTTCGTCGAAAAGCTCGATGCGCACCGGAAATTCGGCGGCGAAGGGGAAGATGTCGAAAATGTCGCCGCGCAAACTGACTTCGCCCGGGCGCTCGGCCAGTGGTTGGCGTGTGTAGCCCGAAGAGACCAGGCGCTCGAGAAGAGCCTCGACCCCGAGGTGCTGACCGACCTGCAGGTTGAGAAGTTGGTTCTTCAGATCCCCCGGAGCCGGCAGGGGTTGCAGCAGGGCGAGGAGTGATGCCACGAGAACCCGCGGCCGGCGATCGGGGGGACCTGCGAGGAGTTGGGCCACCTGCAAGCGTGCGCGCACCGAATCCGGGTCGACCAGCGCGCCTCCGTGACCCGAACCGGACGAGGACTCGCGCGCGGGAAAACGGGTTGCATCCACTCCCAGCGTTTCGAGGTCGTCCAGAAAGAGGTCCGCTTCCGTTTCATTCGAGATCACGATCAGCCATGGCCCCTGGGCGTGGCGCATCAAGGCAGAAAGGACAAAGCCCTGGGACGAACCCCAGAGGCTCCCGGCGGCAACACTCCGTTCACTGTGGATGAGTTCGATCAGACGGCGAAAAGCCGGAGAGGAATCCAGCAGCGAAACGTCGAGTGTGGCGGCGGGCGAGGGTTCCTCTCGGGTTTCCGTGTCGACGCTCAAGCCTCTTCCTCGAGCACAAGCAATGCCTCGTGCGCAGCCCAGCGCTCGGCTTCCTTGAGCGTGCGGCCCCAGGCGCTGGGAAAACGGCGCTTGCCGATCTCTGCCGCGACGAGGAATGCCTTGGCGTGGGCGTGCCCGCGCTCGCGCACCACCACGTAGGTCGGCGGTTCTCCGGTCGCCAGTTGACCGTGGCGTTGCAGCGTCTGTTTCGGATTCGGCTCCCCCTCGGCGGTCAAGATGCGCGTCAGCGGTTTGTCGAGGGTGATGCGTGCGAAGCGGCGTGCCGCCTCGAGCCCTCCGTCGAGATACACCGCCCCCAGATACGCTTCGTAGATATTCGCCAGGACCGAACGGGGCAGCACCCTGTTGCGCATGCCAAGACCTATCCGCGCTATCGCATCCATACCGATATCGCGCGTCACATCGGCCAGCACCCTGCGCGATACGATCCACGCTTTCAGCTCGGTCATGGCCCCCTCCGCATGGTTGGGCCGTTGCCGATACAGCTCTTCCGCGACGATGAGGTCCAGGACCGCATCCCCGAGGAACTCCAGCCTTTCGTTGTCTTCCGCCGCCCCCGTAGAAGCGTGGGTCAACGCCAGTTCCATGAGGTTCGGATCCGCAAACTCGTGCGGGAGGGTCGCCATGCTGGCAGTACTTTAGCCTGGACAATTCCCGAACGGACACCCCAAAGGCTCCAACCCATCGGCCCCGTGGCTATTGCGGCCGTTACCTCCCATGACACGGGGCCCAACGAAGATCGTTGCCGGGGACGTTCGAGGGTCTGGCCCAACCGGGGATCGCCATGCTCAAGCCGTGCCCCCCCGGTGTTCTGACGATTTCGAGCTCTTCGCCGGAGAACGCCGGCCTCCTCCGCGAGCCCGAGACGGTCGCTTCGATGTGAACCGATTCCCGGCCCCGCGCAGCTCGGGCAGAGCGATTGTTCGTCACGGGCTGATATCGGGGGAGTCAACGTCACTCCGCATCGCCGGCCATGGCCCTCGCCCGGACACCATTTCCTGGCGCCTGGCCGGGAAGTGTTGATCGGGTTGCTGCTCGCAGAGCGCGGGGCTTTCCGTCAGTTGCCCGCGATTTGCTCGAACAGTTCATTCAGGGACGGAGTCTGGACTCTGGGGGCCGGCAGGTTCACGTGGTAGCTGTGGCACAACATGCAGGTGTTGTCGGTTGCCTCCGGACTGTGACACTCCCCGCAGGTGGCGGTTGCCATCGTCTTGAAGTTGGAAGAAAAAATAAGGGGATCGCGCTGATCGAATGCCGACGAGTAATCGTCGGATGTTTCCTTCAGGACGTGGCACGTCGAACAGTCGGTGATTTCGTCGGGTGTCAGATGGGGCCGGTGCGAAAAGTGCAAGAGATCTCGTTTATGTTCACGCGCGTGCCACTGCATTCGGGGCGCGCCGCCAGCGGACGCTTCGATTCCGTGACACTTCGCGCAGGCGCCCTGTGCGGTCGCGCTCGAGAGCTGATCGAATTCGGAAGCGCCGCTTTCCGCCGTGACATCCAGCCAGGCACGGAGGAATGGGTCGGCGTGTCCGTTCGGCCTGTACCGCAGACTGAAATCGGAATGCTGCAGGTACCAGCCGCCCTGGGAGACGAAGCGCTCGCGTTTGGGATCCTCCACGGTGCGTCCCGTGCTGGCGCTCATCGTGGCCTTCGGAGGCATCCCCTGCGCGAGTTGGCTCAGTTCGCTGTCCCCGCGGAAAGCCCAGGCGTCCAGGGCCGTCGCCAGCAGCTCCCCGGGCAGCCCACTGATCAAGTCGTCGCGCTCACGCTCTTGCAGTGGGCGAGACAAGCGCTCTTCGATCAGGCCGATGAGGCCTGTGTGTCCTTCTGCGGCGAGGCGTACGTAGAGGCGTTTGAGATTCCATGCGACACGGGTCACAACGCCTAGATCGTCCTCCGCTGCAAAGGAAAGGTCGAGCCGATCGATGGCCGAGAAGCGTTCGAGATCTTCGCGTTCGCGTTCGGTCTTGCCGAGGAGGAAGGAAGCGATCGGAGCCATCTCGGTCTCGACCTCGGAAGCGTCCGCAGGCCAGGCCCCGATGGCGATGTCGCGCTTCTCCAGAGAGAGTGTGTCGAGGGCGGGGAAAGTCAGCACAGAGAGGCCCGCGCCATCCAGCTGGGCCGTGCCGGCGATCGCTGCTCCGTGGCAGGCCATGCAGGTCTTCTCGAAGCCGGCCAGGACCATCTTCTTTCCATCCCCGTCCGGAATGTGGCAATCCGTGCAGCGCCCGGGCGCGTGTTTCTGCAGGTCGGACCGGAAGTGCCGCTGGATGTGCGCCAAGTGATCGAAGTGGATCCCCGTTCGTTGGTCGTAGGGGTAGGAAGAAAACTCGGGATGTCCGTGGGGGAACCCTTCAAGAGTCCGAGCGTGGCAGGTCTGGCACTGCTGATCGTTCAGGGTCGCCAGCTCGTTCGATCTCCCGCGGTGCTCCCTGTGACAGGTCGAGCAGGCCACGTGTCCACGAGCCGACAGCGGTACGGCGGAGTCGCGGAATGAAGCGACTTGTCCGTCCTGGCCGAGTTGAGATCGGTACTGTTTCGCCTCATCGCGGGACCACGCGTGCGGTGTGAGGGGATGCTTGCCCAGGGCGTGGCACTCCAGGCAGAGTCTGCTTTGGGCAAGATCCAGATCGCTCGTTACCCAACCGCTCAACGGATGCTGGACCGCGTCGAAGGTTGAGGAATGGCATATCTCGCAGTTTTCTTCGAGCATTGCATGGGGTGAGGCGAGAGGGCCAGGTAGCACCAGGCTCTTGCCCCGTGAACCCAGCAAGAAGAGTGCTAGCACACCGGAGCCGGCTGCCGCTCCTGCGATCGACGCGATTCGCACCTTGGTGGTCGAGATTTCGATTCGTCGCTGAGCCATGTCCTGGAGGATTACTTATCGAGAAGCCTTGCCATCACTCCATGGCAGTGAATCAAGAGTCCGTGGATGACCCCGGTGCTGAGCAGAACGCCGAGTATTGCGGAATGTGCTAAGAGCCACGTTCGAAATGCCGTCTGTCCCTTGGGCGAAGAGTGACTCCTGAGTCGAATCGACAGCCAGAAGCCCCAGGAAGAGCTTGCGGTAAGGAGCAAAAAAATGGAGGCCAGACCACGGTCGAGTATTCCGAGGGGAGGAAAGTTGTGAATGTGTCCTGCAAAAACAATCATCGTGAAGGCTGTCAGCAGAGCAACCCACCGCAGTTGGGTTCCCAGTGCCGAAAGGCCGCGTCGTGGCGACCACGTGCAGGCGGCCAGGGCCGCCAGCAATATCAAAAGGACCCAGCCTGTGATCAGAGAAGCGTCGTACAAGCCATGTGCAAGAGGTGAGGCCATGCTCGTGATCGTGATGGCTGCGGCGGTGCTCAATACGAGGATCACTGCAAAGCGAACCGCAGTTTTTCGAGGAGCTGTCATGGATCCGCCTTCTTGCGTTTCTCAACGGCTCCTCGAGCCTCGGTAGTCTGCGGGATCAGGCAAGAGTTCGAAGATGGAAGACAGATCGAGTTCCCTTAGTTCTTCTTCGATCCGGCGAACAAGACCTGAAACTCTCTTGCTCGACACCTGAGTCGGGGCGTTCGCTTGAGCGTTGACGCCTTTCATTTGGGTGACCAGGTCCTTCAGGGCCGGAGTCTCCACGAGTTGCGCAATCTGAACCATGTCCCCCACGGCGGCCGCCAAACGTCGGTTCGCGCCTTCGAGCGAAGCCCCGCTCGCTTTCTCCAGAGCTTTCAGCGCATACTCGACTTCGAGTCCCCGCCCGACCACGAAGGCCAGGGCGCGCCAGTCTGCGGAAGCTTCTTTGTTCTCTCTCGGTTCGCTGTGCAGGAAGTTATGACGTATCTCTCCCTGCGACCAGGAGACCAGTTCAAACCCGGCGCCGGAGGGATGGCCTCCCGCTTCGATGATCTCTGGATCATCGATCGAATGGCAACCGTAGCAGTTCGAGGCCATGTCATAAATTGATGACAGACGGACCATTCCCTGCCGTTCACAGTTTCGCAGCCGAGCTTGCCTGTGGGCGGCATTTTCCTCGAGAGCATTCGACGCCTCCGGTCCGAAATCGGCGTGTACGGCTACCCATCCTTGTGCCGCACCGTGACACGATTCACAGGAAACCCCGGTCGTCGGGCGTAGCTGGCCGGAACCCGATTCCTGCATCGTGAAATGGCAGGTTGTGCAGCGAGAGTCGCCCTTGATTCGCCGTATCCCCAGGGCCGAAGCGATCGTTTTTGCCTGAACCGAGCGGCTCAGGGTCTTGCTGCCTTCGTGATGAGAGCTGGCTTTCCAGACCGTGTGCTCATCGATGTGACATTCTGCACAGGCTTGTGGGCCGACGACTCCAAACTTGTTTGCGTGCTCTTCCAGTGTGCTGAGCAGCAGTACGAAGGCCATGTACGACAGGGATACGGCCCAGGTCAAAGGCCAGCGCCCGAACCACCAGTGCTGGAAACAGAAAGGTCGCATGGGACGTTTGCATCGGGGGAGACGAAGCAAACCAGAACCCTGGGAAGAAGGGGGGGGGTGAACGTGGAGAAACGCACCTGCAAACCTGAGCACCAAGCGGCAGGCATGGCCAACGATAGGCGGTTTCAGGACCCCGCTGGGGCGAATGAGCCACCTACGAATTTACTATAACTTTAAATCGAGCTCGGTGCGGAAGCCGGATCTTGGCGTATCGTTTTCCCGAGCGGTCACGAAACCATCCATGCGAAAAATAACGTGTTGCCCTAGAGCTCGGCTGAAGCGGGACGCTATCGCGAATTCTCCGAGTTCCGTTCTGGTTTGCTCGCGCCCGCCTATTTCGACGATGATTTGCGTCCGCTGATCTTCGGAAAACCACTGGTATCCCAGTGCTCCACCGAAAGAGTTGTCGGGGTCGTTGGTGATGGCGGGTGGAAAACGACCGAGCCCCACCGCTCCGAAAAGGATTCCTACTCGACCGAGTGGTCCACCGAGTTCAGGCGCTCTCGACGCGGAGGAGAAATTTTCCAGTCCAAAGTACCCGTTGAGGTAGACCAGATCCTCGCGACCCCTGACGTTATGAGACAACTCGCTGAGAAAGACGCCGCCGCGCCCGGTCTTCGTTGACTCTCCATGGAAGGGAAACGAGCCCACCGCGCGAAAGGCCGTGTTGAGGGATCCGATGCGCTGTACAGAGCCCACGCCGACAAAAGCCGCGTTCGTCCTGTCCCCGGAGTTATTGAGCCACAGGACATCCAGAGAAAGTGTTTGCTCCTTTCGATCCCCTTCGGTCAGGAGCCCCACCAGATTGGTGGATGAGTCTTCGGATCCATCGTCTCGGTGGATCTGATTCCAGGCGAAAAGGCCCGTCAGCCGCAGGTTCGAAAAATCGGGGGGGCGAAGCGTGTTGCGAGTGATCCCGAAGGCATCGATGCGGTCATCCAGCAGCAAGCCTTCCTGCAGCGTCAGCGGTTGTCGGCCCACCGCCAGGCCGTAGTCGAGCGCCCCGTGATCCTTCGGGTCGAGCCGGGGAAAGATCTCTCCGAGATCGCCCTCGAAGAACAGCGTTGTGATGCGCCCATTCAGTTCGTTCTTCCAGCCCTCTTCGGAAGCGGGTTCGAAGACGTACGAGGTGAAGCGCCCATTCTGGTCCAGGGGGCGGAAGCCGACGAGCACGCGTTCGGTTCCCGAAAGCTGGAGGTTGGCGAAGAGGTCCACCTGGCCGGCCACTTCGGTGATGGTCGTGCCGCCCTGGTCTACCGCGGCCGCGCCGAGACGCGCCGTCCCATAGACGAGGAGGGAGGGTTGCAGAACGGCACCTGTGGGGATTTCGATTCCGCGGCGGATTTCGCCCGTTCCCAGGAAGGGGTCCCCCACCTCCAAGATGGGATGCGGTCGCTCAGGAACGTCGTCCACCTGAAGGGGGATGGCCTTGTCCGAGAGCCGCGGCTCGTGGGTAGGGTGATCGTGGTCGTGGGTTTGCCCCGTCCCGTGTGATTCCTGAGCGTCGAACCATTTCGGTACACGCAAGGCCATCGTTTGCGTGCAGCCGGATAGGAACGTCAGGTACGCGAGCGCGAGGGGGAGCGGCCGAGGCTTCATCGGGGATTTCGGATCTGGATCTCGATCTCGCGTTCCCAGAGGATGCGGTGCCCTTCCACGACGGCGTCGGCAACTTCGCGCGGGCTCATTCCGTAGTCGAACCCGACGTGTTGGATCGCCCCGATCAAATTGACGGGGACCATGCCCGCGACCAGTTCGACACGTAGGCGATAGGAGCCCTCACCTGTGAGCTTCGAGGCGTCCACCTCGTAGTTGGCCCAGCGATGACCGTTCGGTTCGATGCCATGCTTGTGAATGCGCATTCCCTGCGGTCGGCCCGTGAGAATGGAGGCTGAAGTGTCCGGACGCAGGAAGGGCAGCGGGTCGAGCGACTCATTTACAGACAGGATGGATTCTCGCTCGCCCCCCCTTTCGTTCCGGGTGATGAAATTCGACTGCAGACTGAAGAGCTGATCGTCCAACGGCAGATCTCCGTTATGGACGTAGCGCGAATGCAGGTCGCGCACGTCTCCGTTGGGATCGAGGTCGCCGGATTCGAATACGACCTCACCCGATGCGGAGGTCAAGATCACGTGCAGGAAGACCAGGCGTTCCGACACGAAGCCGGTCGGAGCGTTGTGTCCGTCGGTGCCGTTTTCCACGCGCACTCGAAACTTGATGCCGTGGGGGTGAGCTTTTTCGACCTCGATGTCGCCCAGGCGGTAACCACGGCGTAGGAGCTGTGTCGCGCGCTCGCGCGCTTCGGCGATCAGGCTGAGTTGATCTTCGATGATTTCGCGAGCGTCGTAGCGATCGTCGACCGAGTTCCAGCGCTCGGGAAACTTCCTGTCGTCGGTGACCTCATCCTCGAATTCGTCGGTTCCCCAATCCGCGCGCCAGTCGAAGTCCAGCCACTCTTCGATGCTTGCGAGCTCCTGCGCTTCGGGCGAATGCGGAAAGATCCCCGGATGCACTACCGAGTAGTCCGGACCCACGAACATGTGGTCGGTGCGTTTCGCAGGCGAGGTCGGAAACCCGCCGACGTACGCCGCCGGCTCGTTCCGATAGCCCGAGGCGATGCCCGGCTCGTTTCCCATGTGACAGTCTTGACACGACTCGCCACGATCCGCTGCGGGTGAAAGCTTGTATTCGCTAAAGGCTTCCTCCAGCCGGAAGTTCAAGAGGGTAACGTCGTGGCATGCACCGCAGAAACCCGAGTGTGTGATGGGTTCGAACAGCCGCGCTTCCCGGTGGATGCGGCGACCGAGTTTTTCCGGTTCCGTGACTACCGCTCCAAAACTGTCGCTACGGAGCACGCGCTCGAGTTCGGCACCATCCCGCGGCCCGTAGATCGGAGCGAAGATGTCGTGGGCCTCGAGGGATCGTCTCCCGAAGTTCTTGCCGAAGTCCTGATTGACGCGGTGACAGACGATGCAAGTCACACCCTCGCGCGAGACCTCTGAGCGATCAGCGTTCGGAGCAAACACAGGTTCTCCGATGCTCATTCCGATGGGCGTGTGGCAACGGATGCAGAAATCGCCCAGCGTCCCGTTCGTCTTCTTCAGGAGCGTTCCCTGCATCGCGTTGAAGATCGGCGAAAGCTGGGCATAGGCGTGGGGTGAGACCGACCATTCGCGGTAGTGGTCGGGATGGCAGTTGCGGCATTGCTCCGCCGATGGATAGCGTTCGCGGATCAGGAGTTCGGTGTGTGCGCGATTCCGCGCACCGAGCTCATCCAGGGCCATGACCCCGGGCGATTCGGCGCTCGCGCCCCCCTCGAGGGCGCAGCCGGAGATGGCGGCCAGGAGGCCGAGTGCGGGCAGGGGAACTCTGGGAGCGTGTCGGAGCAACGGAGGAGGGGTGACGGGGAGGTTTCAGGTTGGTCTGATCTCTATTCGGACGGATTCCCACGCGCCCTTAATATGTCGGAAAAAGACTATTCCCCCCGCGAGAAGGATCACCTGGTCGAGCCCATGCTCGCCGGGCTGGGGGTGGGGGTAGAAGAGGAGCTTTCCCCCCAGGACGGGGGTGAAGAGAGCCCGGAGAAGGAGGTGTCCCCGGGGGATCGGCCGGGTTTGATGAGGCGCCTCCTGAACTGGCTACGCCTGGCCGATACCTCCTGATCGTCCGTGCCTTCCGAGGGATTGGGGCCAGTCGGGCACGTGGCCGGTCAGGCGTTCGAACTCGTCTTCGGCAAATCGGTCGGTCATGCCCGCCAGATAGTCGCAAACCGCTCGTTCGACTCCCACCTTGTCCGCCCAGGTGCGATACCAAGGGGCCATCTCCCCCGGTCGCGAAACGAGTTCCCTGTACAGGCCGTCGAGCACTTCGGCGGCGTGATCCGTCAGCGCTTGCAGATGCGGGTGGCGATAAAAGCGTTCGTAAAGAAAGTGCTGCAACTCGCCCACTTCCTTGTCGATCGCATCGCTGTGTCGAATCAGCGTTTCCTTGCGGCCGCGCACCTCCTCAGGTGACAACGGTTTGACTTCCGAGAGCCTTTGGCTCGACGATTTGATCAGATCGTTGATGCAGATCTTGATCAATTCGTTGGCCACGCGCTTGACGCGCAGCGACTGATCGACGGATACCTCGAGGAATCCCGGGTGACGTAACCGGACAGCTTCGGTCGCGCCCTGCCACAGCGCGACCTCGGCGATGTTGCTTTCACCGAAGAGTCCGGAATGTAGTCCGTCCTCGATGTCGTGGACGTTGTAGGCCGTCGAATCGGCCAGGTCGACGACCTGCGCCTCGAGACAAGGTCGCTCCGGACGCGGGCGAAACTCGGTGGGCCAATCCTCGTCTTTTTCGTGCTTGAGGAGTGATTCGCGGACTTCGCGCGTGAGATTGAGCCCGGGATATTCGGGGCTGCGCCGCTCCAGTTGATCGACGACCCGTAGGACCTGTGCGTTATGCCGAAAGCCCCCGTGCCCCTGGGTCAGACGATTCAGCGCTTGCTCGCCCCGGTGCCCGAAGGGCGGATGACCGAGGTCGTGGGCAAGGGCGAGCGCCTCGCACAGGGGCTCGTTCAGAAATAGCGCGCTGCCCAGGCTGCGGGCCACCTGCGCAACCTCGAGGCTGTGTGAGAGGCGCGTTCGATAGTGATCACCTTCCCAGTTGACGAACACCTGGGTCTTGTACATCAGGCGTCGGAAGGCCGTCGAATGCACGATGCGGTCGCGATCGCGCTCCCAGGCGGTTCGAAGATCGTCCGCCTCTTCGTGATATTGACGACCCTGGGTGTGCGAGCTGCGCATAGCCCAGGGAGCCAGCGAGGCGTCCTCGCCAGCCTCCTTTGCGGAGCGATTGAAGAATTCGTCGGATCGGATGGTCATCACTCGCAGGTAGGTATGGCGCTGGAGCCACACAGCTTGCTATAGGACGATGACGGAGTGGATGGGTTTCCCAGGATTCCTCCATCTCTCACCCGCATACGCCGATGCCTGATCCGCCCCACCCCAAGGCCTGGTTCGAGAGCGCCTTCGAGGAGAGTTATCTCGAGGTCTATCCCCACCGCAACCTCGTGGCCGCCCGGGCGGAAGTCGCGGGCTTGCTCGAGCGTGGGTTGGCGGGCCGGGTTCTCGACCTGGGCTGCGGGTTCGGTCGCCACTCGTTGGCCATGTGGGAGCGGGGGCTCTCGGTGTCCGGAATGGACCTCTCGGAAGACCTCCTACGACGAGCCCCGGCACTGGAGGGAGGGTCCCATCTGCGGGGGCGACTGGTTCGAGGAGATTTTCGGCGACTGCCCTTCCAGGCGCGTAGCTTCGATGCGCTGACCATGCTCTTCTCTTCATTCGGATATTTCGACGACGAAGAGAATCTCGCTGTCCTACACGAAGTTGTCCGGGTTCTACGAACCGGGGGTACCGCAATCATCGATCTCATGAACCCGCTTCGGGTTCGGGCCACCCTGGTTCCCGAGTCGCTAACCGAACGGGATGGGCTGGAGATTCGCGAGCGACGACACCTCAAAGAAGGTGGAGCGCGAGTGGTCAAGCGCGTTCAGCTCCGCACGGAGAAGGGCGAGGAGTTCGACTGGCACGAGGATGTGCGGATGTACGCGCCGGAGGAATTCGGCGAGCTCCTGCTGCGGGCCGGGCTTTGCGCCTTCCGGACCGAGGGCGACTTCGACGGCCGACCGTTCTCCCCGGATTCGCCGCGCCAAATCGTCTGGGCGCGTGCCGGCGTCGATTGACTACCTTTATGGGCTATCAGGAGGGCCCGCGTCCGGTTGCCCTCCTCCATCCTTTCGGGCTGGGTTGCTCCCGATATACTCTTCGGCCTGGTCTCCAGCCGGAACTGCGCGGACCCTTTGGTCCTGTTCCTTTCCTTCGTTCAGAGAAGCCGATCACATGCCCCACGACATCCGATTCAGCGAACAGGCGCTCGAGTTACAGGAAACCGCGCGCCAGATCGCAGAGAAGTACGTTCGCCCCGTGGCGGCAAAATACGATCGCGCTCAGGAATACAACCGCGAGGCCGCCCAGGCCGTAGCCGAGGCGGGGCTCTTCAAGGTCTTCATCCCCGAGGAATACGGCGGATATGGTGCGGGGAGCCTGGCTCTGTGCCTGGTGACCGAAGAGCTGGCAAAGGCCGATTCCGGTTTTGGAGTCGCCTATGCGGTCAACGCTCTCGGCTCGACCCCGATCGTGGTGGGTGGGACCGAAGAGCAGAAGAAGCGCTGGCTGCCCGCCGTTGCGAGCGGCAAGAAATTTTGTGCGTTCTGTTTGTCGGAGAAGAACGCCGGTTCCGACGCCGGCGGCCTGGCGGTTACCGCAGAGCGCGATGGGAACGACTACGTCATTCGCGGCGAAAAAAAGTGGACCACCAACGGCGGCGTTGCAGACCTCTACACCGTGTTCTGTGTGACCGATGATAGTTCGAAGTCGCGGCGGATCAGCGCCATCGTCGTCGAGAAGGGGACCGAGGGCTTCAGCATTGCGAAGGTCGAGGACAAGATGGGCATCCGCTGCGTGCCGGTCGTCGAGACCCATTACGACAGCGTACGCGTGCCTGCCTCCAACCTGATCGGCGAGCGTGAAGGTATGGGTTTCAAGCACGCCATGATGACCCTCGACCGCGCGCGGCCCTGTGTTGCGGCTCAGGCGGTGGGCGCAGCCCAAGGCGCACTCGATCTTGCGGTGGTCTACTCCAACCGTCGCCGCCAGTTCGGCCAGCCGATCTCGTCTTTCCAGATGGTTCAGAAGATGTTGGCCGACATGGCCATGCAAACCGAGGCGTCGCGCTGGCTCGTCTACGCTTCGGCGGCAGCGATCAACGAAGGCGTCAAGAACGTCACGAAGATCGCGGCCATGGGCAAGTGCTTTGCCACCGACGTGGCCATGCACGTGGCTACCGACGCGGTGCAGATTTTCGGAGGCTACGGCTTCATGGAGGACTATCCCATCGCCAAGTTCTTCCGCGATGCCAAGATTCTTCAGATCTACGAGGGCACCAACCAGATCCAGCGCATGGTCGTGGCGCGCAACCTCATCAAAGAGGCCGCAGCGCTCGCCCATCTCGAGGCCTACATCCCCCAGGAAGAGCAGCAAACATACGCCGACCAGAAGGTCGAGACCCTCTAGGCTTTCCGGGAAGCGCGCGGCGCGAGCCGGCGCTCTGAAGCTCTGGCGCCCGTTTGAGGAGGTGGCTCAAACTCCGGCCCGGGGGTTGTCGCCGCCGTAGCCCCATGATGCCGGGGGCACCCTCAGCGAGGCGGTCGAAGGCGCGTCGGTTCGCAACGGGTTGTCCGCAGTTGCGCAGCTACAAGCCCGACGCCTCCTCGAAACGCCGATCGTATTCTCCGATCAACGACTCCCAGTGGAAGTTGTCGGTATGCGCCACGATCGTTTCTCTGTCGTCGATCCACCGGTCGTTGACCATTGCCTCGATCGAGGATTCGAGGGCCTCCGAGAAGGAGGCTGCCGGGTCGTAAAGGAAGCGCTCGACACGGTCGAGCTCAGGTAGCAGCTCGGGGTAGGCCAGATCGTTGGGGAGCAGGGGCATGACTCCGCTGCGTAGAGCTTCCAAGGTGCCGATGCCGAAGTACTCGTGGTGCGCTGTAGAACAAACGATATCGCTCGTGCGCAGGGCTTGGACATAGTCGGCACGGTCCTCGAGAAAACTCGCTTCGTCCAGCCGGTGGTGGATCCGCTCGAGCAGCGGTCTCAACCCCGCCGGTCTCTTTCGGAAGCTCTGTCCCAAAAGGCGCACCCGGAAGTCGATTCCGCGGCGGTCGAGATCGACTAGCGCTTCGAGAAAGCGCTGCGGGTTCTTGTCGTACTCCCAGCGGTGGTTCCACAGGATTCGCGGTGGTCCGTCGGCGGAGGAGAAGGTGCGAGGCCCCGATGCGGATAGGTCCGTCCCGATCGGCAGAACCGTGCTCTTCGAGCTGGCCCTCTCAAGGCTCGGTTTCATATCAAGATCGGGGGCCTTTGCGATGAGATCCCCGAGCGCTTCAAAGAAGCTCCTGCGGTGATAGTGCGAGTTGAATAGAGCCGCAGATGCTGACAGGATCGAGTGGAAGTGTGTGAATGCGTGGTGGACATCGCGCTCCTCTCCTTCCTGCAGCGGGTAGGTCAGTTGGTTCTCGTGGAAGTAGACAACCGCAGGTGTCTTGCGGTGGGGGGCAGGGAGCACCGCACTGAGCTCGGCCAGGTTGAGATAGTCGGAAACGAGAATGAGGTCGAAGGGCTCTTCCGACGAGAGGACCTCGGCGAAGTGCAGCGAGGAGGTCCGCATGCGCCACTTCCAGTAGCGTGCCGGAAGCGTAAACAGGGTCAGGTCGTGCCGGCTGTGAGTCCGCAAGCCCTCGAGGAAGGCCAGGTGCGATACAGCCGCATAGGGCTCGAGCGCGGCAATTCGCAAGGAGCGGCCCCGCAAGTTCGCCTCAGTCTTGGGCGATCGAGCCCGTGCCACTGACGCTGCCGGTCGCCCGCGCGTCTCCCGAGTAGCGAATGTTGCCGCTACCCGAGATTTGGTAGTTCAGGGTCTGGGTGACATTGAGCCTTACGCGGGCTGAACCACTGATGCGGACGTCAGCCTGCGTGGCTTCCAGTCTACGGAGGTCGAGTTCGCCCGAGCCTGAGATACTGACCCCGAGTTGTTCGACGGTCCCGTCGATTTCCGTGTCCCCCGATCCGGAGATTCGCGCTTCGAACTTTTTCTCGTTGATTCCACGGATCCGGACGCGTGCGCTGCCGGAGATTCCGAAGGCATCGAGCCTGGGCGTCGTGATGTGAAACCGAGGCTCCTGTTTTGTCCGGACGTTCTCCGACTCGATGGTCAGCTCTCCCGAGCTGACTTGTGTCGAGATCAGCGGCAGGAGGTTGTCGTCCGTAATGATGGAGATGGAAGGCTGCGGGCCCACCTCCACAAGCACCTCTCCCGAGGTGCGTAGTGAGACGGAGTGAAAATCGCCTACCTCCCGCGATTCCTCAGTGCGAATTCCCGAACCCTGGACCGCGCGATGGGACCAGGAGGCTCCGCAGGCGGACGAGAAGAGGAGGGTGGAAACGGAAAGGAGTATGGACGAGAGTTTCATGAATAGGATCCCCTACGCAGGATGCCGCCATGGATTTTCGCCTCTCCATCCTAACGATATTGGGGCCGCTATCGACCCCTCGCCGTCTGTGTGGCGATGTGGATTTCCTCGACCTCGTTTTCGCCTTTTTCGGCTTCCCGGAGGCGCCAGATCACGGTCCGATCCTCGCCGTCTTCGGTTCCGGGAATGTGGATCGTGACCGGGCTGCGCCGCAGGAGCGAGCACCCGAGTTCCTCCAGCTCGCGTTTGGTTTTCAGAAGCTCGCGTCGCTGGATGGAGGCCTCCGAGGTGAGCATCTGGCGAACTTCGCGGGCGGGTGACTCGGCCTCGCTGTCGTCCAACTCGTCCAGGGCGCCGACGAGAAAGGAAAGTACCGCACTGCGCTCACGGATCTCCTTGCCGATCGAGAGAAGTAGGGGTTGGAGTCTCCTGGTTTGTTCTCTGTCGTAGGTAACGTTGCTCATCTGTGGGGGTCTTTCAGCAACGGTGGCTTTTCCCTCCGAGGGGACATCCGAGCGGGGGCGGCCGAAGCCTTCGGTTTTTCCCACTTTTTGGGATGGGCACCCCACGAGTCGCCTCCATTGGCTCCCCGGGGCCGGGCCGGAATATCCCTGCGTCTGGTGGAAAGCCATGTCCGAAAGGACCATGCCTTCTTACTCTTTCCTGCGAGGCGGTGCACAATGAGGCGCGTGTCCGAGACCTTTCAATCAGGGCGGCACATCGCCGAGGCCTTGCGAGCCTCGAAGGGGGGAGCGTCCGCTTCCGAAGAGCTCCTTACGCTCGTCTACGACGACTTGCGGCGGCTCGCCCGGAGCAAGCTGGCGGGGCTCGGGCCCGGACAGACGCTGCAGACCACCGCGCTCGTACACGAGGCCTGGATGCGGCTGTCTTCCTCGGGTGAGGAGGATTGGGACAGCCGTGCACACTTCTTCGGAGCGGCGGCCCGGGCCATGCGCAACATTCTCGTGGATCTGGCGCGTCGCAAGACTTCATCGAAGCGTAGTGCTGGACGTGAGATCCTCGATCCGGACACAGAGCCTCACATCGTTCCGCTGACGACGGATATTCTGGCACTCGACGAGTGCCTGAAGAGATTCGAGATCCTCGAACCGCGTAAAGCCGAGGTGGTCATGCTGCGCTTCTTCGCCGGACTGTCGACAGACGCCATCGCCAAGGTTCTGAAGGTGTCGGTTGGAACTGTCGAACGCGATTGGCGTCTTGCCCGGGCCTGGCTGCAATCCCAGATTGAGGGTGCTTGAGGGCAACAGACGTGACCGGATCTTTCGAAGCTACCGAGCCCTCTCGACTCGAGACTCTCTTCGACCGTGCCCTTGAGGTTCCTTCGGAGAGGCGGGCGGCGTTCTTGCGCGAACACTGCGCGGACGACATCGAGCTACGTGAGCGGTTGCTCGCGATGCTCGCACAGGATGAGGAGGGAACGAAGGATTATCTGCTCAGCCCCGTTTCGAACGCAATCGATGTGGCACGTACCGACCAGTTGACGAACCCCGTCCACTCGATCAACGGGGAGGAAGCCAAACAGGTGGGTGATTATCGAATCATCGATGTCATCGGCGAGGGTGGGATGGGGCGCGTCTTTCTGGCCAAGGCGGGGCGAAATCCCCACAGTTTCGTCGCCCTGAAGGTGATGCGCCCAGGGGCCAGTGTCGCGCGCGTCGCCAGCCGCTTCGAGAACGAGCGGCAGGTGCTCGGGATGATGGAGCACGACAACATCTGCCGCATCCTCGATGGTGGCACAACCCCGCAGGGGCTGCCGTATTTTGTGATGGAGTTCGTCGAGGGAGCCCGTCCCATGACCCGTTACGCATTCGAGAACAACCTCGACCTGCGCGAACGGCTCGAATTGCTTCATTCCATCTGTGAAGCGGTGGCCCACGGCCACGGGAAGGGCATCTTGCACCGCGACCTGAAACCGTCCAATCTCCTTGTGGGGTTAGACGGTGTTCCGAAGCTGATCGATTTCGGTATCGCTCGGAGTTTTGACGAATACGATCGCGATACGACGCACCTCACGGAGATGGGGCAACTGCTAGGGACGGTCCGGTACATGTCGCCCGAGCAGATTCTCGGAAAGCCCCTCGACGAACGTAGCGACGTCTACTCTCTAGGTGTAATCCTCTACGAGCTACTCACCAGGCATATGCCCTACGATATTTCGGGCAAATCGCTGGTCGAAGCAGCCCGCATCATCGAAGACGAACCGCCTCAGCGTCTCTCACGTCTTCGCATCGAGTTGCAAGGCGACGTCGAGACCATCGTACTGAAGGCGCTTCAGAAAGAGTCGCATCGCCGCTATACCTCGGTGGCAGAGCTCGCCGGCGACATCGACCGTTTTCTCGGCTTCAAGCCGATCGTGGCCAGAAACCCGAGCCTCGTCTATCAGGCCTCGCTCTTCGCGCGGCGGCACACGCGGCTGATAGGAGTCTTGCTCCTGACCTTTGCGGCGCTCTTGGTCGGCGTGATCGTTTCAGTGTTCTGGGCGATCGATTCGAATGCGAAGAAAGAAGAGGCGCGCCTCGCAGCGGAAGAAGCGAAACAGGCCCGTGAAGAAGCAGAGGCAGTCGCAGGTTTCCTGACCCGATCGCTCGCCACCGTCGACCCTCGGCGGAACAGCAAAGTCCCCACCGTAGAGCGACTTGTCGTCCACATGAACGAGACGATGCCGGAGGAGTTTCGTTTTCGCCCGGCGATTTACGGGCTCCTCTTGAATACCTTCGGCCGCACTTACGAGGCGCTGGGCAAGTACGAGGAGGCGGAAGCGCTCCTTTCCCAGGCCTATGCCACGTTGAACGAGGAGTTCGGGCCCGACGACCCCCGAACACTGCGGACGCTCGTGGGGCTCAGTTCGGCGGAGCATTCCCTCGGTCGGGAACACCACGCAGCCCGGCGTTTGGAGCCGTTGCTACCCAAGATGCGTGAGATCCTTGGGGAATACGACCCCGACTTCGGAACAGCGCTGTTCAGCCTGGGCTGGATCGCCCTGAACGATGGCCAGTACGACAAGGCCGAGCCCCTGCTCCTTGAAGCGAGGGCGGTTCGCGAGCGGATTTTCAGTGCGGAAGACCTACGCACGCTCGAGGTTCAGGACGCTCTCGCATGGACGTATGACGGACAGGGGCGGTCCGCAGAAGGACTTGAGCTGCTGCGCTCTGTCTACGACACACAGAAGCGCGTTTGGGGTGAGGTGAATTCGGAGATTCTGAACTCTCTCGGGGTCTTCTATCAGCAAGCCGGCTTCCGCGAGGATGCCTCGGAGATGTTCGAGCTCGCGTTGAACAAGGACATGAACGCGCTGGGCGTCGATCATCCCGATACTCTTGTCGTCATGTTCAACATGGGCATACTTTTTGAGGAGACCCATCGTCTCGAGGATGCGGAAGGAATGCTGGGGGAGGTCAGCGAACGCCAGATAGACGCTCTGGGGATCGATCACCCCAGTACCCTGTCGACTCTCGCCAGCCTGGGTCGCGTCAAAGGGAAGATGGGTTACCACGAGGAAGCCGAAGAGCTCCTGGCCGATGTGATCGAACGCACGCGATCCACACCGGAACGCAAAGGGGATCTGGGGGTCTATCTCGTGGACTACGGGATCTGTCTGCTCGAGCTCCAGAAAGATGACAAGGCCGAAGAGACCCTCCTGGAGGCCTACGAGACGTTCAGTGAAACCTGGGGATCGGACACCATCGGGGCCTTTCAAGCTGCCGATTCACTGGTGACGCTATATCGGCGTCAAGGCCTCACCGAGCGCGTCGAGCACTGGCGGTCGGTCGCAGATACGACCCGCGCTTCCGAGTAGCCCATCACGGGATCGGTTTCTTCTCGACGAATTCAACTTCGCAGCTCTCGAGCGGGTCGTCTCTGCTCGTCCTCCAGTCGGGCCGACGAGCGCAGCAGGGTTTTCGACCGGCAACATTAAGGAGGCCGAACCGGTTAGAGGGGAAACCGGTCCGGCCAGGCCTCGAAGACCCACCTCTGGGGTCTTGTCGGGACGCGATCGCTGATGTTCCCCGACCCTGGGGTCGGCGGGTTGCCCGCCTGTCGAGATGGCGAGCGGTAGGGAGGGTTGTCTCCTGAGAAGTTTGGGGGCGGCTCGGACTCCAGGACCCACAGACCCGCCTGGCCGCGGAGGGGGTTTTCCCGGAGGAGACCACCCCGAAACCGCTCGTACCGAGTCCGCAAGCACCCAGAGTTCCTGTCGCACTAGCCCATCCGTAAACGGGCCCCGGGTTCCTTAACCGAAACGCGGAAAAAATGCCTGCCACCTTCCCGTGCCGGGGGGCCGGTGCCGATGGCGGTTCAGAAGGCCCAGCCCAGGGTCACCGCCGCCTGAACGTAGTTGACGTCATGGTCGGCCCAGAAGAGCGTCCGGGCATCCAGGCCCATGAGGATGTGTCCCATGCGAAGGTTGACTCCGGCATGGGCATAGCCCCCGATGAGGTGCTTTCTGTGGTTGGGGTACTCAACGACGGTTTCCACGAACGTGGGGTCATTCGGGTCGGAATCGGGGTCCTGGACCGTCGTCGTCTCGGGTTTCGGGATGTTCGCGACGATGAAATCGACTCCAAGTCCCAGGTACGGCTGGAGGTACAGAAAGCCCGTGTACGTGTAGCGCCCTCCCAGGGACAGTTCGATGAACTCGATGTCGGTCTTGACTTTGACAACCTCGGGCATCCCGAAGTTGGGGACGGTTTGAAGGGTCGAGTCCTCCCCCCGGGAGTAGAAGAGCCCGAACTCCCAACCCACGGTGCTCCGGATGATCTCGCTGTATTCGATCCCTCCGAAGGTGTTCTTGCTGACGTCCAGGAAATTCTGGCCAGGTCCGGGGTCGACGTCCAGGGCGTCGAAATCCATGACGTCGCGGGACCCGAAGTAGATCGAGACCTGATTTGGCGGGATTTTCATTCCCTGATTCAAGTAGTCGTGAACGCTCGTATCGTGCGGTGTCGAGGGGCAAGCGCAGAGAAACCCCAGGCCAAGAGCTCCGAGCGGCAGGCGAAGAAGCGGACCCTTCATGCCGCGTGAGTCTAGCAGAGCGTCGAAGGCCCTTCACTTGTCTATTAATACCCGGCCGAAGAGGCGCTACCCTGTGATGCGCTCATGTCGCAAACCGAACCCGAACTCCTTCCTAGCGTCGAAATCGAACCTGATGGACCGGCAAAACACACGGTCATCTGGTTGCACGGGCTCGGTGCCGACGGCCACGATTTTCCACCGATTGTTCCCGAATTAGGCGTCCGTGGGGAACATGCGGTGCGCTGGATTTTCCCCCACGCACCGGCGATTCCGGTCACCGTCAACGGCGGCATGGTCATGCCTGCCTGGTATGACATCCGCGGCATCGACTTCGATCTTCGCCAGGACGAAGAAGGGATCCAGGCCTCGTCGCGGCGCGTCGAGTGCTTGATCGCGCACGAAAACGAGCGCGGCGTACCGACGAACCGCATCTGTTTGGCCGGATTCAGTCAGGGTGGAGCGATCGCGCTTTTTACCGCCTTGCGCCACCCTGAGAAACTTCTCGGTATCGTCGCCCTCTCGACCTACCTCGTGTTGGAAGAGACCATCCGGAGCGAACGCCACGACGCGAATCGCGACACGCCGATTTTCCAGGCCCACGGCACGCACGATCCGATGGTGACGGTCGACCGTGGCCGGCGTTCCCACGAAGCGCTCGTGGACATGGGCTACGGGACCGAGTGGCACGACTATCCCATGATGCACCAGGTGTGCGCGGAGGAGATAGAGGCGCTAGGGCGATGGTTTGAAACGCGTTTCCGCGCCGACCTTGCGTAGAGGCTTCGAGCGCCCGATTCAGCCTTCGAGATCCTCGACAAGATTCCGCGCAGGCTGCGTCCGGAGCGTCTTCTCGCGCTCGCCGGCAAAGTTCCGCAGGAATGCGGTGGCCGGAGAATAGCCGTCCACGGTCCTCTGTCGACCGGCAGGGGTGGCGGCCGAGGGGCAGGCGGGAGACGGGCAAGATCCTACCCCGCCAACTCGAGCAGGGTCTGGAGCAGCACATTGCCCCCCGCCTCGATGTGCTCCGCTTCGGTGAACTCCCTCACGTTGTGGCTGACGCCCTTGGCGCTGGGCACGAAGATCATCCCGCTAGGGCAGTTGGGCGCGAACATTTGTGCGTCGTGGCCGGCGCCGCTGGGCAGGCGACGAACCGGGTGCCCGAGATCTTGCGCATGAGACTCGACACGGGCGATAACCTCCTCGTGGAAGTCGACCGGCTCGGAGCGGGCCAGGCTCCTGTGCTCGACCTGAACGCCTTCCTTGCCCGCGATCTCCTCAAGAAACGCGTAGAAGCGTTGTTCGGCTGCAACGAGTTTGCGGGCGTCCGTGTTGCGCAGGTCGATCGTCAGCTTGGCCTTGCTCGCGATCACGTTGATCAGGTCGGGCTCCAGGCGGATCGAACCGACCGTGCCTACCTGCGCGCCGCCCATCTCGCGGGTGAGTCCGCGCACGAAGGTCGTGAGCTCGGCGGCTGCATGGCCCGCATCGCAGCGCATCGACATGGGCGTTGTACCGGCGTGATTGGAGGTTCCTGTGAAGAGGACCTCGGTCCAGGAGATACCCTGGACGCCGGTGACCGCGCCGATCACTGTGCCTTCCTGTTCGAGGACCGGACCCTGCTCGATGTGCAGTTCGAGGTAGGCCTGGGCCTCGAAGTTTCCGCATGGAACATCGCCGGCGTAGCCGATGCGCTCCAGCTCGTCAACGACCGTACAGCCATCGATCCCGACCGTTGAGAGCATCTGTTCGAGTGACATCGAGCCCTGGTGGACGCCGCTTCCCATCATGTCCGGAGCGAAGCGGGCGCCTTCTTCGTTCGTGAAGAAGCCAACGGCCAGGGGCTTCTCTGTTGCGATACCGGCTTCGTTCAGCCGCGCGATCACTTCCAGGCCCCCCAGGACCCCCAGGTTCCCGTCGTAGAGCCCACCGGTTGCAACCGTGTCGATATGCGAGCCCGTCACGACGGGCGGGCCGTCCTGGCTGCCCTTGCGGATCCCGATCACGTTGCCGATACGATCGATCGCGACCTCGAGCCCCAGCTCGCGCATCCAACCCACGACCAGCTCCCGACCCGCACGGTCCTCGTCGGTCAGGGCCAGGCGGCACACGCCTCCCCCTGCCAGTGCCCCGCGTTTTCCAAGCTCGCCCAATCGTCTGTTCAGGCGCGCCGTATCGATTCGCAAAGAGGTCGTTTTCATGTGGATTCTCGCCCGTGTACGGTGTCGCGGAGTGTACGTCCATGAGCGCTGAAGAGGAGGCCTTCTACCTGTGCCCGGCTTGTGGCGAGGAGATCGGTATTCCCGTCGACCTTTCAGGGGGGAGCGAGCAGGAGTACGTCGAGGACTGCCCGGTGTGTTGTCGCCCGGTTCTCTTGCGGATCCACATCCACGGCGAGGGTGGGCCCACCATCACTGCGCAGACCGAGTAAGGCGATTGTCTTCGGGGAGTGACCGGGCCGTCTGGTCGACCGACGACTTCTCTTCGAATCCGAACGCCGACGTGCTGCGGTGGGAGACGCCCTGCAATTTCGGATTCGAGGCTGACGCGCCGTCCGAACCCGGATTCGTCCGCATCGGGTTGTTCGAGCCAGGGCCCCCGCGCCAGCTTGACGGTTTCTTGGCGTTGTTCCGTCGAGAAAAGTCGACCGAGGGGGCGACCCTCCGTCGCTAGTCCTCCAATGCCCCGGAATCCGCGATCGCTTTCAGGACCCGCTCGCGCCACGCCGGCCGACAGACCACGAGTTCGTGGTTCTTGGGGTTGGCCTGGTTGTAGCGGTGCTCTTCACCGTGCAGCTTGCAGACATGCCAACCCAGGGCGCGCGCTACGGTTTCCGGTGCGCAGGTGTCCCATTCCTTCAGGCCGATCTTGTGCACGTAGACATCCGCTTTGCCTTGCAGGAGGCGCGAAACTTTGAAGCCGGCGCTTCCACAGGGAAGGAGCTCGGCGCCGACTTCTGCGGCAAATTTCTCGACCCACGGCGGGGTGTGGCTGCGGCTGACCACGACCTTCGGTGTTCCGACGGGTTCGGTGTCGCCCCCAATGACCTCGCCGCCACCGCGGACGCCGCCGCGCAGTCTGCCCGGGAGGCAAACGCCCCAGAGGATCTCCTCCAACGACGGCAAGGCCACCGCGCCCAGGGCGCATTCGCCGCCGACCGTCAGGGCAACGTGCACCGCCCAATCGTGTCGGCCCTGGCTGAACTCTTTCGTACCGTCGAGCGGGTCGACGATCCAGGTCCGGCGCTTGTCGAGTCGGTCCGGGGAGTCGACCGTCTCTTCCGACAGGAGCCCGTCATCCGGATAGCGACCGCGAATGAAGCCCTGCAGGAGGCCGTCGGCCGCCTGATCGCCGATGTCGGCCATCATCTTGCCCTCCCAGCGTTGGCTTTCGCGCAGGGCGAGGACCCGTTGTCCGGTTTCGTGGGCGATGGAGATGGCGAATTCGAGATCGCGCTCGATGACGTCGTCGGAAAGTTCGCAGTTCATGGGCGCAGGTATCGACAGACTCGGGAGTCGACCCAAGCCTGCGTTTCAGTCCGGGGTGGGGCGAAAAAGGGCCACCGAGGCGGTGAAGCCGTGCAGGAAGTTACGTCTCCCGACGGGGCCGATTTCCCCCGCCGCGAAGAAGCCGGCCACGGGCACGTCGGCGCTGAGGCCATCGCGAATGCAGTTAGCGTCGTGATGGGGACTCTCGAACATGCGGCAACCGCGACCGTTGCACGAGAAAATCAAGGCTCCGGCGCTGCTGGGTTCTTCGATCGGCAATTCTCCGCCGCCCATCGTGCCCAGGAGAAAGCGCAGGTCCTCGCCCGCCGATTCGGCGTCGCGGACGAGGAGTTGGACCGTCTGTCCCCGCCGTACGAAGTCCGCCACGGCGATCGCGCGCTCGCGCTGGTGCAGGCCCATGATGCCGCGGACCAGGAATTCTCCACGCTGGAAGGTCGTCCGGGTGGCGTCGATGGCCAGGCCGAGAAAAGGGGCTGACTGCATGAGCTCCTGATCCACCTTCGGAAGGCGGTTCCAGGTCTCCATCACGACCTCGAGGGCCGGCCGACCACCGAGCTTCTTGACGATGTTGCGCTCGCAGTCGGTGATGACCCACGGCTTGCCGACCGGGCGGCATCCCTGGCTGACGACCGGATGCATCCCGATGGCTCCCTCCAGGACGACGCCTACGCAGCCGGAGTCGCTGACGCCGTCGGCCGTAAAGAAGAGCGTCTGTCCCGGCCCCATGGCACCACTGGCCATTCCCCCCATCACCGGGACCCCTTCGTACCGCTCGTTCAAGTCGCGCAGGAAGGGATCGATCGGGAAGGAGAAGGGGTCGACCGTGAGGATGATCGAAGAGCGCTCCGTTTCGCGGACGGGTGGATAGTCCGAAAACGTGGCCTCGTCTTTTCCGTTATCGGTGGCGGAAATTTCGAAGTAGCGGACCTCCGTTTCCGGCAAGGATGCCGCCCAGACGGCCAGGCCCGGTTGGCGTTCGACCTCGCGGCCGCGTCCGATCACGCTCTCGGCGGTGCAGCCGATGACGACGTCGGTGCCGGTGGCCTTGGCCAGGCGCGGTCCGAGTTGCTCGAGCTCAGAACCGTAGTGGTGGGTGGCGAAGGCGCAGACCAGATTCGGAGCATTTCCGCCCAATTCAGCGGAGAGTTCCTCAACCGCCTCGCCGATGGCATCCGCGGACTCCGGTCGGACGGAGAGGGCACTCGCAAAATGAGCGGTGGGCATGTCGGTGTGGCTGTGGGGAATCGATCGGACACGGTTCCCTCCCCCTTATCCTCGCCCCTCGACCGCAGATTCTCCAACAGCTTATTTCGAAGCTTGAATTCGGGGGTGCGGTTCCGGGGAACGCGTGGCAGAATCTCTCGCCAAACTTGGTGGGGCGGGCCTTCGGATCACCCTCGTCCGAGCAGCTTCCGCCCGAGAAAGCGCCCCAGATTTCCTACACTCAGCCCCTGTGTCGGGCTCAGAACGATGACCAAGACGAAAGAACCCGGCGCCGAGCTTCCGCTTCAGCAGCAGGAAGAGGTCACGATCCGCTTCGCGGGTGACTCCGGTGACGGAATGCAGGTCACCGGCAACCAATTCACCAACACCTCTGCGGTCGTCGGAAACGACCTTGCGACGTTGCCGGACTTCCCCGCCGAGATTCGGGCTCCCGCTGGAACGCGGCCGGGGGTTTCCGGTTTCCAGATCCACTTCAGCTCGGCGGATGTCCACACGCCGGGGGACGCGCCCGATGTGTTGGTAGCGATGAACCCTGCCGCTCTGGTGGTCAACATCGGTGAGCTGAAACCCGGCGGTATGCTGGTCGTCAACACGGGCAGTTTCGGCCCAAACGACCTGAGGAAAGCGCGGCTCGAAAAAAATCCGCTCGAGGATGGATCGGTAGATGGCTATCGGGTCATTGAGATCAACATCAACGAGCGAGTTCGGTTGGCGCTTGCGGATTCGCCTCTCTCCACCAAAGAGGTTCAACGCTGCAAGAACTTCTACACGCTCGGGTTGATGTACTGGCTGTATAGCCGCCCGCTCAAGCCGACGATGAATTGGTTGCAGGAGAAGTTCGCCAAGCGTCCGGAGTTGGTCGAAGCCAACCAGAAGGCTCTGCAGGCGGGTTTCAATGCCGGCGACATCCATGAGATGTTCCAAGGGCGCTACGATGTCCAAGCTTGCGACAATCTCCCTGCGGGAACGTATCGCAACATCATGGGCAACCAGGCCCTGGGGTTGGGGTTGCTCGCGGGCGCCGAGCAATCGGGATTGAAGCTCTTTCTGGGGGCCTACCCGATTACGCCCGCGTCGGACTTGTTGCACCAACTGGCGCTCTACAAGAACTTCGGTGTCATCACGTTCCAGGCGGAGGACGAGATCGCCGCGATCTGCGCTGCCCTGGGGGCGTCGTTCGCCGGTTGCCTCGGCCTCACCACCACCTCCGGTCCCGGCGTCGCACTGAAGGCGGAGGCGATGGGCCTGGCCGTCTCGGTCGAGCTGCCTCTGGTTATTGTCGATGTCCAGCGCGCCGGTCCTTCGACCGGGATGCCCACGAAGGTCGAGCAGACCGACCTCCTGCAATCGATCTTCGGTCGCAACGGCGAGGCGCCGATCCCGGTGCTGGCTGCGTCCGCTCCCACCGACGCTTTCGACTGCGCGCTCGAGGCTTGCCGCATCGCAGTGGAGTACATGACGCCGGTCATCCTGCTCAGCGACAACTACATCGCCAACGGATCCGAGCCGTGGAAACTTCCCGATCTCCAGAAGCTTCCCGAGTTCAAAGCCAAGTTCCGCACGAACCCCGAGGGCTATCTGCCCTTCATGCGCGACGATAGAGGTATGCGTCCGTGGGTCGTGCCGGGAACACCGGGTATGCAGCACCGCATCGGTGGTCTTGAGAAGGAAGACGGTACGGGGAACGTCAGCTACGACGCCGAGAACCACTCCCTGATGACCCATCGGCGCCACGATCGCGTTCAGAGCGTGCGCGAGACGATCGATACCCCGGAGATCTTCGGTCCCGACAAAGGCGAAGTTCTCATGCTGGGTTGGGGTGGCACGCGCGGCTCCATCCAGAGTGCGGCCGATCGGTGTCGTGCGGCCGGAATGTCCGTCGCCAACATGCACATGCGCCACCTGTGGCCGTTGCCCAAGGGCCTGGACGAAATTTTCTCCAGCTACAAGTGCGTTCTGGTTTGCGAACTCAATCTGGGCCAGTTCTTCCGCGTGCTGCGCTCCGAGTTTCCGCAGTACAACTTCCTTTCCTACACCAAAGTCGAAGGCAAGCCGTTCCAGTCCGTGGAACTAACCCGGCACGTCCAAGAGCTTCTAGAGCAGTAGTCATGACCACCGACGCCAAACTCAAAGCCAAGGACTTCAAGTCCGATCAGGACGTACGCTGGTGCCCTGGTTGTGGGGACTACGCCATTCTGAGCTGCGTCCAGGGTGTGATGGCCGAGCTGGGTGTTTCCAAGGAAAACACGGTGTTCGTGTCGGGCATCGGCTGTTCGAGCCGCTTCCCTTATTACATGGACACCTATGGCTTCCACAGCATCCATGGGCGCGCGCCCGCGGTCGCGACGGGAATCAAGGTTGCCAACCCTGATCTGTCCGTCTGGATTGTGACTGGTGACGGCGACGCGCTGTCGATCGGTGGCAACCACCTGATCCACCTCTTGCGCCGCAACGTGAACATCAAGGTCCTCCTGTTCAACAACGAGATCTACGGGCTTACCAAGGGTCAATATTCGCCGACCTCACGGCAGGGCCTGCGCACGAAAGCCACACCCTTCGGGTCGATCGACCACTCCTTCAATCCCATCTCTCTTTCCTTGGGGGCCGGTGCGTCTTTCGTCGCTCGCACCGTCGACACGAACCTCAAGCACATGAGGGAGATTCTTCTTCAGGCAGCCGCGCACAAGGGCACGTGCTTCATCGAGATCTTCCAGAACTGTGTGATATTCAACGACAAGGTCTTTGATGAGGTCGCCGACAAGCAGGTTCGCAACGACCGCTTGGTCACCCTCGCGCCCGGGGAGAAGGTCGTTTACGGATCCGATGGAGACAAAGGACTGCGACTCAATGGATTCGACCTCGAGCAGTGCTCCGCGGACGAGGCCATGGTCTGGGATGCTTCCACCGCCTCCGCCGCGCCGGCGATGCTCTTTGCCGACATCGACCGTGCCAGCGATCTCCCCACGCCGATCGGAATCTTCCGCAAGGTCGAGCGTTCCGTCTTCGAGAATGATGTTTACCGACAGATGGACCAGGTCACTTCGAATAAGGGGCCGGGCGATCTCAAGAGCCTGATCTACACGGGCGACATGTGGAACGTGGACTGAGCAAGGCCACCTGGATCCCATGGGGTTCAACCATCCCCCAGGTTTGTTCCCCCGGTCGGACTACTTGACGATGTCGCCGAGCCTGCGCACGCGGCAGATACCTTGGGCAGGGAACACCAGGTCGCGGTGTTCGACGGGAATGCCGTACTTGGCCGTCTGCCGGATGAAGTCCTCGCCACTGCTGCGTTCGGAGATCGGGTGTGCGGCGACGTCATGCATGAGAACTTCGAAGCCGTTGGTCGTATCGAAACGTCCGATGTAGACCATTTCTGTGGTCTCGACGACCAGATTGATGCCGTGCGGAGCTTGTGCGATGTTCATGATTTCTTCGTCGTCTTGCGAGCCTGAATGCTCGGGATCGGGCGTCATCATCGGCCTCCGTGGGGCTTGGAACTGAACTTTGACGGGAAAAGACATCGTAAGGGGTGGGGCGGGTGTTGTCCCCATACTTGAGACTTGCATAAACCGCGAGAGCTGGCTCGTGTCGGTGGTCGTTGGCGTTTCGGGTGAGTTGAGTGTTACCTGGTCCGAACGGAAGCCGAAAGCGTTTCGGGAGAGAGTCGCTCCAGGGGATCTAACGGTCTTGCGGGCTTGCGGTCGGATCGGTGCGGAACGGCCTTCCAGCTCGAAAAAGGGAGGCGGCTTCATCCCAGCGGGCGGGTTCGGAGCCTTTCATGCGAGCGTTGCGGAGGGATTCGAGAGCCTCCTCGAAGCGTCCGAGTTCAGCGAGGGCAAAGGCACGGGTTGCGTGGACGTCCGCGTCGTGCTCACGGGACAGTTCCAGCGCGCGTTCGGCGTGGTGTAGCGCCGCCGGGCCGTCACGCAGCGCATCGTCGGGGTGAGTGCTGAGGAGAAGCCCCAGGAGGTTCAACGAAGGTAGAAAGTCGGGGGCACGATCTACCGTATCCTGCAGGTGTCGAAGGGCGTCGGCCACGCGCCCCTGGGCCAGGAGCACATGAGCCAGGTTATGGCGCGCTTGGGAAAAACGCGGGCGTCGCTGAAGCGCGATTTCATAGGCCTCGGCAGCCTTCTCCAGTTCGCCCGCCTGGCGAGAAAGCAGTCCCAGATAGTAGTTGGCCGCCGCGTTTCCCGGATCCAGGCTGAGCGACCTGGCGATCGCCCTCCGGGCCTCCTGCGGGTCTTTCTGCATGGCGTAAAGCGATCCAAGTTCCGCCCACACATCCGCCGCGTAGGCTTCGCCCTTCTTCAGGGACTCTCCAAAAATGCGTTGAGAGTCCTGAAGGCGTCCCTGAAACTTGAGGGCCAGGCCCAGGTTGTAGAGCGCGTCCACGTTTTCCACTTCCACCTCGGTCGCCCTTGTCGCCCAGGCCTCCGCGCGCTCATAGGATTCCTGTCGCAGGAGCTCGCTCGCCAGGTTGGTGTAGGTCGTCGCGAGCGGATCCCCGCTGGACCGCAACGGCAGGAAGGCCACGACCGCCATTCCCGCCGCAACCGACAGCGGAAGGGCGGCTTCCTTCCAGCGAGCCTCCCTGCGCCATTCCAGAAGGGAAGCAACCCCCGCGCCTGCAAAGGGCAGCAGCAACGGGACCACGCCCATGCGAAAGCGCCCCGTCACGAAGAAGGGCAGGACGCTCAGGGCGAGCAGCCCCGCTCCGAGAGCCAACAATAGCGTGAAGGCATTGCGGCGCGCGCATCTCCACAGGCCCAAGACGGCGAGGGGGAAAATCAACCCGAAGCGAAAGAAGGTACCGAGAGTTCCGAGGATGACGGACTCGTCTTGGTAGGCCTCGAAGGCTACGGCATCCATGTATTCGCGTTCGTTGAGAAAGAGCAGCAGCTTGCGACCAAGCAAGCCGGCGAAGCGCGAGGGATCTGCGGCGATTTCCCTGCAGGCGGCGCTTCCAAAAAACGCCGACACTTCACTCGGAGTCAACTCTCGCCCCAACTCCTGTTCGGCGAGGGTGCGCGCATCCTCTTGCTCATAATCGGTGTGACCGCGTCCGCTTTGCAGCGGCACGTAGAACCCATCGGCGCCAGGACCGTTGCCTATATAGAGGTTGACGCCCACATTCGACGCCGTGGGCAAGAAGCTTCCCCCCAACCTTTGATTGCGAAACCCGATGGGTAGCAGTAACAGGGCCAGACCGGAGGCGGCCAGCACGACTTTCTTGCGTCCGGCAGTGCGCGCGATGAACCAGGCGCAGGGCAGCAGAAGGACCGCTGCGTTTTCCCGAGTAAGAACCAGGCATGCGGCAATTGCGCCGATCGAAAAAGCCGTCCACGGCTTCGAGTCAGGTCGTAGCCGTTCGCAAAGTGCGAAGAGCAACACGGTCAAGGCGAGTGCCACGGATGTCTTCTGCAGTAGCCCGTCCGTCCAGATCCAGGGCGCATAGACCGCTGCGAGGACTCCGGCGGCCCGTCCGGCGGATACGCCGGCCATGGGTGTCGTCCATTTTCCGATCCACCCGCACGCCAGCGCTCCGGCCGTCGCCTGCAGGAGGCGCGGGAGCAAGAATCCGTCCCCGGCCACCCGGAAACAGAGCGCGAGCAGATATGGATACAACGGAGCTTGATAGAAGACTTCGCTTCCCATCCAGTCTCCAGCCGCTATTCCGCGCGCCCAATCCACATACCCGCGCGCATCTCCGAGGGGCACCAAAGCGAGATCACTTCCGGCCAGCTCGAAGATCGCGGCCCAACGCAGGGCGAATGCGAGGGCGATTACAAGCGAGAAGTCGCGTCTCGACATGCGTGGTAGGCTGGGATCTTCCATGCCCGGGTACTCTACCCGGCTGCCGAGCGGCGCCGTCCCTGTAGGCTTCAACTTCACACTTCACTTTGCGGACGGTTCCTGCCGCATTTGCGCAGAATCTTACGACTACCTGCCAGGAACTTCTCCCGATCGGCCGATGTGGGAGGGAGTGAATTCCCCCTCGGAAGATGCATGCGTCCCGATCCAGCTCAACGAGGTCTCGCGCCAGGCCGCGACCTCGCTCCTGGAGAATGAGGATCTCACCCGTTCGGTCGCCTTGATCCTGTCCGGCGTCGGACGAGTTCTGGGCGTTTCTCGCGCCATGCTCTGCCGTTATCGCAATCAGGGTCGCACGGTGCTGCATACGCACGAATGGTCTCCCGAGGGCGGCGAGATCCACCGCCCGGAGCCGCGCCCCCAACCCTCGTCCCGCTACGCCTGGGCGCACGATGTACTCCAGCGTGGAGAGTCCTTGTGCGTCCCCGATACCGACCGCTCCAAGCACACGGTCGCTGCCATGGGTGCGGGCTTGTTGGAGGCCGGCGAGCGCTCCATGTTGCTCCTGCCGGTCTTCATTTTCGATCGCCTGGACAATCTCTTCGTCTTCGTCGACCGCGAACCCCGCAAGTGGAGTCCGGAGGTTGTTTCGATTCTGCAGCTCACGATCGGCGCGTTTGCCCGGGGGATCGAGCGTCGCAGTGCTGAGCGCGAGTGTGCTCAACTAGCCCATGACCTTGAAAAATCCGTGCAACGAGAAAAGCTCGCCAATCGTTACAAGAGCGAGTTTCTTGCCAACATGAGCCATGAGCTGCGCACGCCGATGCACGCCATCGTCGGTTATGCCGAGCTCTTGGCGCGTCCAAACGTCGACCGACGCTCACAGGAGACGTGGGTCGCGAATCTCAAGCGCAGCACGGAGTATCTGTTGACGTTGATCAACGACGTTCTGGATCTGTCGAAGATCGAAGCGGGGCACATGAGCCTCGAAAGCACACCGTGTTCCCTTGTCGAGGTCGTCGCGGCCGTACGGGATATGCTGCGTGGCGTAGCGGCCGAAAAGATGTTGAGCCTCGAGGTTGAGGTGCAGGGGGAACTTCCTGCCGAGGTCGAGACCGACCCGGTCCGCCTCGAGCAAATCCTCGTCAATCTGGTCGGAAACGCCGTCAAGTACACCGAAAGGGGCGACGTTCGGTTGGTCTTGCGTACGACTGAGGACGGGCAATGGTTGATCTTCGACGTGGTCGACACGGGGCCTGGGATCGCTCCTGAAGACGGTCAGCGTCTGTTCCGCCCCTTCGGCCAACTCAACCCCGGAGCTACCGAAGGGACCGGCCTGGGGCTACTGATCTCCCGCCATCTCGCCAGGCTTCTAGGCGGCGAGATTTCGATGACGAGCGAGCTGGGAGAGGGTTGTACATTCACGTTGGAAATCCCGCTCGTTTCCAACAGTGCTGGCACCTTCACGTGCATAGCTCCTTCGTCCGTGGGTCCCACGCCCTGCCCTCCGGCCGGCGCCATCGACGGGGCCCACGTTCTCGTGGCGGAGGACAGTTCCGAGAACCGAGAGGTCATGGGCTTTCTGCTCGAAGAAGCCGGTGCAACCTATCAGGCCGCTGGAAACGGAGCCGTCGCCGTAGATCTCGCCCTTTCCGCCCAGTTATCAGGCAAGCCGTTCGACATCGTCTTGATGGACATGAGTATGCCCGTGCTGGACGGCTACGAGGCCACGCGCCGTTTGATTGAGCGAGGTTTCAAGGCGCCGATCATCGCCTTGACCGCGTTTGCGATGCGGGGCGATCGG
Organism: Planctomycetota bacterium; assembly: GCA_002683825.1. GTDB lineage: Bacteria > Planctomycetota > UBA1135 > UBA1135. The sequence continues at coordinate 88,834 of NYUD01000057.1, forward strand.
GAGCGTTGCTTGGAGGCGGGCTGTATCGACTACCTGACCAAGCCGGTCGTGCCCTCACAGCTCTTGGTCTGCTTGGAAGTGAACCTGAACTCCGCCACGGACCGCGCCCAGGAGCCGCCCGACTCGGGCAAGGTAGATCCGCCGTTCCCGCTGGCCGGGAACCCGCGCTTTCAGCGTCTGATCGAGCGTTACGTCGGCTCGTTTCCTGACCAGATCGAAGGCCTGCACTCAGCGCTCGCTTCGCGCGACCTCGCCCGGCTTAAAATCCGGGTGCACCACCTCCGCGGAACCGCAGCAAACTACGGCTTCCCAGGCGTTTCGGAGGCGGCCGCAACCTGTGAGGATGCGCTGCGGGCCGGCCGCCCCTTGGGGGAGGTTTCGGCGGCCCTGGATGGCCTTGTGGATTGCCTCAACCGAGCAGTGGCTGGGTAGTCAGGAAGGCCCTCAAGATCGGGCGCGATCCTGCCGACGGCTAGGTGTGAATTCTCTTCCGCTCGGCCGCGCTGCCCTGTTTTTGCCCCTTTTGCTGGGAACAGAGTCAGGGTGCATCGGCAACCGAATCATCCATTCGGTTCCCCCGACTCCGCTCGAACTGGCGGAGTTCCTGGCCGCGGGACCGTCGGTCGAAGAGATCGATACCGACAAGCTCGTCGCGGTGAACATCGGGAAGCCCTACAAGCTGGTTTCAGGGGATCTCATCACATTGACGCTTCCGGCCAAGGTGTTCTCCGACTATGAGCCGGAGACCGGCGACTCCAGGGACATGAAGTCGCGTGTGGGCAAGGACGGCAAGGTTCGCCTTCCACAGCTCGGCCCCTTCCCCATCTCCGGTCTCACTTTGTCGGAAGTGGAAGAGGCCATCGCATCGGCCTACCACAGCCCCGAGTACCTCAAGGAAAGGCCGAACGTCGTCTGTGCCGTGGACGAGTACCGCACCGTTTCGGTGGCTGTCATGGGGGCCGTGAACACACCCGGCATCTACGGCCTGAGAAGCGATCGCCTTTCGGTCCTGGGTGCTTTGATGGCCGCCGGCGGGATTCACCCCGACCGCGGTGCAAGTCAAATTCGCATTCTGAGGCCCGCGGAAGACGACATCGAACCCGAGGCCGTTCCTGTACGCTCGACGGACATTCCGTTGCAGGATCTCCTGTTGGGCGGCGGGGAGACCATCGTGGTTGAGCCTCGAACCGACCGACAATTCTCCGTTGTCGGTTTGGTCAAGAAGGTGGGCATCTTCCCCTATCCGGAGCCCCGTCAATACAACTTGATGCAGGCGATCGCGACCGCGGGCGGTGTTGACGCAACCGCCGCGCCTCGCTTTGCGACGATCTACCGCAAGAAGACCAATGGCGAGGTCATCGCTGCGACCTTCCGCATCGATGGTCTAGCGCTGCAGCACGGTTCGAACATCCCGATCAAGGACGGCGACGTGATCGCCATCGAACACACCGAGGGCAGCTGGTTCCGCAGCTTCCTTTCAGATGTCTTCGGCTTCCGGTTGAGTGGGTCGGGCACGACATCTCTGTAGAATCCCGAATGAGTGAGATCCGCATCCCCCAGATAGAACAGTCCTCCAGCGGTGGCGGCGAGTCCGTCGATGCGGGGCGTCTGTTTCAGGCGCTGTGGCGAGGCAAGTGGTACTTCCTCCTGTTCCCGGCCATCGCGGGAGGCGGGATGTACTACTTCCTCCACGGTCAGAAGAACCTTTATCGCTCGACTGCCCAGGTGCAGGTTGCGCCGCGCGAGGTCGATCCGCTGAACGGCAACGCGGGTTCGACCGGGAAGGCCCGGACCCTGCTGAAGCAGCAGCAGATCCTGGTCAAGTCGCCTGCGATCCTCAAACCCCTGTCCGAATCCAAAGCGCTGCGAGGGCTCAAGAGCTTTTCAAGAGAGATCATCGGATCGAAGCCCATGATCACGGAGCTCAATGACCGGATAGGAACGGTGGTCGATCCCAACACAGATCGCCTCTCGATTGCCTACTTGAGCCCTTTCCCTGACGAGGCGGCCAAGATTGCGCGCGCGACGGTTGAAGAGTACATCGCTTATCACAAGCGCAAGAAACGCGAATCTGCTGAGGAATCCGCCGCCATCATTCGCGGCGAGCTGGGCTCCATTTTGAAGGTGCGGGACGACTTGACCGAAAAGATCATCCGGCTCCGCACCGAGAACAACATCACTCAAGGTGGCGAAACGCTCATCCAGGCGCGCCTAACCCAGACGCGCGAGCTCTGGACTGATGCTCACTTCGACATGCTGCGGGAGAGGGCCACGTTCGAGCTGTTCTCCAGAGCCGAAGCGGATGCGGAAAAATTCCTTGATCTAGGGCGTAACCGTCGGTCAACCAAGCAGAATCCGAACCTGGAGCCCGAACTGCAGGAGATAGAGAAGGACCTGCTTGAGAAGGAACTGCAGCTACAGCGCCGCGAGCGCGATCAGGGCGACTTACTTCTCGCTGAGCTCCGCGATGAAGTCGCGGTCCTGAAAGAGCGTAAGCGCGATATTCTTCTGCAGTACGCGAGGAACTACAAGATCGACGCCGAGATCGCATACAACGAGGCGAAGAATCGGGAAACGAGCCTGGATCTGGACGTTACCAGTCTTCAAGAAGAGCTGGGAAAGACCAACCGCGCCCTGCAGCAGATCGACAACTATGAGAGCGAGTTCGACAGCATTCGAGACTTCAGCGAGCATCTCAAGTCCCGACTGAACGAACTGGACGTCGAGAATCAGACGGGCGCCCTCAATATCCTGGTCATCGACTACGGCCGACCCTCGAACACGCCCGCTTCCCCCGACCGCGTGTCCATGATGGCCTATGCCTTGGCAGGTGGAGTAGGACTCGCTTTTGCCATCGTCATGCTGCGTAGCTTCTCGGACAAGAAAATGCGCATCATCGGCGAGTTGCCCCATGTCCTGAACGTCAACGTCGTAGGCGTCATGCCCCGGCTCAAGGGGCCCCGTTCGCGAGCGCGAACGGGGCGGATCGTCGAAGAACAGCCCGGTTCGAGCGCCGCGGAGGCGATTCGCAACCTGCGTACCGCCACGACCTTTGCGCTTCCCAAGGATAGCCACGGTGTGGTGCTCGTGACCTCTTCTGTTTCGGGCGAAGGTAAGAGCGTGACCGCGAGCAATCTGGCATTTGCGTTGGCCACCGGCGGGCGGCGGACCCTGCTGATCGACGGCGACTTGCGCATGCCCAGCTTGCACGAGATCTATGGCGTCGAGAACCTAGCCGGCCTCGGGCAGGTGATGACCCGATCGATAACGACCGACAAGGTTATCGTGCAGAACGTGGCGGCCGGTCTGGATCTGATGCCCGCCGGCGATCCTTTCGGGAAGCCTGCAGAGCTCTTCGAGAGCGGTCTCTTTCCCAAGTTGCTCGACTTTCTGCGCAAGAAGTACGACTGCATCGTGGTCGACTCCCCGCCGATTCTGGAGTCTTCCGAGTCACGCGTGATGGCATCCGAGGTGGATCTCTGCATCTTTGTGACGCGCCTCTGTGTTTCCACCTCGCCCAACGCGATCCGGGCCCTTGGCATCCTCCGCGGAGTCGACGCACGCGTTGTCGGGACCTTTGTCAACGACGACAGCGCGAAGAAAACGAACGCCTATGCCGGTGGAATTGCCTACGGAGCGTTTCGCAAGGTAGAGGCTCTGGAAGCGCCGCTGCCGCCCAGGTCGGATGCGGGGGTTTGAGCGAAGTTAACTCCTATGGAGGCTCTCGCCCAACCTCGTAAGAAGGCTCCGGATGAAGGCGGACCTCGTCATCGGCGCATAGCCAGCGCGTCGGTGTGGACCGTCGGGTCGATGGGGGCGATGAGCCTCCTGAGATTGGGCAGCCAGATGGTGCTGACGTACCTCCTGTTGCCCCAGCACTTCGGAGCCATCGCGCTGATGCGCGTATTCCTGGTCTTTCTGGAGATGGTTTCCGATGTCGGGATCCGCGGTTCGGTCGTGTATCACCAGAAAGGGGAGAACCGAGATTTCCTCAACACCGCCTGGACATTGCAGATTCTGCGCGGCGGTTGCATGTGGTTGGCGGCCTGCGCCTTGGCTTGGCCGGTAGCGACCTTCTACGACCAGCCGCTCTTGCTCTGGTTGCTGCCCGTCGCCGGGCTCGAGGCGATCAACAACGGGTTCCTGTCGGTACGCATCTTCACGAACGAGCGAAATCTCTCGCTGAAATTGCCGGTCCTGCTCGATTGGATCGGTCTGACGGTCTCCATCCTGACGACCGTGGTGTGGGCGCTCCTCGAACCCAGCGTGTGGGCCCTCGCCGCCGGACCTCTCGTGGGTGGATTGTGCAAGACACTCGCTAGCCACCGACTGATCGGCGGCGAGCGTCTGTGTTTCGGGTGGAACCGCGAGCACGTGCGCTCGCTCTTCGACTTCGGCAAGTGGGTGATCGGCGGGACCATCGTCAGTTTTCTCGCTCAGCAGTTTCACGTGCTCTATCTGGCGAAGTTCCTGCCCTTGGCCATCCTCGGCGTCTACCAGGTGGCCTGGAACTTCTGCGTCCAGGCGTCCAAGCCCCTGACGGTTTTGAGCAACCGCGTGATCATCCCGTACTTCGCCGAGTGCGGTCGGCAAGGAGGAACGGAGCACTCCGAGGCTGTCGGTGGAGCGCTCGGCCGCTTTCTTCCCGCCTGTCTGCTGATCTGCGTCTGCACGGGTCTGGTCTGTCCCGCTCTCTTCGGATTTTTCTACGAACAATCGTTCGTCGAAGGCGGAACGATGGGCAGGTTACTTTCCTGTGTCGTGTGGTTCATGATTCTGCAGCATGTTCCGCGCAGTGCGCTGCTCTCGATCGGGGTATCGAGGAAGGTGGCTTCGATGGCCTTGGTGAACGCGATCTTCACCGTTGGAGGCATTGTGTCCGGCTATCTCCTGACCAAGGGATCCGTGCCCGGCGCGATCCTGGGCAATGCCCTCGGCAACGTTGCCGGATGCACTTGGGGAGCACTTACCACTCGCCGGCTCGGTCTTAGAGTTGGCCGTGTGATGCTGTGCTACTCGCTGTGGTTCCTGGCGCTGTCCTTCCTGGGCTACGCCATGGCCCAGATACTGGTCGGAGAGCTAGGGTGGACCGAAGCCCTGGCTAGCGCCGTGGCGACGCTTGTCTTTGGCGTGCCACTATCCATTCTTGTGTGGATCCGGGTCGGGCGCACCCTCCTGTCGAAGAGGAAGCCTGTATGAGGCCCGAAGCACAGCAGGCTTACGGTCTGATCGTCCACCTGGTGATGGGAGGGTGGTATCCGATCTGTCTTGCTCTCTTCATCTTCCTGAAGCCGGAGCGAGCCGTCGCGACGGGTCTCGTGACCGGGTTCCTGTTGCTCCCCAAGGCCTCCTACGACCTTCCGGGATTTCCGAACTACGACAAGGCTCTGTCGATCGTGCTGGGAGTTTTCGTGGCGGCCCTCTTGTTCGACTCCGGACGGTTGTTGACCTGGAGGCCGCGCAGCGTCGATCTCCCCATGGGGATTCTGTGTCTGGCCCCCTTCCTGTCGGCGGTCATCAATGGGGACGGGGCCTACGAGGGGATTTCCAACAGCTTCGACTTCTCGATGCGCTGGGGTCTGCCCTGGATTCTCGGTCGCATCTACTTCCACGACTTCGAAGCGCAAAAATTCCTCGCCGCAACGGTCGTCGCCGGAGCTCTGATCTACGTGCCCTTCGCGCTGTACGAGGTCAAGATGAGTCCCCAGCTGCACAAGCTGGTCTACGGGGTCCCTCTGAAATCGTTCAAGCATGCGATGCGTGGTGGTGGGTTGTGGCGTCCCAACGTCTTCATCTCTCACGGCCTGGCCTACGGTCTCTACAATGGCATCGCAGCCATGCTGGCCTTTTGGCTCTGGTTTTCCAAGAGCTGCAAGAGCGTGCTCGGTGTCCCGATCGGAGCCTGCGCGGTCCTTCTCATCCTCATGGCCTTCGCCATACAGTCGATGGGTGCGGTAGCGTTGATGACTGCCGGGATCGGGATCTTGTTTTGTGGTGCGCGCTGGCGGCTAGCCGTGCCGTTGGTCTGTCTGCTTGCAGTGCCGCCGAGCTATATCCTTCTGCGACAGGGATTTCGCTGGGACGGTGAGATCTTGCTGGAGACCGCCAAGTCGGTTTTTGGGAAGGAGCGAGCCATCTCGTTGAACGTCCGCCTGACCAACGAAGCTCAGTTGGCGGACCGTATCCTCGAGCGCCCCTGGTTTGGCTACAACGACTTCCGCGATTTCACCGGCAATACCGACGAGAAACACGCGGCCACGGTCGACAGCATGTGGCTTCTTTATCTGGGACTATATGGCGTGGTATCGCTGATTGGACTGTACGGGTTTCAGTTGGTGGCTCCATTCCTCCTCTGGAGAAAACTGCCACCAGGCTATTGGAGCAACCCGGTGTTTGCATCCGCTGTAGCACTGGGGATAACTTCGGTGTTGGTTGCAGTGGACGGCCTCGTGAATGCGGTCGAGATCGCCGCGTTTACGTGTGCCGGCGGCGGCGTCGCACACCTTCTTGGGACTCCAGAAGGGAGGCGGTCGTGGACGAGTTGAATTCCCAAGGAGCCGTTTTGGCGACCCGGGCTAGGGTGGAAGAGCCGGTCTTCATCGTGGGATCCGAGCGGTCGGGCACGACACTCTTGCGCCTGATGCTGTCGCACCATCCGGAGATCGAGTGCGCACCCGAGTTCGAGTTCCTGGTCGAGCAGATGACCCCGGAGGAGGGATATCCCTGTCTGCCTGCGTACCACGCCTGGCTGGAGACCAATCGCATTTTCTTGCCGCATCGGCTGAAGATCGATACCGAACTCAGCTATCCCGAACTGGTCAAGAGTTTTCTGAAGCAGTACTGCGACCGCTCCGCCAAGCCCATGCGCGGCGCGACCTGCCACAAGCACTTCGACCGACTCCTTCGTATCTGGCCGGATGCCCGTTTCGTGCACCTTCTGCGCGATGGCCGCGACGTAGCGCGCTCGTGTCTCGGTATGGGCTGGGCCGGTAACGTTTGGCACGGAGCGCAACGTTGGTTGGACGCGGAGAACCTGTGGGATCGGCTGAAACAGCGCACGCCGCAGGGTCATGTCTACGAGTTGCGCTACGAGGATCTGATCTCCGATCCAGAAGACCAGCTCGGGAAACTGTGCGAGTTTCTCGGGACGAGCTATTCGGCGGCGATGATGGACTACGAGCAGGCCAGCACGTATTCGCGCCCCGATCCGTCTTTGGTCGAGCAGTGGCGCCGCAAGCTGTCGTCGCGCGAGCTGGCTTTGCTGGAGTGTCGGATGGGAGAGCGCTTGCGCGAACGTGGGTATCCGGACAGCGGCGTGGAGCCGGCCCACGTGGGGCCGTTACGTCGCGGACTGCTTGGACTTCAGAACAGGTACTTCCGCTTTCAATTTCGCCGCCGTCGCTACGGGATCACTCATCTGATCGCGTCGAAGATTGCACGTGTTCTTGGCTGGGGCTCATTCGAGCGCTTCCTGCAGCTGAAACAAGGCGAGATCGACAACCGCTACATCAAGTGAAAATCGCTTACCTCATAAACCGCTATCCCAAGGCCAGCCACAGTTTCATCCGCCGCGAAATTTGCGGCCTGGAAGAGCTGGGGTTCGAGGTCGAGCGCATTTCCGTAAGGAAACATGGCGACGACCTGGTCGACGCCCGCGATCTCGAAGAAGCGGAGCGCACTCACGTATTGCTCGGCAGCATGGCGCGGCTTCTTTGGGATGTGCTCGTTTGTTTTCTCACGGGCCCCTTCTCTTTCCTTCGCGGACTGAAACAGGTGTTTGAGCAGGGCATAGGGTCGGATCGCGGTGTCTTGCGCCACCTGGCCTATTTCGTGGAAGCTGCTTCGCTCCTGCGTCTCGCTAGCGCGAAGGGCTTTCGGCACGTGCATGCGCACTTTGGGACGAATCCACCCGTCGTCTGTGGACTGGCGCGCACCCTGGGCGGGCTGCGTTTCAGCTTCACGGTGCACGGGCCGGAAGAATTTGATCGACCGGTCTCTCTGAAGCTCGGTAACAAGATCGCACAGGCGGATTTCGTCGTGGCGATCAGTGAGTACGGGCGTAGTCAGCTCTACCGCTGGAGCGACCATGAGTACTGGAAGAAGATCCATGTCGTCCACTGCGGGGTGGACGACCTATTCCTGAGCAAACAACCTCCGGCGATTCCCGACCGAAGCCGCTTCGTCTGTGTCGGTCGGTTGTGCGAGCAAAAGGGGCAACTGCTACTGGTCGAGGCGACCGCCCGGTTGGTCAACGAGGAAGGACTGGAGGTCGAATTGGTCCTCGCCGGCGATGGAGAGATGCGCGGCGCGATTGAGGAGATGGTGGTGCGGTGCGGTATCGAGGACAAGGTGCGCATCACGGGTTGGATCGACAATAACCGTGTGCGCGAAGAAATTCTCGCTGCCAGGGCGCTGGTCTTGCCGAGCTTTGCCGAGGGATTGCCAGTCGTATTGATGGAGTCCCTGGCTTCGCGGCGACCGGTGATCTCGACCTATGTGGCCGGGATCCCGGAGCTGGTCGTGCCCGAGGAGAGCGGCTGGTTGGTTCCCGCCGGCGATATCGATGCCTTGGTGCGGGCGATGCGAGCGGCTTTGACGGCGCCGCTTGCAGAACTGGAGGCGATGGGGCGTTCGGGTGCCGAGCGCGTGCGTATGCGCCACGATGCCAGGCGCGAATCCTCCAAGCTCGCGGTACTCCTGCGAAGGTGCGCTTGAAATGGGTTCCCTCATCGCTTTCCTGGCGGCGCTTTCCGTCGCCCTGCCGATCGTAGTTCTAGCGCTTGAATGTTCGGCGGCTGTGTTCTCCGGAAAGAAGCGCTCGCACCCCGACATCAAGCAGCGTCCGATCGTCTGTGTGTTGATTCCGGCGCACGACGAAGCGGAGTTGATCGAAAGCGCCGTCCATTCGATCCGCTCGCAGCTACAAGAAGGCGACCGGATCGTGGTCGTTGCGCACAACTGCAGCGATGGAACGGCAGAGCGTGCCCGACTGGCCGGCGCGGAAGTGGTCGTGGCGGAGGACGACGGCACCGGCGGCAAGCCGGATGCGCTGAAGGCCGGCCTGCGGGCGCTGGATGCCAACCCTCCCGATGTCTGTGCCGTGATCGATGCGGATTGCCGTGCTGAGCCGGGTTCGATAGCGGTCCTGGCAAACGCTGCCTTTGCGTACGACGCTCCCGTACAAGGCGTCTATCTCTTTCAGGCCGTGGAGAAGGTCGAGCTTTCCTCGATCTCCAGTCTTGCGCTTCTCGTCAAGAACGCGGTGCGTCCGTTGGGGCTTCATCGGCTCGGACTGCCCTGCTTGATCAACGGCGCGGGCTCCGCGTATCCATTCCGCCTGCTGCGCCACGCGCCCCACGGTGAGGGGAGTATCGCAGAGGACTACCAGCTATCGATCGACCTCGCCTTGCAGGGGCACCCCACGCGTTTCTGTCCCACGGCCACGGTGAAGAGCGTCCTGCCGAGTTCGGAAGACTCGGCCTTCAAACAACGCAAGCGTTGGGAACACGGCCACCTGCGACTTTTCCTCGGAGCGGCTCCGAAGCTTCTTGTGAGAGGCCTATTCCGCAAGAACCTCGACCTGGTGGCCCTCGCTCTCGACCTCTGCGTGCCGCCGCTGTCGTTCCTCGCCCTCTGGTGGGCGGCGACGGCCGCCTATGGGGGGGCCAACGTGGCCCTGGGTGGTACGGCGACAGGGCTTTGGATAGCAGGCTGCAGCGGAGCGCTGCTCGCGGTCTCGGTTACCGCTGCGGTTTGGAAGTTTTCCGGCCCTAAAGCGTCTCTGGGGCTTCTATGGATCGTTCCGCGCTACGTGCTTTGGAAGGTTCCCCTCTATATCGCATACATCTTTCGTCGAGAAACAAGGTGGAAGAAGACGGAGCGACACGGATGAACGTACACGACGGAGCAGGATTGCGCGCACTCTTGCTGGACGACGACGACTTTGCGTTGGAGTTTCTGGAGATCTTTCTCATTGACCGTTACCCACGGCTGGAGATCGAAACACGAAAAAGGCCCGACCCGGCCGGGGATTTCGACCTCTACTTTCTCGACGATGATTTCGAAGGCGTCTGCCTGGCCGCCAAGCTAGCTCGACGCATCCGCGCCCAACGACCGGATGCAATCATCGTCGCCTTCTCAGCATGTCTGGATGCCCAGACCTTGAAAGAGCTTCTGGACGCAGGCTGCAACGGTGTGTGCGACAAACGTGTAGCGGAGGATCTTCCTGACATGGTGTCAGCACTCGATCGCTGCCTGGAAGAACTCGAGGAGCAAAGAAAAAAGCCCCCGACCGATCTCACGGGACGCTACCTCCTGAAAACTTTTCGCGAACTCTTTCGAGCTTGGAATCGTCGACTGGATCTGCAAAAGGATGCGGAACACGGGGGCGACAACGGGGTTTCAAAGAAGGCCGGTTGAATCACCCTCACTAGCTCATGAAGCGTTCTCTCACTCCGATACTTCGCCTGCTCGGCCCTGTCTTGCTCTGCCTTGCGGCTCCCGGTGGACTCGATGTGGAGGAGCGTGTCGAGAGATCGGAGGCCGAGGTCGACAAGGCGGACCGACTGCCTATCGGAATGAACCTGCGCATGGTGGGGCCGCGCAACCGCGAGTGTGTTTTCGTCGACATCATGAAAGGTGCGTCGATGTGGCGTTACGTGGAGGAATCCACCCAGGGGCGCCGTGGCCGTTGGGGGCCCGGGGGGACGAGGCCCGGTGGTCGCGCCGGGCGCGATCGTTCCGGCACCAGGGAACGAGGCGAACAGGGTTCGTTCTCGCAGGCCGACCGCCGCCGACAGCGGGCCGAGGCGCTGGAAGCTCAGCGGGTTCCCACGGACGATAGGGGTTGGCCGACGCCCCAGGCCGGGCGCGCGATCTCCTGCGTCATGCTGGCCGAACAGGACGGTCGCTATCCGAGCGGCACCTACGTTTGCACGTGGGAGGGAGCCGGCACGATCCACTTTGAACGAGCGGCGCGCATCCAAGAGCGTGGGGATCAACGCCTGCTCGTCGAGGTGGATCCTTCGAGGGGTGAAATCCAAATGCGTGTCGAGGGCTTCAACCCGGAAGACCCGATACGGGACATCCACCTGTGGATGCCCGGTTTCGAGCACGCGGAATCGCCCTTCCATCCCCTGTTTCTCGAGCGCTTGAAACCCTTCTCGGTCCTGCGCTTCTATCCGTGGATGCGACCTTTCTCGTCGTCGGGCCGTTGGGAAAACCGGCCCACTCCCGCGGACGCTCGCCAGTCTGACGACGACGGCGTGGCGCTGGAGTACATGGTTGCGCTTTGTAACGAGTTGAAAGCGGATCCGTGGTTTTGCATCCCGCACACCGCCGATGATGAATATGTGAGGGAATTCGCCGGGCTCGTCAAGCAGACCCTGCACAAGGACGCGCGCATCTGGGTGGAGTATTCGAACGAGCTCTGGAACTCGGGCTTTGTACAAGCCCAATGGGTGCGTGCTGAGGCCAAGCGGCGCGGCATGAGAACGGCCGAGCTCACTGCTCTCGAAGCCACCCGCATCTTCCGCGGTTGGCGCGAGGTCTTCGGCGAGCAAGCCGACCGCATCGTGCGCGTTGCCGCCGGTCAGCTGCACAATCCCGGGGTCGCCCGTGTGCTCTGTCGCGGCCTGGGCGAGGAGGTCGATGCGATCGCGATTGGCGCATACTTCGGAGCCAGGCCGTCGCGCGACGAGTCTGGGGGGGGAGGCGATATCGACCGGCTGATGGCCGCGGCGCGGGAGAATCTGGATACGGTCGTCATGCAGCGGATCGCTGACCACAAGAAGCTTGCTGAACAGCTTTCGAGTCGGCTCGGGCGTCATATCTCGCTGGTCTCATACGAAGGCGGGCAACATCTCGTGGCGCGCTCCTCGCAGGCGGCTCCCGGGAAGACCGCCTTGTCGCCACAGATGACAGACCGGCTGCAAGATCACCCGCAGATGTACGACGCCTACCGGGCGCTGATCGAGAACGGCAAACGCCAGGGCCTGGAGCTGTTCGTCGCCTACGACTTCGTGGGGCGGCGTACGCACGCGGATACTTTTGGGCACCTGCGTTTTCTGGACGAACCGATCTCCACTGCGCCGAAGTTTCGCGCTCTGGTCGAGGACTGGATTGAGAGCGACTGACGGTCGTTAGAGCGGTTCTGCGCGCCTATGAGGGTGCTTTTACCTTCGACTGAAGAAGGCGACGACGAGTTGCCGATCGGGTAGTCGAGTCCTCTCTCCCGGCTGCGAAAAGGTTTCCTATACATGAGTGCCGGCAGGCGGGTATCTCCATGTAGGGGAACTCTGTTAGAAGTGAGCCAAGAAAAGACAAGAGGTCGGAGACTCGAGCCTGCGTTGCCCGGATCGAAAACGGGAGGCCAAGAGGCTCTCGCGGCGTTGCCTGAGGTCGAGCTGCGTGGGATCGGTCTCCATGCGATCAGCGAGAAGGAGTGTGTCGATCACGTTCTCGACGAGCTCGAACGGGGCCGGGGAGGCTGGGTCGTCACTCCGAACCTCGATCATGTGATGCGGGCCGGGAGGGATGCCGACTTCCGGCAGATTTGCGAGGAGGCGAATCTACGGGTCGCCGACGGGATGCTCCTCGTGTGGGCCTGCTGTCTGCAGCGGACGCCGCTGCCCGAGCGCGTTGCAGGATCGAACCTGATCTCGAGTCTGAGCGCCGGTGCAGCCGAGCACGGCCTTTCCATCTTCCTGTTGGGAGGTAATCCAGGCTCCGCTCTAAAAACGGCCGAGGTCCTGACCTCGCGCTATCCGGGTTTGAAGATCGCGGGAATCGATTGCCCTCCCGTCGGGTTCGAAAAGGACCCCCTGGCGATGGCGCGCCTATCGCGCAAGGTGCACGAAGCCCAGCCGGACATCGTCTACGTTGCCCTGGGTTCTCCCAAGCAAGAGCGAGTCATTCAACATCTGCGACACGACCGGCCCGAAGCCTGGTGGTTGGGTGTGGGCATCAGTTTCAGCTTCCTCTCCGGTGACATCAGCCGCGCTCCGCTCTGGATGCAGCGCTGCGGACTGGAGTGGTTTCATCGCATGTGCATGGAGCCACGGCGGCTTTTCAAGCGCTACATTCTGCAAGGGCTGCCCTTTGCCGGCTCGCTCTTGGGCGGCTGCGCTCTCCGCGGCGCGGCGCCGAAGGCACGGTCTTCAGGTCTCTACGGACGCCGCGCTCCACGGGCGCTCTTGGTGGATGATGATGTGGACGCGCTCGAGCATCTCGAGATCGTGTTGACGAGCCGTTTCCCGGATCTGGAGGTCGAAAAACGATGCGATCCGGATGTTCGCGGTAGCTTTGATTTCTACTTTCTCGACAACGAGTTCGCCGGGGAAGCCCACGGCGCTGCGCTCGTCGCCGAGATTCGGCGAGAGACGAACGATGCGAGCATATTCGCCTTTTCCGGCACCCTTACCGCCGCGTCGTTGAAGGCATTGATCAACGCCGGTTGTGACGGGATATGCGAGAAAAGCGTACCGAAGAGCTGGCGGTTCATGCTGAATCTGATCGGAAAGCGGCTACAGGGGATGGCTCAAGACCAGCAACGTCGCGCGGGTTCCTTCGGCGGCGTTCGCTCTGCGGCTCATTCGATTCACAGGTTGTTGCAAGACTGGAACGAACGGGAGGATGCCGCTTGAGCTGGAGGCAAAGCAGGCCCGGTCGCGACGGCTACCTCTCCCTCGAGGGGGCGGACCCTTCCCGGATCCACCGCGAATGGCAATTGACCAACACCTTGTGGGCCTTGACGCAGAGGATGGTCGCCTGCGGCCTGCTACTCCTGGCGCTGCCGCTCCTGGCGGTCCTTTATCTACCCGTGCGCCTTTCTTCGCGTGCACCGTTCTTCTTCCGACAAAGGCGTCCCGGTTTCATGGGGCGCGAATTCAAGATCATCAAGATCACCACGATGCGAGCGGGCAGCGACAAGGTCAGCAGTTACGAAAAGGGCGTCGCCATCGATGATCCCAACGTCACCTGGATCGGACGCTTTCTGCGGGACACGAAGATCGACGAGTTGCCCCAGCTTTGGAACGTTGTCTGTGGCGACATGGAGTTCGTCGGGCCGCGTCCGATCGCCCCGGGACTGGACCGCATGCTTTCGGAAAAGATCCCCGGCTTCAACAATCGTTACCTAGTCAAGCCGGGACTGACGAACATCTCGCAAGTTTCGGTCCTCGAAAATGCGCTGGGGGCCAAGACCATCGACGATTGGCGTCTGCGCTACGAAGGCGAAGAACACTACATTCGTCACAAGTCCGTTTCCTATGACCTGATCCTGATCCTGATGACGACCCTGTTCATGTACAAGAAGGCGTTCCAGAGAGTCTTCAGCTCGCCTGCGACAGTGCACGCCGCGAGGGATGTAGAGCTCGTTGAGTTCAAGCCCGAAGATCAGGTCCGTGAGACCCGCGAGCACCGTCTGAAGAGGGTTGCCGGCGACGAAGGAGGTTTCGGTCAGAAACTGCGGAAGGGCGCCTAGCCCCACGGCAGATCGGTGGACGAGATTTTCCTCCAGGCTGCGGGACGCCTAGCCGAATGGCCGAAACAGAGTATGCGATGATCGCCTCTGCCGTTCGCCCGCTGGACTACGCGCTGCTCTTGGGGCAGGGTCGTTCCGGAACAAATTTCCTGTTGGCGCTTTTGAATCAGAGTGCCCGCACTCATTGCCGTAATGAGCCGGACCAATCCGATGCCTCTGCGTTAGCTTCGCTGCGGCCCTACCGGTTTTTCGTTGACGAGGGAGACCAGAGCGCTGTCGAAAGACTCTGGGACGAGGCGATCTTTGGTGCGGCCATGAGCTTCGGCCCACGGGATCACATCGTCGCACATCCCAAGGAGTGGCTCTTTCCAGGTTCGCGACGGCCCGGTTTCTTTTATCTTCGCCAGCGCCTCCTGGCCAAGGCAAGATTTGAGGGAACCAAGGCCATGGACGTGGGCGAAGTCCGCTTTCCCGGATGGATGACGAAAGCCTCTCGGCTCGAGAAAGCGTTCCACGTCTTCAAGCTGAATGCCGCGGTCGGCCTGGCCACGTGGATGTTCTCGCACCGCTTCGCTGCCCGGGGAATCCACATCGTTCGCCACCCGGGTGGATTCGTGAAGTCCTGGATGGCGCGCTGGGTGCGTGGAGAGACCCACCAGGAGCGAGGCGCAGGGAACAAAGACACGTTCTTGGACAAGGATCGTCTGCGCGCCCTGGGCCAGCGCGACGAGACCTGGGCGGTCCGGATGGGAGAGATCGAAGCGATGGGTTCCGTGGAGGCGGAACTCTGGTGGTGGCGCTATGTCAACGAGACCATCTGGCAACAGGGTCAGGCGCACGCCACGTATCGTCGGCTTCTCTTCGAAGAACTGGCCGAGGACCCCACGGCAACGACCCGTGGCGTCTTCGAGTTTTGCGGCCTCCCCTGGACCGATGTCGTGTCCAGGGAGGTGACCAAAATCGCGTCGGGTTCAAAGAAAATCGCCCGCGCCTGGAAGGACGAACTGGCGCCCGAGGTGGTCGAGATCGTCGAGCGTGTCCTGGCCGATAGCCCCATGACCCGGTGGTGGGAAGGCCGCTCCTAGAGGGTGCCTGTGCTTTTTGCTGCGCCGCCTGGACCGTCGTTCTGTAGAGTCCGAACACGGTAGTCCGCCCCCACGCGAAACAAACGGACAGCCCATCCAGGTTCGGCTGGGGAGGGGGCAGAGGTTCTGCTCATCCGCCTCCAGGTTGTCTACCATCGACGAAGTACGCTGAAATCAAGCCCATGGAGAGGGAATCCGTGCCGCGCATCCTCATCACTGCGGATGGCTCGCGAACGCTCTTCAGCGATACCTACTATCAGTCCTATCAATCGATCTCGGGTGCTCTGTGCCAGGCCCGTTGGGTGTTTCTCGAAGCCGGCGACGTTTCGAGGCGGCTGCAGGCGCGTCAACCTACGCGTGTGCTGGAGGTTGGATTCGGGACCGGATTGAACGCCATGCTCACGCTCGATCTGGCCCTTGCGACGGGCTGCCCGCTGGACTTCGTGTCGTTGGAGCGAGATCTCCTTCCCGCATGGACGCTCCGTGCGCTGGGCCACGGACGGTGGCTGGAACATCCCGAGGTCGCGGAGTCCCTGGGTAACGCCATCGAGGAGGGGAGACCCAGAGTTCAGCTCGCCCCGCAAGTCCATTTCGAGCTCGCGCTGGGGGATGCGACGACGATCGATCTTCCCCGTACCGTTTTCGACGTGATCTATCTCGACGCTTTCAGTCCGGACGTCAATCCCGAATTGTGGACGGTGGACTTCCTGACTCGGCTGCACGCCGCGTTGGTTCGGGGAGGCGTGCTCGCCACCTATTGTGTGAAGGGCACCGTCCGTCGCGCTCTCGAAAGCGTCGGTTTCGACGTCGCGAAGCGCCCCGGACCACCCGGGAAGGCCGAGATCACGGTCGCGCGACGCTGACTCGGTTGTCGCATGGGAGGAGGGTTCTGTCCGGGTCCAGGATCGGTTTGCAGAGGAGGGAAATTCTTACCTACAGACTGGCCTCGAAGAGCCTTCAGATTGCGCCCTGGCGAGCCCGATCCAAGTCTCGTCCCCCGCCCGCATTACCTCTCCTCTATCCTCTATGGAATCCAAGCGCCGTTCCTCCCGGTTGTTGGGAATCTTCATTGTCCTGGCCGGACTTGCGATCAACTCCTATTCGATCGGGTTCTTCCTGGCGGATGACCACTCGATCGGTAATGCGCATATCAAGTCGGCGTTGATGGTGCTGCAGGGAGGCGCTGTCCTGCTGGGATTCGCCCTGTTGATCGGCTGGAAGGCGCCTATATGGCGTCCCTTGCGCGCCCTGCTCCTGGGATTTTTGCCGATGGTGATCGGGCTAGGAGGCTACGGCACGGGGCGGATGAAAACGGATCTCTTTACGCCGGAGATCGAGCGCATTCAGAACCGACAGATGGAGCGACTGCTCGCTTCCGAGTCGGTCCACCTCAAGCTCACACCCAGGTTCAAGAAGCTCGGGACGGCTGCGGAGAACCTGCGCATTCCCAGCGCGGGAGTTGAAGGCGTTTTCTCGGATCCGGTGCGCGTGATCGACCTCGTCAAGAAGGACGATAGTCACAAGCATGAACTGGCGAGTGTTGGCGTCCAGATAGAGCACTACGGTTTGGGCCGGCAGTCGATCGTCTTGCGCGACGAGCTGGATTTGATGCGGCCGATCCTCGATCGGGTAGACCGCTTCGAACACAGCAAGTTCGGTTTTGTCCAGGGGGACTTCGAGGGAAAGAACTGGCGCCGCTGGCGTGTGGAGGGCTACTTCAAAGGGGTCGCTTGGCTCAAGAGTGGCGAGCGCGTCCAGATGAAGGGCGGCCTGCAGGTCCTTTGGGAGCTGGACGAGGACGCTGATCCGATGACCAAGGAGCACCTGAACGATCCGAAGCGTTGGCACATCAGCGAGTTCTTGTTCCTGGATTTCCACACCGAACGGACCGAGCGCACCCTCTTCACCGAAGAGCTGGCCCAGCGCGTAACGGATCCGGAGGCGCTCTTCGAAGCGCAACGCAACATCACACGGGAGCACATCTTTGATTGGCTGACCGCGGCGGCGCGTAACGATGAGTGGTTCCCACCCGACAATTACTGGGATTATCGCGCCGCCTGGGCCCTGCCCGCGGTCAGCGTTGTCGACATCGACGGTGATGGCCTCGACGACTTCTACAAGATGGCTCAGTACGGCAAGAACCAGCTGTTTCGGAACAACGGGAACGGAACCTTCGACGAGATAGCAGGTCAGGTCGGACTGGACGTCAAGAATCACACCAACTGCGCGCTCTTCGCGGACTTCGACAACGATGGAGACGTGGATTGCTTCCTGGGTCGCAGCCTCGAGCCCAGCATGTACATGGTCAACGACGGGGGCAAGTTCCGAGACGCTTCCGACCAATTCTTTGGCGAGGGGCAGTGCTATTTCGTCTCGACGGCTTCCGCCGTGGACTACGACGGCAATGGACTGCTGGACATTTACATCGGCACCTATGCCGCGCAGATCACCGTGCGCCAGATGAACAAGCACCTGCGCGGCCAGCCCAAAGGAAAGCTGCTGACGGGATTCCTTCCGGAGGATCAGGCTGGCGAGCTGTATCACCTGGCCAAGGACTCGATGGAAAACCACATCCGCGATCGCGTCGGCCCGCCCAACGCGCTGATGAGGAACGTCGGCGGTGGCCGGTTCGAACGCGCCGAGGATGCCGGCCTGGAACTCTATCGCAACACCTTCCAGGCGACGTGGGCGGACTACGACTCCGATGGCGATCCCGACGTCTACATCGCGAACGACTTTGCATACAACAACCTCTTTCGCAACGACGACGGAACCTTCACGGACGTTTCGGTCGAAACGGCGTCCCAGGACGTAGGCTTCGGGATGGGGTGCTCCTGGGGGGACGTCGACCGTGACGGCGACCAGGACTTGTATGTGTCCAATATGTACAGCAAAGCGGGCAACCGAATCGTCGACTCCATCAGCGGAATGGACCCGCGCTTCAAGGACATGGCCGCCGGCAACTCGCTCTTGGCCTGGAACGGACAGACCTTCGATCGTATCTCTTCGAAGGATGGGACCGGCAAACGTGTCGAGGTAGGGGGATGGTCGTGGGGCAGTCAGTATGTCGACTGCGACAACGATGGCTGGCTCGATATCTACACGCTGAATGGCTACTACAGTGCGCCGGAGCTGTATCGAGACGACGTCGACTTGTGAAGCGATTTCTGGCGCACGGTCGTGCGCTCCGACGAGAACCTCAAGACGGTTCGCGGCAGTGAAAATAGCCTCGGTGACTTCGGTTCCGAGTCTCCGAAGAATTCGTTCTCCGGCGGCGAACGCGACAACCTCTTTCTCTCCGACCGAGGCGAGCAATTTTATGACATCGCCGGACTTGCGGGTCTGGACGATCCCGGCGACGGCCGGACCAGCAGTCAGCTCGATTTCGATCGCGACGGTTGGACCGACCTCGTCGTCGCCAGTGCGACGGTCCCGACGCTGAAGCTGTATCGCAACCGCATCGGAGAAGAGCTCTACGGAGACTCCAAGGGCGCACGCATGGTTGCCATTCGCTTGCAGGGAGGCAATCAGGCCGCGGCGGCCGACCGGACCTGGAGTCCACGGGATGGTTGGGGGGCGATCCTGAAGATCTCGTACACGGTGGATGGGAAACCCGTCGAGCTCCTGCGGGAGTACCGTTGTGGCGACGGTCGCGCAGCCCAGAACTCCAAGACGCTATTGGTCGGAGTAGGCGCGGCGACAAGCGTCGACATCGCAGTGCACTGGCCCTCGGGCAAGACGCAGCACTATGCCGGGGTTCGTCCCGGCGCCCTGGTCACGGGCTTTGAAAACCCCGAGCACAACCCCCAGGAGAGGGGCCGCGATCACTCGCTTGAGAACTACCTTCTTGAGGCCACCGATGCCTCCAGGGATCCACTCGCCACCCGGAGCAAGATCGAACTGAGTCTGCCCGGCGGTGATGTTGTGCCCGAGATTCACGTGATCACGGCAATGTCGACACACTGTCCGTCGTGCAAGAAAGCCCAGCCCCAGGTGAAGATGTTGCGCGAGGCCTTTGCGGATGAGGTGGGGGTCTGGGGTGTGCCGATCGACCTCGAGGAGAATGCGGATGTGCTGGATGAGTATGTGGCCAAGTACCAGCCGTTCTACGACGTCCTCATCACACTGCCCATGAGCGAGCGGTTGCTGGTCAAAGAGCACATCACAAGGACTTTCCTCGACGAGGTCACGCCAGCTTCGATTATCACCGACGCGAAGGGCAACGTGCTGCACACCATGCAAGGCGTGCCCACCATTTCCGACGTCAAGCGGTTCCTGGCCAGGTAGCGGCAGAGGCGCGTTGGCATGTACGATCCCGGTGGATTCGATCCCTGTCTGGAGTCTGCACCGAAGCCGAGTCCGTTTGCGACACCACTCGTCGTTCTGTGGGCCGGGATCATTTTCGGCCTCTGCGAGGCGACCTTCGGGTTGTCCCTGGGTTGGCATCACCAGCTGCTTTACTTCGCACTGATTCTGGGCTTTACGGCCGCCCTTTCCCTCGTCCTCGGAGCGACACTGACGCTGGTGCGCGCCCCGATCCCATTGGCGCTGGTCCTGTGGGCATGCGCCTTTGCAGGCATCAGCGAGACCTGGAGCTTTGCGGTCGCCTTGGCTTTCGTCGGCGTTGCATGTCTGAAAATACCCTGTGTTTCAAGAGCGGCCCCGGGCTTCTTGAGCGCGTGCGCCGGGACAGGGCTCGTGTTCGCATTGTTGCGTGGAGCCGGACTGGCCGACCTCGCGGGTTTGGGTGGGCTGCCCGTACGAGCCGGTGAAGCGATCGCCACAGCACTCCTGTTTGCGACCGCCTTTGTCGGTGCCCCCGCAACCTTCTCCACTTGCGTGCCGCGCCTGTCGCCGCACCTGGCCTCTGTTGCCGTGGTTCTCTTCGGCCTCGGCTTCTCGGCCATGCCTATTCTGGAGGCACCGAACGGTCTGAAGCGCCTACCGCCGCCTGGCTATGCGAGCGATACGGAGGAGCATGCTTCCCCCCACGTATTTCTGCTCGTTCTCGATACGGTGCGTGCGGACCACATGTCGATTTACGGATCGGACCGCGACACGACGCCCGAACTCGACCGTTGGGTTCAAGGACGCGACAACGTCGCCGTCTATTCGCAGGCGTATGCGAACGGCACATGGACCGTTCCCTCGCACGCCACACTTTTCACCGGTCTACTGCCCAACGAACACGGCGCACACTTCGCGCTCGACGGCAGCCTGAGCTATCGCTTCGGCCTCGATGAAGAAACGCTGACGTTGGCCCAGGGACTGCAGGCGGCGGGATACGCGACGCTCGGTAGTTTCTCAAACAACTGGTTGCGGACAGTGGTCGGAATGGGGCGGGGCTTCGATCGCTATTTCTTGTCGCC
The DNA here is from genome assembly GCA_002683825.1 of Planctomycetota bacterium. Taxonomy (GTDB): domain Bacteria; phylum Planctomycetota; class UBA1135; order UBA1135. Next base: position 109,770 of record NYUD01000057.1, read on the forward strand.
TAATTTTGAACCTCTGCCCTTCGTGGGCGAGAAACTGAGGATGTGGTTGGTGCCCGGGCTGGCTGCGGAGGCGGCCAAGGGCGGCGCGCGTGCTTGCGCAGTGAATCGCACGCTCCTGTCGATGGTCGATCCCTGGTCCGAGGGGGTCAAGCCGCTGTTTGTTTTCGGCAATTACGGCGATGCCCACGGACCCTACGCCCCGCCGCCGGGGTTTCGCGGACACTTTCGCGATGCCCACCTACGCGAGCGGCCCGAGCACCTTTCGGTCGAGCAAACCCCCTCCGAGCTCGCGATCCTGGAGGCTCGCTACGATGAGGAAATACTCTATCTCGATTCCGAGCTGGGCCGTTTCTTCGATGAGCTGAATCAGCGCGGGATCTTCGATGACTCCTGGATCATCGTGACCGCGGATCACGGTGAGGCATTCAACGAGCACGGCCTGCTCGAACACGGGACCACGGTCCACAACGAAGTCAGCCGCATCCCGCTGGTGATCTTTCCACCGAAAGGAGAGTCCCTTCCCCGGACCGCCGGCCCCGTCAGTTTGGTCGACGTGGCCAAGACGATTGCCGGGATCGGCGGGTTTGAAATCGATGGTCCGGGACGCGATCTACGCCTCCCCCAGAGTGGTGAGCACGGTGTAGCTATCGAGTTTTACGGTGACGCATCCAAGGCCAGGCGCCACGGAGCCAAGGCACGCTACGCATCGCGAGCCGTTCTTCTCAATCAGTACAAGCTGATCGAGTGGGGCCACGACTACTTTCTTCACGATCTGGATCGCGACCCTGGCGAGATGATGAACCTGGTGGAGAGCTTGCCCCACATCGCGGAGAAGATGAAGAGCATGCTGCCGAGACGTGGAGAACCAAACCGCATCGAGGATGGCGGCGGACCGGCACAGGGCGCGCTCAAAACGCTGCGAGGTCTCGGCTACGTGGGCGGTGAACCCTAGGGTGGGGGGGCTACTCGCGGCGTAGGACGTGCACGCGGTCGACCTCAAGCCCGGAAAATTCCTGTTCGGTTCCGTCCGCCCAGCGGACGAGCGCCTTCTGCGGGCCACTGCGCGTTCCCAGGCCGAAGTGTGCGCGCACGTCGTTGCTCGAGCAGAAACTGTACGCGGGTTGGACCTGACGCCAGGTCACATGCTCGCCCTCACCGACGCGAATCATCGCTCCATAGTCGTCGTTACCGGCCTTGTTGATGGCGCGGATCTGCATCCAGTGCCCCTCCGAGGCGACGTTGCATAGGAGCTTCAGGCGCGAGCCGTTGTCCAGGTAAGCGACGTCGATGTCGCCGTCGTTGTCGAAGTCTCCGAAGGCGGCTCCCCGCGTGTTTCCATACAACGGCGTGGCGAGGCCGCAGTCAGGTATTTCTTCGAATGTCTCGTCGGACAGGTTTCGTAGCACCTGGTTAGGTTCGGCGTAAATGTCGTTCGGATCGTAGGAAGGTGTGCCCGCCGTGACGCGGCCGTTGGCCACAAAGATGTCGTCACGTCCGTCCTGATCAAAGTCCGCAAATCCGACTCCAAAACCAGTGTACTGCAGGCTGGGAGCGGCTAACCCGAGCGACGTGGTGTAGTCGATGAACGAGCCCTTGTTGTTCAGGTAGAACGTGTTCGACTGCCCCCGAAGGTGCGTCATGAACAGGTCGAGGTCTCCGTCCTGGTGGAGATCATGGGCGACGACGCCCATGCCGGCTTCCGCCACGCCGTTCATGTTGACGGCGCAGCCCGCGAGCAGCGCATCTTCGATGAAAGTGCCGTCCCCCTGGTTGTTCCACAGTCGGTTGGGCAGCAGATCGTTCGCGACGTAGATATCGACGAAACCGTTTTGGTCGAAGTCTCCCGGTGCGACGCCCAGGCCATTGCCGAATACCTTGCTGGCGATACCGGATTCGACCGAGACGTTCTTGAAACGCGCGCCGTCCTCGTTGCGCAGCAACAGGTCCTGGGTCGGAGTGGCGTAGTTACGGGGGCTGCAATAGTCACGTTCGCTATATGCCGAGTTGCAATCGATTTCGCTCGTGCTGGTCCAAAACAGGTAATTCGTAGTAAAGATATCGAGGTCGCCGTCGTTGTCGTAATCCAGAAAAGCCGCGCTCGTACCCCACAGTGGATCGCCCGTTCCGGTCGTCGCCGTGACATTCTCGAAGGTGCGGTCTCCCACGTTCCGGTAGAGCGCGTTCGCGCCCACGTTGGTTACAAACATGTCGATGTAGCCATCGCCCGAGTAATCGCCGCAGGCGATCCCCATGCCGTAGCCCCGGTCCCCGGTCCCGGAGGCTTCAGTTATGTCCTCGAAGTTGCCGTTCCCCTTGTTGTGGAAGAGCATGTTCCCGTGGGTCGTGTCCTCTTCGAGGTCTCCGCCCTGTACGGCATAGAGGTCCTGAAATCCATCGTTGTCGATATCGAGGAAAGCGACCCCACTGCCCACAGCCTCGGGCATCCAGTAGTCGCGTTCGGTCGCGTAGACGTGCTGGAAATCCACCCCCCTGGAGAGTGCTACTTCCTCGAACCAGATGGGGCCTGTCTCGACTTCGCCACAGCCGCAGCCGAGCGCGTAGAAGAAGAGGGCCAAACTGAAGGGAAGGACCCTTGCGGGCTTCATGGGCGCTTTTTTTTCAGGCGTTCAAGTTCCAGCGTCAGCTGCGCAACGCGTTCTTCACCCGGCGACACCCTCTCCGCTCTTTGCAGTGCGAGGGCGGCCTCCCGGAGATGTTTCATCTGCATGAGGATGCGGGCTTTCATCAGGTGGGCGGCGCTCTCTTCCGGAACCAGTTCGATCGCACGCTCGGCCTCGGACAGAGCTTTCTTGGTCGCTCCGGCTTCCAGCAGGGTTGCGGCAAGCTCCAGAAGCGTTTCGAATTGCTCTCCGTCGATCGCCACGGATCGTTGCAGTGCAATGAGAGCCTTTCCCCGCTTTCCCCCCTGTCGATAGGCCCGGGCCAGGCGGTTTTGGATTTCGACATCGTTGGGACGGAGTTTGCGATAGCCCTCGAGTATCCGAATCGCCCTCTCCGTGTCGCCCTCCTGGGCGGCCGTGTGAGCGAGGGCCATCTGCGTGTTGTAGTTGACCCTATACCGGCGCTTCTCGGTCGTCAGGGCGTCCGGGAGATAACGCGGCCTGGAGCCCTGGCCCCTCTTGAGCGAGCTCCGAGCTTTCCTGGTCTCATCCAACGACCTGTAGGCGAGGCCCAGTTGATAGTGCGCCGTCCTGTAGAGGCCGTCGAGCTTGACCGCGAGCTCGAGATCCTCAACCGCCTCGGTGTACTTAGCCTGGCGGTTGTAGACCGATCCGCGGCCGACGAAGCCCTCCGGTAGTTGGGGGGCGAGTTCGATCACGCGCTCGAAGCGTTCCAGAGCCTCTCCCAGTTCATCGTTCTCCAGGAAGCGTTCGCCCAGTCGATGCAAGAGCGCGATCGATTCGGGCATCTCGCTTTCGAGGGCCGCGTAGGCTTCGAGCGCTGTAGTCGAATCACCCAGGGCGTGATCGGCGATGGCTCGGTGGAAGCGCCACAGGGGTTCGCTCGGATCCAGATCGGCGGCGATTTCGTAACACTCCCGCGCCTCGGCCCACAGGCGGTTCGCCTCATAGGCCAGTCCCAGGGAGCCGTGGGCCTTGGCGGAGCCTACATTCTGACGGGTCAGCTCGACGCGCTCCGCCAGAAATAAACGCGTGTCCTCGCGCAGCGTCTCCCAGTTGAACGGTTCGACCGGCGTCCGGGCAGCGAACAGATCGCGGAACGTCCATCCGCCCACCACGCCGATAGCGGCCAGGCCGCCAAGAACGAGCGGCAGGATGCGCATATGGAACCTGCCCGCGGCGCCGTCACAGGGACGCAGCGGTGCGTTTTCCGATTGGACTGAGGGGTGCATCGGGGGGGGAGAAGCTAGGGAACCTCATGCTTAAGAATAGCGCTCGCTCCTGAAGCAGCACAAGGGGACGCGGGCACCCGGCGAGGACCCCCTGTCTCTTCCGGCGGAGAAGGGCGAAAGCCTTGCCTCGCCGAGGAGAAAAGATTGCGTTCTTTCGTAGCACATCGCCTCGATGAAAGTTGCCTCTACGGGTTTTAGTCCTAAGCTGCGCCCCGAAAATGCAAGATTTCCTGAGTGTGCTGAATCCCGAGCAGCGTCGTGCGGTCGAGACCACCGAGGGGCCCCTCCTGGTTCTGGCGGGGGCCGGAACGGGCAAGACCCGGGTCATTACCGTGCGGATCGCCCACCTTCTATCCAAGGGGGTGGCTCCGGAACGGATTCTGGCCGTGACCTTCACCAACAAGGCCGCGCGCGAGATGCGCGAGCGAGTGAGCCGGCTGGTGGGCAAGGTCAGGGCTCAACGCCTTTTCTGCGGAACGTTTCACTCGTTTTGCATGGAGCTTCTGCGCGAATACGGGGAAGCGCTCGAGATCTCCAAACGCTTCACGATTTCAGACGGGTCCGACCAGATTTCGATTCTCCGTGGAGCGCTACGCGAGATATCGGTCGGTGGAGTGCAACTCCAGCCCCACGTGGTGCAGTCCCGGATCTCGCTGATGAAAAACCAGCTGGTCCAGACGAAATCCTTCTTTGACGGGGCGGCTGACGACGAGGAAGAGCTCATCGCCCGCGCCTGGGAGCGCTATGACGAGGCACTGCGTAAGGCGCGCTCGTTGGATTTCGACGACTTGTTGCTCTACACCCTGCGCCTGTTGCGCTTGCCGGGCGGGCCCATCGAGTCCGTACGCAACCGCTTTCACTACGTCCTGGTGGACGAATACCAGGATACGAACGCTCCGCAGTATGGAATCGTGCGCGAGGTGACAGGCGAGCGCAAGAACATCTGTGTCGTGGGTGACGACGACCAATCGATCTATGGCTGGCGCGGCGCCGACGTGAGCAAGATCCTGAATTTTCAGGGCGACTTCCCGGGAGCCGAAGTCGTCCGGCTCGAAACGAACTATCGCTCGACCGAGCAGATTCTCGATGCTGCGAACAAGGTCATCGAAAACAACCCCAGGCGACACAAGAAGACGCTGCGATCGGCCATCGGTCCCGGGGATCCACTGCAGCTGGTCATCGCCGACGACGAGCACGAAGAGGCCGACCACATCGCGTGCCAGATCCAGGACATGGTGCGCGACGAAGAGACGCGCTGGGGCGATGTCGCCGTTCTGTTCCGTACGGGTCCCCAGGCGCGTCCTTTTGAGGCACAGTTTCGTGCCCGTTCGATTCCCTACGTGCTGGTAGGGGGTCGTTCGTTCTTCGACCGCAAGGAGGTGCGGGACGTATTGAGCTATCTCAAGCTCATCGTCAATCCCTCCGACGAGGTCGCGCTCCTGCGGGCCGTCTCCGCACCACCGCGGGGGCTCGGAAAAACATCCCTGGACCGGCTTCTGAGCTTTGCGGTCAGGGAGGGGCTTACGGCGCTGGAGGCCTTCGAGCGCGCACCCGAGGTCGAGGGCGTACAAAAGGCGCAGGGCCTCGCCGCGCGGGAATTCGCGCTGCTCATGGCGACCCTGAGCCGCCGGGAGGGGCCCGTGCCGGCGCGGATCGAAAGCATCCTTCAGGCGGTCGACTACCGCCGCGAAGTCGATCGCAGCTACCCCGACGAGCTGACACGTGAGCAACGTTGGAACGGGGTCGAGGAAATCGTCGTTCTTGCAGAGAACCATCAGCGCACGAAGAAAGTTCCCTCGCTCGAAGCTTTCTTGCAGGAGTTGGCCTTGACCGCTGATGACGACGAGTCTCCCGAGGATGCCAGCAAACGCGACCGCGTTGTTCTGATGACGCTGCACGCTGCGAAAGGGCTCGAATTCCCGCGTGTTTACCTCGTGGGCCTGGAGGAGGGGCTGTTACCCCACTCCCGTGCCCTTGCGGAGGGCAACGTCGAGGAGGAGCGCCGTCTCGCCTACGTCGGGCTGACGCGGGCCAAGAGCTACCTGACCCTCAGCCACACCCGTCAGCGGATGCGCCATGGGCATTCGATCGAAACGCTCACTTCGCGCTTTCTCTACGAGCTGCGTGGCGAGGAGCCGCCCAAGGTATGGCACGACGCGGTCGATGTCCTCCAACCGCAGAAAAGCCGGCGGAAGACTCGGCGCAAGGGTCGCAAGAAGGCCGCCAAGAAGCGAACTCGCCGATAAGTCCGTGTCCGGTACGACCTGCGAAGAATTTTCCACGATTTCCAATGAAGCCGTCTCAAGGCCGGATTCCGCGGATCCCGATGGAGTGTGCATTGGGTTTGTACTCCAGGAAGGACCCCCGAGCGAGAGTTATGAGCGAAACGGAATACCCGGTATTTGACGAAGAGGAATTCGAATTCAGCGGATCGCTTTTCGAGGACGTCGAGTTCATCGACAACCCCGAGCCCCGTTGTCCCTGTGTACTTTTGGTGGACACCTCTCACTCCATGATCGGCCCTGCGATCCAGGCGATAAACAAAGGCGTTCGGCACTTCCGGAAGGAACTTCTGAAGGACGAGCTGGCCGCCAAACGTGTCGAGGTCGCCGTCGTCGCTTTCGGTCCCACGCGTATCGAGTCGCACTTCGAAAACCCCGAAGACTTCAATCCGCCCGAGATGCAGGCCGATGGCGAGGCCACCCTGGGTGAGGCGATCGAACTGGCCGTTCAGCTGGTCAGTGATCGCAAGGACACCTACAAGGAGGCCGGGGTGCAGTACTACCGCCCGTGGGTCATCCTGATCAGTGACGGGCGCCCTTGTGACGACTGGGAATCCTCAGCCGAGCTGATACGCGGTCTCGAGAACGATGGAGCATTGGCCTTCTGGACAATAGGGACCAGCGGTGCCGACATGGATCTCTTGTCGCTGCTCTCGATTCGCGATCCCTTCCGTCTCGAGGGCCTGCGTTTTCGCGATCTCTTCGCGTGGTTGAGCCAGTCGCTGCAGGCCGTCTCGTACTCGCGCGTCGGGGAAGAAGTCGAGCTGCCCAGCATGGCCAGCTGGGTTTCAACGTACTAAAACGACAGTACAGGGCCTTTCGAGCCGTCATCGGGGATAGGGTTGGGCTGCTACGAGGCCTGACCCGCATTGCTACTTCCCCTCCTATTGCTGATCTCGCACCTGCGGCCCCAGGCCTCCGCACGCGCGGTAGAGCTCTTCCAGTCGGGAGCCCAGCGCGAGGCCGTCGCGCTGCTCGAGAAAGAGCTGGTGGAGCGTCCTGGCGACGGGGGGCTACGCGGCACACTGGTCGAATGCCTCATGCTGCGTCACCGCTATCGGCGTGCGCTCGAGGTGATGCGCTCCGATGGGGGCGAGGCCTCCCGCGGGAAAGCGCTGTTCTTTCTCGCGCGTTATGACGAGGCGCTCACTTTTCTGGACGCGGGAGATCCCGACGAGGTTCTCATGCTGGTCGATGCCCTCGAAGCCCTCGGGCGAATGGGGGAGAGCGACCAGGCGGTCGATCGCGCGCGCGAGGTCCTGGGCGAAGGGCACGCCAGCGTTTCGATCCTGACAGGGCGGAGGGCGGCGCGGGCGGGCGAGCATGATGCGGCTATCCTCGCCTACCGCAGGGCCCTCGCGATCGATCCGGTATCTCAGGAAGCGCTTTTCGGACTGGGCACCTCCCTGGTGCGCAGCGGAGCGCGGGATGAGGGGCGCGGGGTGTTGGAAGAGCACCGGCGTATCCTGCCCCTTCTCGACCGACTGGAGTTTGCCGAGCGCAGCCTGCAACTGAACCCCGCCCATGCGCCCAATCAGGCGGCGGTCGGCGATATTCAGCGGGCGCTGGGAAGGGAGCGACAGGCCGAAGCCTCCTATCGCCGGGCGCTGGAGATTGCTACGGACGATCAACTGGCGCCGATCGTCCTGCGCTTTTCGCGCTTCAAGGTCGAGAACGACAACGACCTGGACGCCGCCATCGAGCTCTTGCGGCGCGGCGAGCGCCGCTGCGGGGACGTGCGACTCATCGTGCGCCAAGGGGACCTCTTCTTGTCGCGTGAGCGCTTTGAGGAAGCCGAGGCGGCCTTCGAGAGGGCGCTTGCGTTGCGTCCCGGCGCCCCTGCGATCCTGGAGCGAATCCGCAAGCTGAAGACCCGGAGATGAGAGGCCGCGTGGCGTTGCTCCTCGGGCCGGGTTTCTTCGCATGCGGCGTAGGCGAACCGCCGAGCCCCACACGGATCCTCTTTCGCGATGTGACCGCCGAAACGGGCCTCGATTTCGTCCACGACCCGGGAGCGACCCCCGAGAAGCACCTGCCCGAGACCATGGGGCACGGGGCGGCGCTCTTCGATCCGAACGAGGATGGCGCCCTGGATCTGTATGTCGTCCAAGGTGGTGCGCTGCCCGTAGGGGGGCCGGCAGCTTCGCAGCCGGTCAATCGGCTCTTCCTCAACGAGGGGGACGGCGCCTGGATCGACGCCACGGAGCTGAGCGGCGCCGCCGCCCACCGGGGCTACGGGATGGGGGTTGCGACGGGGGACGCGGACGGAGACGGCCACACCGACCTCTACCTGACGAACTTCGCCGCCGATGTCCTGGTCCTCGGCGATGGGGACGGAGGGTTCATCGACGCGACCGAAGGGGCGGGTCTGGAGGAGGGGCGCTGGACGAGTGGCGCGGTCTTCTTCGACGCCGAATGGGATGGGGACCTGGATCTCTTCGTCACCGCCTACGTCGCCATCGATCTCGAGAATCCAGCTTGGTGTGGGCGTCGGGAACCCGGTTGGCGCACGGTCTGCCACCCCGACCGCTTTGAAGGCCTGCAGGATCGGCTGTGGGTCAACGATGGAAAGGGATCCTTTCGAAACGCGACCGAAGCACGCGGCGTCGCTGATTCCTACGGTAAAGGGCTCGCGGTCGTGGCGAGCGATCTCGACCGGGATGGCTTCTTGGACCTTTACGTCGCCAACGACAGCGTCGAGAACCGGCTGTGGAAGAACTCGGGGGATGGGAGTTTCATTGATGAAACGCTCTTTTCCGGCACCGGTGTGAATCGTTACGGGGCGAGTGAGGCAGGGATGGGACTGGCATCGGGAGACATCGATGACGACGGCGATTTCGATCTGTACGTCACCAATTTCGATCACGAGTCGAACACCCTGTACCGTAACGACGGGGGAGGTTTTTTCTCGGACAACACGCCGGCCCTCGGCCTCGAGGCGGCGACCCGCATGCCTGTGGCGTTCGGTGCTTTGATGATGGACTTCGACAACGATGCCGATCTGGACATCGCGCTAGTGAACGGGCATATCGTCGACTTGATCGAGCGCTATCACGATGGGCAGACCTACCGACAGTTCGCGTTGTTGTTCCAGAACGACGGTGAAGGCCGGTTTGTTGATACGAGCCCGGAGTCGGAGGACTTCGTCCGCGAGGCGCGCGTTGGTAGGTCGTTGATCGCGGGGGACGTGGACGGCGACGGTGACCTCGACCTGGTGGCGACGGAATGTGGAGGGCGCACGCTGCTCTTCAGCAACGAGACCAGGGCCCCGCGAGCCGTGTTTCTAGAGGGGCTCCAGCCGGGCGTACGCGTCATCGCAACGCTTCGATCCGGTCGGCGTATTCACCGCGAGGCGGGGCCCCAGCCCTCCTATCTGGGGCAGACATCTCCACACCTGCATCTTGGAACCGGTGGGGAGGAAATCCTGCGCCTCGAGTTTCACCGAGGTGCGGAGCGGATGAGCCTGGACCTGGATCCTGCGCTTACTCCGGGGCGCTACCGGGTCCGTAGAAATGGGGCGAGCTGGGAACTCGTCCGCTAGCCATGCAGGTGCGGGGGCCGGGCCGGTCCCTGCAACAGCTCCTACGCGGCGTTTCGAGTGCTTTCCACGAGGACTTTCATTCGCCAGGCGAGCGCATCGACGTGGGGCGGCTGCAGGACGGAGAGGTGCCCGCCCGGAACGGGTTGGACGTCCACGCCCCCGAGGGCGACGCGGTCCCATCCCATCTGGTATCCCAGTCCCAGGAACGGGGACTGAAAGCGGGAGCGGAACAGGGTGACCGAGCCGGGATAGGGCATCGGCTCGTAGGCGAGGACCGCCTTGTAGTGGCGTTCCGCGATGCGACGGTTGTTTTCGGGCCAATGCGACATCTCGACGATGTCCCCCGTCTGCAGTCCGGAGTTGCGTAGGAAGAGTTCGCTGTCCGGAGCCACGGGGCTCTCGGACGGTTGTTGGCGCAGTCCCCTAACATGAGCCGGTCCGCGAATCCGCGAGCTCAGCTTGGCGCCGACGAGGCGCAATTTCTGGCCAAGGTCGCGCCGGAATTGCTCGGGGTCGCGTTTGAATTGCTTCCAGGCCTCGGTGGGGATGTGGGGCAGCCCGCGCAGAAAGGCCAGCACGCTGTGGATGCGGTCCACCACACCGGAATCGAGGTTGGGCAATGCGCTGTCGAGAATGAACAGCATGGACACCTCGTCGCCGCCACGAACGAGCTGCTGGGCGATCTCGTAGGACACGATCCCCCCGAACGAATGCCCCCCTACCATGTAGGGACCGTTCGGCTGTACCGACTTGATCGATTCGATGTAGTGCGCGGCGTAGTCCTCGACCTTCGCCATGCGCCCGAGTTCCTCCTCCAGGTCTACGGCTTGCAGGCCGTAGAAGGGTTGCTCTTCGCCCAGCCGCATGGCCAACGGCCTTTGGTTCAGGACCGTTCCGCCCAGGGAGCAAACGCAGAAGACAGGGAGGCGATCGCCGCGCGGCTGGATCTTCACCAGCGCACTCGCATCGGAGGATCCGACCCCTTGGTGCAGGAGTTGTCCTTGCTCAAAGAGCGTCGGCGCTCCGATCAGGGACGACAGCGGGATCTCGAGACCGAAGACGTCCTTGATGTCCCGGACGAGCTTGACAGCCATCAGCGAATGGCCGCCCAGTTCGAAGAAATCATCGTGCAACGTTACATTGTCGATGCGGAGAATGTGCTTCCAGAGCTCGGCCAGGTGTTGCTCGACCTCGCTGATCGGTGCGACGTCGGTGGCGGTCAAGCTTTCGAACAGGGGCTTCGGCAGAGCCTGTCGATCGACCTTGCCGTTCTTGTTGATGGGCATCTCCGCGACGAAGTTGATCGAGGCGGGAACCATGTAGTCGGGCAGGCGCTGCCCCAGAAAAGAGTTCAATTCGGACGATGTGAGATCCTGCCCCGGGCGCGGCTCGACGTAGGCGATCAAGTGTTTGCCGGTGTTGGAGTCGTCCAGGACCGTGACGAAGGCCTTCTGTATTCCGCCGTGATCGCAGAGCATCGTTTGGACTTCCCCGAGCTCGATGCGGTGTCCACGGATCTTGACCTGGTCGTCATTGCGTCCGAGGAACTCGATCGTCCCATCGGGCAACCAGCGGACGAGGTCCCCCGTGCGATACAGTGTCCCGTCACCAAATGGATTCTCGATGAATTGGGCAGCGTTTAGCTTCGGGCGGTCGAGATACCCGCGCGCTAGACCGTCGCCCCCGGTCAAAAGCTCGCCCGCAACACCGATGGGAACCGGCTGGAGGTGTTCGTCCACCACGTAGACCTTGGAGTTCGTGATCGGCTTGCCGATGGGAATCGACAACAGATCCTCCGGGAGCTCCCGGGGGATCGGATGGCAACACGTGAATGTCGTGTTTTCGGTGGGACCGTAGCAGTTGATGATTCTCGTCGTGGGAGGCAAGGCGGCGTAGGCGCGCTGGATGTGGGGTACGGAAAGGGCTTCACCTCCGGTCAGACACTCGCGCACGGAGGCGATAGCGCCGGGGCGTTCGTCGATGATGGCATTGAACAATGCGGCGGTCAGCCAGAGCGTCGTGACACCGTGTTCGACGAGAATCTGTTCGAGTCTCTCCGGAGTGGGGATGCTCTCCGGACAGAGGACGAGCTTGCCGCCATGGAGCAGTGGTGCCCACAGCTCGAGTGTTGAAGCGTCGAAGGAGAGCGGCGCGAGCAGAAGCATGCAGCAATCCGGCCCCAGATCGGCGTAGTTGGCCTCGAAGATCAGCCTCGAGATCGAACGCTGGCGTACCTCGACCCCCTTGGGACGTCCCGTGGATCCCGACGTGTACATCACGTAAGCGAGGCTGTCGCCGTTCGCGAGGTCATCGAGGTCGCCCAGCGGGTGCTCAGCGATCTCCTCTCGCGCCTTGTCCAGCTGGATGATCTGTCCGGGGAAAGGCGGTAGTTCCTCGAGGAGATGGGAGTGAGCCAGCAACACCTGGGAACCGCTATCCCGGATCATGAAGCTCAGGCGATCGGCCGGGTAGGACGGATCCAGGGGGACGTAGGCCGCACCTGCCTTCAGGATGGCCAGTACGGCGATAACCTGTTCGAACGATCGGTCGAGACAGAGCGCAACGAGATCGCCGGGAGATACGCCGCTTCCAACCAGCTGGAAGGCCAGCTGGTTCGAGCGCTCATTGAGCTCCGCGTAGGTCAGTTCCGTATCCCCAAGAACCAGGGCTGTTGCATCCGGGGTTTGAAGGGCCTGACCTCGGAAAAGCTCGGCGATGGATTCTTCTCTGGGGTAGGAAGCGACCGGGCCGCTCCAGTGTTCCAGGAGCATACTTTGTTCTTCCCGAGTGAGCATGTTCAGCCCATCGACGGGAGCGTCCGGTGCAGCGACCGCCATGGTCAGCAGGTTTTCGAAATGACACGCGAGTTGGCGGATCGTTTCGACACGGAAGAGCGCGGGGTCGTAGGTGAGATCGAGAATCAGGTTGCGTCCATCGTCGTCGACCGTGATCGCGAGATCGGTTTTCGAGGTCTCCGTATGTATTTCCTTGGGCGACTCGAAGATCACGCCGCCGGATTCGAAGGTCTTCTTCTCTGCGCGTAGGCTGAAGAGGACCTGATAGATCGGCGTCACGGAAAGATCACGCTCGGGCGAAAGCGCTTCGACGAGAGCCTCGAACGGAAAATCCTGGTGGGCGTAGGCAGCCAGGGTACGTTCGCGCGTACGCCCCATCAGCTCCCGGAAGCTAGGCGATCCGCTCATATCGCAACGGATGGCGACGATGTTCAGGAACAGGCCGATCGATTTTTCAATCTCGGGTCGCAAGCGACCGGCGATCGGGGTCCCGATGACGAAGTCCTTCGCTCGCGCGTAGCGCGACAGCACGATCTGGGCGCCTGCCAGGAGCAGCATGTAGGGCGTCGCGCCTTCCCTGCTTGCAAGATCGCGAAGTTCGGGCACCAGCGCGCGATCCAGGGCGTGTCGAACGCTCTTTCCATGCCAGCTCTTGAGCAATGGGCGAGGCCGGTCGGTGGGGAGATCCAACGTGGGAGGAGCACCGTCGAGTTGTTGCTTCCAGAATTCCAGTTCGCTGTCCCAGCGATCGCCCCGCAGGTGTTTGCGCTGCCAGCGCGCGAAATCGGAGTAGCGAACGGGGAGCGGATCGAGCGGAGAGGGCTCCCCCCTGGTGAAGGCCTCGTACAGAGTCCCAAGTTCCTCGATCAGTAGATCCATCGACCACCCGTCGAAAGCGATGTGGTGGACGTTGATCGCCAGTGTCTGCTCGGTTTCACTCGTTCGAATGAGGAGAGCGCGGAATACAGGGCCGTCCTCGAGATCGAGTGGGGTGCGACCGAATTTTTCGACGGCGTTGACGGTGGCGGCCACGAGGGCCATCTCTTCATTGCCACGTAGATCCAGGTGTTCGATCTGGACGTCGTTGCACTCGTTGACCTGCTGGAGCGCTTCTCCGTCGACCAACGCGTAGGTTGTACGGAGGGGTTCGTGACGTTGGACGATTTCGCCCAGGGCGCGATCGAAAGCCTCCCGGTCGAGTTTGCCGTATATCTCGATCGTAACCGGGACGTTGTAGAAGGGACTTTCGGGGGCAAGGCGCTGCAGGTAATACAGACCGTACTGATTGAACGACAGGGGATGCTCGGTGGCCGCATCCGAGCGTTCGATCGAAGGCAGGCACGCCTGATCGCCACGCTCGGTTTCTATCCACAGGGCCAACTTTTCAATCGTGCGCGTACGGAAGAAGGTGACCAGCGGTATAGCGACCCCGAAGATGCGCTTGAAGCGTGCGATCAAGATCGTCGCCGCCAGGGAGTGGCCGCCGAGAGCAAAGAAGTCCTCTCTGATGCCGATCCTCTCCCGACCGAGCACCTCCGACCACTGCTTCACGAGCAGAGATTCCACCTCGTTCCGCGGCGCTTCGATCTCCTCTCCGGCCTCTTCGATTTCAAGTTCCGGCAGCTTCTTACGATCGATCTTGCCGCCCACTGTCAGCGGGAATTCCTCCAGCACGCAGAAAGCGTGGGGAACCATGTAGTCGGGCAGCTGTTCCGAGGCGTAGCCGATGATATCGTCGGCCACCTGTGAGGCTCCCGGCTCGATGACGAGGTAGGCGACCAGTCGTTTTTCACCCCCGCAGTCCCGGGGAACGACGAGGCATTGTTGTACGGCTTCGTTCGAGACGATGCAGTTTTCGATCTCACTCGGCTCGATGCGATGGCCGAGGATTTTGACCTGGTCGTCATTGCGGCCGAGGAATTCGAGCTGGCCGTCATTGCGCCAGCGCACCAGATCGCCCGTGCGGTAGAGTTTCGTGCCTTGATCCGGCTGGAATGGGTCATCGACGAAGCGCTCCGCGGTGAGTTCTTCACGGTTCAGATATCCGGCGGCAACGCCGGGACCGCCGATGCAAAGTTCGCCCGACACACCGATCGGGACCGGACGCAGGTTGGAGTCCAGTACATATGTCCGCGTGTTCGCCGTCGGAATACCGATGGGGCAGGTACGGACGCTGTCCGCGAGGGGGTGGGGGACGATCCACCGCGTTGCAATGACCGTTGCCTCCGTAGGCCCGTAGCAGTTTGAGATCCTCAGGTGGGGGAGTTTTTCCTGCGCGCGACGAACATGACTCAAGGACATCGCCTCACCGCCCGTTGCGACCTGGCGAACGTCGGCGAGCATCTCGGGAGCTTCGTCGACGATCGCATTGAAAAGGGCTGTCGTGAGGAACAGCGTATTGATCTCGTGCTTTTGGATCTCGGTGCGCAGGAGTTCGAGATCCGGGCGTGATTCGGGAAACGGTGCGATGGTTCCTCCGACGAGGAGTCCGCCCCAAATATCCAGCACCGAGGCGTCGAACGAGATCGGCGCCAGGTGGATCATGCGGACGGTCTCGTCCAGCTCGAGCCAATCGGCGCCCAGGATCAAGCGTAGAACGCCCCGGTGGGGACAGGGCACACCTTTCGGACGACCTGTAGAGCCCGACGTGTAGATCACGTAGGCCGGATCGTTCGGATCGACGTCCACATCCGGCGCTTGTGCGGGCTGTTCGGCGAGCTCGTCGGCTTCGAGATCGACAAGAACCCGGAAGAGATCGACGCTTGAAAGTCGCTTGGCCAGCTCTTCCTGAGAGACGAGCACGCGTGCTCCCGAATCGCGTAGCATGAAGTCGATCCGTTCCTCGGGATACTCCGGATCCAGGGGGAGATAGGCGCCTCCGGCCTTGAGGATTCCGAGGAGACTTACGAGCAACTCATCCGAACGCTCGACGCACAACCCCACCGGCTCCCCAGGGCTGACATTCAGCTCGACGAGGCGCTGGGCCAGCCGATTGGCACGTCGGTTCAGCTCCGCGTAGGAGACGCGCTTGTCACCGAAGACGCATGCGATCGAATCGGGCGCTTTCTCCGCCCACTCAGCAACGATCGCGTGAACGGTGGAGTGTTCGGGGTACGGCGCAGCGGTAGCGTTCCACTGTTCGACGACCAGCTCACGTTCTTCCCCGGTGAGAACTTCCAGGTCGCCCAGTTGCGTATCCGGATTGCGCACGACAGCCTTCAGCAGCACCTCGAAGTGTTCGAGAAATCGGCTTGCGGTGACTTCGTCGAAGAGGTCTGTGTTGTATTCGAGCGACACCACCAAGCCGTCGTCGCGCTCTTCGGTGTAGAGCGCCAGATCGACCTTGGTCGTCTTGCTGTGGACCTCGCTTTCATTCAGAAAGCGGCTCGATCTCAGGCCGGACAGGTCCAGCGACTTGGTCAGGTAACGACGATGGTCGTACATCGTCTGGAAGATGGGCGTCGTTGCGAGGTTACGCTCGGGCTGCACCGCCTCCACGACGCGTTCGAAGGGAACGTTCTGGTGTTCGTAGGCCTCCAGAGCTCGATCGCGAACCGCCTCCAGGAAGCGACCGAAGGGCATGTCTTCCACGGCCTCTGCACGTACGACCAAGGTGTTCACGAAGAAGCCCGGCATGCGCTCCAACTCGGTCTTGTTCCGCGTCGAGACCGGGATTCCCACCGCGAGATCGGTTTGACCCGTCGTGCGGAAGAGCAGCGCCTGATAGGCTGCGAGCAACAGCTGGAAGAGTGTCGCGCCCTTTTCGGTGGCGATCTTCGTGCACTCCTCAAGCAGGCCGCGATCGAGGCGGTGGGCAAGCCATGCGCCGGCGAAGGTCTGCTCGGGAGCGCGGGGACGGTCGTGGGGCAACGCGAGAGCTTCGGGCGGATCGGCGAGACGCTTTTTCCAGAAGTCCAGTTGTTGGCGGGCCTCGTCGCTTGCGAGCCAATCCCGTTGCCAGTGGGCGAAGTCAGCGTGCTGCAGCTCTGGTTGTGTCAACGTTGAGGGCCGCTCTTCTCGTTCGGCGGCGTAGAGTTCCTGCAGCTCATCGAAGAGAACGCCGATGGTGATGCCATCGCAGACCGCGTGGTGCATCGAAATGAGGAAGATGTGCTCCTCTTCATCCAGCTTCCAGAGAGAGGCGCGCACGAGCGGCCCGGACCGGAGATCGAACGAGCGGCGAAACTCGCGGTTGACCTGATCGAGCGCATGCTCCCAGCGTTCCTCAGAAGCCGTGCCCGACAGGTCCTTCGCTTCGAGTTCGCACGCGATCGGCTCAACGTGCTGAAAGACCCCCTTCTCCGTTCCCTGGAAGTGAGCACGCAGGATTTCGTGGCGCTCCAGACACCGATTCCAGGCGCGCTCCAGCGCCCCGATATCCAGGGTCCCCAGCAGGTGCACGGGAGCCGGGACGTTGTAGACCGGGACGTCCTCCAGAAACCCCTCGAGCACCCACAGCCGCACCTGGCTACACGAGAGCGGGTCCCCCTCGGGAGATCCCGGGCGCGGCCGGATTCTGGCCCGACCACCGGTCTCCAGGAGCCCCTCCTTGTCGAGAAGCTCGGCCAAAAGCGCCTGTTTCTTGGCCGAAAGGCTGCGGGGGGACGGAGAGGCGTCGGACATGGTGGATCGAGGGGGCAGGGCTCTTGGCGCGCGTAAGACCCACCTGTCGAATCGACTCTTTCCGGCGGCTACTGAAGGGCCTTTTTGCGGCCCTGAGTGCGGTTTTTGACCCCCTGCCCCCTAGCCCATGGGGTCCGAAGAAGCCCAGGCATCTTCGCAGTAGCGATGGCTCACGTTTTCGCGCCCCATCGACTTCAACCGGCTAGGGTCTTTCTTCAATCCGAGCCTGTGGCCCTTGGAAACGACGCTCCCTATGGACCGCTTCAGTTTCCTCGCGATTTCGAGGTTCGATCTGAGTGGATATTCCTTCTTGATAACGGTCAGCTCGGTCGCGGTCCAGCGCGGCATTCCAATGCGGCCCTGGCCGTTCAGCTTCCGGAGAGAGGCTTTGTTCCTCCCGAGCGCGTGCTTCCCGGCCATGCTCCGAACGTCTTCTTCGGAGCGTCCGAAAACGAGTGAGAGAGTCCCGAGCGAGTGACTCCCGTAGATGCGCTTGAGTGTCCTGATCTCTTCCCACGTCCACTCACGGGGCATGATCGAAAGCTGCGCGAGGATACTCGCCGCGCTACGACCGATGAGACGAGCGATGGCGCGAACGCGAGCCATGCCCAATGTCGAGGTTGCTCCGAGATACTCCTTCAGCTCATCCACATCGTTCGCCGCCCAGGAACCGCTTTTCCTGTCGAGATCGGAGGGGGATATCGCTTCCAACGCTTGGTGCACACTTTCTAACGAGCGATCCAGCGCACGGGCGATCACCCAGTCTTCCAGGAGGCCGTAGCTGGCCTTCAAGAAATCTTTCTCTCGGTCGGACCACGTGGATTGCTGACGTTGCGGTCGGCGCGGATCCTTTCTCTTGGAATTACGTTTCGAAGTTTTCATGTGACAACAGGCAGTTGCATGTCAGGGGACATGGAGCGAACTTGAATCGCTTTCCAATCTAAGCCGGGCATCAGCACAGCGGTCCTTGCAACTCACCCACGGAGATTTCAATGACGTAATGACCATGGGGGTGCAAACGGATCGGCACCGGAATAAGCATCTGTGCGGAGATATTGACCCGTACGTCCGACCGCTTTGAACAATTCGATGATCGATGTTGCTTTTTTGACAGGTATTGCAGACCTGTAAACACTGTGCCTTTGAAGTCCTGCATACGGTCGTTCTGGAATTGAAAGCAAGCCCCGCGAAAACAAGTCCATCGCGGAATGTTGCCCCGGGCCGTTGGCCCTTGGAACGAAGCAGATAACCAAAGGAAATCCAGTGAACGCGCAGCAGGCCCTGAGGAAGTTTCTCACCATCCCCACGCTATTTTCTCTCGTGGCCGCCTCGATCGCGGCCCAGTCGGTGACTCTCAACGTCGTCGGTTCCTCCGGCGAGACCGTCGGCGGTTACCGTTGGCAACTCGAGGAAGATCGGACCTTTCAGGTGGTTCCCGGGGTTTCCGACCCCAATCCTCTGTCGTTCGGCTTCCACACCAGCTACATGCCGATCGCGGGCAAGGGGTCAGCCACCGGGCAGACTGCGATCAGCGTGGACCCCGGTAAGACGTACTTCCTATCGGTGTTGGTTAACGAAGGCTTCGGCCTTAGCGGCGCGCGCGTGCTTCCCGGACAAACCGAGGTGACGGTCGTCGTGCAACCTCAGCCTCTTCCCACTGCGCAGATCTCCATCTTCGCTTTCAAAGACGACGCGCCGCTCAATGGCGCGCCCGACTTGCCGGGAGAGCAGGGGCTCTCCGGCTTCTCCGTCATCCTCGAGGACGCCCTCGCCGGTGGCCAGCTCTTATATGACGCGTTCGGCAACCGGCTCGGCACGACCTACCTTGCCAATGGCGATGTGGACGTGTTGGGCGACGGCACTATCTTGACGGACGTAAACGGCGAAGCCCTTATCAAGAACCTCTACCCCGGCAAGTACGGTGTGCAACTCGTACCGCCTGTGGGTCAGCAGTGGATCCAGACCACCACCCTTGAGGGCAAGAAGACCATCGACGCTTGGGTCAAGGCGAACGAGCCGCCCTTCTTCGTCGAGTTTGGCCCTGCCGGCTACCACGTCTTCATCGGCTTCCTGAAGCCCCAACAGGATCCAGACTTCTTCACAGGGCCGAGCACCGTGACAGGGAGGGTCGTGAACCTGCACCTTTCGCGTCCGCCACAGTTCACCTTTTCCACGGGCCAACCGCTCGAACACACGACCCCCTGGATCGGCATCAACGACGTTCCCGGTGATCTCGGGAAATGCGTCTACGCGATGCCGGCGAACGCGGACGGCACCTTCTCGATTTCGGGCATTCCCGAGGGCATGCACCAGCTCGTGATCTGGGACCAATACCTCGACACGATCATCAGTTTGAACAACCTGGTGATTGCGGAGGGCGCAGGTGATATCGACCTGGGCGATGTGGGTACCTTCCAGTGGTTCGGCCGTCTCGAGAACCACGTGTTTTTCGACCCCAACGAGAACGGTATTCGGGACGGGGGAGAAATCGGCATGCTCGAGCAAGCCGTAAACATCCGCTATCGCGACGGCACGGTCTACCAGGCCTTTCCGACCGATCTCGATGGTTTCGTTCCCTTCGACCAGGTCTTCCCGTTCTTCCACTGGCTCGTCGCTGAGGTGGACTTCGCACGCTACAAGGCGACCGGTGCCACGATCACCGTGGATGCCGGAGGCCCCATCGACCCCACCGATCCCTTTTCATTCGGAGGCGTCCTGAACCCTCAGCCCCAACCC
The DNA here is from genome assembly GCA_002683825.1 of Planctomycetota bacterium. Taxonomy (GTDB): domain Bacteria; phylum Planctomycetota; class UBA1135; order UBA1135. The sequence continues at coordinate 129,621 of NYUD01000057.1, forward strand.
GAGAACGGCATGGGGCCGAACCGCACCGAGACCGGTGTCGTGCTAACTCAAGGCATTCAGACCTTCCTGGGCCAGACGAACGTCATCGAATGGGGCAAGACGAACTACGGCCCCGGCGAAAATGGAGGCGTCTCGGGCATCGTGTATTACGGCGTCACGCGCGCCGAGGATGACCCGGCCTTCGCCGCAGGCGAGGAGTGGGAACCCGGCATCCCGCGCGTCGTGGTGAACCTTTACCAGGACAACCTGGACAACATTACCGGCGAACCCGGGCCCGACGGGATCATCGACGATCTCGATGGGGACCTCGGTCCGACGCTGGCCGACGCCGATAACAGTCCCTTCGACAACTTCCCGGGACCTGAAGACATCGATCGGAACTCGAACGGTTCGTTCGACCCGGGAGATGCGATCCAGACGACGTCAACCGACTGTTGGGATGACAGCCTGCCGACGGACCTTCCGGGTGACCCGCTGGACCCTTTCTTCTTCGGTGGCAAGGGCTACGACGGTCTGCGTGCCTGGAACCAGGTGCGTCCCGCCATATTCGACGGTGGCTATGCCTTCGACTGTTACTTCCCCGGCGGCATCGTTTCCGGCGCCCCTGAGGAAGGTCCCTTGCCGGTCGGCACCTACATCGTCGAGGCGGTCCCACCGCGCTCCGAGTCGGGTGCTGAAACCTACATGACCATGGCCGAGGAGCACAAGAACGTGGACTTCGGCGATGAGTACACGCCGTCTCAGCAGCTCATTGCGCAGCCTCCGCCCGCCGTGGGAGACCTGCACCTGGTGCCTGCCGAGCTGACGCTCTTTCCCGGCGTCCCCGCGCCCTTCGCGGGTGAGATGCGGCCGCTGGCCGATCGCAAGCAGGTTGCGGTTCAGGACGGCATGAACACGGCCTGCGACTTCTGGATGCTCACAGAGGTGCCCATCGGCGCGCACGTCGTCGGCTTTGTGTTGAACGACCTGGCGAACGAGTTTGACCCGAACTCGCCGCAGTTCGGTGAGAAGCAGGCGCCGCCCTTCCTGCCCGTCACCTTCCGTGACTGGACCGGCCATGTCTTGTCGCGCGTCCATACGGATGAATATGGCAAGTACAACGCTGTCTTGCCTTCGACCTTCACCATCGCCGCACCTTCGCCCAGCGGCGTCGGTCCGAACATGCTGACGGTCACGGTGAACGATGGAGGGGTGATCCCGGACCCGGCGAACCCCGGTGCCGTGATGATCGATCCTTTCTACGATCCGCAGTTCAGCCAGTTCACCTACACCTTCCAGTTCATGCCGGGGGCTACGACGTACCTCGACACCCCGGTTGTACCTGTGGCTGCGTTCGCGGGGCCCGACCAGTTTCCCCTCGATTGTCAACCTGCGGATGGCCAGCCCCGCATTTTCGAGGTCAGTGGTCCGCTTGGAGGTCCCTATGTCTCCGCGACGGGCCAGACCCTCACGATCCGGTCGGCCGGTACGTTCGAGACCAAGAACCCGGCATACACCGGTGCAGGCGGTACCGAGCCCAAGTTTATCACTCGCGATTTTGGGTTCGGACCCACGCCGGGTGATTTGATGCTCGGTGAGGAAATGCTGACCATCATGTCCTGGTCGGCAAGCACGATCACGGCGATGGTCCCAGCGGGGGCCGAGACGGCCCAGCTCACGGTCAAACGTGGCGACAACGGTATGAAGAGCGATGTCGGCATTACCGTGACGGTGGGTTCGGTGCCCGGTGCTGTCACCGTGGTCATGCCCGATGCAACGCCCAACGCCACGCCGATCCAGGATGCGATCAATGCGGCGGCGCCCGGCGATCTGCTACTCGTGCAACCAGGAATCTACGAGGAATCGGTCATACTCTGGAAGCCTCTTCATCTGCAGGGTTCCGGCCAACACTCCACTATCATTAACGCCATTCAAGCTCCCAGCGAAAAGATGGTCGCCTGGCGAGCATTGGCTGCAGATCTTGTTTCGAACCTGGGGGTCGTCGACCTCTTACCGGGCCAGCCGGTCGGCTTCGGCGGCCTCGAGCCTGAAACGTTTGCTACGGAGGAGGGCTCGGGCATTTTTGTGCTCGCCAAGGACACGACACCAGATCTCGGAGGCTTCGGACTTGTTGACGGAGAACCGAACGCACGCATCGACGGTTTCACGATCTCCGGGTCATCGCAGGGCGGTGGCATCGTTGTGAACGGTTATGCCCGAAACCTGCAGATCAGTAACAATCGCATCACCGGGAACCACGGTTTCAAGAGCGGTGGTATTCGAAGCGGGCACCCCTTCCTCACGACGGTGACCGAGGAAGGGGACGCCATTTCGCAGTCCTGCCACAACGACAACCTGGACATCCACCACAACCGCATCACAGAGAACGGTGCGTTGACCGGTGCAGGGGGCGGCATATCGCTCCACACCGGTAGCAGTGGATACCGCGTCAAAGACAACGTGATCTGCGGTAACTTCACGATCGGTAGCGGTGGGGGCATCGGCCATCAGGGGCTGAGCAACGGTGGCAAGATCGAGGACAACTTGATTCTGTTCAACCAGTCGTTCAGCCAGTCAAAGACCGTCTCGGGTGGGGGGCTTTTCATTTCGGGCAACGGCCCGTTGGCTCCTGCGACCGTCTCGGAAGGCTCGGGTTCGGTGGTCGTGAACGCCAACGTGATCCAAGGTAACCAGGCCGGTGCCGGCAACGGCGGGGGCATCCGACTCAGCCGTATCAACGGCCTGACCAACGGTGGCAGTTTCTTCAACGTCGATATCGTGAACAACGTGATCGTCGACAACGTGGCGGGCCTGGCCGGTGGTGGCATTTCGATCCAGGACGCGCTCCGTGTGCGCATCGTGCACAACACGGTGGCGAACAACGATGCGACTGCGACGGCCGGTGAAGCTTTTCCTCCCGGTAACCCCACGGCTTCTGTGGCGCTACCGGCGGGTATCGTCGGTCACGTACACACGACGGCGTTCAGGGCTGCCCTGGGCCCATTGGCAGGAGAGTTCTCGAACCCGATGCTTGTAAACAACATCGTGTGGCACAACCGTTCGTTCCACTTCGAGGTGGATCCGACGGGGCTCGTGTACGGGCTCGTGCCCGACGTGACGGTCGATCCCCCGGTTTACCGGGACCTCGAAGTCCTCGGCACGGCGGTACCCGCGGCTTTGTCACCGATGCACTGCCTGATCACGGATACGACCGGCTACCACGCCTCGAACGTTTCCGGCGACCCGGGACTTCTTGCGGAATACGTGAACGGTGATCGTGGCCAGACGGTTTTGATGCCGGAAGTGACCTCGACCATTCAGCCGACGATCGCGTTCGACGAAGGCGGAAATTTCGTCGATGTCCGTTTTGGCCCACTCACTCAGTGGGATCCGAATACCGGGGCACGGTTTGCCGACGGCCACCTGGGCCTTGGTTCGCCTGCGCTTGACAGCGCAACGGGCGCCGTACTCACCAGCGTTCCAACCGCGCTGCGCGACCTGGACGGCGATCCTCGCGTAGGCCTTACGGACATCGGTGCCGACGAAACGCCTTTGGACGGAGGTCCTCCTGCGTTGGTCCTGACGGTCGATCCGGGGTTCGTCGGCCCGAACACCCTGTGTGTTACTGGAGGAACCGAAGGCACTTTCATCGTATTCCTCTACGGGCTGTTGGACGGTCCCGTGACGATTCCCATTCCGTTCTGTGCTGTTTCCTTGGAGATCTTGGATCCGACGTTCCTCGGCCTCTCATTCGTCTCGGCCGGCAAGGCACAGCTCAATGTCGACGTGCCCCCCACTTTCGCGGGAGCCGTCCACCTGCAAGCGATCGACCTCTCCTGCAGAGCCAGCAATCTCGTTTCCCTAATGTTCTAGAGGCATCGAGCAACGCCTCAGAAAAGAAAGAAAGAACAACATGTCAAGAACCAACAAAAGTGTGCTCTCTGTCGCCCTTGTGGCCTGTTTCCTCGGCCTGGCTATCGGGTCCCGAGCGGACGATGTCGTCGTTCGTCTCTCCGGCGGTGACGGCTATATGAAGCTGGCGGATGGTCGCATCCTTTATATCTTCAGCTTTGCGGATTTTTCAAACCTACCCCCGGAGGAGGTGATGTCCGCGGGGCTTCTTGCGGCCTCGGCCCCCGCTCCGACCATCATCGCCGATGAGGGGGACCGCGTCTTCCTGCACTTGACGAACGTGGGCATGGTCATGCGTCCTGACCTGTTCGATCCGCACTCGGTGCACTGGCACGGCTTCCCGAACGCGGCGCCAATTTTCGATGGTCTACCTGACACGTCCATCTCCATCAACATGGGGGGCACGCTCAGTTACTTCTACAACGTCGTTGAGCCCGGCACCTACATGTACCACTGCCATGTGGAAGCAACCGAACACATGCAGATGGGAATGCTCGGAAACCTCTACGTGCGGCCGGCACAGAACAAGAGTCCCGACGGCACCCTTCTGGGAGGGTTCGTTCATCACACCGGCTTCAAGTACGCCTACAACGACGGGGATGGATCGACCTTTTACGACGTCGAGTTTCCAATCCAGATAGGATCGTTCGATGCCGCCTTCCACGACGCGAGCGAATCGACGCAACCGCTTCCGTTCGCCCTCATGCGGGACGACTATCCGTTGCTCAACGGCCGCGGGTACCCGGACACGGCCGTGCCCGGGGCTCTTCCCGCGCTGGCCGAGAACGGCGGCAAGGTCTCGCAGGGAGTCAGCTCGCTCATCGAGGCCACGCAGGGTGAGAAGATCCTGCTGCGCATCTCGAATCTCAATGTGACGCGCTTCTACACGCTCGCCTCGCTCGGCATACCGATGAAGGTTGTGGGGCAGGACGCACGGCTGCTCCGTGCTCCGAGTGGACTCAATCTCTATCGCACGACCAATTCGGTCACCCTCGGTGGCGGCGAGTCGAAGGACGCAATCCTCGACACTTCGGGCGTCCAGCCAGGGCGCTACTTTCTCTACACAACTAACCTCAACTATCTCAGCAACGGAACTGAGGACTTCGGCGGCATGATGACCGAGATCATCATCCACGCGCAGTGAACTTCGAGACAGACGGCAAGATCATGAAACATTCTGCAAGATTTGTATTTCGGATTGCGGCCCTTCTGGCGACCGGACTCTATGCCGGACGCGCCACGCGGGCGGACATCAATGGGCTCGAAGGCTCCGACTTCAGATTGACCGCCAGCGCTGGGACAATTGTGATGCCGGATGGTTTGAGCGTGCACGTGTGGGGCTTCGGTCCGACCGACGGCAACATGCAGTACCCCGGTCCGACGCTCATTACGACGCAAGGCCAGCTCACACAGATCACTCTCCTTAACGAGCTCCCCGAGCCTACCTCCATGGTCTTTCCGGGCATGGTCAACGTGGTTGCTGACGGCGGCGTCGGCACTCAACAGGGCCTGCTCGCGCTCGAGGCCCTCCCAGGGGGTACCGTGTCCTACAGCTTCACTCCCCGGCAGCCGGGAACCTACCTGTATTACAGCGGGACGCGTCCCGATGTTCAGGTCGAGATGGGGCTCTTGGGGGCGCTGATCGTGCGTCCCATGGATTTCGATCCTCTGGCGCCCAGGGCGTATCAGGATAACGAGACCGCCTACGATCAGGAGTACCTGTTTCTACTCTCAGAAATGGACCCGCGCATCCACGAAGTGGTGCTGAGACTGGGTAGCGCGGGTCTGGACGGCCTGGATTACCTGACCGATCACCAACCGCAGTACTGGTTCATCAATGGACGGGTTGGACCCGACACCTTCCTGCCCAACAACGTGCCCTGGCTCAAGCATCAACCGTACGGAGCGATGGCGCGCACGCACCCCGGTGAGCGAATGCTAATGCGTGTCGTGGGTGGCGGACGGGATGTTCATCCCTTCCACCACCACGGAAACCACGCACGTGTCATCGCGAAGAATGGCCGTCTCGGGACCAGCGCAAGCTACGAAGTGTTCACCATACAGACGGCTCCTGGCGAGACCATCGACGCCATCTGGACATGGACGGGACAGCGCCTCGGTTGGGACGCCTACGGGCACGCTCCGGGCGACCCACTCGAACCGGGCGAGTACGCTCCGGATCATGGCAAACCGATCCCCGTCAATCTCACCGAGCTTCAGGACCTGGCCTTCGGAGGTTTTTACTCAGGCGACCCTTTCCTCGGCAGCCTGAAGAGCTTGCCCCCCGGCGAGGGAGGGTTGAACCAAAATGGCGGGTTCCACTTCATGTGGCACTCACACACAGAAAAGGAACTCGTGAACAACGACATTGCTCCGGGCGGGATGATGACCATGTGCATCGTCGAACCCCACGGTGTCCCGATCGACTGACCGCTGGTCCATCTTCCACAGAAAAACATCATGAAGACACCCAAGAGAATCGCCGCCTTTGCAATACTCCTTGCGACGGCATCAGCCTCCTCCAGTTTCGCCCAGACAGACGTGTTCCTCGTGGCGAAGGAATTCACCCAGACCATGCCGGACGGGGTGCAGATCGTTATGTGGGGCTACGCGCTCGACGCCGACGGCGATCTGTTGACCGACGATGGCGAGGCCGCCAGTTCGCCCGGACCGCAGATCGTGGTTCCTCCGGGAGAAGCGCTGCTGCGTATCCATATCCGTAACGACCTGCCGGCCGACACCTCGCTCATCATCCCTGGCCAGACGACCACGCTGTCCCCGGTGATGTTCACTGACGCTTCCGGGCGGGAGCGCGTCTCGTCGTTCACGACGGTTGTCGCCCCGGGCGCCACCGCGACCTACACGTGGAACGACGTTCGAAATGGCTCCTTCATGTACCAGAGCGGCACGCACGTCGCCGTGCAAATACAGATGGGCCTCTTCGGTTCCATGACGAAGGAATTCGAGCCCGGGCGTGCTTACCGCCAGCCGACTCCGTTCCACGTGGGGGAGGCGAGCGTTTTCTACAGTGAAATCGACCCCGATCTACATGCCGCTGTGGCCGGAGGCACCTACGGGACGCCGGCTTACCCGAATACCCTTGACTACCGCCCGCGGTACTTCTTGGTGAACGGTGAGCCCTTTTCGGCCGGAGTCGCCGACATATCCCTCGGCGCCGTCGGCGAGTCCAGTCTAGTGCGCTTCTTCAACGCCGGTCTTGAGACCCACGTTCCGACCGCTCTGGGAATGGACATGCTCATCGTTGCCGAGGATGGCAACTTGCTTCCGACAAACCGATCGTCTTACTCGGTGTTCTTACCCGCAGGCAAGACCAAGGACGTACTGATCCAGCCGGAGATGCCGGGTCGCCATGCGCTTGTGGACCGCTCGATGGCGCTGTCAAACAACAATGGTCCGGATGGCGGCATGCTCGTCTTCCTGAGCGCAGACATCCCGCAGGAGCTTTCAGAAGCGCAGAATAAGCTCGACACCTGGAGCAAGCGTGTATTCAAAGCGAAGGCGAAACTCACCATTGCATTCGCGATGCCTGAAGCTACCCCTGCGGAGCAGCGGGCCAAGGCGAGGGCCGTTGAGACCTGGAGATCGAGACTCGAGACCGCCCGTAGTCGGCTGAGCAGGGCCATGAATCGGCTGGTTCAGATGCAGGAAGACCTCGACTCGTGAGACGCGCTGAAAACAAGAGAACTGGAGTGACCCGTCGGCCCGCGATGGGTCTGCTGTTCCTCGTGCTCGGCGCTTGCAGCACACCCCACATGGTGGGTGAAAAGGAGCCCGTTCAGCTGGCCATGGATGCTGGAGTGGAGCTGCCGGACTGCTGCCGGGTCCCCCTGCTGGCGGGTTTAGATCGGGTAGAGGGCGGAGACGAAGTGCGCTGGGGTGTTCGCCTCGAGAGTGTGCGCATGAGTGGTGCCGGCAATCTGCTGGACGTGCGCCTGCGTGTACTCGATGCCGAGCGTGCAGCGCCCCTCTTCGACCGTCGGGTCGCCGCACACCTCGTGCATACGTCGAGCGGCCTGCAGGGCAGCGTCCCCGTACCCGGGAAAATCGGGCCCCTGCGCCAGACGGTTACGGGGGGAGCTCCGCGGGAGGGTAGGGTCTACTTCTTGCTTTTTGGCAACCCCGGGGGGGAGGTTCGTTCCGGTGACGATGTCACCCTGGAGATCGGACCGTATCACAGCGCCCCTCTCCGCGTGTTGTAGCGCCGACAAGAACTCCACCCTGGCGTCACCAAGTCTCTCCAGCCGAGTCCGTCCACCGAAGATGACCGGGATGTAATCGGAGAGTTGAGCTGGGGGCAGGATCACTGTGGTAGCCCGCCCGCCCCAATGCCGGGGTCTGAGAGTCTGGGGCTGCAGAAGGGCGTGTGGTGGTTCGGCGGGACCAGTGCCCCAGGCCGAAAATGCGGGAGCGATTCCCACGGAACCCGTTTCGTAGAGAAACCGCCCATCACCGGCCAGGCCGGGTGCTGATCAACATGCTCGAGAAAGCGACTGCTCTCATGGCCGTGCTGTTCGCTGCTCCGCTCGCTCAAGCGGACACCATCGCGGGCCAGATCGTGGACATCAATGGAGTTGGCATCGCGAACGGCGACGTGGATGCGTTCGATCTGGTCGGGGAGGAAGAGATCACTCTGACGGGCGACAGCACCGATGCGAACGGCTTCTTCAACATCACGATCCCGGCAGGACTGTACCTGCTCACCTTTCAGGGGCCTCCGGGCAGCCTTTTCATCGATTTCGAGATGACCGATGTGCTTGTCACCGGCACGGTTGATTTCGGCATGATCACGCTGGAGACCGGTCATTTCCTGAGTGGCCGTGTTCTCGACGAAAGCAGCTTTCCCGTTCCGTTTTGTGACCTCGATGTCTTTCACGGTGCGACGGGGATCCCTTTCAACGCATCGGGTGCCAGAACGGATCTCTTTGGCAACTTCAGCATCCTGGTTCCGGCTGACATCCTGCTGCATTTCGACCCGCGGGGTGTCATCGGTCCGACCCTGGCTCCCCTCGCCATGGAACTCGTGGTCACCGTCGACACGAATCTGGGCGACATCACCCTGGTTCCGGGGTATGCCACTACCGGCAGCGTCGTGGATGGCCTCGGGAATCCTGTGCAAGGGGCGAAATTCGAATTTACGGACGAGTTCGGGGTCGAGGCCCTCACGTATAACGATTCAACCGACGTGAATGGGGGCTTCGACATCGTGGTCGCAGCCGGGACCTGGGAAATCATCATCTGCCCCCCCGGTGCAGCCTCGATGGTCGGTGAGGAACTGATAGGTGTCGTCATCACCGGAGCGACGGACATCGGGACCACCGTCTCTTCAAGACGGCGTTCTCCTGTTCGGAACGATTACCGACTCGATGGGCGTGCCGGCTCAGGGAGTCGATGTGGATGTGAAGAACGCTGCGACGGGCGCAAACATCACTTTGTGCGGGGACGGTACCAATGGTGCGGGCGCTTACTCGGTCCTGGTTCCTCTAGGGACGTTCGACGTATTCTTCACTGCGCCGAACGGTCTGGCGATCAGCACGGACGTCGTCGTTGCGGGCCCCACGCAGGTCGATGGAGTGCTCACTCCATGCCCGCCGGCCAGCGCCGTGGTCCGTAACGGTTCTGGTGTCAATCCGCTCGCCCTCATCAGCGTGTCTCCTCCCCGTATAGCAAGATCATGGAAGGTAGACCTGGATTGCACAGGCTTTGCGCCTGGCTTCGCCGTCATCCTTCTGAACTCGTCTCCACATCCGGGGATCGTGCTCAGTTTCGGGGAATACCTCGTCGCCGGAACCCAGCTGCTCGTTCTGGGGGGGAGCCATGCAGGGAACGTCCTTTCGTTCAATCTACCGCTGCCATCCAACGTGTCCCTTTGCGGGAGGATGGGGTATGCACAGGGGCTCATCCTGGGAGGTGCTCCGGGACCGCAGCTGACGAATGCCCTGGATCTTGTGGTCGGCCACTGATCCAGGCGTCGATCGCGAGCCGTAAGCCGGTAGTGCCCTGCCGATCGTGCGAACGTTCGAGGCGCCGTTACGCACGGGGGGCCGTGGGTCCTTCAGCTTCGAGGCGAAAAAGCTTCAAGGCACGCGCCAGCGTTCACCGACGGACTTCGGTCCTGCCGCTAGCTCATCCGGTTCCAGGAGGTAGCAGCCTTTGGAGAGAAAGCGTTGCCCCGGGCCGAAACTGAGAGAAGGATGGGATGCGCAGAAGTTTGCGATCACGCTCATGTGATCGATGCACTCGAGTACGTAATCGCGGAAGTAATCATCGTACTTGATGTGCATGAAGGCATCGCCGACGAGCATGCAGGCAAAATGCGTCTGCAGCTGCACACGGCGGTGTGCGGCACCCACATCAGTTCCGGTTTCGATGCCACGATGCTGCAGCCAGAGCTCGACCCGACGAGCCGCCCGCGCATAGTCGACGGGGACGCGGAAAGGGTGTGCGATACGCGCGCGACCGACCAACGCAGGGGGAAGATCGCTCAAGGATCCGTCGAGGAGTGTGGACGAGACGATGATCCCCGCGCCGGTTTCGCGGATCCCCTGGTTAGCCAGTAGCGTCAGGTCGGCTGGGCTGCCCCAGAGAACGACGAGCGACGGCTCCGGAGCTTCCATCAGCGGCCCGAGGTCGATGTCTCCAAGGTCCCCGTGGGACGTCGGCCTGCGCGCGGGAATCTCGATCCCCACAGCTGGTGGCAGCTCCCGTCGAGCGAGCTCTGTCTGTAGTGCCTGCGCGGCCATTCCCCCCGGCGTTCCCTTGCGAAACACCTGGAAGATCTTGGGGCGTGCGCCCTCTCCTGCGGCTTCGGCGATTCGGGCGGCCTCGAGTCGCAGTCCTCGCGAGTAGTACAGGGTGTACTCCGAGACCCCTTCCGGGGGCAGGTCGACGTTGGGCAGCAGGCACGGCAGCTTGCGCTCTTCGCAGAACGACTGCACGGAGTCCCACTGCCCCGCGGTGATGCCGCTCAGGAGTGCGAATACGGGTTGGCGTTCGTAGAACTCTTCCAGCTGCTCGGTCCAGGTATCGGGGGAGCCGCCGAGCTTCCACGTGTGAAGCACCCAGCGTCGATAGCTTTCGTTGACGTTTGAGCGGTGAAAGGGGCCGCGCCGTGCGCGTCCGGTCTCATTTCGAGTGTTGCGGTTCTTCTCGTCGACGAAGAGGTCGAGCACCTCGAGCATGGGCGTGGCGTCGACTTCTCCGGCGACGACCGTAGCGAAGTGGATTTCCTCCGGGGTCACGCCCGGCGAGGCCTCTGCCGAGAGGGTGGCGAGGTAAAGCAGCAGGTCATCGAGATCGTCGGCGGACAGATCGTAGCGCGGCATGGGCGCTTCGAGCTCCTGGCCCGCGGGGTCGATGCCTTCGACGATGGCACGCCCGAGGGTTTCATGGGTGTAGGCCGGCCGACGGTGAGGACCCTGCGTCAGGGGAGCGAACAACATCTGAGGTGTGATGGGGGGGGCGACGAGCCAGCTCTCCGAGGAGCCCATGCCGCTCTTTTGATGGCAGCTCACGCAAGTGAACTGGGTCCCCTGAACACGAATGTCGCCGGCCACGATCGCCGCGATCGGCGTACCGTCGGCGCGGAGTCCGTCGCGGTACAGGCGCTCTCCGCGCGCGAGTTTCGTCAGAGGCATGACGACGGCGGACGCCGCGGCCACACCGCCCGGCGGTGAAACCGAGCAGGCATGACCCAAGAAAAAAGTGAGTACGACGAGCAGCGGGTGCCGCACGAATTTGGAATGTGTGGAGGGAATCATTGGGCAATGAGGGCCGCGTCCAACTCGTGGGCAAGTTGCGCGGCCGGCAGTAGCCCCTCCACCCGCACCCACTCCGTCGCTCCGGCTGCGCGCGCATAGGCGTAGGGACGATGGTTCATCTTGCTGCCCGACAGCGCATCGAAGGCGTCGAGTACTGCGAGCACGTCGTGTGCCCTACCTGTGAGCAGGCGCCAGTTGGCGCCGACGCCATAGCGATCAGCGTATTGTTGTAGGATCTCCGGCGTGTCGTACTCGGGATCGAGAGAGATGGAGATCATCAGCAGGTCGGAGGTGTCGCTCCGCATCTGCTCGGCGACCTGACTGAACGTGGCCGTCATCACGGGACAGATGGTCGTGCAGGTGGTGAACACGAAATTCATGACCACAGGTCGGTCATCGGCGAGGAGATCGGGTAGTCGGTGCACGGTATTGGTCTGGTCGACAAGGACGACGTCAGGCGTCTCGTAGGTGGCGCGGACCTTGCGGAGCGGTTCGGGGACTGCGCCGAGGGCGTCAGCCCCCGAATCTCCCGGGGCGGTGGTCGGTGTCGCGCACGATGCGAGCACGAGGGCGAGCAGCATCGAGCAAGTGTCTGAAGCGTCGAGAATCCGTCGGAACATGTACTTGGGCGTCCTTCCTTACCAAGGATACCCAAGAAATCAGCGCTTCTCAGAGCCCGGCCGCGGATCAGACAGCATTGTAATCTCCTAACCTGGAGGGCCACCTACGCTGGAGTAATGCGAACGAAATGTCTGACCCAAGCTACCGTCGTTCTGGCTCTTTTTTCTCTGTCTGCGGCTTCTCCTGCTTCCGCCCAGGAACGGGTCGGCTTCACGCTGATCGGTGCTTTGGACCTGGCGGGACAGGATCCGCGCCGCTGTCTCTCACTGGACCTGGACGGCGATGGTGACCTCGATCTCATCTGTACGGCCGGGGGAGACGATCAGGGCAGCGAGGTCAACGTCTTGCTGGGCGACGGTTCGGGGAACTTTCCTGTCCGACAAGCCCTGGTCGGCGGTGCGCGACCCTGGGGTGTCGCCGCGGGTGATTTCGATTCCGACGGTATTCCCGATCTTGTCGTAACCCAGGCCAGCCAGATTCTGGTGAACCCGGATCCTCTGTGTGGAGTGAGCGCCGGCTTGCCCGTCTTCCACGGGCGCGGCGACGGCGGATTCGACTTCCTCTCCTGCCTCCATGCCGGGGTTGCACCGGTGGCCGTGGTCGCGGAGCACATCGATGGCGACAGCCATCTCGATCTGGTCGCCGCAGCGAGTGGCGGTGGGGGCCTCTCGACGTTCCTCGGGAACGGCGATGGGACTTTCTCCCCTCCGATAGCCGTGAGCGGGGCGACGCAAGTGTCCGCACGGGATCTGGCTGCGGCCGACCTGGATGGTGATGGGGACATGGACCTGGTCGTGGCGCACGCCGGTGGTTGCCGTGTGCTGCGCGGCGCGGGCGACGCCACCTTCTCCTACGCCGGCGAAGTCGGCCCCATGGAAGCTAGCGATGCCGTGGCCCTCGGCGATGTGACAGGTGACGGCCTCACCGACATCGTGACGGCATACGCGGGCTCGGGGCGTGTGGGGCTCGCTTCCGCCCTCGGTGGAGGGGCGTTCGCTTCCGCACGTACTTTTGACGCCGGATTCGAGACGAGCGATGTGGCGCTCGGTGATGTGAACGGAGACGGTCTCATCGATGTGGCCGCCTCTGCCTCGTCCACGGTGGTCGTGCTTCTTTCCTCAGGTGGAGGGGATCTGCGGCCGGCGAAGGCCTGGCCCGTGCACCCCCACGCGGCCGCGGTCGTGGTCGCCGACTTCGACGGGGACTCCTGGAACGACCTGGCGATAGCGAGTCGGAACATCGATCAACCCACGCTGGATGTGTTCAAGAACGACGCCCTGCCCGGGCCCTGGCAGCACGTACCGGGCGGCGTGCCGGGACCGGTGCTGACCTTCGACCTACCCTCCACGGCCGGGATCCGGCCTACCTACCGCGTCAGGAATGCGCTCCCCGGGGTGATCGGGGTCGCGGTCGTCGGCACTCAGCGATTCGATCGGCCCTTGCTCGGCAACTTCCTCATCCCCTTGCCGGAAATCCTCGTGTCGGGTCTCGAGACGGACGCTACGGGCTCCATGGTCCTTCCGGATGTGGTGTCCTGCCACCTGCCGTTGGGGCTCACCTTCTGGTTACAGGTATGGCTGCCCGATCCGTCCTCCCCCTACGGTTGGGTGGCCACGAACGGTCTGAGTGGAACGGTTTCCACCGGGAAGAAGACCTCACGGCCATAGAGTCCACAGAAGTGTAGCCAGTGCTCTCAGGGCCGCCGAAAGTAGGTTACAAGGTTGTTAGCTCGACTTCCTGTAACCCAGCACCAGGTAGGGTCGAGGTAGTAGGCTCTACCTAATAGAAAACAAGACACCATGAGAATTCTTCTTGTAGACGATGACGACAGGTTTCGCAGGTTTGTGACAGGCGGGCTTTCGGAAGACGGTCATGTGATCTGGGCAGTGCCCAGTATTCAGGAGGCCTGGGCGCTGGTCGAAGCAGAAGGGTCGGGCGCTTTCGAGCTCATCCTTCTGGATATCAAGCTTCCCGCGCAGTCCGGATGGGAATTCCTCGACGAACTACGGGATCAAGGAAACGAGACGCCGGTCGTCTTTCTGACCGGCCAACACAGTATAGAGGACAGGGTTCGGGGACTTGATGCAGGGGCAGACGACTACGTCATCAAGCCCTTCGCCCTCTCCGAACTCAAGGCCAGGATCCGTGCCGTGCAGAGGCGCCGCAGCGGCCCGAAGGAGCTGGTCGTGGGTGACCTCCACATCGATGTGCTGCGGCATCGGGTCGCACGGGACGGTCGGCCCGTCGACCTGAGTCCGCGCGAGTTCGATCTGCTGGTTGCGCTGGTCGAGGGCCAGGGTTCCATCCTCAGCCGGGGTGACCTGCTGAGCGACGTCTGGGGGATCGAATTCGATCCAGGAACGAACCTGGTGGCAGTCACCGTGTCGCGCCTGCGGGCCAAGGTCGATTGCGTGGGGGCGCCCATGGTTCAAACCGTGGTCGGCAGGGGTTATCGTTTAGCCGCTGCATCATGAGCAAGGAAGCACGCGGTCAGTCCTGGTCTTTGGCGAGGCGAATTACCTGGGGATGTGCCCTGACTGCCGCCGTGCTCGCCTGCTCGCTGTCGGTCACGAAATTCAGCTGGCTCTTCGTCGTCCTGGCCCTCGTGATCGGGGCGTCAGCAGGTGCGTTGCTCGGCGGGTGGATCGCGAAGCACTTTCGCGGTCTTGCGACGCTGATTCGGGGCATGCAAGCTCCTTCCGACGCAATCGAGTTCGGATCCGATGGCGCGCCGGAGGAAATCGTAGAGATCATCGACGCGCTTCGACAGAAGCTCCGCGACGTCAGCGGGATGGCCCAGTCAGCGCGCTTGGTGAGCTCGGGACTCGGGCACGAGCTCCGTTCCCCGCTTCAAAATCTGATGGGCGAGGTCGACCTTGCGCTCATGCGCGATCGCGAACCCGGGGAGTATCGCGACGTCCTGCGCGGTCAGAGGGAAGAGCTCTACAAGCTCGTGCGCATGGTGGACAATCTACTGGCACTCTGCACGGCCCACGAATCCCGCCGGAACAGCACTGCGGAGCACTTTGATCTGGGCGTCGAGGCCGGCATCCGCCTGGATCGTGTGCGGGAGATTGCGTGTGGTCACGATGTCGAGCTGCGGATGGATCGAATCGGTTCGCTTGAATGCGACGGCGACCGCGAGGCGATCATGCTCATCCTGCGCAACCTCCTGACGAACGCCATCGACTCATCGCCGGAAGGCGGTGTGGTGCACGTGCTACTGAATGGGGAAAAGAGCGCACTCGAGATTGTCGTGGACGACGGCGGAGCCAGAGTTGCTCCGGAGGAACGGCACAGGATCTTCGACCCTCTTTACCGCGGGCACAACGGAGGCAGCCTCAGCCACGGTTTGAGTTTGGCTCTCACGAAGCAGACGGTGGAGATTCACGGTGGGGCCATCGAGGCGATGGAGTCTCCGCTCGGTGGCATGCGCTTCTCCGTTACCTTGCCGCGCGGGCGGCAATAGCCCCTATTCGCCTGCATTCGGCCGGATCCATCGCTGCAGCACAGAATCCAGGTCTTCCGTGCGCACGGGCTTGGCCAGGAAATCGTCCATTCCCGCGGCATTGCAACGCTCGTGATCGGACGGCAGGGCACTCGCCGTGAGAGCGATGATGACGGAGCGTTCGTGTTCCTGTTTGCGGATCCGGCGCGTCGCCTCGAGCCCATCCATGACCGGCATCAGGCAGTCCATCAGGATCAGGTCATAGTGCGAGTGCGCTGCGGCCTCGACGGCTGCTCGACCGTGTGCTACGACATCGACGTCACAACCGAGTTGCTGCAGCATGATGGTAGCGACGCGCTGATTCGCAAGCCGGTCCTCGGCCAACAGCACGCGCGGGCGTGGGAGGGAGCTCGGTGGCGTGAGGCGCTTCTCTTCGGTGGTGGGCGCCTGGCTTTCCATCCCCGCCAAGGTGCGGAGGAGCTCGCTGGCCCGCAGGGGTTTCGTCATAACCTCTACGCCAAGCTGCTCCCGTTCTCCCGGCTCAAGCGTGTGCTCGAGACCTTGAAGGACGATCGTGTGCGTCTGCCCTGTACGGGAAAGGCCTGCGGCGAGTCGTATGAGTTCGATGGCGTGGGAGTTGTCCAGGTCACGATCGATCACGAGCAAGTCGTACGCAGAGGCTTCCCTGGAGCGCAGCCGCGCCTCTCCCTCCGCTGCATTCGCCAACGTGGTCACTTCCGAGCCCAGGCTCGTGAGGTGGTGTGTGAAGATTTCCACCGTGATGGGGCTGGGTGTGACCAGCAGAGCGGAGAGCCGGGCGGCCCGAGCCGGCTTCTCGCCTTTGGCGATTCCAAGCCGAGTGGTGAAGGTAAATGTGCTTCCCAATCCGACCTCGCTCGTCACGAGAATGTGACCGCCCATCGCTTCGACCAGGCGCTTGGAGATGGCGAGGCCGAGGCCGGTTCCACCGTGCTCCTCCTCCGTAGTTCGCCCGGCCTGGGTGAACGACTCGAAGATGCGCGTGATTTCTCTCGCGGGGATTCCCTGACCCGTATCGGAGACGTCGAAGCGCAGGGCGACCTCACTATCGAGCACTTGCTCGAGTCGGACGTCGACGCGTATCTCCCCTCTCTCGGTGAACTTGACCGCGTTCCCGATCAGGTTGACCAGAATCTGGCGCAGGCGGATCGGGTCACCTTCGACGACCCACGGCACGTCGTTGCGCAGAAAACAGGAGAGCTCGACGTTTTCTTGCAAGCCGCTTGCGGCCAACCCGACGGTGGAATCGACCAGGGACCACAGCTCGAAGGGGACCGCTTCGAGCTCGAGCTTGCCCGCCTCGATCTTGGAAAAATCGAGGATGTCGTTGATGATCGCGAGCAGCAACTCGCCGGAACTACCGATGATCCCGGCCAACTCCTGTTGTTTATCGGTCAGTTCCATCTTGGCAAGAATGCTGCTCGCTCCGACGACGCCGTTCATCGGGGTTCTGATTTCATGGCTCATGCGGGCCAAGAAGTCACTCTTGGCGCGGTTAGCGGCTTCCGCCCGCATGGTCTCGTCCCGGAGTGCGATCCGTGAGCGTTTGAGCGCCGAGTTGAGTTCTTCAAGGCGATCCGCCCTCTCCTCGAGCCGCTTCATCAGTTTCTGTTCCTGGGCGTAGAAGGCCACCAGCATGGAGAGCAGAAGTAGCGAGGTTCCGGCGGAGATCGCGATGACGAGCTTGCCCAGGACCGGGATTTGACCGAACAAGGACTCGCGGTGTTCCGCCAGGTCCATCCACAGGTGTGGGCCCGCCACCGCCGTGGGCAGCGATAGAGCGATCGTGCCCCGGATCCAGTCGTCGCTTTCGAGATCGACGACATCACCCTCCTGGAACTGGGAATGCGGCACCGGAGTTCGTTCCGCTACGGTGTTTCCGGACGCTTCCTTGAGCGCAACCCAGACGAGCGGATCGCGCGGCAAGAGTGCGCGTGCATCCAGGAGTGCTTCGAGACTTCCGATCACCCTGCGCTCTCCGAACTCGAGAAAGACCGGAACCCGCAGGGAAATGGCGTCATCGGTAAGCCTCACTTCGCCGCGCTGGCCTTGGAGATAGTGCTTCTGGATCTCCTCATCCAGAGGGGCGTGGTGGCTCGAGCTCTCGCGGGAACGGGCAAAGGCGATCCCGTGCCCCTCGGTGTCGAAGCACGCGAGAGCACGCAGGTGTTCGGAGCGCTGGGCGGCGGCGCTCAGGCTCTCCCCGATCTCGTTATCGACGTCCTGGTCGAGAATCCGGATCATCGACGGTTGCTTCGCCCACAACTCGAGCTCCGAAATCCATTCCGAGAGGGTGTCCTCGGATTCGGAGCAGAGCGTTTCGAGCTTGTAGCCAAACTGCCACTCTCCCCTCTCCCGCAGGGCTTCCGCCCCCTTCCAGTAGGTGAAGTAGCAAGCGGCGCTGACCACGATGACGATCAGTGTGCACAGCAGTACCAGGGATCGGGGTTGACGGGTTTCCAGCGCTCTGCCGCTCTTCGAGGAAAAGTGCACATCGAGCGTATCGACGCTCTCCGGCGACCTGCTGACCGGGAATGGGGGAAAATCTACCGGGTCAGGGCGACCGGGGTTGTGTGACTCAGAACGCAACGGCCGTCTGGAGCTGGATCTGCGTTTCGTCCCGGTCAGCCACCCCGGGACCCCCGTCGTACCGGGTATGGGAGATCTGCAGCTTGATGGCATTCCATGCGCTGAAATCCCAGCGGATGCCGACGACGAGGCTTTTCAGGTCATCGAGGTCTTCGTAGAACGTGTCCGAATCATCCACATCGACCCCCTCGATGCGGGCATAGGGGGTCCAGGCCCCCATCTCGCGCTCAAACTGAAGGTAGTAACCCAGTGATTCCGCGTCTCCACCGTTTCCGTCGTGTTCGATGCGGAAGATCTCGGCAAGAACGGTCCAGTAGTCTCCGTCATAGGTGGCCGACGCGCTCCAGATGGTTTCGTCGAGAGCGCCGTGCGTCGGGCCAGCGGCCGGATCGGTGTTTGACGGGATGCTGTCCAGGAAGAGCCCGGCTCCCACCAGCAGGCCCTCGACGGCGGAGGGATTCAAAGTGAAAGCAAGGTTTACGGCCTTGGCGTCATCGAGATCGCTGATGATCTGGGGCGGGTCGGGAGTCGCGCCGCGACCGTTCCCCACCGCGAGGTTTGTCTGAAGTTCGCCCGGGGCTGTCTCGGTGATCGTTTCGAAATTCAGGCCGATCAGGTGTACGGGGAGCAGGCCGCTTTCGTCTTCGAAGTTGAGGATGCGCGGTCGACCGATCGTCGTCTGGAGCCACTCCCCGTGGTGGTAGGTTGTGTTCCAGAATCCTACATTGGAGTGCATGCGTCCGACCTGGAGGCTGGCTGCGTCGCCGAAGTTGTACTTGACGATCAGGCGCTCGACGTCGAGGAGCGCAGAGCCGTCTTCATCGGTCTCGAAAACCGTTTCGTTCAAGAAGCTCACCCGTTCCCCTGGCTGCGAGGTGAAGAACAGGTCGAGCTGCCCGATGGCGAACTCGCTCGATTCCCCATCAACCGTCGAGTCGTCGGAGCTGACCTTGCGCGCCCCCAGGGTGACGTCTGCGAAGCCGCGCAAGACGAGCCCCGTGCCCGCCTCGAGTCCGCTGGACCCGCCTGCGATGTCGAGTTCGCCCGCGATCTGTTCCTCCAGGAGGGCGATTCGTTCCTCGAGGTCGTCCCGCGAGCCCTCTTCCTGGGTCGCCGCCTCCCGGGGGGCCCGGGCCTGCAGGACCGGGCGCCAGAAACTCTCCTCGATCTCGTTTTCCTCCCCCTTCTCGCTCCCCTCTTCCTTCTCTTTTTCTTTGATCTTCTTCACGCGGGGCATCGAGGGCCAGTAACCCTCGTCACCCGGCAGCTTGCCGTCGATCGCGAGGACCTTGATGTCTTTTCGGCCCAGCACGGTGGGAGCCTCGACGAGGGTCAGTGCTCCCGGCTGTGACTTGGCTACGACCAGGGCGACGGTGGTCGATGGCATCACCTTGGGTATGGCGGGCAGGAGCTGGCGGTAAACGAGCTTGACCCAGTAGCGCTTCAGCTCGATCCCCGACATCTCGTAGACATGTTTCAGGAGGAACTGTTTCGTCAGCGTGTCGGATCTGGGAAGCAACAGATAGACGCTTTGATTGCGATTCCAGTAGCGCGTCTGCGCCTTGAGGTGCTTGACGAGCTGAGCTCGCGTTAGCGAATTCGTAGAGTTTCCGGGGTGCGTGACGACGGCGAACTCGACCCTGTCGCTTTGCTCCTGCTCCGCAGGTGCATGAAGGAAGAACGCAAAGAAAAGCGCTGCGAAGAGCAACTAGGCAGCCCCCTGCCGGACCCGGATGATGCTGCGATCCACATCCGGATTGGAGTTGATCGTGGCACCCCGAGCAATAGTATTCTTGCGTTGCCGAGATGATTCATGCGTTGGTCTGATGTGTTTCCGAGCCGTTCTGTCCATGGCGGCGAGTATTCACGAATACCCGCTTTCAGAAGCGTCTGGGCGCGACCGCGAGATCACGGAACACATCGAACGACCTGGTGACCCCCCCTAAAGAGTGAGAGCAAAGTCCTCGATGAGCGCCCCCGGCATGCGGGCGCTGAAGGTCGAACGGCTACCGTAGGTAGTCGGGTCCAACATGAACTCCCGTTCCGTCGTGAGCCCTATCAGATTGGTTCCAAACAGGCGGTAGAGCGTCTCGTCGAAGCGCATCACGTTCAAGGGGGCCGAGATATTTCCATTCTCGACCCAAAAGGTCGCGAAACGTGTCATTCCTGTCATTCTGCAGTTCGGGCGGTCGGAATAATTCAGGTAGTGGAGGTTGTTGATGTAGAGACCGGTTTCGAGCCGACTCAAAACCTCGCTGGAGGGCACATCGCCCTCCTCGATGTCCAGGGACTGGGGGGATTCGCTGGCCGAGGCTCCGTTGGTTTGGACGTCGTACTCCTTCGCCGAGCGCGGTGAGGCGAGGCAGCTCTGGAAGCAGCCGCGCTCGATCAGCGGCACGCGTTCAGGGCGGATGAATCCGGCACCTTGAAAGTTCGGAGCGACTCCCTCGGCCGTGTTTTCGCTGATGTTAACGCTCTCGTCGAGGCGTGCGGCTCCCTCGATCATCTGCAGGAGCGAAGTTTGCTTGGTGCGATGGTCCTTCAGTCCGAAACCGCCCCAGGAGAGAGTGCCCATGATCTCCCAAACCGCTGCAGGCGAAAGGAAGACGCGGTAGCGGCCGGGTTTGAGAATCCTTGCCTCTTTCGAGAGCACGGCCAGCTGCTCCTTGCCACCGGCGAGCTTTTCGTCGAACTTGGCGGCGTTCCACCGAAAGCCGCTTTGGTTCAGTTTTACAGCCTTGTCCTGACGGTGATAAAGGCTCCAATCCAGGTTGAAGCTGTAGCTCGAGAACCAGTTGCGCTGCCCCAGTGAGTTTCCAAAGCCGCGGTGTATTCCTCCCCCTGCGTATAGCCCGACGAGATCCGCTCCCCGGGATGAGGACAGGATGGCCGAGGTCGCATCGGATGCCTCCGGCAGTGAGTTTTCACCGTGGGTTTCGCTCGAGCGCACATCCGTGGAGTACAGGAGGTAGGGGTCCTCGGGTAGCTGCGGCAGGAGCTCGCGCAACGAGATAGTCTGTTTGCGCACGTGGGCTCGATCCAGCTCCAGGCCTCCGGACAGGGTCATACCCACCGAGGCGTGTCGCTGACCGCGGATCAAGCTAATTTCCATGCGCTTTTGAACGACCCGGCCGGCCTGGCGTACGGCCGCCTGATTGAAGCGGACGAAGTCGGAGTCTTCAGCACTGAAGCTCGTCGTCAGCACTTCATCGCCGGTCAAGAGAGAGGTTGCGTACTCGGTAAGTTCGTCAAAGTACTCTTGCATCGCTATTCGCCCCCCAAGACCTCGACGTTCGAGAACAGGCAAGCCGGGGACGCGTGTCCGACGCGGATGACCTGATTGGGTTCGCCCTTGCCGCAGTTCGGCGTGCCCAGGATATCGTGCGTTTTTTCGTCGCCGACCATCCTTAGATTGCGCCAGAACGTGCCGGAAACCCCACGGTAATTTGGCTTCTTGACGATGGCGGTCAGTTCGCCGTCTTCGATCAGCTGGGCCCACTCACAGCCGAATTGGAACTTGTTGCGCGAGTCGTCGATCGACCAGCTGCAGTTGCTTTTCATGTAGATCCCGCGCTCGACGGCGTTGATCATCTCCGGCAGCGAAGAGGAGCCGATCTCCAGGTTGAGATTAGCCATTCGATCGATCGGCGGGCGGTTCCAGCTTTGAGCGCGCGAGTTGGCAACTCCGGCCATCGAAGCGCGTTGCTGGGAAACCCCGGCCCCCAACGGTCTTTCGAGAATGCCGCGGCGAATCAGGTATTCCTTCGTAGCCGGCTGACCTTCGTCGTCGAAGCCGAAACTGGCGAATTCGTTCGGGAGTGTCGGATCGAAGGTGATGTTCAAAAGTTCTGAGCCGTAGCGATAGCTGCCGAACATGTCCAGTGTCACAAAAGTCGTGCCTGCGTAGTTGCGTTCGTCGCCCAGGATGCGATCCAGTTCGAGGGGATGCCCGATCGACTCGTGGATCTGAAGAATCATCTGGTCCGGAGCCAGGAGAAGATCCATCGTGCCCGAGGGGCAATTGGGTGCACCGAGTAGCTGGAGCGCTTCCGCCGCCAGTACGGGGGCGGCCTCCAGGAAACCGACCTCTTCCAGAACCTCGAGCCCCCCCTGCCTGCACGGGCCGTGACCGTTGAGCGTGCGGGTTTGTGTCTCCGTGCCCTCGTTGGCCGTGACCACAAGTGACGGCGCGAGTTGGGAAATTTCCTGCTCTACGCGCCCGCCCGCAGAGGTGAGGTACAGGGATCGCGTCTCGACGAACGACATGCCGGCTTCCCAGTCGACGATGCGGTCGTCGGTCTTGAGCCTCTGGCTCTCATTCATGAGAAGCGAGACCTTGTCCTTGAGCGACATCGACGTCCAACTCGAGCGTACGGGTGTCCTGTACTCGCCCTGGGGGGAGGCCATCTCGATCTTTGAGAAGTCCACCACGCATTTGCCGGCGGTGCGTTTTGCCCAGTATTGGGCATCCCTCAGAGCCGATCGAATTCCCGCTTCACTGAGGTCCGAGGTTGCGGCGTAACCCAGACCGCCGCCGGCGATGACGGTGATCATGGCTCCCATGTCTGTCGAACGGTGCACCGGCTCCAGGACGTCCTGCCGGACGCAGATGTCCTCGCTGCTTTCGTCGACAAGGCGCAGGGAACAGAAGTCCACCGCCGGCAGGTTGCGGCGGAAGCTCTCTTCGATCTTGGCATGCATGAGCGGCTCCAACGGGCGGTTGGGTTCGGCGCGGCGCGCCGATTCTAGTCGCTGCTCTGGTGAACGCTCACGTGAATCCGCTCTTCTCGGGTCTCCGCCTCGGACAGAGCCATGTCCAGCAGGTTGGCGAGTACTTGCAGCTCGTCCTTCTCGCGGAGCGTCAACCGTCCCTGCTCTTCGCCGCGCAGGTAGCCCTTGAGGTATTGCTCCATCCGGTGCGCGGGGCCCGCGAAACGGTGCGTGGCGTACGCGATGTAGGCCAGCACAGCCGGCGTGATCAAGGCCATTGCGACAAGCGAACCGATGGCGAGCACCTTCGGGAGCCGCGCGAGGATCGCAGACCCTTCAGGATCGTCCGGAAGAGCGCTGCGCATCGTGAAATACACGGCCGCACAGGTCAGAAGCACCGCTCCCTTGGCAACAGCGAGACTGACGAAAATCGCCTGGGTTTGGAGTTCCGGTTGGATCAGCCGAGCGCGGCGGCGCTTACGATTATGCGTGGCCATTTCCTGCTAGGCAGAGCGCTTCAGGTTCCGGAGCAGGAACTTGCGGATTCTCGGGAAGGCCTTCAATACACGCGAGGTTTCTCGCTTCAGGGGACCGTCCGATTCCGCTGCCCAGCGTGCCAGCCCCTGGCGGACATTCTGCTTCGAAAGACGCACCCGCAGACGCCACGGCATCTTGTCGACCTCGGTGGTGGTTTCGTAGCCGCATTCGCGCATCATTCCGGCGGCGATGTATTCGAGCATCCGGACGTCCTTCCGGCCCATCTCGCGGCGCCAACCTTGAACCTCGCCCTTGCGGAAGAAGCCCTCCGGCGCGTGCGCGCTTCTGCGCATTTTGTCGATCGAGCAGGCGGCGACCGCCTCCTTTACCGAGGCGTGGTCACAGGGCAGCTCCAGCCATTCAAAGATGCGAGCGAGGGATTCGTTCGGGGCGCCGCGCATGTCTTCGTAGCGCAGTTCAAGGTAGCGCTCGGTCGCCTTGGCGATCTCACGCGCTCGTGTTACGTCCTGGGTCCATTCACCCGCGATCGCGACAGGGTCGTAGGAAAATCGGGTCGGATCCGCCCAGGATTTGGCGGCGTTGCGGTGTGAGCAAAAGACGCTGCGGGGATCGCGGATGACGTGGATGAAGTAGGCGTCCGGGAATACCCTCAGGATCTCGCGCCACACCTGGACGTATTCCGGCGTCTGTTCGACCACCACATGGTTGTCTGTGTTGCAGTCGGCCAGACGGTTGTAGACATCCTCCGCCAACGGCTGGACGAGCTCGTAGTAGCGTTCCTCCGAAAGGACATTCGACAGGGGGATGCGGGACAGTCCGCTACTTTCATCTTCAGGCTCGATCCCCTCGGCCACGGCGGTCGTCAAAGCTCGCATGCCATAGGCTTCGCGTGTGTCGAACCAGCGCCCCAGGTGGGCGAGCCGGCGGAAGAAGTCGATCTGCTGCAAGGCGATGACCTGGGGATGTTGAGCCAGCAGCAGCATCGTCCATGTCGTGCCGCTGCGGCGGCACCCGACGATGAAGACGCGCTTTCTTTGGTTCCTGGTCGTCACGTGGTTACTTGGCCGCGAGGCTAGGCTTGCAGGGCCGTGTCGGCCTCGTCGTCGGTCAACTCGAGGATCTGCAGAGCGATCTCCGCCCGCCGCTCGAGCGTTGCGGGTTCGTCCGCCTGATCAGTGATCGCCTGTGCGATGGCGGCCAGGCGTCGTTCCTCGAACAGCGAGCGGAGGCGGATCTTCACTCCGAAGGTCTCGAGGATGCGTGCGAAGAGCTGCGTTGCGAGAATCGAGTGTCCGCCGAGCTGGAAGAAGTCGTCCTGGCGCGAGATCTTGGGTTTCTTCAGCAGATCCTGCCAAAGTGCTCCCAGTACCTTTTCGACCGCGGTCTCGGGAGCTTCGAAGACCACATGGTCCGCCGTCCCGTCCGCCGCTTCAGCCCGGGCGCTGTCTGTTGACTCCAGGGCCTGTCGATCGATCTTGCCGTTCGGCAGGGTCGGCAGGTCCTGCACGCGTACGAAGGCTGTTGGAATCATGTAGTCGGGAAGCAACGGTGTCAGGTGGAAACGCAGACTGCGCTCTTCGAACGTGCCCTCCGACTTCAGCGTGATGTAGGCCACCAGCTGAGTGTTCGCGTCCCGGTGCGACGCCACGACCACCGCTTCAGTGACTTCAGCATGGGAAGTCAGGGCGGCTTCGATCTCCCCCAGCTCGATCCGATAGCCGCGAATTTTCACTTGCTGGTCCATGCGGCCGAGGAATTCGAGATTCCCGTCCGGAAGGAAGCGCACACGGTCACCGGTGCGATACAGGTTGCCTTCGCCCCCGAAGGCATGGGGAACGAACCTCGCCGCTGTCAAATCGGGCCGGTTGTGATAGCCGGAGGCGACGCCGGCGCCACCCACGTACAGTTCCCCCGCGATTCCGATCGGCGCGAGGGTTCCTTCTGCGGAGACGACGTAAACCTGGACGCCTCGGATCGGACGTCCGATGGGAATCTGGGCTCGCCCGAAGCCTTGCAGGCAGTCGTAGACCGTGCTCCAAACCGTGGCCTCGGTAGGGCCGTACTCGTTGAAGAGTGCGGTTTCCGGAAGGTGTTTGCGATGGCGCTCGATGCACTCCGGCAGGCAGCTTTCACCGGCTACGATGACCGTCCTCAAGGAACGGAGCTTGGAAGCATCGGAGGATTCGAGAATGGCGTTCCACAGGGACGGTAGACCCAGCAAGTGCGTGACCCGCGCCCTATTGATCTCGTCCGCAAGTTCGGGAATGTTCTTCTCGAAATCCGCGGGCGGCAAGACGAGCGCTCCACCCTGGGTCAGGGTCCAGAAAATGCCGGCTACCGAGCTGTCGAAAGCGAAGGAGCTCAACAACAGATAGGAGCGGACCTCATCTGCGTAGCTCTGGATACGCGCGTGCGTAGAGTGGGCGACGTTCGCATGGGAGATTGGAACTCCCTTGGGTTTTCCGGTCGAGCCTGAGGTGTAGATCACATAGGCGGTCGACTCCGGGCGACAATCGTCGCGCGGCGTTTCGTGTTCACCTTCGAATCCCTGGTCGAGCAGGACAACCGTCCCATCGAAGGCGGGCAGGCCTTTCGCTTCGGAGGAACGGGTCAACACGCATCGGGCGTCCGCGTCGCGGAGCATGAAATCGATGCGCTCGCGCGGGTGGTCGGGAGGCAGCGGCAGGTAGGCCATACCTGCCTTCAAAGTGCCCATGATCGCTGCGATCAGTTCGACCGACCGCTCGACATAGAGTCCGATGAAGGACCCCGCTTCCAGTCCAAGGTCTTGGATCGCGCAGGCGATACGGTCGGAGAGCTCGTGCAGCTCGCCGTATGTGAGTTCGCGGCCTTCAGCGGAAACGGCGAGGGCCTCAGGGGTGGCTGCGGCCTTTTCGGCGAACCAGTGATGTACAAATCCCGATGACTCGTGGGCCGCCGCTTCCTGGTTGCAGGCGAAGGCGCCCCGCAGGATCTCTTCCTGAGCGGCCGGCAGAAAAGGGATGCTCTCGATGCTGGCGTTCGGGGAAGAGAGTGCGTTGCGCAGGAGCGTTTCGAGCTGTTCCGCAATCAACTTGCCCGCTGCGTCGGTGAGGAAGCGCGTGTCGAATTCGAAACGTAGCATCCCACCGTACTCCGATTCATCGACCGTCAACCGTAGGCGGGCCGCCTCGCTCCGGTGGGTACACTTCTCGAAATGGAATGACAGCCCCCCCGTTCGGAATGCATCAGGGAGTCTGTGATGTTCAAAAGCGAACGGCCAGGCCAGATCCTCGGCCTTTCCGAGGGATTTGAGATCAAAGGCTTCGTGGGCCCCATCGGCGATCAAGACTTGCGTGCTGAGTTCGTCACAGAACGCATCGAATGGCTGCTTCGTATCGAGGCTGGTCGCTACCGGAAGTAGACGAGCGAACATGCCCAGGGCCGTGTCCAATCCTTCGTAGTTTCTGCCCGGGCTGGAAACAGCTGTAGTTACCTCGTCCGTGTCCGCGTGCCGTGCCAGGATGATTTGCCAGGCCGCCAGGTAGGGAATCGCCGGTGTGATTCCTCTCGCCTGGGCCCAGGCCATCAGGTCGGTGGTGAAATTCCCATCGAGGAAGCGCACGACGGCGTTCGGGACGGAGTCCGAATTGCCGGCTCCCCGGTCAAACTCCAACGCCAGTCGCTGTTCGAGCAGTCCCTCTCCGTCAAGACGAGCCCAGTGGTCTTTCTCTGCGGCGAGATCCGTTCCTTCAGCAGCTTCACAAAGGAACCGGGCGATGTCCGCGAAGTGCATCGGACCTTCGTCGCCAGGACTCAACTTGCGTCCGGCGAGGATTTTGGCGAGTTCGACAACAAGGATTTCCAGCCCAGGGCGATCGTTAGCTACAGCCGGCTGGGTCAGGTACAGGAGATGCTCGTCGTCCGCGATCTGTGCCAGGGCCACACGGAGAGGCAGCTGGGAGGAGATATCGAAGGCGGTGTGCACTTCAGCGGACAAAACGCACAGCCCGCGTTCGAGCTCCTTTGCGGAAAGGTCGCGCAGATCGACGAGATCTACCTGCGCGGCCGTCGCTGTTTCATCGATGATCTGGGTCCATTCTCGGGTACCGGGTAGCATCCGAAATGTGGTCCGCAGGATTTCGTGCTGCCTCGTGAGAAGGGAGAGGGCCGAATTGAGTTCGTCGACGTGCAATGGACCTTCGATGCGAACGCATGCTGTTGCGATCCAGCACGACGAAGGCGACATCTCGAGAGTACGGAGATGGCGTAGCTGTGCCGGAGAAACAGAAAATGTTTCGAGCTCAACCTTGTTTTCTGATTCCCGCATGGTTCTCAACCGGTCTGGCGCAGGTCTTTCGAATCACGGTGGATTTCGGCCATGGCGACCAGGGTGAGTCGTTCGCCCTGGAAGGGCTGGCGGCCGTGTGCGATACGCATGTTGTCGTAGAGCGCGACGTCGCCTTCCTCCCACGGGAACATGACCTTTGCACGCTTGTAGCACGTCAGGATATGGGCGATCACCTCGGGGAAGATCTCCGCACCGTCTCCGAAGTAGGTGTTGTAGGGGAGATCGTCTTCGCCCAGCTCGGACAGGAACATGTCGCGCATCGCCGGCTCCAAGGCGCTTACATGGAAGAAGGCGGCGTGGTTGAACCAGAGAGACTCGCCGGTCATGTGGTGTTTGCGGATCGCCGGGCGGCATTGACGCGTGCGCAGCTTGTCGCCTTCCTTCCACTCGAATTCGATGTCATTGTCGCGGCAATAGCGCTCGACTTCCGCGTGTTCCTGCGTCTGGAAAACTTCCTGCCACGTCAGTCCCAGGCCATTGTTGTAGTTGCGCACATACAGGATGCCCTTGGCTTCGAATTCGCGCCGGATCTTGGGGTCGATCCACTCGAATACGTTTTGCACGTCACCGATGGGCGTCTCGCCACCCACCGCTGCAGGCGTGACCGCGGAGAAGAAGATCTTCTTGGGCCACGCGGTCCAGTAGCTGCCCTCGTTGTGCAGGCGGATGGACTGATCCTGCGGATAGACCGTAGCGTTGTAGATGCGGTGGCCATAGGAGCTGCGCGGTGTCGATCGGTCCTTGTACTCCAGGCGCTCCCCCTCGGATGCAGCCTCCACAAACCCCTGAAAGCCTTCGATCCCGCCGCTACCGAAGCCTCGGAAGAGCAGTGCACGGTGCTCCCATAGGAGGTCCTCAACGTACCTGGAGTTGTTGCGGGCCCACTCCATCAGGTTCAGGCCGTTCAGTTTGGGACGGACCACCATCGGAATGGACTTGTCAGGGAGCAGTGGTTCAACATCGACCCAATTCTCCTGACCCGACGAGGTTGCGCCCGTCGAGGTGCTTGCCACCTTCGAGGGTGCCGGTGCGAACGCGTGAGTCTTGGTGAGACTCAGCTTCTTTCGGCCGCTTCCATAAGTGCCTGTGGCGGTCTCTCGCAAGACCGTCGGAACGGTGCTCGGCTCTGCGAGATCCCCGAGGTTGACGCGCAGTTCCTTCAGAGTAACGGCCGGTCGTCCCACGGCCTGTTGCACGATCGCTTTGAAACGATCGATCAGTTTGGCGACCATATCGGCGGAGAAGAGTTCTACGTCATATTCGAAGATGCCCGAGATCCCGGAATCTGATTCGGCCAGGATCAGACTGAGCTCAAAGCGCGCGTTCTTCGCATCGACAATTTCGTAGGTGGTTTCCGCACCGGCAATTTGCGGGGCCTCGACCAGTCCCTTCATGTGGGCGAACCAAGCCTGAATCAACGGGGCCGTTCCAGAAGGTTGTTCGCTGCGGAGGGCCTGAACGACCTGCTCGAAGGGCACGTCCTCGTACTGCGAAACGTCGAGGCTCGTCTCTCGCAGCCTCGTGACCAGATCCTGAAAGCTCATATCCGGTGACAATTCGAGGCGCAGGATGACCGTGCGAACAAAGAAGCCGACGAGGTTCTGCAATTCGCTGCGGTTGCGAGCGGAGCTGGGAATGCCTACGCGCAGGTCCTTGTTGTCTCCCAGTGTATGCAGCAAAGCAAAATAGCAGGCCAGGAGGATCTGGTTCGATGTCAGCCGCGCACTGCGGGAGAAGTCCTCGATTGCCTTGTGCAATGAGGGGGGGAACTCGAAGCGGAGGAGAGACCCCGCATTGGCCGGTTCGACATTCCGCACCGGCCAATCCATGGCCGGCAGAGTGCCGCCCAGATAGTTCTTCCAGTAGGCGATCTTGTCGCCGAAGTCCGTCTCTTTCAGGGCGGACGATTCCCACGCCGCGTAGTCGGCGAACTGCAGCGGTAGAGGCTCGAGCACAGGGCTCTTGCCCTGAAGCAAGGCTTCGTAAGCCACGCTGACTTCGGAGTAGATAATTCCGTACGAAACCGCGTCCGAAATAATGTGGTGCATCGTGAGAGAGAACACCCACTCGTCGTCGTCTAGGCGGAACAGAATTGCGTTGAACAGAGGTGCCTCATCGAGGAGAAAGGGCTCGCGCACATCGTCGACGATGATCTCCTCCATGGTTCCCTGCACATCGGGGTAGTGGCGAATGTCCTCGAGGCGGAACGGAATGCGTACCTTCTCGTCCACATGCTGCACAGGACGGGTGCCTTCCAGGATGAACGATGTGCGGAGTGATTCGTGGCGTGCGACAACCACTTCGAACGCTCTTCGAAACACGTCGACGTCGAAGTGATCCGACCGGATGCGCACGGTCAGAGCATCGTTGTACAACGAAGTTCCAGGATCAAATTGTTCCAGAAACCACAGGCGTTGCTGTGCAGAGGAGAGGGGAGCGTCGACTTCTTCGGGGCGTCGCCTGATCGTCTGGTCGGCAGGGGATGCGATCCCGTGCTCGGTCAGCATCTTGTGCAGCAGGGCAAGTCTGTCGGTGGAGGGGCGAACCATGGTTAGCAATTCCTCGAATCAAGCGGCCTTGTATGCGGTCACCGGCGCGGGATAGGTGCTGATCGGACGTCTTTGGCACATTTGACGTACGCTTTCTTCGACGCGCGCCTGCAGCTGTGGGGCGAGCTTGTACGTCTTGTCAGAGACCTGTTCGATCGATGTCAGGACTTCGTGGATGAGGTCGACACACTCGACCATGTCCGCGGGCTCCATGCGCCGGATTGCCAGACCGTTGGTGCCCAGGCGAATGCCGCTTGTTATGGAAGGAGGTTTCTGGTCGTACGGGATGCGGTTCTTGTTGACCACCAGCCCACAATCCTCGAGGGCCTTTTCTGCGTTGACTCCGGAGATGCCCTTGGACATCACATCGACAACCACGATGTGGTTGTCGGTCCCACCCGTGATGACGCGGTAGCCCTTGTCCATGAAGGCTTGCGCAAGGGCTTGCGACAGATCGACGACACGTCGAGCGACCGCATTGAATTCAGGAGTTGCAACGTAGGCCAAACCCCGCGCTTTGGCGGCGATTGAACTCTGGTTGGGGGCACCTTGGAAGAAGGGGAAGACCTTCTTCTGAATCACTTGCTCCAGTGTGCGCTTGCCATCGGGGCCGACCTGGTCGAAGTCCTTTCCGATCATTATCAGACCGCCGCGACCGCTGTACAGCTGCTTGTGCGTGCAGGTCGTGGTGAAGTGCGCGTGATCGATCGGATTAGGGTGCAGACCGGCGACAACCAGACCTGCGATGTGCGTGATATCCGCAAGCAGGTAGGCATCCACTTCGTCGGCGATCGAACGGAAGCGGGCCCAATCGATCTGGCGCGAGTAAGCCGTGGTTCCGCAGATGATCAGCTTGGGGCGGTGCTCGCGCGCCAGCGCTTCCGCCTGGTCGTAATCGATCCGCTCGTCCTTCGTCAGGCCATAGCCGTAGGCTTTGAAGACCTGCCCGGAAATGGACGCCTTTGAACCGTGTGTCAAGTGGCCCCCGGAATCGAGATCCATGCCCAGGAGCGTTTCGCCTGCATTCAGCACGCTGAACATGCATACCTCGTTGGCGGAGGTCGCTGTCATCGGCTGCACGTTGGCGAAGCGAGCGCCGAAGGCCCGCTTGGCCCGCTCGATGGCGAGGTTCTCGATTTGATCGATGTAGCGGCAGCCAGCGTGAAAGCGAGCCCCCGGATATCCCTCGGCCGTCACGTTCATCGTCGGCATCGCCTCACAGGCCAGGG
Organism: Planctomycetota bacterium; assembly: GCA_002683825.1. Classification (GTDB taxonomy): domain Bacteria; phylum Planctomycetota; class UBA1135; order UBA1135. The sequence continues at coordinate 161,303 of NYUD01000057.1, forward strand.
CGGAGGGATCCGTTATGCTCGAAGAAGCGACCATCGTCAGAACGTTGGCCTGCCGGTGATATTCGGCTTCGAGGATACCGAAGAGCTCGGGATCTTCGGCAGCGAGCCGGTCGATGGCGTTGGCCAAGAAGCGGGGAAGGTGGGGTCTGTAGTCGTGTTGCATGGTGATGTCTCGCCTCTCAGGTTCCCGTCGCCAGATACCGCGTGACCTCCTCGTCGGAAAGACCTTGGATCGTTCGCATCAGGCGAGCGACTTCATCCGTGTCGATACCGGTTGCATTGCCGATGACACGCAGGTGCTTGCACAACAGGGCCACCGTTGCTGTTTCGAAGATGGACCGCAGTTTGATGGGGAAGGGAAAGATTTCGATGAGTCGAGCCTGGATCTGTACGGCCAGAATCGAATGACCGCCCAGTTCCAGAAACTGGTCGTCGATGCCGACGCGCTCCAGTCCCATGATGTCTTCCCAGACCTCGCAGACGATCTCTTGAAGATCGTCGGAGGGTGGGACATAAGTGCCGGCCAATGCAGTGCGGATGGGGTCCGGTTCCGGCAGGATCCTGCGGTCGACCTTTCCGTTCGGCGAGAGCGGCATGGTCTCCAGCGAAACGAAAAAGGTGGGGACCATGTAGTCGGGCAGATCCACTGCGAGGTCTTCCCGCAGCATCAGTCCCAGATGGTGGGACCACTTGGAAAGGACCGGATCGTTTCCGAAGGACGATGCCTGGGCAGTGAGATCCACCTCCGGACGTATCCTGAAAGCAGAGTTCCCGTGTTGGCTGGCGAGAGGGAGGAAGGCCGCATCGCAACGGGCCGGGTTGCCGGAGACGCCGTAGCGTAGCTCGAGCGTGAACCCCATATGGGCGGCGAGCTTCCACAGTTCCTCGGGGTCGACGCCGGAGCCGTGTTTCTCAGCCAGCCGATCGAGTTCGGCGCGAACGTGGCCGGCCGTGGGGTACTTCTTCGGATTTGCGAAGCACTCGAGCGCCCGCATTTCCCGTAACACACGGGCGTTCGGGAGGTTGTGTACGAGCAGAGATTCGGGCTCCGAGAGCAGCAGTTGCTCGATCTCCTTTGGTCCTGTCGCTTTCTTGGCGCCATCGAGCTCGACGGCAACGGCCGGTGCCTTGACGACCGGTCCCACGTTCAGGCACACGTCGAAACGGAAGGCGTTCATCTCGTTTACTTCCGCTCCGCGCCTGAGTTGAATCTCCACGCCACCGATGGCGGGAATGCGCGTCTTCAGCCAGTGGAAGAACTCGGGGGCGACGACAAGCTCTTCCTCCGTGCGCGCCAGGCGTTCGACCTGCTGGGCCATTCGAGTCGTTTCGAGGTCGTCGTCGGCCTTGAAGAGCTGGATGGAAGCCTGAAAAGCTTCCAGCAGCGGGCGCGATCGTATGTCACCGACATAGACGATGCCGCCCGGTCGCACCAGGGACACGGCACGATCCAGGACTTCAGTCAGGTAGTCCATGCTGGGGAAATCGAACACGATCGAGTTCAAGACCACCGCGTCGAAGGACTGGGGGCCGAACTCACCGAGGTCGTCCGCCATCCGCTGGGAGAGTTCGACCTGCTTGAGGTTCAGCCTCTTCGCGTGGCGACCCACGTAGTCGAGCGCCACTGGCGAGAAATCGATTCCCACGTACCGTTCACAGCTCGGAGCGAGGCGAAAGAGCAACAGGCCCATACCGCAGCCGATTTCGAGGATCTCCTTCGGGTTGCGTTCCGAAATGCGCTCGACCGTCTGGTCGACCCAGGTGTGCATTTGGTCAGCCGGGATCAGCTCGCCCGTGTAGCTGGACTCCCAGCTCGTGATGTTGAACGTCGGATCCTCGATGTCCTTCTCCTCCGAGGTGGAGTATGCGTTGTCGTAAACCACCTGCCACTGAGCGATTTGCTCGGTGTGGAGTGCCTCGTTGATATGCGCGCCGTCCCATTCGGGATCCTGTACGACGTAGCCAACGAGCCGGTTCTCACCCGAGGCATCCGGCCGTGCGACGACGACTGCTTCATGCACCGCCGGATGGGCGCGCAGGCGCGTTTCGATCTCTCCGAGCTCGATGCGGAAGCCGCGTACCTTGACCTGGTTATCGATGCGGCCAAGCAGCTCCAGGTTGCCGTCGGGCATCCAACGCGCGAGGTCGCCTGTGCGGTACATCTTCGGGCCCTGGCCCTGCTTCTTGCCTTTGCCTTTGCCTTTGCCTTTGCCCTTGCCCTTGCCCTTGCCCTTGCCCATGACTCCGGCGAAGGGGTCGTCCAGGAAACACTCCGCGGTCAGGTCGGGTCGCTCGTGATATCCACGGCCGACGCCATCACCTCCGAGAAAAAGCTCTCCCGGAATGGCGACCGGCAGCGGTTGAAGATCCTCGTCGAGCACGTAGGCCAACTGGTTGGCCATAGGCTCGCCATAAGGGATGCTGGTCCACTCGGGATCGACGCTGAGCACCTCGAAGATCGTGGAGTCCATCGAACACTCCGTTGCGCCCCCCATGCTGATGACCTGGGCGTTGCCGACGAGTGCACGCAGACGATCGGGCAGAGTGACGGGGATCCAATCTCCGCCGAGCAGGACAAGGCGGAGCGAAGGGGGGGCCTGGTGGGGATACGCTTCAAGATGTTCGACGAGCATCTTGAGCAGCGCCGGAGCCGTGTGCCACGTCGTGACCTCGTGATCGTTGATCAGCTGCGTCCAGGCGACCGGATCCTGCATGTCCTGCGGAAGCGGCATGACAATCGTGGCACCCGCTGCGAGGGTGCCGAAGATGTCGTAAGCACACATGTCGAAGGAGAGTGAGGCCAGCGCGATGAGCGCGTCTCCTTCCTTGACACTGAAGCGGCGGTTGAAGTCCAAGAAGTTGTTCACCCGACCGCGGTGGTCGAGAAGAACCCCTTTGGGTTTGCCCGTCGAGCCCGATGTGTATATGCAGTAGGCCAGATTGTTCGATTGAACGCCGCTGTTTGGACGTGCGCAGGGAGCGTCGACAAGCATCTTGGGGTCGTCGACACACAGCACCGTTGTCGCCTTCGTGCGTGGCAGGAGCTTCTTCAGGCGTTTTTGAGTCAGGATGATGCTTACGCGCGAATCCTTCATCATCAGCAAGAGGCGCTCACGAGGATAGCTCGGATCCATGGGGAGATAGGCTCCGCCGGCCTTTGCGATGCCCATGAGCACCGCGACCATTTCGAAGGAACGTTCCAGGCAAGCTCCGACCAACATCTCCGGACCGACGCCTAGCTGCCTCAGGTGGTTGGCGATGCGGTTGGAGCGTTCCTCTAGCTCCCCGTACGTGATCGTCCCGCCGTCGAAGACCGCGGCGATGGCCTGTGGGTTTGTGTCGACCTGCTGCTCGAACAGCTCGTGCAGGCAGACATTCTTCGGGTAGTCGACTTGTTTCGCGTTCCATTCCTCGAAGATCAGCCGCCATTCTGCCTCTGTGAGGAACGGCAGAGTTCCTATCGATTCCAGCGGACTCTTGATGAAGGCGCCAAACAGAGTGTGTAGGTGCCCTACCATGCGCTCGGGCACCTCGATGTCGAATCGTCCCGCATCGTAGATGAGCTCTACGGCGATCTCGTTTCCGGACGACGGGTACTTCGTGGAGAAGACGAGATCGATATCCTCGCGTGCCTCCATCGGGGGCACGCCGACCGAGAACAGCACCTGAAAGAGATCAGAGGCGCTTGCTGCACCGGTAGCGCGAACGAGCTCGTCGATTCCGATGGGGTGTTGCCTGACCTCCTCGAGGCCGCGCTTGCACAGTTCGACCAGTTCTTGGTAGGAGGGCTTGGCCGAAAGGTCGAGGCGCAGTGGAGCGAATCCATCCGTGAGCTGCACGCCGATCACCAGGTCCGGCTGGCGCGTCGTGCGGTAGAGCAGGGCGACACAGGCTGCGAGGACTCCTTCGAGAGGCTTGGCGCCGAAGTTTTCCAGAAGCAAGCGAAGGTGTTTGCACTTTCGGTCTTCGAGGGAGAAGGAGAGCCACTCCGGCTGAAAACTTTTCCTGGCCGTGTGGCGGAGTCTCGGCAGCTTGAGGGCGGGTGGCCGGCTTTCAAGCCTTTGACGCCAATGATCGACGTGTCCGCTAGCGGATGTCATGGGGACTTGTGTGGAGCAAGGTGACTTCGTTTGGGGGGGTAGAAGCGGGGTCGCTATCGGATACCCACCTCACCGATCTCTAGGGTTTCCCGAAACCCGAGCGCGGTTCCGTTCAGACCTTCGTTTCCACCGCCGTAGGGCGTTCATTCACCGCCAAGGTGCGGATCACGCGGCCTGGAATGCCAGCCACGAGCGAGTGTGGCGGAACGTCCTGGGTCACCACGGCGTTGGCCCCGATCACGCTGTCGTGCCCGATGGTGATCGGGCCCAAAATGGCTGCCCCTGCCCCGACGACGACCCGGTCTTCCAGGATGGGCAGGCGGTGTATGGGGTCGCCGTGTCCCGTGAGGCCGAAGGTTACGTTGTGGCGAATCTGGACGTCGTCGCCGATCGAGCGTGCACCGAGCACGCAACCGCCGTGATGCCAGATACGAACGCGTCGACCCACGCGGACTATATAGGGTAATTCGATCCGGCAGGTCCAGTGGACGATGCGGTACAGCACGTTGTAGACCATCGTGCAGGGGATGCGGATCGGCTTGGGCAGTCCCATCCGCCAGTTGCCGAAGCGGTTGGCAGCGACGGCCCAGAAACCCTGGGCGAAAAATGTTCCGTGGGAGTGCAAGTCCTCGCGGAGCAGGGCTACCAGCCCGATGCCCTCGGGATTCTGGTTGCGATCGCCGCGCATGTTGAAGTCGATGACTTCACCCGCGTTCTTTTCGGCGTCCGGCGCTTGTGCAGGCGGTAATTCGGGGTCGATATGGAGGGCTTCCACTGCGAATCGCCGATGAAGTAACGGCGCTTCGCTTACATCGGACGTTCCCTGCTGCCGATTCTCTTCTTTCCTGCGATTCCCCCCCCCAACTCCGAGAAACTTCATATCGAGAGAGTCGCCACGGTCATTGAGTCCCCACGATCTAATTTCCGATGAGACCACCACCCGAGTTCCTGGGCCGGTGGGCATCTTTCTGCGTGTGCTCGTCGCCGTCGCCGCCTTCGCGGTGAGCGGAGTGGGGTTTCGTCTGGTTGCTTCTCCCTCGGGGGGCGGTCTGGTGGGGGCCAAGAGAGAATTCTGGCGGGACCAGAGACAGCCGTTCGACACGGTCTTCTTGGGATCGAGCCACGTCTACCGAGGCATCGTGCCTCGTGAGTTCGACCGCCAGCTGGGTTCCGCCCGGTTTGCAAGCCGGAGCTTCAACTACGGCGTGCAATTACCGAGCCTCCTCGAATGTCGTTATCTCATTCGCGAACTCATCTCGGGATCCCAGGGGCTGAAGCGCATCTTCTTCGAATATCAAACCCTCACTCCCCAGATCGATCCTCAAAACGCCTTTCAACCGCGGACGTTGTACTGGCACGACCTGGCGAGTACGCGCAGCTCGGTCGAGCGGGCGTTGTACTGGGGGGATCGGCTCGGAGACGATTTCGAAATTGTCGAAGAGGCGGCCCAGGGGAGGTCGGTCTTCGCGCTTCTCGATGGCGTGCTTGCGGCCCCGTGGCGAGTGGCGAACATCCATGTTCAGCACTATCTGGTCGACGCCATGTTCGTCGGTCGAAGCAAGGACTTCGCTCGCGGGTTGCTCGGAAGACAGCACGGTCAGGCCAGGCGCTTCCAGGACGGGGGCGGCTACATCAGTCTCGAGGAGGAGAACCGTTGGTTGAGCGAACAAGGTCAACCGGACAACCCCTACAGTCGTCGTAGCAACCACTTCCTGGCCCATCTCAACGAATTCTGGGCCGACGTGCAGGCCCTGCGGACCCTGCCGAAGGTCTTCGAAGATGAGGAGTGGATGAACTCCGAGCTGACCCAGGTGCACGACCTCGAACTCCTGGAAGCAATAGCACGGGAGGTGACCGAGGCGGGAATCGAGTTCGTCTTGGTCGTGCTGCCGCAGCAGAGCGCCGATCGGAAAATCGAAGAGCAACTGGCGGAGCGACTCGGTGTTCCCGTTTTGCGCTACAACCGTCCGGGGCGCTACCCGGAGCTATACGAGCCGAAAATGCGCTTTGATTCGGGGCATCTGTCAGCGGAGGGTGCGCTCTGGTTTACGCGGCAGCTTGCGCGGGACTACGTGAGCTTCTCGAAGCAGGTGCGTGGATGATCTTCACCGAGCTGCGCTTCCTGGCCTTCTTCTTGATAGTGTTCGGGGTCTACTGGTCTCTGCGCAGGCACCGGACCCGCAAGCTCTTCCTCCTGGTGATGAGCTGGGCGTTCTATGGCGCCTGGGACTACCGTTTCCTGTCGCTGATCCTGTTTTCAACGGTGCTGGACTTTGCCGTCGGCGCACGTCTTGAGAAAGCCTCAATGGGACGTGCCCGCAAGGCGCTCCTGGCGGTCAGCTTGGTAGGAAACCTCGGTGTTCTGGGGATCTTCAAGTACTACAACTTCTTCGTTTCGTCCGCCTCCGATTTCCTCGGTTGGTTGGGGCTGGGGGTTTCGGACTACACGATCCAGATCATTCTGCCGGTCGGTATCAGCTTCTACACCTTCCAGACGCTCAGCTATACGATCGACATCTACAGACGCACGTTGAAGCCGGTTACCAGCTTTCTCGACTTCGCGCTGTTCGTCGGTTTCTTTCCCCAGTTGGTTGCCGGTCCGATCGTACGGGCTTCGCACTTCTTGCCTCAGCTCGAGAAGCCCAAGCTGTTTGCAGACGTCGACGTTCGCGCTTGTCTGTCGCTCTTCCTCATCGGTTTCATCAAGAAGGGCGTGATTTCGGACAACATCGCGCCCGTTCTCGATCCGGTCTTCGCCGATCCGGCGGCGTTTTCGACCGCCAGCACATGGATCGCACTCTTTCTCTACCACGCCCAGATCTATTGTGATTTCTCCGGCTATTCCGATATGGCCATCGCCACGGCCGGATTGTTGGGCTATCACCTGCCCCCCAACTTCAATTTCCCCTTCTTTGCCAGGAACATCAGCGAGTTCTGGCAGCGCTGGCACATTTCACTGTCAACGTGGTTTCGTGACTATCTCTATACCTCGCTGGGTGGCCGCCGAGGAACGGGCTTGAAGGCGATGTGGGTGGGGGCCGCAACCATGATGCTCGTAGGCCTTTGGCACGGAGCAGGTTGGCAGTACGTGGGCTTCGGCGTTCTCATGAGCGCAGCGATCATCCTGTCCCGGTTCTGGGCGATGGCTGTGCCGTCCGGATCGCTCTTACGTCGGACGGTTCGTTTCTTCGGCCCCGTGATCGTGTGGTATTTCCTCTTCATCAACTGGATCTGTTTCCGCTCGGTGGGGTGGGATCCGGCCATGGACATGTTCCGGATCTTCTTTTTCCTGCAACCCGGCGGAGCGGCAACGGTGGACCCCGCATGGTTGGGGGTATTCGTCGTCTTCATGGCGGCCCATACGGCCGCCTACCTCCGGCTGTTTGAGCGCGTCGGTTCGGGGATTTCGGACTGGGTCTACGCCGCGGGCTACGGAGTGGCGAGCGCCTGCGCTTTGATGCTGCTGGCGACGGAATACCAGCCGTTCATCTACTTTCAGTTCTAGCGAGGCTTCCTCTCAATCGGCGCGACCCCGCATCTGCACTGCGACTTCGGCTACAGCACGCGCCCCTGAGACTTCAGAATCGGCAACAATTTCGCACCGAGTTCGTCCAGATCCTCGGCGTGAAGGGCTTGTTCCTTGTCGCAGAGGGCTTCTTCGGGATTTGGATGTGCCTCTACGATGAGGCCGTCCGCGCCGACGGCGGCTGCCGCCAAGGCGAGAGGGAGGACCAGGTGGCGGTGACCTGCTGCGTGGGAGGGATCGACGATCACGGGGAGATGGGTGCGCGTCTTCAGGACGGCGACGGCGCCCAGGTCGAGGGTACTGCGAGTTGCGGTTTCAAATGTGCGGATACCGCGTTCGCAAAGGATGACGCGTTGATTGCCGCCGGCGATTATGTATTCGGCGGCCAGCAAGAGTTCCTTCACCGTAGCGCTCAACCCTCGCTTCAAGAGTATGGGGCGGTCGATGCTTCCCAAAGCGCGTAGCAGAGAGAAGTTCTGCATGTTACGGGCGCCGACCTGTAGGACATCGGCGGATCTTGCGATCAGAGGCACGTCTTCGGTCCGTAGCACCTCCGTCACCGTGGGCAGGCCATGAGCGTGTCCGGCCTCCTGGAGAAGCTTCAGCCCATCGGCCCCCAGGCCCTGGAAGGAATAGGGGGATGAGCGTGGCTTGAAGGCCCCGCCGCGTAGCATCGAGGCGCCGCGGCTCTTGACCATTTCCGCGGCGTGGAGAATTTGCTGACGGCTTTCCACCGCACAGGGCCCGGCGATCAGGACAAACCGATCGCCGCCGAACTCGACCCCGGCGGCACGGACGATCATCGGTTTGCGCTTTTGCTCGGCCTGGGCAGGAACTTTCTTGGTGCCGTTTTTCGATGAGGACGCTTCGGGTAGTGCCGGTGTGAACGTCGCTCCATGCTCGAGATGTCTGGCCTCGCGCGTGCGTGCTGGATAGGTTCCCAGCACCCGCAGCAAGTTGCACTGGGCACGCACATCCTCCAGCGCCAGGCGCAGCGGATCCTCGGTGGGCACTCCCTCGACGTCGATGAAGAAGCGGTACTGCCAGGGCGTTTCGGTCTGGGGACGGCTTTCGATGCGGGTGAGGTTGACCTCGTACTTTGCGAAGGCCGCCAGACAACGGGCCAGCGCACCCTGCTGGTGATCGAGGGTGAGCAGGAGCGATGTCTTGGCCGGAACCCCCGGGCCGGGGGGTTCGTGTTTAGGGCCCAGGAGCAGGAAACGTGTGACGTCCGGAACGCGCGCGGGACTCGTGTCCCATACCTCCAGGAAGCGGCCCGCGCCGTTGTCCTGCGTGGACTCCCAAACTTCCTCGTCGACGATTGCCAGATCGCTGTCGATGAGGTAGTGCTCGATCTCCCCGCTGCTGCCCGTCAGGCTGTTTTCGACCGGCACGAGGGCATAGTCGGTCTTGCCGGAACGTACGGCCTCTACCGTCGCCGCCAGTGTGACAAAGCCCACCCGATCGGCTCCCCCGCTACAGCGCGTATCGAAGAGCTTCGCGCAGGCCAGATCGCCAGCACTTTCGAGCTTGCCCCAATAGGCGACGCGGAGGGTGCGACGGTCCTTCGTGTTGTTCTCGCCCAGGAGCACACGTTCCTGGGTACGGCGTGAGTGCACCAGGATTTCGCGCAAGACTCGCATTGCCAGTTGCTGTGAGATCCCCGACTGTGCTGCGTGCTTGGCCCACGTTTTCAGAAGGGCTTTTTCGCGTTCGGGATCCAGCAGCTCGCCACCAGCGCTCTCCTTGAGTGCGCCGACCGCCCGTGCGACCTCCATTCTGCGTCCGAGGAGTCGACCCATTTGTGCGAGGATTTCCCCGTCGACCTGGTCGATCTCTTGACGTGCTTTATTGAGATGGGATTCTGCTTTCGACATCGGATTTCTGGTTATCCACTCGACCCACACTCAGACGAAAAAACCCGTCCGACGTGCGCGCCGAATGGGCTTGTTCGGTTGGGGAGGCTGTTGCTACCCGATTCCCGTCAAAGCACCACCGTCGGCGCTTTCGATAAATCGAAAGTCCGATTCGCAGGTGTGTCTTCGAGAATCGAAAGCTGCAACGTGCATTGATTCAACTTTGAGCGACGTCTCAAGGTTTGCCAACCCCTCAATTTTAAAGAAACATGGACTTATTCAAGATTCGCAAGAAAAGCTCAGCTCGTCGGTGTACAGGGGAAAGTCTTTGCCTCAACCCGGCGAGCATGACGGGATTCGCCGCGCCGAATTCACCGATTCGCCCGTGTTTTCGGGCTTCGATCCGACATGGGTGAGCCATCCCGGCATTCAGAACACCCTCTTCAACGGGCTGCCAGGCCTAGCGTACTTGCATTCGCCATTCCGGGTGCTCGTTCGAAGTACCGAAGCGAACTCCGTCGAGAGCCCCGGCGAGTTCTGTCGTCACCGGTCCCATGGCCTGGGCGTCGAAGAGCGTCCTGTCCTCGTGCAGCAGTTCGCGCACTCCGAGGACGCCGACCGCTGTCCCGCACGTGAGCACCTCCTCGATCGAGTTCCAGTTGGCCTGGTCGACCGAAATGCGCTCTTCCGACACCTCGATCCCGCGATCCTTGGCCAGAGTGATCAGGCTCCGCCGCGTGATGCCAGGCAGGATCGTGTCCCCGAGGGGGGGCGTGATCAGGCGGCCGTTTCGAACGACGAAAAGGTTCATGGTCCCGACCTCCTCGAGGAAGCACCGCTCGTGCGCGTCGAGCCAAACGACCTCATCCAAGCCCTCTTCCTTGGCCTCGAAGGTCACCCTCAGGGCTCCCGCGTAGTTCCCGGCGCATTTCACCGCCCCCGTCCCACCCGGTGCGGCACGGATCGAGTCGATCTGGGTCCGCAGTCGCAGGCCCTCGGGTTTGTCGATGTAGGTACCCACGGGAAGGAGCATGACGGCCAGGAGAAAGCTCGACGAGGGTTCTGGTATGAGTGCACCGTGATCCGAGAAGAGGAGCGGACGGATATACAGGCTACCCGGGGGATCCGGCACATGGTCGGCGTCGAGGGATACCAGCTCGCACAGCTTGGCCAAGAGAGGCTTGAGGTCGACAGCGGGCATGCAGAAGTGCTCGGCCGAGGAGACGAGCCTCTCCAGGTGTAATTCCGGCCGGAAGAGAGCCGTGCTGCCATCCGGTTGGCGGAAGGCCTTTATCCCTTCGAAGACGCTTTGTCCGTAGTGGAGCCCCTTCGAGAGGGGATCCAGGGTCAGAGGGCCGTAGGGCCGGATTTCCGAGGCCTGCCATGCTCCCCGCCGGTAGGGCTGCAGGAGCATGTGGGGGGTCGTTTGGGTACCGAACTTGAGTGTCATGGTTGGCGTGGGTGGCGAGGTCTCACCCTCGTCAATCAGCGCTCTGCTCCGCTCGTGCGGACTCGCTCATCGGCGATCAAGAGTCTAACCACATGTCCGTAGCTAGCCGTACCTGCACTTTGACGTTGGCTCTTCAGATAGGTGTCGTTGGCCTCTTCGCCCACGACTCGGAGGATCCTCAGTGTCCTGGTTTTCGGGCGCCAGAACTCGGCCATGGCCAGGCGGTCTCGCGTAACTGCCGGACTGAGCGAGCCCAGGAGCTCGCGAGCCCGGCCGGCGTCGTTCAGAAACAAGTCGTTCAGGGAGTAGTTCAGCGCGACAACCGTGCCTGCGTATTGCAAGTCCGTTCGATCCGAGAACATGCAGGCCATGTACGCGACAAAGTTGGCCTCATCCTCGCGGGCCACGCCCTTGCCGTGGGCGGCTTCGTGGCAAGCAGCGAAGGCAAATGGAAGATCCAGGAGGGTTCCGTTGACGAGGCTCTCCCCGGTGAAGGGAGAGAAGATCCCGCTGATGCCGAGGACCGTCAGGAGCGGCGAGATCCAGGGCCGGCGCGAGATCGGCGCCGGTCCCTCCAGGAAGGGGTAGGCGCCGGCCAGGCCTTCGAAGAGTCCGGGCAGATCCTCCAGCACGCCCTGTTTGCCCCCGCGTAGACGAAAGATGCCCTGTTCGTCCTCCTCGAGGTCCACTCTCAGCTCGCTGGCCCGGCGGGCGAGCCGTTCCGCCAGGCGTTCGAGATCGCCTGCTTTTTCGGTTCCAAGCTCCCAGCCGGCGTTCTCGGCGAAAGTGGGCCGCGCGTAGTTCATGCCCCAGGCGATCACGAAGAAGAAGTAGATGAGCCCGCCGGCCGCCAGAAGTCGTAGGCCTCCGCGCTCCAACATCGCGCCGAGCCCGAGGGTGTGCTTGCGCCAGGCGAGGAGGCCGCGTCCAAGGGCGAGCGAAACGTAGATTCCGAGGCCGATCAAGAGCAGCTCGGCCAGCGAAAAAGGGAGGATGCGGACCGGGATGCCGATCAGCGACTGAACCCATGGACCGACGCCGCGCGAGAACCATGTTTCCGTGACGTCCGGAAAGGCGCTCCCCAGAAGCTGGAGGATCCATCCGATCGGAAGCAGGCTCCCGAAGAGAAGGCAACGGCGCCGGGAGTGTTCAGGCCGGCGGGGTCGGGGCGGAGAGCCGTTTCGCACGACGCAAGCGTACCGTCGTGTTTCCGTGGGTCAGCGTCCTGTTTCGGCGGCGCGGCCCGGCATGGCCTATCGGTTACGCTGGAGCGGATGCTATTGCTGTCCTTGACCCTCTTGTGGCTGGCTCAAAACGAGCCGGGCCCGTCGGAGCCGCTCTTCGCCCGCGAGGTGCTCCAGCGGCACGCCCGTTCAGGAGATCTGGTCCTCCAGGGGAAATATCGCCGAGCGCTACAGATCGCCCAGACCGCCTGGTCGGTGGAAGGAACCGTGTATCGTCTTCTCGATGATGTAGAGCGCTTTTGCATCGATGGCCGGGTGCTATTCACCCTGAAGAATGGGGATCAGGAGGAGACAGAAGCCACCCTCTGGCGCCGCGGGGAGGACTGGTTTTTTCTGAACCGTACGCTGGGGGAATGGTGTCGGGGAACGGGCCCCGGATTGGGGGGCCGGCACAGCGCCGCTCTCTACGGTCTGTGGGCGCTGCCCTTCGCGGACGAGCCTGAGCGGAACTCGTTCGAGCCCGACGGTTGGAAAGACGAGGGCCGCTCGCACTACGCGGGGCATGTCTGTCACGTCATCGAGGCGAAGACCGCCACCGGGGAGCAACAGCGTTGGTTCATGAGTGAGAAGGACGGGCTGCCCTGCATGATTCGCAGCCGGCGTCCGCTCGATGGTGTGGAGACGTTGTTCGAAGTCTGGAGTCGTTCGGACCTCGAGCGGCGTCGCGCGCCCGACAGCCGCGTCGATCCGCCGGAGCTCAAAGCGGGGAGCTTTGAAGAGATGGAAGCCCAGGCGGTCACTATGGCCGAGGTCTTCAGTGTCCGAGAACCGGTTTCCCCGGACGTCATTTCGTTGTCCGGTGGGCTGGCTCCGTTTCGAGGACGCTTCGATGCCGCCGCCGGTCGCTCCCGGGTCATCGGGTTGTTCGGGCCGACCTGAATCACCTGTCTTCGCCTCGCCCGTGCGGTGAGCGAAGGGGTGGTCGAGAAGTTCCCCGATGCAAGGGCGGAGATCTTCGTGATCTGGACCCAAGTCCTGGAAACCGACAACTTCGAGGGAGCCGAGCGCGCCGCGCAGCTTTTCGAAGACCCGCGCGTGCATCAATTTCACGATCCGGATCTCTTGATCGGGCGAGCCTTCGCCGACACGATCCATATGCCGTCCACCCGCGAGGTATGCCGGGCGTCGAACGACGAGATCTCTTCCTATGAAGGCATCCTCGATCCGAACGTGATCACGGGACCCGCCGCCGTGTTCGACACGGTGTTCTTTATCCCTCCAGGCGAAACATGGCCCTCCGAGGACAGAAAGGAAGGGACTGCAAGAAGCCCGGCGCCGACCTCCTGGGTCACCCAGCTCGATCCCGAGATCTACGTCGGCGTGGATGCGGAACGCTTTCGCTTCGGGGAGCCGATGCTGGAGGAGCTGACCAGGCTTGCCGCTCTATCCTTTAGCGCGGCGGAAGCGAAAGCCGTACGGCCGAACGTCTTGTTGATCATTGCTGATGATCTGAGGACCGAGCTGGGATGCTACGGCGATACGGCCGGCTTGACACCGCACATCGATGGGCTCGCCGCAAGGGGTACGGTCTTCACTAGGGCCTATGCACAGGCGCCCGACAGCTTGCCTTCGAGAGTTTCGCTCCTGAGCGGACTTCGACCGCGGACCACGGGCATCTTCGAGAACGACTCTTGGCCGAAACTCGATTTGCTGACACTTCCGGAGCACTTCGCCTCAAACGGCTATGGGACCTTCAAGATCGGCATGGTGCTGCAGAACAACCGGCAGGCTCGTCTTGGTCGCCAGGCGCGGGGGGCCGAGGGTTCAGATCGGCGTATTTGGACCAAGACGCTGCAACCTCTGCCCGCGAGGCGGTCGAAGAAAACGCAAGAGCCAAGAGCGGACCCACGAGACGAATGGAAGCGGGGTCCCACAGCCTCGATCCACTCTCGCTCCGAGGGAGCGGATTTTCTGGACGACCACGATGGTCGCGTCGCGGAAGCGACGGCCCGTTTCCTGAAGGAAGAGCGTCAGGAACCTTTCTTTCTCGCGGTCGGGTTCAACAAGCCCCACCTTCCGTTCCACGCTCCGCAACCCTATTTCGAGCGCGTTCGCGACCTTGGAATCGACCCCCCTCCCGTTCCGGCGGACGCACTGGATGGCATTCACGAGACGGCATTGGCCGGCGTCAGATCCTTCGAGATTCTCGAACCCAAAGAGCGGCGCGAGGCGGTCCGCGCATACCGGGCCTGTGTCGCGTTTCTAGACGACTGCGTGGGCCGTGTGTTGGCAGCCCTCGAAGAAGGCGGGCATGGCGAGAACACGATTGTTTGCTTTGTCAGCGATCACGGTCAGTTGCTGGGCGAGCACAACCTCTGGCGCGATGGTGTCCTTTTTGAAGAGACCACTCGCGTACCGTTTCTGGTTTTCGTGCCGGATGCCGTGGGGGAGAGCTTCGTCCGCGGCAGTTGCTCGCGCTTGATCGAACTGGTCGACCTTTATCCGACGCTGGCGGAACTCTGCGGGCTGCCGATCCCCGCCGACCTCGAGGGGATCAGCTTGGTGGCGTTGTTGAAGGATCCCGAAAGGCCCTGGAAACGAGGTGTGTTCTCTGCCGTGCGCCGGGGCGAATCACTCGTGACGGACCAGTGGCGTTTCACTCGCTGGGAGGATGGTGCCCTCGAGCTTTACAATCATGCCAACGACCCCGAGGAACACACGAATCTCTGGGACTCTTCCGGCCATGGGGAAATTCTGAACGAGCTATCCGTGGAAATGGGACGGGGCTGGGAAGGGTGTCTTCCCGAGTCCATCAGGTAGGTCGTGATTTCGCTCGCCTCGGGTGAAAAAGAGCCCCATGATGTTGCCCGCGTTCCCCCGGGGCCCGATAAGCGATGAAACATAACTTCGGACGTAGACCATGGCTGTTCTTCGCCCTTTCTCTTGGGACGGTCTGCTCGGCGGCGTCGGCCCAATCAGGGGTCGTCGCACAATGGCCTAAAGATCTCAAGCTGCACACGAGTCTCAGTGCCGGTTTCCGTTTGGTCGATCATTCGTTTTACGACGACCAAGGCGCTTACGGGATCGGACTCGACTTCTACAGGCCAAGGGATTTCCTTGGCTACGAGATCGGCTTCTCGTTTGCCCTCGACGACGTTCAGGTCAGCGCCGGCGAACGAAAAAGCGAGTTCTATGAGGGCTATGTTGGGTTAAGGAAAACCTTCGGTCATCCCGATGAGGTCTTTCACACCTTTGTCGCTGTCGGTGGGACTTACATTCAGGAAGAGGTGAATTTCAATCCGGCAGACTCGATGGCCGATCCGCGTGCGACGGGAGCCGGGGGATACGCGCGAGTCGGCGCGTACTGGCGCGTCGCCAACATCGATTTCGAAAAGGAGACGGAGGTCAACTTCGGTGTCGATCTGCGCGGTGTCATCACAGAAGACATCGACTTCCTCGAGGGGTCGATCTTCTTCAGCATCGGCCGCTAGCTGCCGGAGGTTCCAGGTTGCCCAGGAAGTTCCGAACCCTTCCGTTCCACATTCACGCGGCCTCACGCCTCTTCTACAGCCGGCCGAGTCCGTCGGGGGCGGGAGCCTATTCCGCCTCGAACGTGAACAGTGCAGAGTCTCCGGCGAAGGACCGATCCCGCGCCACGACAAACAGGTACCAAGTCCCCGGCGGTAGGGGAGGGAATTGGGGGGAGTGCAGAGCCCACTGGGTGCCGCCGTTGTAGATGGAATCTACGAAGCCGATAGGAACCAGCTGCGGCGTCAACACGTGTGTCCTGACGTAGTCGATGTCATCGATCCCGTCGGGGTCCTCTACGTGGACCGTATACGCGAACGGAACATTGCCCGGGAACGGTTCCGGGGCCGTTTCGATGGAAGTAATCACCGGCGCTCGATTGACCTTGCGGCGCACGACGGCCGCCCAGTCACGGCTCGGGTCGGGTGACTCTCCGATGGGGACGAGACCTGGACCGGAAGTCTCGGCCACGGTTCCTCCCTGGAGTGCGCCACCGGCGAGGGGGTCGAACCAACCGATCGTGAACGTGTCGGCCGATGTACCCAGGTTGAGATCACCGGAACCGCCGTTCGGGAGATAGATGGCGTAGACCTCTCCTTCCTCTGCCAGGACACCGGCGCCGGGGACACTGGTCAAGGCGTCGTTGTGCAGCATCCTCTCGAAAGGGAGATAGCGCTGGAAGAACTGCACCGCGTTCGCGGTTTGCAGCCACATGTGTTCGCGCGAGCGGAAGTCTTCACAGTCGAGGTCGGAATGTGGATGGCTGTATCCGAAGTACCACTCCGCACCGCCACCTTGGGCCATTAGGCCGCCCCAAAGGGCGTCCCTGCGCATTGAATCGTGACCGGGATCTACCGAATCCGGTACGACCCCGTCGTTTGCCGGACCGACTTCGTCGAAGAAGACAGACCACTTGCGGTCGCGCATGCTGGAATTGTCGATCCAGGTTTGTGTCAAGTTTCTGCCCTGCACCGGCAGTCCCTGGAGCGAAATCGCTTCGAGGTGTGTGCCCAGCATGGAGTTGTAGATCAACTGCGCCTGATCGCCCCGCGCCAGCACCGTGATGGGGTGGTCGTAGGGGTCGATCTCGCGGATGTACTCGGCGAAGGCTTTACGCTCCGAGGCCGAGTTGTCGTTTTCCTCTCCGAGGTTCCAAATCAAAGCGTTTGCATGGCTGAAGCGCGCAACCATCTCTTTGTAGTACAACTTGCGCGATAGGCCCAGCGATCCACCGTCCAGAATATGATCGTTCTCCGCTTCCTGCGTCAGGAAGTGAAGCGACACTCCGGCGCGCGTCATATGGTCGAAGACGCGGCCCCACTGGTCCAACTTGGACACGTCGAAGCGCAGCTTGTTGCCGCCGTGTCCCGTCCACGGCCACACCTCGCGACCGTCGCCGCCATCGATGTTGTAAGAAATGAAATAGAGGCTGTTGACACCCTTCGAGGCGAGGTAGTTGATCGCTCCAAAGATGCGCATACCTTTGTCACCGCGCCATGTGGGGATACCGAGATCGATATAGTCCCCGAAGTGGGCGTCGAAGTGATGCAGCCCATCAAAGTGGCCGCCGTTGAGCAGGTCGTTGGGGCTGCCTCCCTGGTCGAAGGTGTTGTCGAACTCGTAGTAGCCGAGGAAATTTTCGGGGCTGTTCGAGCCGGCCTTCAGGAAATACTCGCCTGTTTCTGAAAAACGTAAGTGGTGTTCACCGGTGTAGCGTAAGAGCCCCTTGCGCTCGAACCCCAGGCTGCGCGGGTCGGTGGGGTCGACATAAAAAGAGCCGAGCTGGCCGTTGAAACCGAGGGGCGTTCCGGCCGACAGATCGGTGTCGACCCCGATGCCCGGTCCCTCCACGAAGGAGGCCACATAGAACCACTTGCCGTACCGGTTCGGGGAAAAATGCGCCCGCCACTGATTTCCCGATTCGGCACCGGTCTCGGCAGCGTTGCCATCGGCCGCGAAATAGCCGGGGACCGTGATCAGCGAACGTGGATCACCTTCTCTCACAAAGTGAACGAGAAAGCGTAGATCCAGGAACGGGTTGACCGGACTTTGCTCGTGGTGTTCCACGTCCTGGCCAAAGCTAAACGTCACGTTTTGCCACACCTCCAGCTTTCCGGTGATGTTGACTGGGGCAACGGAACCCAAAGGGCTTGTGGAGCCCAGCGGGCCTGCTTCAACCTGCTGCGCAGTTTGTGGGCCTTCGACCGCGAAAAGGAACACCTGGACCCGATCGCTCAGCCGAACATCCGAAGAAGTGGTCCCCGAGATTTCGAAAGTGAGAACGCCTGCACGCGAGGGCAGGATCTCGGTCTCGAGTTCGTTCGGTGACACGATGGTCGCCGGGGCTCCACCGACCTGGCGCCAGCGGAGTGCGTTCAACTCCGAGGGGGCGGGCAGCGTTCCGTCCTGGCCGGCCCAGTTCCCATGGAGCACCAACGGGTCGTCGACCGAAGTGGCGACGATGTCGTCGCCGGCGGTGAGGAGTTCGGTCGGGCAGCCGCCGTTGCGACAAAACGCCATGGCCGGAATCGCTCTTCGTTTACCACCCTGTATCCGGTAGCGCAGCCGCAACGGATTGCCGGGCGTACGATCGGAATGCTCCAAACGGAAGCGTTTCCAACCTGCCTCGTCGATGCGGATCGAGCCGACAGTATCGCGTAGCAGGTGCTCGACGTTGGTTTGAATGACGGGGCGGTCGTCGACCCACAGACGCACGCCGTCGCTGGCGGTTACCGAGAAGCTCCAGGCGCCGGCTGTTTCGAGGAAGACGTAGCCACTCCAGCGGGCCGACCGCAGCGCAGCGTCGGTCGGATATTCGAGCGTCGAGTGGGTTACAACTTCCGCGAAGTCGGCCGGTGAGCCGACGGGAGCGGGTTCGGAACTTTCAAAGTAGTGCGCGGAGAAGCCCGCCTGCGCCGATAACGGCGCAGCCAAGAGCAGGGCGCCTGCGAGACGGATCATTCGGGAATCCTGGCTGGAGAAGTAGGGGGTTCCCGATTCTACGGCAAAGGAGAGAAAGCAACGTAAAAGCCTCAGAAGTGGCAATAAAGGCTGTTTCTCCTGCCGGACGCCCCTCCGGTGCTCGTGGAATCGGGTATTCTTCGGGAGGAGGTACGGCTCAAACCCGGTTCAAAGCGAACCGAAAGTGTCCATTTCGCGTCCTATGGGAAGTTCTTTCCGGGTGTGACGCTTCTGTTTTGCGCACGAGCAGCTTGGACCGGTCCCGAATGGCCTACCTGCACAGAGAATCGATGAACTCCACCTGCCTTGTGCTCTGCAGCTCGCTCGCCTTGCTGACCACTCCAGCCTTCGCTCAGATGGAATTCGGTGGAGAGCCCCCTTCCGTACGGCAAGAACTTCCCGCTCCGGTGACGACGCAAGCGATGCAAAGGGTCGACATGCTGGCGCTCGGGGCGCGAGTGGTCCAGGAGCCCACTGACGGCCCGTTCCGTTTTGCCGAGGTCCTGCCGGCAGAGCTTTCGATCGACACGCACGGGGAATGGGAGGACCTTGCCGACGGAGATCGTGTTTGGCGGCTGCGCGTAACCTCCCGTGGGGCTTTCTCTCTGATGCTGACCTTCTCGAGCTTTCGTCTGCCCGAGGGAGCGGAACTCTTTGTCTATGACGACACGCGTGAGTTCGTCCGCGGCGCCTACACGCACCTGAACAACAAGCTGACGGGCCGTTTCGCCATTCAGCCGACCCCCGGCGAAGCGCTGACGCTCGAGTACTACCATCCGCAAGGCGCGGAGCGCCCGGAGTTGACCGTGTCGTCCGTGGTTCACGACTACCGCGGCGTGTTCGGTTATGCGCAGCTGCGCAATGGAGGCCTCGGCGCTTCGCAATCCTGTGAAGTCGATGTGGCCTGTCCACAGGGCGCAGGTTGGCAGGAGCAGGCCAAGGCCGTCGTACGGATCACCCACCCCTCGGGCATTTGCTGCTCCGGGACGCTGGTGAACAACACGGCCGGCGACGGTGCAGCGATTGTGTTGACGGCCCGGCACTGCCTGGACCTGGACGATGCCATTTTCACGTTCAACTTCGACCGTCCGATGTGTGACATGGGGGCACCGCCGACCACCGATACGGTGATGGGATCGACCCGGCTGGCCTCCGATGTGGACCTCGATTTCAACCTGGTCCTCCTCTCCGCGCCGCCTCCTGCGGCGTACGATGTGCGCCTCGCCGGCTGGGATCGGACGGATGTCATCCCGTCGAACACCGTGGGGATACATCACCCAAGCGGCGACGCCAAGAAGATCAGCATCGACGCCGACGCGCCGACGAAGAGTACGACCTTTTGGAATATCGCGGTCTGGGATGAGGGCGTCACGGAAGGCGGCTCCTCGGGTTCGGCGCTCTTCGCGCCGAACGGGCGCCTTGTCGGTCATCTCATCATGGGCGCTTCCGACTGCTCCGCCCCCGTGAACGATTTCTACGGCCGCCTGGCCGAGCGCTGGGATATGGTCGCCCCGTATCTCGATCCGTTGGGCACGGCTCAGATGACCACCGACACGCTCGATCCGGGCAGCTTGCCCACACCGGCCTTCAACGTCGCCGGTTTCATGAGCGAGGTGTTTCCGATCAGCCCCGGGACTCGGTTTGACGAGCCGCTGTCGGGTTCCGGTTTCACCGCCGCCACGACCATCGCGATCGATGGAACTCCTTTGGCCGCCGCGAGCTATCTCTGGCAGGGCGCCAGCACGCTCCAGCTGGACATGCCACTCCTGGACATCGGCACGCACATGCTCACGGCGAGCGAAGGCGCTTCGACACAGACGATTTCCTTCGACGTGGCCACTCCTTCCGAGCCGATTTTTCAGGTCGGTACCGGCGATCTAGGTCAAGCGATCTTCAGTTTTGTCCCCACGCCGTTCACGTACGTGGGAGGGTCCGGAGACATGCAGCTTTGCCTGTTCTCGCTCTCCAACCTGCCAAGCATCCTTCCCGGCCTCGTCACGCTGGAGATCGGGAACAACTTCATGGAGCTGGCCAACTGCGCGATGATCACGATCCCCTCGACCGGGCATTTCACGGTCAATGAAAGCCTGAACCTGCAGCCCCTGACCGCCTATTTCGGTCAGACCGTCTCGCTCAACTCAGGCTTCCCCGTGCCCGTCAGCAACTTGCAGAGCGGAGTTTTTAACTTCTAGAGCAGGGGGCTCTCACGGCTCGATTCTTGCGTCCGACGTGCGGCTTCTTGAGGCCGCTGTGCGGGTCGTTTCGCTCGATTCCTACCCTTGTTCCGTATGGCCGCTTTGCCCTTAGAATGCGGGCAACATGGCTCGACGTTCCAGCTTCCTCATCGCCGCCGGCTTCCTCGCTTCCCTGTCGATACCAACGAGCTCTCAGGAACCAAAATGGGGCTGGGGGCTTCGGGCTGGAGCCGATTTTCAGTCGCTTCAGCCTGTGGGCACCATGCCGCGGGCGGCGTTTTCGTTGAGGGTTGCGGAGACGGTCTATCCGGGCGTGTCTCCGCGGTACGCACTCGAATTCGAGACGGCCTTGGAAGTGCCTTCAAGCGGGCGCTACCGGCTGGGCTTTTCCGTTGAAGGGGCATACGCCGAGTTGTCCTGGCAGGAGGAGCAAAGGGGCGGCACGAGCGGTGAAATGAGATCTGAGGCACATGGCGAGGGGCGGCGGTTCGTCTCATCCTGGGAGGATTTCGGCGGCGATGTTTCGCTCCGCTTCAGGGTGAAGAGAACCGGTGTCGGTCCCATGCGGGCACGTGTGTTTTGGGAGCGCGCTTACGACGCGACCGGCGGCTTTCCCATGGAGCCCGTGCCCTCATGGGCGACCGTCGTCCCGCCGGGGTTTGACGGTCCGGAGCTCGATCCGCTTTCGGTCGAGACGCGTGTTCTGGTCGAACGAAAGGGCTGCACCAACTGTCACGAACCCGGGAATGTGCTGAACGCAGTGCACGATCGTTCCGCGCCGTCTCTCACGAACATCGGTACGCGCGCATCGGTCGAATGGATGCGGCGCTGGTTGCAGTCTCCGGCAAGTCTGCGGTCCGGTGCGGACATGCCCGACCTGTTTCACGAGCCGGACGAGTACGACCTCGAATCACTCTTGCATTATCTCGCGGCTCAGAAAGACGGCGACCTGGAGATACGGGAGATCCCCTTCGACCTTGACGACTCCCCTGCCATCGCGGAAGGGAAGCAGCTCTACCATGCGATAGGGTGCGTCGCGTGCCACGGTGCCCTGGCGTCCCCAGCGGAGGTTTTGGGCGATGAGTACCTGCCCTCCGAGGTCCATGCAACCGAGGTTCCCGCGCCCTTCGGCGATCTCGTGGGAAAGTGGAACCCGGTCGCGTTAGCAGCGTTCCTGAGCGATCCCGCCTCTGTTTACCCGGACGATCGCATGCCGGGCTTTGCTCTGGATGCGGATGAGGCAGGTGCTCTCGCCAGCTACCTGATCCTCGAGTTCGGCGGCAGCTACTCGAAGATCGATCCGAAACCCAACCGGGTGGCGCACGGCAAGGAAATCGTGACCAAGAATGGCTGCTTGAACTGTCATCCTTTCCCGATCAGCGACGTGCCGGGGGATTCGCGCCTTCCAGCGACCGACACGCCGCTGCAGAAGCTGAAGTACGACAACCCGGAAGGTTGCTTGATCCCGGGCGACACCACCACGCCCTGCTTTGCCTTGTCCGAAGCGGAGCGGACTCGGCTCCGCTCGTTCCTCGCGAACATCGCAGCGATCCCCAAGGTGCCCTCGCCGAGCGACGAAGTGCATCGCACGCTGGAGTTCATGAACTGCAGGGCTTGCCACGCCATCGACGGGCGTGGGGGCGTGGCGAAGGAGCTCGATCTGTTCTTCCAGCCGGCGGATGAACGCGTCGACCTCGGCGATGAAGGGCGGCTACCGCCCGAATTGTCGGATGTGGGTTGGCGCCTGACGACGCACTGGTTGCGCGAGGTTCTGGCCGGAGCGGGTCGCTCGCGCCCCTATCTCGCCGCGCGGATGCCGGATTATGCCTCCCAGCGTGTCCACGCTCTGCCCGAACTGTTCGCGCGCGAACACGGGATCCTTCCCGACACCGACATCGAAGAACCGCAGGTTTCCGACGAGCTCGTTCTGGCGGGAAGGGAGATGACGGGCCGCACGGCCTTCGGTTGCTTCGCATGTCACGTCTACGACGACTATCCACCGACGGGCTCGCCGGGTGTCGCGATCGATCGTTTCGCGGAGCGCCTGCGCTTCGAATGGTTTCGGCCGTTCATGTCCAATCCACAGCGCTTCCGTCCTGGGGGCCGCATGCCGGACTTCGCCATCGGAGGGAAGAGTCAGTTCAAGGGCTTCATGGAGGGCGATCTCGACCGGCAGATCGACGCGATGTGGGCCTACTTCTCGTTGGGCGAGCATCTGCCGCCTCCCGACGAACTCGCCTCGCCCGGCGGCTATCAGTTGTTCGTCGGCTCCAGACCGCTGGTGCACCGTGGTTTTTTCGAGAAAGCAGGCTCCCGGGGTATCGCTGTGGGGTTGGCGAACGGTTTGAACTACTCTTTTGACGCTGATGAGGGGCGTTTGGTCGAGGTGTGGGGCGGTTCGTTCTTGAACGCTTCGGGCTCGTGGGCCGGGCGTGGAGGAAGTGTCCTGGGAGGCCGAGGCGAAGTTCTGTGGGAGGCACTCGCAGGCCCGGGCGTGTGCGTGGGGCTGCCGGACGAGGACGGTCGCTTCCGCGGGTACCGCCTGGATGCGGAGGGCTACCCGACCTTTCACTATCAGCGGAACGGCTTCGACATCGAGGAAAAAGTGATGCTTCGCGCCGGGCCTCAGACTCGGCTCCAGCGAGCTTTCCGTATCGAAACCGGGGGCGAATCAATCACCGTCGGATTTCGAGCACGCACCGCCAAGGCGCGACTGCGGTGGCGAACGGATGGGGGGGCGTGGCATGATTCAAATCACAACGGGACGGAGGCCTTCGAGGGTTTCTCCGTGGAGGTAAAAGACGTGCAGACGATCGAAGCCGAACTGGAGCTGACCCTGTGAGAGTTCTCCGCCTTCTAGCAGCGGCCCTGACGCTGATCGGGCCTGTACCGGCGCAGGAAGCGCAGGAATCCGTCGGCGGTGTTCCCTATGAGCGGCTTGAATCTCGAGAGGCGACGGAGACCCGCATGCTCTCGCTCCTCTTGCCCGGTCGTGCGCGGTGGGGCGACTGGTATTCCCTGGCGCCGTTTCCCTTCGTGGGCCATGGAGCGGATGACCTGAAGACTGCGCACGCTCCGGAGAGCGAGCTCGCGCAAATGATCGACGGAGGCCCGGGTCCGGACCTGGCCAGGGCCTATTCCGCCAAGGACGAGGTGCAGGCTAGCTGGAAGAACCGCGGAGCGATGATCGCTCGCCCCCTGTACTTCAACACCTTCGCCGATGCAGATCTCAACGAGAATGCCAGCGCCTATTTCTATACCACCATCGCGGTGGAGGAGGATCGTGCGCTGGCGATCAATTGCGGTAGCGACGACGGGCTGCGACTTTGGTTGAACGGGAATCTTCTGGTCGACAAAGACGTACCGCGAGGGTTGGACGTGACGTCGGAGAACTTGATCCTGCAGCTCACCGCAGGCGTCAATCACCTGTTCGGTAAGGTTTCCCAGGGCGTGGGAGGGTGGGCTTTCCAGTTGCAGGACCAGCAGGGCTTGGCTGCGGATCGCGCGGCGCTGCTGCGCTACTATCTCGATCGCGACTTCCCCCCGGATCGCGTGCGCGAGCACTACCGTGTCATTCCCATCCCCAGCCCCAAGAACGTCGTTCTTGAAGTCGGCGGCATCGATTTCCTGGACGTAGGGACACCGATCGTCGCGACCCGTCGAGGTGATCTCTACCGGGTGGAGAACGCCTACGACGAGCCGCCGCTGCAGGTGCGCTTCGAACTCTTCGCAGAGGGGCTGCACGAGCCTCTAGGTCTCGGCATCCGAATGGAGAATGGCGTCGAAGCGGTATACACCGTACAGCGTGCCGAACTCACGCGTCTGGTCGATGAAGATGGCGACGGCCGCGCGGATCTCTACGAGACCTTCTGCGATGCCTGGGGCGTCAGCGGCAACTATCACGAATTCGCCTTCGGACCCGAGTTCGATGACGACGGCAACCTGTGGGTGACCCTGAATGTCGGGTTTTGTGGATCCCTGGGCAAGGCGGTCGTGCCGTATCGCGGTTGGGCCTTGCGCATCGATTCAGAGGGGAACGCGACGCCGGTCTGCGACGGTTTGCGATCGCCCAACGGGATCGGACGTTGGACGGATGGATCGATGTTCTACGTCGACAATCAGGGCGATTACGTCGCCACTAACCGCCTATCGCATCTTGCGCAAGGTTCGTGGCACGGCCACCCGGCGAGTTTGAGATGGCGCGAAGACTTGACAGAACCCGGAGCACTTCCGCCGCGTCAACCTGCCAGCGTTTGGTTCCCCTACCAGAAGATGGGACGTTCCGCGGCGGACATCGCATGGGACGAGACCGAGGGCTGGTTCGGCCCCTTCCAGAACCAGTTCTTCGTCGGTGATCAGGCCGACGCCGAGATCATGCGTGTGGACATCGAAAGGGTCGAGGGGCACTACCAGGGGGCTTGCTTCCCCTTCATCGACGGTCTGCAGTGCGGCGTGAACCGCATCGCTTTCGGTGCCGACGGTTCGATGTTCGTGGGCGAGACCGATCGCGGATGGAGTTCCTTGGGAGAGGACTCCTTCGGGCTCGAGCGTATCGTCTATACGGGCGAAGTGCCGTTCGAGATCTTGACCATGCGTGCGCTTGCCGACGGGTTTGAACTTGAGTTCACCAAGGACGTCGACTGGTCCACGCTACTGGATCGAACCTCGTATGCATTCTCCAGCTATACCTACGAATACCACGCAGCCTACGGTGCGCCCGAGGAAGATCGGCGGGAGCCGAAGGTCCTGGCCTGCGCGCCCGTGAACCAACGACGCGTGAGATTGAAGCTGGAGGAGATGCGCGCCGGCTATGTGCACGAACTGCGGGCGAACGGGATTCGTTCGGTCGACGGCGAAGCACTGCTGCACGAGGATGCGTATTATTCGTTGATCCGAGTGCCGGGACAGGCCCCCCGGGAAGAGGCTCCCTCAGAGCCGAAGGTGCTGTTTCTCACTCACTCGGCTGGTTTCGAACACGGCGTGGTCAAGCGTTCCGATCCTCATGTGCTCTCGCACGCCGAGCAAAAATTGAGCGAGGCGGCTCGCGGCCGGTTCCGCATCCTGGCTTCCAAAGACTGCTCGAATCTCGAACCGGACAAGCTGAGGAACTTCGATGCCGTCGTCTTCTATACGACGGGGGCACTTCCGGTCTCGCGCGAGGTTGCCGAAGGGCTCATCGCCTGGGTGGAAGCGGGTGGAGCATTCATCGGCGTGCACTGTGCTACCGATACCTTCTACGAGTGCGCCAGGTACATGGATATGATCGGAGGCGCTTTCGACGGCCACCCCTGGCACCAGGAGGTTACGGTGACCGTCGAGGATGCTTCACACCCGGCCACCGATCATCTGGGCGATGCGTTCGAAATCACCGATGAGATCTATCAGTTCCGAGACTTCAGCCGTGAAGGTCTCAATGTGTTGCTGTCCCTCGAGCATGGATCCGTCGAGATCGAGAAAGGCAAGCGCGCCGATGGCGACTACGCCATTGCCTGGAGCCGCTACATCGGAGACGGTCGCCTCTTCTACACTGCCCTGGGACACCGACCGGACGTCTGGGAAGATCCGCGTTTCATGGAGCACCTGCTCGATGGGATCGGGTGGGCCTTGTCCGGCCGACGCGGGAATTAACAGTCCTCGATAGGACTTCGCCCATCGACCCGCTGCAGGCCCGGATCGAAGCGACTTCGAGGCACTCGAAAGCGTTGAGAGCCCCGGCGTGCCCGTTTCGCCTCGCCACGTCTCAGGGGAGTGGTTGGACGAAGACGTTCCGGAATTGGATCATCGTTTCGGCATCGATGTTGTGCGCTCCGTGGTGCTGCAGGCCGATGAAACCCGTTCTGGCGCGTCGATCGTAGGGTTCACCCTCGAACGGCACGATGAGGTTGGTGTCGACGTCGTAGAGGGTCCTGCCGTTCAGGGCCACGGCGATACGGGAGCCCTCGTAGAGGATCTCGTAGGTATTCCATTCACCGATGGGCAGAAGTGCCTTGTGATCTCCGCTGGGAATCGAGCCGTAGAGTCCACCGGTCAATTGATAGGGGCGCAGGGTGGAGCCCGTGACGGTCTCCCAGTTGAAATCATCCAGAATCTGAATCTCGCAACCGGAGAAGGCCGGGTTCGATCCGTCGCGTGAGGCCCGCAGGAAAATTCCGGAGTTGGCCATCTTCGAGGTCCGGTAGTCCAGGCGCAGACGAAAGTTGGTGAAATCCTCTTCCGTATAGATGTGGCCGCCACTGCCCTTGGCCTGGAATCCAAGGATTCCCTCCTGCACGAAGTAACGGTCGCTTTCGCCGGCGATCTTCCAGCCGGAAAGATCTCGCGAGTTGAAGAGGGGTTTCCAACCGCCGGCCTTGCCGGCTTCGGTGACGCGCAAGAGCTTGGAGAGCGGCGCCTCCGAGCGTACGTGCAGGATCTCTTCGGCGAAGACGGGCAATTCCCGAATGCGGATGTTGCGGAACTTAACGGTCTTTCCAGGTTCGCCACCTCCGTGAACCTGGAGTCCGATGAGGCCGGTCGGGGCATAGGCCTTGAAGTTTTCCGTGACCGTGTAGTCGGTCAGCTTCTCTCCATTCAGCCAGAACTCCAGGTGCATGTCGAAACCCGTGCAGCGCACCCGCAAGTCGTTCCATTCGCCCCTCTTGTAATGAGCCTTGCCAGTCTCGTTTTCCTGGAGATAGCCGTCTGAATACACCGCACCGATCTGACCGTTCGGGCGATAGTCGAGCGTGATCTGCGCACCCTTCTTGTCGCCCTGATCCCTCGGCGTCATGCGGCAAAAAACACCCGAATCAAACGGGTACTCGAGAAACACTTCAAAGCGCAGGTCGAAACTCGTGTAGTTGCGGTTGGTGTAGAGATAGCCGGACGCGCCGTCCGGTCCCTCCCGTCCGACGATGCAACCCTCGACCACGCTCCACTCGGCCGTGCCTTCGTAGCGCCCCCCTGCCGTGCGCCACCCCGTGAGGCTATTGCCGTCGAAGAGCGTCTCGAACCCCGGCTCCGGGTTCTGAGCGAAGCCCGACAGCGTGGCCGCCGACGAGACCGCCGCAGTCCACAGCCAACAGGAGAGGTAATGCGCCAGGGGTCGCTTGTTTTCCATGCGGGGGGCTCGTACTGGTGGCGCACACGATACCGCCCCCTCGTGCGAGCTTCGAGGAATGCCCGCAGCTCTTTACACTGTCCGACCCCGAAGCCCCGGCAGACAAGCCGTCCTCCCCATGAAAAGTCCCGATCGCCGACAGTTCTTCGAGTTCGCCAGCGCCGCTTTCCTCTTGGGAGGACTCGAGCACGCCTCCGCTGCGCCGCGGGTCCGTCTGCGCAAGGCCTTGAAGTTCGGGATGGTCGGCGTCGAGGGGAGCTTGCGCGACAAGTTTCAGGCGGCCTTGGACGCAGGTTTCGAGGGCATCGAGCTCGATAGCCCCAACGATCTGGACTCGGATGAGGTCCTGAGTGCGAAGGAGGCGACCGGAATCGAGCTCCCCGGCGTGGTGGACTCGGTGCACTGGCACAAGACGCTCGGGGATCCGGATCCGGCTGTGCGCGCCGAAGGTGTTGCGGGGCTCGAGACGGCCTTGGGAGACTGCAAGATCTACGGCGGTACGACCGTGCTCCTGGTGCCTGCGGTTGTGAACGGGCGTATCTCCTACGCGGAGGCCTACGTTCGTTCAATCGGCGAGATAGAAAAGGTGCTTCCGCTTGCGAAAGAGCTCGGCATTCAGATCGCGATCGAAAACGTCTGGAACAACTTCCTCCTGAGTCCGCTGGAGGCCGCACGCTACGTCGACACGTTCGGATCCGACCTGGTCGGTTGGTACATGGATATCGGTAACATCGTGAAGTACGGCTGGCCGGCCCAGTGGCTGCGCACACTGGGCAAACGTGTGCTCAAGCTGGACATCAAGGACTACTCGCGCAAGACGGGATGGGCCAAGATCGGCGAAGGCGATAGCGATTGGCCCGAGGTCATGCGGGCGCTGGCCGACATCGGCTACGAGGGCTGGGCTTCTGCCGAAGTCGCAGGCGGGGGACCGGAGCGCTTGAAAGAGATCAGCGAGCGAATGGACCGCGTGTTTGCTGCGTAGGAGCCGAGCGTCCAACCCTTGCCGATGATCTGGATTTTACGCTGGTCCAGCGGGCGGGGGGGGTGAACGCCGAGAGCCGGGGCAGACAGGGGCGCTCAGCGTTTGGGATAGGACTTCTTCACCCATTTCGCCCAGGCCTCATCGAATTCGGCGGGAGTCGTTTCAGCCGATTGGATGAAGTCGCTCACGAAAGGATCGATGGCCCCGGCTTCCCGTAAGAGCGTCCTGGGATCCAGAGCCGTCTTCTTGAACGCCCGCTGGAGTTTTCCGAGCAGCCCGTCATTTCGCGCCATCAAGTAGTCGATGCGCGACCAGAGGATCATGTGATCGGCCAAACCCAGCTCGTCGGGATCGTCCCACTGAATCATGTCCTGCGATGGGGGATAGATCTCATGTCCGACGCGGGCGCGCACCTTCGGGCGCCACTGTTCGTCGACCCGCACTCGCGAAAGTTTTGACGTGGTGGCTGTGAAGAAGGAGTAGTTGATATTGACTTCGCGCGTGAACCAGTGGGCCAGGCCTTCCCTCCAAAAGAAGGGGATATCGGGTTCGTAGCCGAAGGCTGAATTCACGAAGTTCTTGACCAGGCCGGATACCAGCGAGCAATGCAACGCGGAGTCGTTGTCGTAGCCGCCGCCGAGAAACCCCATCGAAGTGCCGTAGAAGACGATGCCGGTCTTGGCGTGATGGTAACGATAGGGGGCCTGCACGCTTTGGCCCAGATAGGTGGCGGTGTAGCGCCCGAAGCTGCTCTTCTTCTCGCAGAGCAGAACGGCGAATTTTTCGGGCATGCCCAGATAGGGGCCGGCGCCTTCCTTGGTTTTCTCAGGGAAGTCCTCGGGAGAGATGTCAAGGCGCTTGCAGAAGTCGGTGTAGAGGTCCTCGAGACGCTGCGCGTAGAGATGCAGGCGCAACCAAGGGTCGATCTCCTTGACCTTGCGCTTGAGGCGGGGGAGCTTCTCGCGCAGGCGGTCCAGCTCACCTTCGAGTCGTTTTTTCTCTTTTCGCTCGGAGGGGTAATCGATCTTGTCGAGACTCGAACCGAGGCGGAAGTGCTCTGTTTCGACCCACAAAAGCGGCACGCCGCCCAGGGCCTCTCCGACATGGAAGGAGGTGTGATCGTCACCGAACCGGAAGGGGCCGTAGGAGACATAACCCGCGCGTTTGAGCGTTGCGGGATCGTTCTTGGTGTAGGGATCGATCTCGGGGACCGGATCCCGGCCGCCCTGGGCCGTGAGGCCGGAGGTCGACGCGAGCCAGGCGATCGACCAGAGGAAAAGAAGACGAAGCGTCAAAGCGCTGCTCCTCTCTGGTTCCCGCCTGTTCTGTTGAGCCCTGATGGATTGCGCACCAAAGGAACAGGCCGGGTCCGAGAACGAGCCCGGCCTGGTTCTGTGGGATTTCTAGCCTTGCTGAGGGACGGGTTCGCCCGCTCTTGCGGCCTCGCGAAGTTTGAGCTGCGAGACGGCGATCGCTTCCTTCAGGAACTGGGCGTGCGCCTTCTCGAGCTTGGCGAGCTCGGCTTGAAGCTTGCTGAGCTTTTTGGACTTCAATCCGTCCTTCTCGATGGCCCGATCGATTTTCTCCCGCAAAGCCGCCATCTTTTCGTCGATCACATCGTATCGATCCAGGAGCTTCAGCAGGGACTTGAGCGTCTTCTCGTGCCCGGGTTTTTTCTCGTATCGGGAGACGAGTGTCTGACCCATGACGTTCCACAGTTCCGTGCGCGACTGCTGTCCGTTGAGATCCAGGCGGTTGGAGCCATCCACTTGGGCCACGAAGAGGTGGCCGGGATCCTTGGAGGGGAAGAGGTTGTGGAACGGATGATCTTCCTCGATCACTGCGGGCGGAAGCTTGACGCAGTGGAACCAGCGCGACATGAGCATGGTCTTTTCGTTGTCGGCTGCGCGCGTCAGGAGTGCGTCATCGGTTCCGGTGCACGTCAGGCATTCGCGCAGTACCAGGAGCGGACGCGGGTCGTCGCCTGCGATGAAGGTATACGCTTCCTCGGGAGACAGCGCTCTCTTCGCCTGGACGGAACGCGAGCGGTGGTCCGACGACGTCTTCACATTGAAGACAGGAAGCTGCCAATCCATCTCCAGGGCCTCCATGCTCGTCGGTCCCCGTGGGGTCGTGTAGTCCGTCGAGCCCCGGCCAGGCGAGGAAGCGGCACGCGCTCCTCCAGCGGGGCATCACTGCGGCACGGCGCCAGCCGGGGTTGCGAGCATGAAAACGAGCCAGCTCAAGAGGCACGTGGCTATGGTCTTTGACTTCATGAAACTGCCTTTTAACCGGGGGTCGCTCCCCGAGAAACGGAAGACCCGAAACCGTGAACTATCCGAAAGGGTCATTCACCGCAAGATCGACCCCCATTTTCTGCGGCCGGGGGGCCGGACAAGAAGCCTCCCGGTCGTCAGGGCCGTGCTTCACCGGATGCCGGGGGCTTGGCCATCGCGGGACTCCGGAAAACGCGGGCTTCAAGGTCAGTCTGCCGGTTCGAGCGTATTTTCGAGCCCCATGGTGCCGAAGGCCGTGCCGTACGGCTTCGTGTTGCTGGCGATCCAGAAGTCCCACATCGACCCGTCCTTCTGTTGCGCCTTCAGAATGCCGGCCTGTACGTGAGGAGCGAACTTGGCGCGCTCCTCGGCGGGCAGTGCTTCGAGCACTCGCGATGCGTAGTAGTGCGCGAAGAGGTAGAAGTAGGCTGCGTTGGCGTAGTACGCCTCGTGCGGGATGGGCTTGTTGCGGGCGACGTCTAGAAACTTGTGGTGCTTGACGAATTGTTCGAGCCCCCAGCGCAGGTCCTCCATCTTTACGGGGCCGCCTGATCGGTACAGCGCCAGGTTGCAAACCTGGATCCGACCGAGCGAACCCTTCACCTGGTTGATGGACTCCATGCGCAGGTGCCGCGGTATGGCCCGCACCTCATAGTCGTAGGCGCCGGAAGGAAGTCGTGCGTACTCCAATGCCCGTACCCCGGCCGTGAACATCTTCGGATCGACGTCGAGTTTTGCCGCCTTGGCCTCGACCATGGCGAGCACGGCCACGGCGGTGGTAAAGGAAGTGGCCCAGTCCGGTCGCCAACCGGAGATCGAGTCCGAGTAGTAGCCCCAACCGCCGCGTGGCGACTGGTACTTCTTCAGGCCACTCAAGAGCTTTTGCCCGGCGATGCGCAGCTCCTTGGCCAGCGGCGCATCGGCGTAGCGCGGGTGTTGTAGCGCCCGTGACACCGTGTCGAGGCCGTAGACGATCGCCCAGTTGTTGTCGACATCCCAATCGGCCGGACGCTTGGGTTCAGCGTTCGCCATCAGGAATTCGAGCCCCCGCGCCGCTGCGGCCGCCTGATCCGCCTGCTGTCCCAGCTCGAAGAGCGCCTGCGTCGCCAGCGCGCTCGCACCGATCTGCCACATGCGGTAGGTGGAAGGATTGGCAAAGGAGCTCGTAAAAGTCGCGTCCTTGGTGCCACCCCAGGAACCGTCCTCGTTTTGTTCCTGGACGAGAAAGCGCAATCCGTGGCGGATCGCGAGCGGGACCTCCTCCTTGCGGAAGCCCTCGTCCTGCGCTCCCTGTTGCGTAGCGTGCGTGGTTGGCCCGGTGAGCGTGGTCAGGACCGCAAGCGCCACGTAGCTCGCGCTGCGACTCACGGCTCGACCTTTTCGCGCAGCGCGACGAGCTCGTTCTCGAGCCGAGC
The DNA here is from genome assembly GCA_002683825.1 of Planctomycetota bacterium. Classification (GTDB taxonomy): domain Bacteria; phylum Planctomycetota; class UBA1135; order UBA1135. Next base: position 193,875 of record NYUD01000057.1, read on the forward strand.
GATTTCGTTCTCGGCTTCCTGGAGCGCGATGGCCTTGCCGTGCCGGACGATCTCACCTTCCCGTTCGGTGTTTTGAAGGCCTGAGATCGCCTTGTCCAGGGCGAGTCCGAGCTCTTGCTCCTTCTGTGGGAGCTCGCGCTCTTCGAGCGCGAGCAATGTGCCTTCCTGGATGACGATGCGTGCCGCCGCGCGTTCCGCGGAACGCCGCCCACGACTCACGACGAACTCCGCCGTCAGGTCATCGAGATCCTGCTCCTTGTACATGATCTCGATCTGCTTGAGCTCATCGGCCGCCTCCTGCGCGCGGTCCTTGGCAGTGCGCAGATTGAGCTTCTCGCTCGCCAGCTGGTTGGGTCCATCGACCTCTCGGAAACGAGCCAGACCGGCTTCAGCGATACCGATCTCGGTCTTCCCGTGACGGATCTTCGTCTCCAGTTGCTCTTCGGAAAAGCTCTGCTCCAACTCCACCTTGGCCAAGCGCGCGCGTGCAAGCCCCAGTTCCCGTTCGAGGGCATCGAGCTCGCGAGCCTCCTTGCCAGGGGATTTTATTTCCCGTGCCGTGGCGGAAGGCGTTTCGTTCTCCGATGTCGAGGCACACCCCGAGAAAAGAACTACGAGGAGGGAGGGAAAGAGAAAAGCACGCTTCATGGGGGCTGCTCCTTGCCGGTGGATGCCCCCACACTACGCCGCGCCGCCCCCCATGAATAGCGGTTGGCACGCCGGCCCCAAAGACGTGCCCGTGCGGGTCCTCCTAATATTGCCAGTTGGGGGAGGACAGGCACCCCCTGTCCCCAAACCGGTCTGCGAAGCAAAGAAACCGTGCTGGGGAACGTGCATCGCGTTCAGGCCAGGCAGGGTTGTCCTCGACAAGATCCGTGTGTTCGGGCTGCGCGGCGGGCGGGTGGACACCGTGCCCGCTCAGAAGGTGCTCGAACTCTGGATGACTAGTGAGGAGCCTGGATCGTCCCGCCGTTCGTCGGGGTCTGGCCGGGTTGTCCGAACTTGGTGGGCGGCGTAGGCGGAGAGCACTCGTCCGGGATACCGTTCATGTCGGCATCATTCGAGCGCCCGCTGGCGATGTCGTCCGAGTCGAGGATTCCGTTGCCGTTGCAATCGTCCAGAACCGGACAGGTTCGGCGCTCGATCCGGAAGCCATCCACGCCTGCCTCGGTCACCGAGTCGTTCGGATCGTCCGCCGCGCTGAAGCGGAACTGGATGGCGGCGGAGGGCGGGATGAAATCGTTGACGCGCAACGTCTGTAGTGACCAGGGCCCGTCGTTCCCTGTGGTCTCGATATTGACCCAGGCTCCGCCACCGTCGCGAACCTCGACATCCATGACGTCCGTATCGAAGTCATCGTTGGTGAACCAGCGCGCGTAGGAGACGTAGTAGTCCCCCGATGCGGAGAGGTCGAAGGAGGGCGAGAGCAGCCGCGTTGTGCCGTCGACATCGGAATTGCCGGCGATGTTGTCCGTCAGGAAGCACTGGCCCGAACCATCGTAGTCGGTGAAAGGGTCACCCCGGTCCCCCTCGCCGGCCGGCGTTCCGCGTTCCCAGCCACCATCGATCAGGCTCGGTTCGTTGAAAACCGTCCAGCCGGTGTCGGTTTCAAAGTCATCCGCAAACACAGTCTGCGTAGTGTGCACGATGGCCTGATGGACGTCGCCGGGGGCCGTCGAAGGGCTCGTGTTCGTGCCTGAGATCGTTCCGCTCGCACCGACATAGAATTCGGGGGTCGCGTTGCACACCGGGGGCGGAAGGAACGCGGTCCACCGATCGCTGCCGACCGCTACCATCATCGTGGAGAGGAAAGCCCCGCCGTCGTAGCGGAAGAAGAGCACCGGTGTGCCCTGGAGCGTGTCGTTTTGCGCAACGATGTCCGCCGTGATGCCCGTCTGGCTGCCGGGCGTCAGGACGGTCGGTAGGCCCAGCGGGAACCCGATCCGCACGTAGGGTCCGTCGGTCAACACATGGGAGGAGACCAGGGAGAAGGGCTGGGTTCCCCCCGGCAGGCTCGTCCCGCGCACTTCGACGACCCACATTCCGCTGGTCGGTGAGCTCACCTCGACCTGCTCGACGTTGTTCAGGTGATCCTCCTGGCTTCGAACGCTCGGGTTCGACGGCGCCAGGGGGTCGAGCGTCCAGGGATAATGGCGTACGCCGCTCGGATCGCGCACGACCAGATCGAGATCGTTGACGAGCGCATCGCGCACGTTCGGCGTGCCGGGCACATCGTCCCACGCGAGCGTGAGCTTGAGTTCGGGGTCTGATACGCCCACGTCAACCACGTATCTGGCGATCGCCCCCTGGTCCGCAAGCGAGTCCTCCAGGAAGTTGCCGGTGCGCATCAACTCGATCGCATCGACGATTCGGACCGACCCGTAGCCGTACTCGAAATCGGGTCCGATGTTTCCTCCGTCGTTTGCGGAATGCGCGAGCAGGATCTTCAAGGTCGAGTTCCGCGGGTCCGCGAGCGCCGGAAATTGAACGCGATAATCCTCCAGTAGCAAGGCGCTGAGACCGCATACCGTCGGAGAGGCCATCGAGGTGCCGCAAAAAACGACGTATTGGCTGTCCGATCCTGCGCCCGCCGATGTCACGCCGCCATCTCCGCCTACCTCGCAACCGGGGGCACTGACGTCCGGTTTGAGCCGACCGTCGTCGGTGGGGCCCCAGCTGCTAAAGCTCGCCACCGAGTCGTCGTTCGAGTTGAGTGCGCCGACACCGATATGGTTCTTCGCTCCGGCCGGAGGAGCCATGCTGTAGTAGGAGCCGAACCCCTCGACGTTGCAGCGGGTGCCTTGACGTTCGTTGCCGGAAGCCCAGACGATCCTGAAGGGAGCGCCGAGGGAGCCCCGCACGACGGCGTCGATCAGGCTCGCCATGATGCCGTAGTCCCCCTGGGCGACGCAGGGGAAGCCGTTCGATTCGATGTTGGAGCCGATCGAGTTGTTTGCGATGTCCGCGCCATGGAGATTCATGGCGTCGTCGTAGTCGCTCTCGAAGTCGCCTGGGTTGTGGTACAGGAAGATGCTGAAGCCGTTGTCCTCGAATCCGTATGACTCGATAGTCACACCGGGCGCCATCCCCATGAATTGCCCACCGCTCGCGCTTCCGTCACCGCCGACCGTCGCCGACACGTGTGTCGCGTGTGAGATCTGGCCCGAGGAGTCGCGCGCCGTCAAACGGCCGCTGAAGTCCTGGTGGGAAGCCCGCGCGAATCCCGCGTCGTAGACCAGCACGGTCACGCCGCTTCCATCCAGGCCATAGGGCGCCGCCTGGGCCTGGTTCGCCTGGGTTACGATCCGGTTGGAGTCATTGAGGGAGTTCGAGTCGAGCTTGGGCAGTGCGGGTTCGACCCACTGCACACCGTCCGACAGCGCCAGGGCGCCGATCTGCGAGCGGGGCATCTCGCATACGAGGCCGTTGATGCTCTCCAGGAAGTCGACCGTCCGGCCACCGAATCCCTCCACGACCGCCTCGCCGTCACGAATCAGGTCCGCTGAAGGATGTAGCGTGATGTAGACCGCACAGTGGATTTCGCTCGCGCCGTCCACAGGCACGCGCGTCCAGGCAGGTGTTTCACCCGCTACGAGGGTGGGATGGAGCTTCCAATCCAACTCGATCTCCGCCGCATCGGCCAGGCCACCGAGGCCCTTGAGCGTGCTCCGATCGATCTTTTTGCCGTCCACGCGCGCGAAGTAGGCATTCGAGCCCAGGAAACTCTCGATCTCGACGCCGGCCTCGCGCCAGACCCGTTTCGAGTGCTCGGTGAGCGGCCGCTCGAAGCGCAGGAGGACCCGCCGGGTCTCACCGAAAGCCACGAGCTCGCCCAGGGCCCGTGCGGGATCCGGATGTTCCGCGCGCTGGATCCCAGTGGCGGAAGCCTTCCAGCGAACCGGGGACGACGGGGCTGCAGACTGGGCTGCGGAAGGCACAGGAAGTAGGGGCAGGACCAGGAGGGCGACGGGGGAAAATGTCCACCGCATGGATGGGACTCCTCGATCGGGGGGGGGAGGGTGGCAGCGTAGATGGCGTCCATCCTAGAGAGAACTACTCTCCGCGGTGGCAGAATCTGACCGTACCCCGCGGAGCCTGCGCGTCGCACCCCCGGGCCCTTTCTCGGGGGATGAAGGACGGGATGCACCGCCCTTCTCGAGCGAGCCGATCGTCTCTCGACGCACCCCGCCCCCGGACAGCACCCGTGCGTTTCCGGGTTTTTCCTGGGCCTGGTCCAGGAACTTCACGGGAATCACCGCCGCCGGGGGGGTGGTTGCGATCGACCCTCCCAGAGCGCTCGAAGTCGTGCAGAAAGGAGCCCTGGCCCATCTCACCGGGGAGTGAGATCACCTCGCTGGGCAGGTGATGAATTGCCGCGGCTCCGCCCACACCTCACAATTCGCGGTGCGGAGAAAACACATGAAGTTGCCCTATCCCACAGCACTTGGCCTGGTCCTTCTCTTCTTCGGTTGTCAGGGCCCGGACCCGAATCGGTGTCCGTACCGGCTGCCTCTCCGCTGCGGCGGCGAATGCATGGACCTGCAACGCGCGTATTCCCACACCTGCGAGTGCCCTCTTTCCTGCTCGTGCTACCTGCGCTACGGGCACCCGCCCCCTTCGCCGACCGAGACGTCGACGAGGTTTTCCGGCTCCGGGGTGCCTACCGCGGGGGTCTGAATACCCGACTCTCTCGGTGGGGGGTCGATCGAGAGTGAGCGCCGGCGGCAGAGGGTCGAACGGCCCTTTTCGACCGCGTTGAAGCTCTCTTGTCGGAAGTGCACCACTTCGTGAACGGTACGGCGGGGATGGCTGTCATGCAGGGCTATCTCACACTCCGGGCCGTATCGAGATCCGGATCCCGAGCGGATACGCCTCTCGTGTGATGAGCGCTACTGCGTGCCGAGCTTCTCGAGCGCATCCGTGGCGCGCTCAAACCCCGGCTCGAGTTGCAAGCTCGCCTCGAAGGCCTGCCTGGCGGCCGACGGGTTCCCGTTCAGCTCGTGTGCCAGCCCCTTGCGCCAGAGTGCGTGGGACACGGCGGGCACGAAATCACCCTCGGGCTCGGCTTCGATGAACTCCGCGAGCAGTTCAAGGGCGCGATCGGCTTCGAATTCGTTCTCGATGCGCATACGGGCCTGCATGTAGAGCGACAGGTAGTAGTCCTCGTTCAGCTCTCCGTCGCGAGCCGCTTCATAGGCCGCGTCCGCTTCCGTGAAGTGCTCCTCTTCGGCGTGGAAGCCGCCCAGGGTCACGAGGAAGCCCTTCTCTTCGGGGAACTCCTCGATGGCCTGACGACACAGGTCGCGGGCGCGTTCCTTCTCGCCCGTCTGGTGGAAGGCGAGTGCCAGGAGCTTCTTACCTCCCACGGAATCGCGCTCTTCGATCTCACGGCAGAGCTCGATGGAGCGTTCGGGATCACCCCCCAAGAACTTCGGGAGCATCAGGCAGGTCATCGCGAGGATCGTGCGCGCCTCCGTGTCGTCGGGATCCAGCTGGACGACGAGCTGGCACTCCTCTTTCATGCGCTTGATCCGCGGAACCGCGCTCGCCATGGCAGCGAGCCCACCGCCCCCTCCCATCATCTGGGCGCCGATCGCCTCGGCGTACGCGAGGTGGGCCGCGGCGCTTTCGGGAAGGAGCTCGACCGCCTTCAGGGCAAAGTCCGCGGCCCGATCCGGTTCGTCGAGGCCGCGCGCAACCTCGGCGAGCAGGATGCAGGCCTCACCGTCGTTCCCAGTCTCCTCGAGCGCGCGTAGAAGCAAGGCTTCCGCAGCGCTGAAGTCCTGCGCTTCGATCAAGGCCCGCGCTTCTTCGAAGAGGGGTTCCTCGACACCGGCCTGGGGGCCGCCGATGCCGGCGGTGAGCTCTTTTCCGGAAGCATCGACCAGGTGCGTGGTCGGGTCCTGGAAAAGAAACAATAGCAGGCCGCCGACCGCGATAACTACCACCCCGATGATCGCTGCGATAATCTTCATGCCTTGATCTCAGGTACCTGCGTTTCGTTTCAGTTGTTGTTCTTGCGCTGAACTCGCCTGAAAGGGTGGACCCAGTTGGCGAGCGATTGCGGGCTGCGCGATTGCACCCACAGCTTACCGCGCCCTGAAAAGAGTAGCAGGATCTGATCCCCGAAGAGGAAGGAACGGATGCGGCGTGCCTTGGTCAATCGATATTCGAGGGTCGGTTCCCAGGCCACCGCGTGCCCGTTGTCGATCAGGTATTCACCGTCGACGTCGATCTCTTGAATGTCTCCGTAGGCGTCGAAGAAGAGCGTGCCGGATCCGGTGCAGCGCAGGATGAAGAGCCCCTCGTTGAAGAAGCCCCGCAGCCCGGACCACTTTGCATCGCACGTGATCGATTCCTGGGAAGCGAGGTAGGCGCCTTTTTCCAGGAAAAGCTCGCCATCGGGCATGTCGTAGGCCACCAGCCCCCCCGCAGAACCTCCGGCCAGAGCGATCGTGCCCGGTCCGCTCTCCGCGGTGTAGGTGTTCTGGAAGAAGCTCTCTCCGCTCAGCAGCTTGCGCTTGAGGCCCATCAACGCTCCACCGCGCGTCGTGGTCCGGGTTCTTATCGTGGAGTCCATCCAGGCCATCGCTCCCGAGTCCGCTGCGATGGACTCGCCCTTTTCGAGGGCGATTTCGACGACCGCGTAGCTGGGGTTGCTTTTGATCTCGTATTGCACCGGCTCAGCCCTTTCTCGGCGGCAGGAGGCGTCCCAGGTGCTTCCCGAATTCAGCGGGATTGTGGGATTGCACGAGCAGCTTGCCGTGTCCGCTGAAGCGGAAGACGACGCCTTCACCGGACAGGAACGAGGTGAGCCACGAACCGCCGGTCTTTGTGAGCGAATAGGACAGCGTTTCCTCGAACGCGACGACGTGGCCGGTGTCGACGACGAGCTCGCCGTCGACTTCGACTTCGGTGATTTCGCCGTAGGCGTTGACGAGCAGGGGCCCGCTTCCCGAAGCCTGCATGAAAAACATGGATTCGCCGCTGAAGAGTCCCCGCAGACCCTGGAACTGGATGTCCAGGTTGACGTTCGGATGGGAGCCCATGTAGCTCCCCCCCGCGCACACCCAGGACTTCGAGCCGTCGAGTTCGACGACGCGCACCTCGCCGCCGAGAGTCGGCGCCAGACCGACCTCTCCCGGCATGCCGTCGCGCGACCTGTACGTCGAGAAGAAGAAATTCTCGCCTCCGAGGAGGCGTTTCACGCCGGCCAGGAGGCCGCCCGTGCTGCCCCTGGGGCGAGTGGTCACGTCGATATCGATATTGCTGGAGGCGCGAAACATCGCGCCCGATTCCGAGACGAAGGAGTCGCTCGGCTCCAGCTTGACCAGGGCCGAGCCAAAGGCTCCTCTCGTCTGGATGTCGATGTGCATGGTCAGCTACGGCAAAAGGGGGAGAGCCACCCGGCGGTCGCGCGCAGGTGGCGGGTCTGCACCCACAGTTTTCCGCGACCCTTGAAGCTCATCACGAGCCCCTCGCCCGAGAACAGGGTCTGCTTGAGGCCGCCCATTCCGCCGATCGTGTAGGAGAGCGACGACTCCCAGGCCACCAGATGCCCCGTGTCGACCACGAGCGTGCCGTCGACCTGCTTCTCGTGCACGGCCCCATAGGCGTTGTAGAACAGATCTCCCTCACCGGAGACTTCGAGGAAGAAGGCTCCCTCGCCGCTGAAGAAGGCGCGCAGCCCGCCGAACTTCGTCTTGAGCTCGACGTCGCTCGAACACGCGACGAACGAACCGGCGGTGATGTGGAACGTTTCACCGGCCAGGCGCCTGTGGAGGAGTGTTCCGGGGGTGCTCGGCGAGAGGGTCAGCTCGCCCCCGCGTTCGCCTCCGTACTCACCGATGAAAAAAGAAACACCGCCGAACAGCTTGCGCGCCAGGGCCGCAAGCACCCCCCCCAGAACCCGGCCCTCGAGCTCGAGGGAGACGGACATGCGGCTCATCGCTCCGCTCTCGGTGATCAGCTTCTGGCCCGGCGCCAGCCGTACAGTGACCTGACCGTAGTCCGGGTTTCCGTGAACGTCGAACTCCATGACGGTCCATTAGGCGCGTTTCACCGACACGGGTCCAGAGCTCGCTCTGAAACGAGACATAGGCTGGCGAACGTTGCCCGCGAATCCGCAGGGCTCTTCTCGTGGCGTTCGAGACGAATCCCGACAGGCCTCTCCCCCCCGGTCTGGAGCGGAACTCCGTTAGCGGCGGGATCGACCCGGCTCGGTGGGCAACGCTCGTTCACTTCCCGCGAATCGAGCTTTCTCGATGCCGTCGAGCAGGTCCACTCCGTCACGATCCGCCCTCTCATCGGTGACGCGGATCTCACCGTTTCGAGATTCGATCAGGTATCGGGTCGCCGGACCCGCAAAGACGGCGGTATCGATGCCCGGACCGCCGCTGAGGCGGTCGTTGCCCGCGCCACCTTCGAGCACGTTGTCGCCGGCGTTGCCGGTGAGGCGGTTATCCCACGCATTCCCGGTGATGCCCGCGTCGAGCCTGCCGGTGAGCGTGACATGGACGAGGTGGCGGGACTTGTAGGTGTAGCGCAAGCCCGGCTCCAGGCGCATGAAGAAGGTCCCGTCGAACGTCGGCGGAAGTTCCGCCGTGTAGGTGAGGTAGGGCGGAAAGAACTCCTGGATCAGCCCGAAAACCCTCGGATCCACCTCGCGCAGCCTGGCTCGCGTGTTTGCGGCAAAGGCCCCGAAGTGGGAGGTGCCCTCCGGAATCGCGTCGCTCTCCAACGACTCCCCCTCGTATAGAAGTGGCTTCAGCGCCCAGAGATCGAGGTAGTTGTCGTACGCCGCTGCGAAGTACTCGTTGCGATGGTTCTCGGGCTCGTCCTGTGGCCAGCCCTTCCATAGTCCGCGCTTTGCGGCGTCGAGGTTGGCCTGGTGCAGCGCTTCGTCATAGCCCGGGTACACGGGCCTGATGCCATAGTCGTGCACCATGTGCAGGATTTCCTCAAAAGCGGCGTCGCGCGTCTCGTGTCCCAGGTAATCCGGGTCCCCTTCGACCGGACACTCGTTGGCGCGCAGGTCTTGAAAGCCCAGCTCGAGGTCGCCGAGTCCGCCGTGGAAGGCGTGCTCCAGTCGGTCCACGGTGTCGAAGAGCACCAGTGTGGCACGTCGATCCGCCATGGCGTTGGCGATCGCATCCTTGTCCGCGCCAAAGCGCGTGCCGGGAACGCCGCGGAGGATGTGCTGGAGTACCTTGCGGGTCCGGACGATCTGGTCTTCCCGCCAACCGTCCTGCGCCAGGATGTGAATCGGTTTGCCATTCGGTGCCACCACGCGCGTGTAACGGCCGAACCACTCCTGGATGCGGTCGTCGACCGACTCGGGCAGGGGGACAACGCCTGCGGGCGCCCCGGACACATCGATGTCGCCGATCGGGTCCGAGCCACCGGGGATGTCCGGAACCCACGCCTCTTCCGGTGCGGAACAGGAGATCGAACAGAGAGGGATGAGAGCGAACCACGTGGAGACAGCGACGTGGGACCGCGTCACTCGCAGCCCTCGAGACTCTCGGGGGTCATCACCCATTTGAGCTCCCCCGAACCGGCCTTCAGGGGGGCCCGCTCTTTTTCCGGGAAGTCGATGCGGGCGAGTGACGCCGGCGGAAAGGCCGGGGCCGGGGTCGAGGCCAGCACGCCGATCAGAATGCCAAGGGTCGGTTGATGCCCGACGACCAGAACGCGTTCGTGGGCCTCGTTCGCCCCACGCAGAAGATCGATGACGGCCTCGTGATGCCCTTCGTAGAGCTGTGACTCCTCGCGCAGCGCCGCGTCCCATTCGCCGGCTGCGAGGGCGAGCTCGGCCGTGCTCCGGGCTCTTTCGGCCGTCGAGCAAAGCACGAAATCCGGCGCTTCCCCGCTCCTCGTCAGAAACTCGCCCACGCGGCGTACCGCTTCCCTGCCCTCGGGCCGCAGGGGGCGTTCGTGGTCTCCGGAGGAACCCATCCCTTCGGCCCTTCCGTGGCGCAAGAGGTAGAGCGACCGCATCGGCTGCTCATTCTCCGTTCGCAAAGCGCGTTTCCAAGCCCCCAGACCTGGTTTCATGGGGACCTGTTGCTTGATTCCCCTCCGGGGTTGTGTTTTGGGCGACTATAATCGTCGACTCTCGCGGAATAGGGGATAGGAGAACTCCGTCCCTATCGATCCGAGATGGGGATCCACGTGGGAGTCCAGGCAGGGATGATTTATCAGGAGAGACGAGTTTGACCGACGTCACGCCGCCGGGTTTCGCGCCCGATTTCGACCGCAATCGACGTTTCATCCAGGCCGTTCGCGAGCGCATCGCGACGGTCGTCGTCGGACAGGAGGTGGTGGTCGAACGGCTCTTGATCTCGCTCTTCACCGGCGGACACATCCTGCTCCAGGGGGTTCCCGGGGTCGCCAAGACGCTGCTCGCATCCGCCCTGTCCAGGGCGCTCGACCTCGACTTCGCGCGCGTGCAGTTCACGATCGACCTGCTGCCCTCGGACATTGTGGGTTCCGAGATCCTCGACCAGCGAAGCAACGAGTTTCGCACCAACCGCGGGCCGATCTTCACCCACCTTTTACTCGCCGACGAGATCAACCGCGCCGCGCCCAAGGTTCAAAGCGCGTTGCTCGAGGCCATGCAGGAGCGCAAGGTCACGATCGCAAACACGACCTACAGTCTGCCTGCGCCGTTCCTGGTCATCGCGACGCAGAACCCGGTCGAGCAGTCCGGTACGTTCGAATTGCCGGAAGCCCAGCTGGACCGCTTCATGCTCCTGCATCGGCTCGACTATCCGACTCCGGATGAAGAGCGCGAACTCCTGCGACGCAATACGCGCTTGGGTGTCACGAAGCAGGACAAGGGCGCGGTCGTTCAGACCGAATTCGACGTCGTGACCGATGAACCTGTCGGTTCGGCGGAAGATATCGTCTCCGTCATGCAAGCCGTGCCGCAAGTTCACGTCAGCGAGACGTTTCTCGAACACACCGTCGAACTGGTCACCCGCACGCGGACACACCCCGCACTGGAACTCGGGGGCAGCCCGCGCGCCGGAATCGCGCTGATCAAAGCCTCGCGCGCGCGTGCCTTGATTCACGGCCGCGACTACGTCGCTCCCGAGGACATCTTTGCGCTGGCGGAGGACGCTGTCCTCCACCGGCTGCGTCTTCGTTACGAAGCCCTCGCGGAGGGTATTACGGGCAAGGAGGTGCTCGAGGACATGCTCGGCGCCATGGGGGCCACGCCATTTTCACACAGGGCGGGAGCTGAGGAGGTTGCGGTCAGCCACGACACGGTTTCCCTGAGCTCAAACGGGAGCTAGGCCGCAGCCTTTGTCGTCCATGGAAGGCACGCTCGACGCCCTGGACCTTCTGGATGCGCGGCGGTTTCGTATCGTCGTTCGTCGCCTCGCGGACAGCCTGGGCTACGGGACGGATCACTCGCCGTTCCTCGGCAGCGGCATCGAGTTCGTTCAATCGCGGCCCTATCAATCCGGCGATCCGGTGCGCGTGATCGACTGGCGTGTCACCGCGCGGACGGGGCAGATTTACGTGAAGGAGTTCGAGTCTCCCAAGCGTATGCCGGTTTATCTCGTCATCGACACCTCCGCGTCGATGACGATTTCATCGACCAGGAAAAGCAAGTACGCCACCGCGCTCTTTCTGGCCGGCGGATTGGCGTTCGCCTGCCTCGACCGCGTGAGCCCCGTCGGCGTGATCGGCGTGGGGGAACGCGGCATTCTCGTGCGGCCGAGCCTCTCGAGTGCTCAGGTGATGGAGTGGATTCTGCGGTTGAAGATGTTCCGCTACGACGAGGATACGCGCCTGGCCGCCCGCCTGGGGGAGATCACGCCGAGTCTGTCGAGCAAGCACCTGATGCTCGTGCTTTCCGATCTGCACGACCCCTCGGCGCTCGGCGCGCTCAAGCGGCTGGCACAGATTCACGATTGCGCCGTGATTCAGCTGCAGGATCCCGCGGAAGTGAACCTGCGCGGGGCCGGGCTGATACGGGCCCGCGAGGCCGAAACGGGCCGGGAATTCTGGACCCACGGGCGGCGCCAGCACCTGAATCAGGAAGAGCTGACGGCTTCCCTGCGTCGCAGTGGTATCGATCACCTCCTCGTGCGGACCGATGGCGACTATGTCCCCGCCGTACGGCACTTCTTCGAGTCGCGTGGCCTTCTGGGAAGGAAGGCGCGTTGATGAGAGGTCTCGCCCTCTTCTGTGCAGCGCTCGCGCCCATCTTCGCACAGGCCGAACCTCAGCTTTCCGATCGCCCCTCCTCGGTCGGCATTCCCGTCTGGGTGCGCGAGATCGTCTTGCCGGGGTCCAGGCTCGAGGTGAAACCGAGCGACCTGAAGACCCCGCTCACGGTTCGCATTTCAGACGTCTATTCCCACGGTGACGCCTTCCGCTACAACATCGAGTACTACGGGCTCGAAGCGGGTTCGTTCGACCTGCGTGACTTCCTGCGGCGGGCCGACGGTTCGGGCACGGACGATCTACCGCACTTGACGGTCGTGATCGAGTCCGTCCAGGGGCCGGGCCAGGTCGAACCCGGTTCGCCTCGGGAAGGCCGGATTCCGCGAGTCGGCGGCTATCACGTCTGGCTCTGGATCGGCGGAGTGCTGTGGCTCGCCGGCCTGTGGGCCATCCTGAGAGTCACTCGCCGGGAGGACTCCGGCGAGAACGAAGCCACCCTGCGCCCCATGACCCTCGCCGAGCGCCTGCGTCCGTTGGTCGAACGCGCGATGAAGGGCGAGTTGGCCCGCGTGGAACAGGCCGAGCTCGAACTGGCCCTGATCGCGTTCTGGCGCAAGAAGCTGGAACTCGAAGATGACGATGCGGCCCGGGCGATCACGCAGCTCAAGGCGCATGCCGAGGCCGGCCCGCTCCTGGTTCAACTCGAGCAGTGGCTGCATCAAAGGAGGACCGCTTCCTCGCCGGCGATCGACCTGACCGACCTGCTGGCGCCCTATCGCGACCTGCCCGCGGACGCCCTGCCCGACGGGACCCGGAGCGAGGCTCGAAAGGCCGGACAGCCGGCTCACTGAACCACGATGGAGTTCCTCCTGCCCTTCCGACACGGCGCCGTGCTCTTCTTTCTCTTCGTGCCGGCGATTCTTCTCTGGTGGACGTGGGGGAAGAAGGGCGGCGGGGTGGTGCTGCCCTTCGATCATTCCAGCGCGTCCCGGGGCAGGGCCATTGCGATTCCCCTCAACACCAGCCAATCCCTGCCCTCGATCTGTCTGGCGGTCGTCATCCTGATCTTGGCCGGACCTCAGCGCTGGGACGAGCCCCGTGCCAAGAAGGTTCTGACGAACATCGAGTTCTGCGTCGACGTGTCCGGAAGCATGACCGCTTCCTTCGGCGAGGGTACGCGCTACGACGCTTCGATGGTGGCGATCAACGATTTCCTCGACTACCGCGAGGGCGACGCATTCGGCTTGACCTTCTTCGGCAACCAGGTCCTGCACTGGGTTCCCCTGACGACCGACGTCTCCGCCTTCCGGTGTGCACCGCCCTTCATGAAGCCGGGCAACCTCCCGGACTGGTTCGGCGGAACGGAGATCGGCAAGGCCCTGCTCGCCTGCAGGCGCGTCCTCATCGAACGCGAAGAGGGGGACAGGATGATCATCCTGGTCTCCGACGGCTTCAGCGCGGACCTGGGTGGGGATCGTGACGAGGAGATCTCCCGCATGCTGCGGGAGGACCGCATCAGCGTATTCGCGGTGCACATCGCCTCTTCGGATCCGCCCGAATCGATCGTCAACATCACCTCGTCGACGGGTGGAGAGGTCTTCAACCCCGGAGACACCGAAGGGCTGAGTCGCGTCTTCCAGGCCATCGACGCGATGCAGGAGACGCGCGTCGAAAAGGTCCGGGCCGAAGCGGTGGACGACTATCCGCTCTGGTGCTGGATCTCGCTCGGCGTGTTGGCCGCGGCCATCTCAACCGCCTTCATACTGAGGCCGACACCCTGGTAGGGGGCCGTGTATGGAAGAGGAATTCACACCGATCATCGCCGCGCTCGTGGCCGCCGTCCTTGTGCTCGGTGCGGAGTTTCTTCACCTCATCCGGATCCGCAGGGTTGCCAAGCTCGTCTTCGGGCCCGATGAAAGAGCTGCCGTGTGGACCCGCGCGGTTCCCCTGCTCAAGAGTGTTGCGATCGGTGGACTGACGTGGGGGCTGTTCACCCTGCTCTTCATCGACCCGAAGAGGCACTCCTCCGACGATGACGTCGTGCTCGAGCCCGACGAGTACCGCCACGTTCTGATGGTTCTTGACGTTTCGCCCAGCATGCGTCTGGTCGATGCGGGACCGACGAAGACTCAAAGTCGCATGCAACGCGCGCGCGACGTGATGGAGTCGTTCTTCAAGCGCGTGCCGCTCCAGCTGTATCGCCTGTCGGTCGTCGCGGTCTACAACGGAGCCAAACCGGTGGTCGTCGACACGCGCGACGTCGAGGTCATTCGCAACGTCCTGGGCGACCTGCCGATGCACTACGCCTTCGAGTCGGGCAAGACCAAGCTCTTCGACGGTCTGAGGGAGGCGACCGAAGTCGCCAAGCACTGGGTTCCGGGTAGCACAACGTTGGTCGTGATCTCCGACGGCGACACGGTTCCCGCCCAGGGGATGCCGAAGATGCCCGCTGCGATCGACAACGTGTTGATCGTCGGCGTGGGCGATCCGCTGGCCGGCAAGTTCATCGACGGCCGCCAGTCGCGCCAGGATGTCTCCACCCTGCGTCAGATGGCGACCCGTCTGGGGGGGACTTTTCACAACGGAAACGAGCGCCACCTCTCCAGCGTGCTGGTCAGCAGTCTGAGCTCGATCGAGGGCAAGAGCGTCTTCGAGAAGCTCACCCGGCGCGAATACGCCCTGCTGGCCTGCGCCTGCGGGGCGACGTTCATGGCTTTCTTGCCGCTGTTACTGCACTTTTTCGGAACGCGCTGGCGACCCGGGCGCCCGACGCGGGGGCGGAGACTTCAACCCGGGACCCCATCCGGCGGGTTGGGGCGCCGGCCATGGGTCGACGCCCTCAGAGCCCTGTTCACCGGGGGCGGACGGCCAAGTCGAGGAAACGGGTAGCGCTTGACGATGAATAAGGTAGACCTAAGTACCCCAAGGAGAATCCCATGAGAAAGTGGCTCTTGAGTGCGTGGTTCATGATTCCCGTCGGCGCCACCGCCTTTCACTTCGGTCCCGGACAGGATCACGCGGCCCTCGATCGGGTCGCATCACTGACGGCCGAAGGCCAGGCCTTTGCGAAGGAAGGCCGCGCTCTCCAGGAAAAGGACCAAACGCTGGCCGCGGCCGGTGCATTCGCCAAGGCGGACAACGCTTTTTCGCAAGCGCTGTCCGAACTTCCGGCGGAACATGTTGCCGAGTCCCGGGCGCTTCGCCTGGAACGCGCGAAGTGCATGATGTTTCTCAGCAAGTTGCCCGATGCCAACCGCGAGTTGACGGGGCTCGTGGAGGAGCTTTCGGTCGATCCCGACGCGGATCCCGAGCTCACCGCCGACGCGCGTAGCACCTATGCGAACTCGCAGTACTACATGACCTGGCTGATGCGTCTCGAGGGGGAGGGTCGCGAGAAATGGGGGCCTCGGATCGAATCGGCGCGTCAGACCTACCGGCTGCTCGCGGAAAGGGCGCAGGAGGCGGGCGATTCGGAGGCGCTCGCTCACCACCGCGAAGATCTTGAAGCAGCGATTCGCCTGGACCGCATGGATCTGACCGATCTGCAGGGGTTGCCCCTACCCAGCCAATGACGGGGTTGTGGAAGTGGCCGCGGTCGCGGCAGACCGGGAAAAGGAAGAAAATCGAACTCAAGGGCGTCGGAAGATGCGCGCGGTGCATCGCTCGGCCCGCCGGGCGACGGTAGCGGTTCCTGAGACCTGCATCGGCTCATCCATCTGGGAAACGAAGGAAAGAGGAAAGTGATGAAGGGCCTCCTTTGGATCGGGGCAGGGGTTGTCGTGTTCGGTGCCAACGCGGCGACTCAGGATCCCGGCAAGTTTCTGGAGGGCGTCGTCGTGCGTGCGGCGCCTGCCCCGCAGGAACCACAGTCGGCTGAAGAGGAAGAGGGCGAGGACGGGGAGGAGAAGAAGGAGCCTTCAGCGCTTCAGAAGAAGCTCGCCAAACTGACCTATGACCGGCGCCCGTCGGTGATCCTCAAGGCCTGGTCGACGCCTCCCGAGTCCGAGGAAGAGCAAGAACAGGCGCCGGAGAACGCTTCCGAAGAGGGAGCCACCCTCGAGGCGGCCCTGGACGGAGAGCAATCCCCCGGGCCGGAGGAGGAAGTGTCCGAAGAGGTTCTCGAGGAAGCGCAGGACGGGGAAGCGGAGCCGGAGGAAGAGAAGACCGAGGAAGAGCTGAAGGAGGAGGCCGAGGAGGCCGCAAAGGCGGCGGAGAAGGCGGCGGAGAAGGCCAAAAAGGAGGCCGAAGCCAAGGCCAATAAGGAGGAAAAGGAGCGCATAGAGAAGGAGGCCAAGGAGCTCCAGCGCAACGTCACCCTCGGTGACTGGGAGGCGGTCGGTGAGTACCTCGCGAGCATCACCGAGGAAGAGGCCAAGGCCGGGTACAAGCAGATGCTTGTCTCCCTCGTCAAGGGACCCAAGAAACCCCAGGGGCGTTTCGCCAACTGGGCCGAAAAGAACTTCTTCGCGCCCGCGGACGTGCTCGGTTTAACGGTCGCGGCGCCGATCGATCACGAGGATGGGAATCTGACTCAGCTCGGCCTGTTGCTGTCCCAGAGCATCAACGCCGGCGGGCTGCTCGAAAAGTCCCTGGAGCTCTTTCAGGGCGTCTTCGAATCCGAAGAGCCGGAACTCGACCGCCAGGACGTTGCGCGCATTCTCATGGGAGCGAATTTTCCGGTCGAGGCCGGTGAGTTCTTGCCCTCCCCTGAAACGGCCATCTCCGAGAACGACCGCGCGGCGCTGAACCTGCTCTCGCGCCACTTCCTGGCCAAGCACGCGGAAGACAAGAAGGAAGGCTTCCTCGAGCAGGCCTGGACCGTCCTTCAGGCCGTGCTGGCCAGCGGCGAGGTCGAAGACAAGGACAAGGAAGAGGCGTTGAAACGCGCGGTCGACATCGCGCCGCGGATTCGCGAAGAGCTCGGTCAGTCCTGGCTCGATGAGAGCTTCACCTCACGACCCGAGCGCGGCATGGAGATCCTGGCGGTGATCGGTGGATCCAGCTCGAACGCCTTGATGGACAAGGCGCTCGATGCCGATGCGCGCTTCAAGAACCTCGAGCTGCAGACGACCGCCGCGGAGGCGCTTCTGAAAGCTGCGCCCGAGCGCGCGCCCCAGTGGGCTTCGACCCTGTCCTTGCTGGCAGCCAACTGGTTGCGCGAGGCGATCTACACCTACAAGAACGACAAGTCGACGCAGCGCGGCCCCTCGATGCAGCGCGACTTCTACGGGAATTTCTACTACTACAACTCCAGTTTCAACCGCCCAAGCAAGAGCACCCCCGCGCCGATCACGACGGACAAGATTCTCGATATTCGTCCATCGGCCGGCTGGATGCCCTTCGTCGCCGAGGGTCTGAGGCCGAAATTTGCCATCCTTCTCGCCCAGCTTCTCCTCAAGGTGAACGAGGAAACGGAAGCCTTCCCGCACATCGAGCGCCTGGCTCTCGTCCACCCCGAGCGCGCCAAGGAACTGGTCGAAGAGTTCCTGCGTGTGTGGGCCAAGAACCACAACCCCAACGACAAGAACAACCGCCGCAACCGCTACGTCTACTTCTACGGCTACGAGCAGCGGGCCGATGCGATTCCGCTGACGCGTTCCAAGCAGGAACGCAATCTCGTCGAACTCGCCGAGTGGGTCGCTCGCATCCGCCAGCTGCCTCTCGAAGACCTCGATGAAGAGTTGATCGCCGCAGCCTTCACCTCTGCGCACTCGATCGCCGAGGTCTACCGGCTGGAAACGATCGAAGAGGTCTTCGGGTCTATGCACGACCTGGAGCCCGAGATTCTGGCCCAGCTGGTGCAGAAGATGCGCACCAACCTGGTCGGTGTGTGGCGCCAACCCAACACCCAGAAGGAGAACAAGACCAAGCGGCGCCAGCGCGATATTCAGGGCGAGATCCTGCGTGGCTATCAGGTCGCTCGATCCGTCACCGAAGAGGCCCTGGCCGATCACCCCGAGAACTGGCAATTGATGCTGGCGCGGGCCTCGGTCATGCACGACGAGAACAACTTCCGCCAGGAGCTCGCCCAGGATTCCAAGTTCTCCGGCAACCGCCAGGAGGCCTTCCGTGAATTCGAACGAGCGGCCGAGATGTACGCCGCCCAGGTGGAGGACCTGCTCGAGGAAGAAGAGACGACCAAGGTCTTCGAGACCTGGTTCTACGCCAGCCTGGGTGCTTGTGATCTGGGAGCCGTCGACGAGCGCAAGCAGGCTGTCGCAGCCCAGATCGAGCGCATTCGCGGTGTGCTCGAATCCTTGCCGGACGAGCGCGCCGAGCACCACATGGACATGTTCTCGAACACGCTCTTCACGCGCATGGGCAGCGTCAATCCGGCCGTCAAGTTCACCTACGTGCGTAACGGGCTGGATATCGTCGGTGACAATGAACGCGCCGAAGAAGCTCGTAAGGTGTATCAGTACTACCGTGATCTGGTCACCGAGATCCAACTCGAGACCGTCGTCGATGGCGAAGACCGCGTGGGTAGCGAAAAGCCCTTCGGCCTGTACGTCAATCTGCGTCACACGAAGGAGATCGAGCGGGAGGCCGGGGGCTTCTCGAAGTATCTCACCAACCAGAACAACCAGCGATTCGCCTGGAACTACGGCCGGCCGACGGAAAACTACCGAGACAAATTCGAGGATGTGGCGCGCGAGGCGTTGTCGGAGCACTTCGAGGTGCTTTCGGTCACGTTCAACCACCCCGACACCCATTCGCGTGCCCTCGAGGAGTATGGCTGGCGCGTCACGCCCTATGCGTATCTGCTTCTGAAGGCACGTGGTCCCGAGGTCGATCGTGTGCCTTCGTTGCACCTCGACATCGATTTCCTCGACACCTCGGGCTACGCCGTGCTGCCGGTCGAGTCTTCGCCGGTCGCGATCGAGGCCAGCTCTCCGCAACGCGAAGAGCGACCCTTCGAGAAGCTAAAGCTCACGCAGACCCTGGACGAGCGTCAGGCTGACAAGGGCAAGCTGCTCCTGGAGGTTCAAGCGAGCGCACTGGGCCTCGTGCCCGATCTCGAGGCATTCCTGGACTTGGGCTCGGAGGGGTTTGAAATCGTCTCGGCCGAAGATCAGGGCGTCTCGGTGGCGAAGTTCGATGAAGAGGGCGAGGAGGTCGCCATCGTCTCCGAACGCATCTGGAGCATCGCGATGGAAGCGAAGGAGGGCCTGACGGAGCTCCCGAAGGAGTTCCGGTTCGGTCGACCCCTCGTGGAAGAGGTCGAGGTCGATTACCAGCGCTACGACGACGCCGACCTGCAGTCGGTCGCAGCGGTGATTTCCCTCGAGGAGATCTACGGTGAGCGCTCCATCTCGATTCTGCCGTGGTTCTTCGCGCTCCTGGCCGTGGCCGGCGTCTCGTTCGGATGGGTACGTCTGCGGCGCGTGCGCAAGGTAGTCGCCCCGAGCGGTCCTTTCCGCATGCCCGACAGCGTTTCGGCCTTCACGGTCATCGGACTGCTCGAGCAGATCGACGCCAAGAACGGCCTGAACCGTCCCCAGCGCGAGGAACTTCGCTCGCAGATCGACGAGCTCGAGGGGTTCTACTTCCGTGAGGGGGGTGGAGAGACGCCGGATTTGCGGCGCATCGCCGAGAGCTGGATCGGGCGCGCTTCGCGCCCTACTTCACCCCGCTAGCCCCCGCCTCCATCAAGGCCTTCGGTTCGGGTCCCCCGAGCTTCCACTGGTCGCGGTACGCCGCGACGATATAAAGGCCCCGCGGTCCCTTCTCGAGTCGGCCTTCGGCGAACACGAAGTTCTGCCGGAACACCTCCTTGGTTGCCTGGAGCCATGGTTCGATCTCCGCGCGGGCCGACATCCCAATGACGGCACGAAGTGCGCGCTTCCTGTCGCCCGAGCGAAACTCGGCGGTCAGGGTTCCGTCTTTCTCGCGGTACAGGCGGTGGATCTCTCCGAACACCCGGACTTCAGCTTCCGGGTGGTCGCGAAGGCTTGCGGCCAGGGCATCCGGATCGTCGGCGGAGATCGCCGTACCGGCGGCTTCGAACTTGCGGAAATTGTCGATGGCATCCGCGCGCGCTTGCCACCACGGCAGGAGCCGATCGTAGGGCCGCTTGGCCGCGGGTGCTCCCTCGGTCTTCGGCTCGTTGGTGGCGGGGTTCCACACACCCAGTTTCTTGGCGCGCGCCCTTTTTTGTGCCGCTTCGAATTCCGCGTGCTTGAGCAGGCTGTTGCCGTACTTGTTGAAGTAGGGACTACGGCCTTGCTCGACCAGAAGCACGTTGAAGTCGCGGCCGTCCATCAAGATCACGTGGCAGAGCAGCCGCCCGTATATGTCGCGCTGTTCGTCGCGTGTGGGAAACAGCAGACGGACCTTGGCGGGCTCGTCTCGTGTTCCGAGGTCCGCGAAGAACCGCTTGGCCCAATCCGCCGACTCCTGACCGTAGACCGTTTCCGGCTTCGTCGGCGAGATGGCCGGGCGCCCGGTGATCTTTTCCTCGGTGTCGACCGAGAGCAGACGCAGCTTTTCCGTCCCTCCGTCTCGCTGGACGTAGACCGTGTCGCCGTCCACGACCCGGGTCACGGGCAGCGGCTCGGACAGGACCGACTCCTGGGAAGCGGTCGAAAAGGCCAGAAGAAGGGTGGCCAGAGGGGCGAGAGGGAGGGCGGCGCGTTGGATCGTCGGGGTCATGGCTCGGCGTCTTTGTAGGCGGCGGGCGAGGTAAGCCCCATAAAACGCCAAGCCTGGCGTCCAAGGAAGCGCGGAAAGCGGTTTAATGCGGAGTCCATTGGTTCCCACCTATCCCGCCGTTGCCCCCCCCGGTTTTTCACCGTGCCCAAATTGCCCGAGCGATCCCTTCCCCTGGCCGGTCTGTCAGGCCTGATCTTCGTGTTCTCGGCCGTAGCAGCTGCCCAGGCCCCCCCCGGGTACTACAGCTCGGTCGACACCTCGAGCGCAGCGGCCCTGCGCTCGACCCTGCACGAGGTCATCGACGACCACCAGCGCTTCCCCTACACCTCGAGTGCGACGGACACCTGGGACATCCTCGAGATGGCTCAGGAGGATCCCAGCAACTCGGGCAACATCATCACCATCTACCGCAACGACAGCGATCCGAAGCAGGGCGGCGGCAATTCGATCTACAACCGGGAGCACGTTTGGCCGCGCTCCTACGGGATACCGGACGACGTCCCCTCGAACTACCCGTTCACCGACTGCCACATGCTGCGCCTCGCGGACCCCTCGTACAACTCTTCGCGTGGCAACCGCCCCTTCCAGGATTGCAACGCGGGCTGCACGCAGTATGCGACGACGAGCAACAACGGCGTCGGCGGAATGGGTGGCGGCTATCCCGGGGATTCTAATTGGGGTAGCGGGTCGGGACACACCGGAACCTGGGAGGTGTGGAACGAGCGGCGCGGCGACATCGCGCGCATTCTCTTCTACATGGACATGCGCTATGAGGGCGGTACACATGGAGTCACTATGCTCCCGGAGGCCAACCTCGAGCTCACCGATGACATCAGTCTGCTCGCTGCGTCGAACACCGGCAATAACGAGTCGCCGGCCTACATGGGGCACCTGTCCCTCCTCCTGCAGTGGCACGCGGAGGATCCGCCCGACGCTTTCGAGATGAACCACACCGATGTGGTGTTCGGGTTCCAGGGCAATCGCAACCCCTACGTGGATCATCCGGAGTGGGTTGACGTCGTCTACGGTGTCGCGCCGCCGCCGCCGCCCCTGCAGGGACTCGTCTGGATCAACGAGTTGCACTACGACAACGACGGCGTAGATACGGGTGAGGCAGTCGAGATCGCGGGTCCCGACGGTACGGATCTCTCGGGTTTTTCGGTCGTGGCCTACAACGGCAGTGGTGGAGCGAGCTACAGCACACTGAACCTTTCGGGCCTCCTGCCGGATACACAAGGCGGCATCGGCATCCTCGACTTCGCCTTCGCGGGGCTGCAGAACGGTTCCCCCGACGGCCTTGCCCTGGTCGATGATATGGGCGGGGTGCTCGAATTCATCAGCTACGAGGGCTCGTTCACCGCGTCGGACGGGCCTGCGATGGGGATGGACTCGACCGATATCGGGGTCCTGGAGGTCGGTCCGACACCGGTCGGGGACTCTCTGCAGCGCGGAGGAACCGGCGTGACTGCGGTCGATTTCGCGTGGCAGATGCCGTTGGCGGAAACACGCGGGGACGTCAACGCAAATCAGACGTTCGGACTGCCCTGTCCCACCGCCAGCGCCACCTCTCGCAACAGTGGCTTCAACCCGGCGAGTTTCACGGCCGATCCGCCCGTGCTCGGGCAGCCGTGGACCGCTTCGGTCGACGTTTCCACGACGGGCAGCAACTTCGCGTTCATCTTGTCTCGCAAGAGCCCGTTCATGTTCACGCTGCTGACGGGGCAGGTTCTCCTGGTGGATCTGGGGTCCTCGAACGAACTGCTGGGCCTCGCTGCGCAGGCGGGTCCTGTGGCGATGTTCAATTCGATGATTCCGAGCGATGTCAGCTTCTGCGGCTTCGAGGCGAGTCTTCAGGCGGTTCACTTTGGCGGCGCCGGGAACTTCTTCCTCTCCAACGCGATGGACCTCATAGCGGGTCAATAACTTGAAACTGCTTTCGGACTTCGACGGTGTCTGGACGAATCCCGCCGAAGAGGCGGATGCGGTTCGGCGCTATTTCGTGCGCGAGGCGATTCGGCTCGCCGGCGTGGATGAGGAGCGCGGCGAGCGTGAGTTTGCGGATCTGCGCGCGACGGTCATGGCTTCACCCCAGGAGTACGGCTGGTGTGTAGAGGGGCGCCTGACCGCCTATGTCGATGAGGATCCCTTCTGCCTGCCCAATACCATCGGGGCGTTTCTGGGCAGGTCCGAGGACCCCCAACACCGGCTCTATCGCGAAGCGATTCTGGCGGCGGGCCACGCCAGTACGGAGGCCTTTGCCAACCATTGCTTTTTCGAAGCGACCTCGGCCTTTCGCAAGGAGCGGCCCCCGGCTCTCGTGCCCCGGGCCTGCGAGGTTCTCGAGACCCTGATGGAAGCCGGGATCGAGCTCGTCATCGTGTCCAACTCTCCGCCGGAGAAAATCGAAGGCTGGTTCGAGGATGTAGGCGCTCATCTCGATCACGACCACTTCCGGATCTGCGGACAGGCGGGCAAGCACGAGCTGGGTGACGACACCACGGTCTTCGATGTGGGTGAGCGGTCCGTGCGCATCGATCGACCGCGCTATCGCTGCGTTCTGGAGGAGGAAGCTCCCGACCTCGTGGTCGGGGACGTGTTTTCTCTCGACCTGGCCTTGCCTTGCTGGTTGCGCAGGGAGGGGCTTGGCGGGGCTCCGCGTATGACGATCCTCCACCGCCAACCCCACACTCCCTCCTGGGTGATGGGGCTGGCGAAGTCGGGCCCGGTCGATCGTGTGATCGACGGTATCGCCGAGCTGGTCCCCATCGTCCGCGGGCACGGCTAGTCAGGGGGTTCCATGCGCAGTTTCCTCGCCTTCTTCTGCTTTGCCGCCTGTGTCATCAGCGCGCCGCCGGATGCGCGCTTGCAGGGTGAAATCCAGCTCGTCGAGACGGTGCCGGTCGAAACGAGTCTTGGGACGGACGCAATCCCCGATACCTTCGAGGTGTGGCTGGAGATGTTCGCCGGCGCGAAGAAGGGGATCGAGTTGGCCTTCTTCTACGCCAGCAACAACCCGGAGGATCCCGAAAAAAGTCGCCTGGAGCCGCTGCTCGTCGAACTCGAGCAGGCAGCCGCGCGCGGCGTGAAGGTGCGCTTTCTCTCGGACATCAAGTTCTACAAGACCTATCCGAAGACGCTGGATCGCCTCGGGGCGCACGATGGGATCGAGACGCGCCTCTTTGACATCCAGGACAAGACCGGCGGCATTCTGCACGCCAAGTACTTCGTGGTCGACGGGCGCGAGGCCTACCTGGGTAGCGCCAACTTCGATTGGCGGTCGCTCGAGCACATCCAGGAGCTCGGTGTGCGCTTCAGCCTGCCAGCGGTCGTGCTCTCCCTGGGCACGATCTTCGAGATGGACTGGAGCCTCGCCCATCCCGACGGCCCACAGGTCTCCGGCGCGCTGGAAAGCGCCGCGGCGTTCCCCACACAGGCCTCTTTCGGCGGCGGCGACGCCTGGGTGACGCCGGTGTACTCTCCGCCCTCCCTCTTGGCCGACCCCGACCTGTGGGACCTACCGCGGCTGATCGAAATGATCGACTCCAGCAAGGAGTCGGTCAGCATCCAGTTGCTCTCCTACAGGACCACCGATCGCGAGGGGCGTTACTTCGCAGACCTCGAGACGGCCCTCCGTAGCGCGGCCGCACGCGGCGTTCAGGTGCGCCTGCTGCTCGCCGACTGGAGCAAGCGCGAATACTCCATCGAAGGACTGCAGAGCCTTCAAGCCCTCAAGAACATCGAGGTCAAGCTCGCGGCACTGCCGGAGGCAAGAGCCGGGTTCATTCCCTTTGCCCGCGTCATCCACGCGAAGTACATGGTCGTCGATCGGGTTCGCTCCTGGGTCGGCACAAGCAACTGGGGGCGCGACTACTTCCACAACAGCCGTAACGTCGGACTGATCGTGGAAAGCGAGCGTCTGGGAGCTGAGCTCGCCGAGTTCTTCGATCGCGGATGGGGTTCCCCGTATGCGGAAACGGTCGATCCGTCCCGACGGTACGAGCCGCCGCGGGTTCAGTAGCAGCTTCTGCCGTCCTGCCCCTGCATGAAAACTACTTGTCCGCGACGTCCTCGAAGTCGAAGGAATTCTTCGGGTCGGCCGGGACGATCTTGAAGACGTAGTCGGTCTTCTTCTTGGGTTCTTCCTTCAGGGGGGGCTCCTTGTCCGAGGCGTTGCCGGGGGCATCATTGACGCCGGGGGACTCGATGGTCTTCTGCTTTTTCCTTTCGCTCATTCTCTCGTCTCCAGGAGCTTGGCGTGGGCGATGTCTTGGACGCAGCGTTCGGCGGCCTTGCGGTGGGGTTCGGGGAAAATTTCGACGACTTCGGTCAGGGTGCGGGAGCCGTCGCAGCGGTGAAGCACCTCGGCTGCGGCGGGTGACAGGCAGCGCACCTCGCCCGATTGGGGATTGTAGACCAGGGTGGACGAGGCGGCCGCGATGGGATCGAGGTCGCGTTCGATTTTTTCTCTGTCCGCGTTCTCCAGCAAATCGGACTGATAGCGGGGCCTGATCGTCGCCGAATCGATCGATGAGACGACCGTGTCGATCTCGCCGCGGTCAAAGGCCAGCTCGCGCGTGCGTAGTCTGGGCACCTGGCACGGGGCACGGTCGAGGTGCGCTTCGTTCTCGGGTTCAAGCACGTTTTTCAGGAGCGCGTTCCAAGAGCCGTGCTTTACCAGATAAAGGAAGTAGTGACTCTTCAGCTCGTGATAGAGCATGTTCTCTTTCTGGAAGACCGGGAAATGCGAGCGCAACGCACCGGTGAATTCCAGATACATCTGACGCGCCTCCGAGCGGGTCATGCCGCGTTTCGTCCTGAAATCGTAGTAGACCTGCAGGTCGGCCTCGGCGTCAGGATAGATCTCGACGATGTCGAACTCCTCGCGGCGACGGAAGACCTCGGAGGTTTCGTCGAGATAGAAGACGCGCACGCTGACCTCCTGGATGTAGCGCTGGTTGTCGAGAATGGTCTGCATGGTCTGCACGGCCTCCTCGCGCGTCTCGGTCGGAAACCCGATCATGGCGTACAGCGTGACCGAAATCCCCGCGTCGTGAACCCGCCGAATGAGCTCGAGACTGGCATCGGGGTCGATGCCTTTACACATCGCATCGAGCACGCGCTTCGACGAGCTTTCATATCCGAAGGCGATGCGCCGGCAGCCGGACTCCGCCATTTCTCGGCAGACCGTTTCGTCGAATACGTCGTGCTCGAGCCGCGCATCGCACCACCAGTTGACGTCCAGGCCCGCGTCGAGAATCGCCCGTGGGAAAGCCCTGGCCATGTTCGGAGGCAAGTCCTCGATCGCCAGGTAGAAGTTTCGAACCCCGTGGCGTTCCTGCAGGATGCGCATGTCCTCGACGGTCTGTTCCGTCGTCCGGCCCCGATAGCCGGGTCCGATCACCGTGTAGAGCGTGCAGAAGACGCACTTGCCCCAATAGCAACCGCGTGTCGCCGCCAGCGGTAGGACGAGTTCAGGCGTGATGTACTTGTCGAGGGGCAACCCGTTGAATTCGGGTGTCGGTAAGCCCTTGATGTCCAGCGGCGTATCCTGAGGGGCCTTGATGACCTCTCCGTTCCCGTCCCGATACAGGATGTTCGAGACCTGGGAGAGTTGCCGTTTGCCCTCGACAACCTCGCACAGCTGTAACAGAGGGCGCTCGCCTTCCAGCATGACGAAGCTGTCGAACAGGTCCCAGACCTCGGTTCGCTTGCTGAGCTTCTCGCCGACGTATGCCAATAGCCCGCCACCCACGGTGATGTGTACATCGGGCTTCCACTCCTTGATCATCTTGGCGAGCGTCAGCGTCGGAATCGCCTGGCTGGGGAAGGTCAGCGAGATACCGATCAAATCCGGGTCGAGTTTCTCGAGCTGGGGCAGGGTACGCTCGCGAAAGTACTCGATGTAGGGGTTTTCCTTCTCATCGTCGATGGCCGCCAGGATCTCATTCGTGTGCTCGACCCGGTAGCGCATCACGAAGCCGTGGGCCGTCAGGCGTGTCGGGGCGTATTCCTGCGAGAAGATACGTAGACCCTGCTCGACCGTCCGGCCTGCCCACAGGTAGCGCTTGTAGTCGTAGAAGTCCTCAGGGTCGCGCAGGACACGTTTCGCTTCCTCGATCGACTCCGCTACATCTTCGCCGATGAGGTCGATTTCGGACAGGAGCTGATATTGCTCCATGTCGGAGAAGTGAAGCCGTTCCTTGTCGTCGAGAGCCTGTACCTTTTGCCGCGCCCCGATACGTTCGAGCGAGCGATTCAACCGTTCGTGCGTCAGGAAGTGGTCATAGGACTCGATGTTGAGGTCGAGTTGCTCGACATCGTCGTATCCGTTCTGACGTAGGTACGCAACAAGAGAGGGTAAGCTGAGGTAGGGTTGAGTGAAGTGACCCTGGGGGGGGAAGATGAGCGCGACCTTCATGTGCGGGTTCGAGTTTGTCGAAGTGGGGAGCTAACGAGCACCGCTGCTTTCAACGATGACGTGCAGCCGGTCGAGGTCCGGTTTTTTGAGTGTTTGCGAGCCGCCGCTGGGCCAGTTTACTTCTACGTAATCGACGGCGTCGATCATGCCGAGGCCGATGAGCAAGCGAGGGTCGTGGGCAGAGTAGAGCCCGTTGGCGCTACGTATTTCACGGACCCACCGGCGTTTTCCGGCCTGGACGGTCACCTTGGCTCCGAATCCGTCGCGGTTGCTCCGCTTGCCTATGGTCTTGATTCCGATCCAACGACCTGCGTGCAAGCTTTGATTCTCGAGGAGGCGTGGTGATGAGTCGATGTCGATGATGATGGCATCCGTATCCCCGTCGTCATCGATGTCGCCCAGCGCGACACCGCGTGCACTTCGTAGAGCCGCGAGGCCGCCTCCCGTTTCTTCGGAGATGTCTTCCCATTCGATACCGAAGCGTCGGTGGGGTAGGCCGCGATAGACCTGACTTCCTTGGGCCCATGCGTGCATTCCGATCTCTTCGGCTTGCGGGAAAACATGGCCGTTGGCGATCAATATGTCGAGGTAGCCATCGAGATCCGCATCGAAGAATCCACCGCCCCAACTCAGCCGATCCAGGCTCGCCGCGGCGATGCCGTACGTCTTACCGCGTTCGGTGAAGTTGCCTTTGCCATCGTTGATGTGGAGCGAATTGGCTTCCAGGTCGAAGTTGGTGCGCAGGACGTCAAAATCTCCATCGCCTTCGATGTCTTCCACAAACAGCCCCATGGCGCTGGTCGGGCTTCCATCGGCATTGAACGCAAATCCCCGTTCGATCGCCTCGTCAGTGAAGTGCCCTGCCGTGTTCATGAACAGGTTGCAGGGTTGTAGATCGTTGGAGACGAGGATGTCGACCCAGCCGTCGGCATCGATGTCGGAGAAGACGCTGGCATAGGAGCAGAGATCCTTCTTCAACTCGAGTCCGGCCGCCGCGGTCGCCTCACCGAAGTTCCCGCGACCGTTGCCGAAAAAGAACACATCCGGTGCTCCGGGGTTGATCCCGCGCCCATTCTCCCCCTCGGGACCAAACGCGACCGCGACGCCGTCGATCACGTTGGGCTTGCCGGCGTTCGGTGGATGGTCAAAGTCGAACAAGCAGTAGTTTGCCACGTACAGGTCAAGGTTCCCGTCTCGGTTGGCATCCCCGAAGGCCGGACCGGTGCCCCAGTATTCATTGCGCAGGCCGGATGCTTCCGTTACCTCGGCGAAGGTGATGTCCTTGCGCAAGAACACATCCTCGCCGAGGCAGGCCAGGTACAGATCGGTGTCGCCGTCGTTATCGATATCACCTGTTGCGACCCCGTTGATCCACTCGTTGCGCGCCGCCCCTACGGCGTGGGACACATCGGTGAACTTGAATTTGCCTTCGTTGCGGTAGAAGCGACTCGACGGTCCGTCGAAAGTCTCGAGACGCGTGCCTCCGTCGACGTACTTCATGCCCCTTCCGTTGGCGACGAAAAGATCCATATCCCCGTCGCCTTCGTAGTCCAGCCAAGCTGCTCCGCAGCCGTTGCTTTCGGGGATGTACCAGCGTCTCGGGTCTCCCGAGACATTGACGACTTCTATTCCCGACCCATCGGTCACGTCGGCAAAACGAACGTGGGAGAGTTCGGGTTCTCTGCCGCCGGTTTCGCCCCCAGCCCCGCAGGCGGCCAACAGACTCACCAGGAGACCGCCTGGCCAAAAAAACTTCCCTTGTGCCCCCGCGCCTGTGCGTGAGGTTATGGCGCGGGAGGGGGCGAGAGTGCGATGCATGGGCGCAGACTAGGAGAAGCCCGGGGCCTCGGCAAGCGCTCGAAAACGCTCGAAGCCCGGACTTCTGCAGTCTGGTTTACGCAAGCTCGGGATGCAGCGTTTGGTCTTTCCGGATAGACGCCGTAAGTTCTCCCCGCCATGTACGTTTTCCGCTCCCTCTCGCTCCTTTTCCTCACGGTTGCGGCCTGCACCAGCCCCCCCCAAGGGGGCGAGGACGTACGGATCTCCGTCCTCGATGGATTCATCCGCGAGGCCCTCTTCCACGGCCGAGCCTACGACCGTCTCGAGGAGTTGTGCACCGTGGCCCCGCACCGCCTTTCCGCTTCTACCGATGCGGCGGCCGCGATCGAATGGGCGCGGGCCACGATGGAGAAGGAGGGGTTCGAAAACATCCGGCTCGAACCCTGTGTCATTCCCCGCTGGGTGCGGGGGGCCACCGAACAGCTTTTCGTGGTGGAACCCAAGGAGCACGCCGGCGAGCGCCTTGCGATTCTCGCCCTCGGCGGCAGCATCGCCACCCCGCCGGCCGGACTGGAGGCCGACGTGATCCAGGTGCAGAACTTCGAGGAGCTCACCCGTCGTGCCGAGGAGGCGCGGGGGAAGCTCGTGCTGTTCAACCGACCGATGGACAGTCGTCTGGTCGACCCGTTTCAGGCCTACCGCGGTGCCGTGAACCAACGGGCCATCGGGGCCTCGAAAGCGGCTGCGGTTGGTGCTGTCGGTGCGATTTGCCGCTCCATGACCACCCGCCTCGACAACGTTCCTCACACCGGTGGGATGCGCTACGCCAAGCGGGTTCCAAGGATTCCCTCGGCCGCGTGCAGCACCGAGGCAGCCGAGAGAATCGCCGGCTGGATCGATGCCGGCAAGCGCGTGCGTCTGCGCATGGTGCTGAACTGCCGCGAGGAGGACCCCGTCGGTTCGTTCAACGTTATCGGTGAGCTTACGGGGTGGGAGAAGCCCGAGGAAATCGTCGTTGTCGGCGGGCATCTGGACGCCTGGGACGTTGGACAGGGTGCGCACGACGATGGAGCGGGGTGCGTGCAATCCATCGAGGCCGTCTCCCTGGTCATGCGATTGGATCAACGACCCCGTCGCACCCTGCGGTGCGTGCTGTTCATGAATGAAGAAAACGGCACCGGGGGAGCCCGAGCTTACGCCGCCGCACACGGTGCGGAGCACCACGTTCTTGCCATCGAGTCGGATCGCGGAGGGTTCACGCCGCGCGGGTTTACCAGCGATGCAAGGGGTGAGGTCTTTGACATTCTGCAGTCGCTGGTCGAGCTTCAGAAACGGACGGGAGCCGAAAAGCTCATTTCCGGCGGAGGAGGTGTGGATATCTCGCCCCTTGCGGCTTCGCACGTTCCGTTGGTGGGCTATCTGCCGGACGCCCAGCGCTATTTCGATCTGCATCACTCTGCGTCGGATACGCTGGACGAGGTCAACGAGCGGGAACTGGCCCTTGGAGCCGCGGCGATTGCGTCCCTCGCTTGGTTGGTGGCCGACTTGCCCGAGACCTTGCCGCCCAATCCCCCGCGCTAGAGCACCGAGGAGGGCGATGTGTTGACGCGGCTTCTGGATCTGGACGATCTCGAGCACTTTCTGGAGTTCTTCGTGGTTCAGAACAGCGAATCCGGGGCCGATGGAGACCCCTACTAGGGACCCTACGGGCGGGACGAAGCTCTCGTCATCGACGGGGTCCGCGAGCGCACGCGCGAGCGCTGGACCAAGTCGCTGGCCACGCCGGGGTGGCGTCGAGCCTGGGGGAGTTTCGATGGAGACCGGCTGGTGGGCAGTGCCAACGTAGCCGGTGGGGACTTGGCTGCGGGTCTGCATCGGGTCACCCTCGGTATGGGGATCCTGCACGGCTATCGGCGCCAGGGAATCGGGACCTGTCTTCTGGACAGGGCCATCGAATGGTGTCGCGGCGAACCTTCGATCGTTTGGCTCGATCTGGGCGTCTTCGACGACAACCTGCCGGCCCAGGCCCTGTATCGAAAGAGCGGCTTCGAGGAGATCGGAAAGACCCCGGACCGCTGGCGAATCGATGGTCACAGGATCGTTCAAACCGAGATGACCCTGCGCGTGGATTGAGGTTCGACACCTGGGAGGTACGATTCACGTACCTCTGTCCCCGTTCCGGAGCTCATGGAACATGCGTAATCAAAGGGTGTTGTTGCCCTTCCTCGTTCTCATCGGTGGCTGCAAGACCGAAGAGGTCCTCCTGTCGGATTCGAAACCGACGCCGGTAGAAGCCCCGAACGCGCGCGTGGAGGCCCGGCGGCTGAAGGCCCACGGGGATGTGCGCATCGACAACTACTACTGGTTGCGCCGGCGCGGGAGTGAGGAGGTGCTCGATTATCTCAAGGCCGAGAACGCCTATGTGGAGAGTCGATTGGCGCACACGAAGGCGCTTCAGAAAGAGCTTTTCGACGAAATGGTTGGCCGCGTTCGGCAGGACGACGCGACGGTGCCTTATCGATTGGGCGACTACCTCTACTACACGCGCTTTGAAGAGGGTAAGCAGTATCCGATCCATTGCCGGCGTTCCGTCGCCCGGAATCGAGAACAGGTCCTGCTGAATCTCAACTCGATGGCGGAGGAGGGCGGCTATCTGGGCGTCGGTCGGCGCGTCGTCAGCCCGGATCAGCAACGGATCGCCTACGGTGTGGACCGAATCGGTCGTCGAATCTACACCATCGAGGTGAAGGACCTTGCGAGCGGAGCGATCGTCGATAGTGTCCCCGACGTGACCAGCAATGTGGTCTGGGCAGAGGATGGCGAGACCCTGTTCTACACCAAGCAGGATCCGGAAACGCTTCGTACCTTCCAGATCTGGAGGCACGTGGTAGGGCAATCCGGCAAAGACCAGCTGGTCTTCGAGGAGGACGATACCGAGTTCAGTTGTTTTGTGACGAAGACCCGCTCGCGGCGCTTCCTGCTCATCGGTTGCAGTCAAACCTTGACGAGCGAATACCGCATTCTGGAAGCGGACAACCCGATGGGGGCCTTCCGCGTCGTTGCGCCGCGTCAACGCGGCCACGAATACTCGGTCGATCACCACGGCGACCACCTGTACATGGTTTCGAACCTCGATGCCGAAAACTTCCGTTTGATGCGGGCACCGCTCGATTCGTCAGGGATCTCCACGTGGGAGGAGTTGATCCCGCATCGCGTGAACGTCTTGCTGGAAGACGTCGAATTCTTCCGTAGCCATATGGTCGTTTCCGAACGTTCGGGCGGACTCGTTCGACTGCGCGTCATCGGCATGAACGGAGGCGACGAATACCAGATCGAATTCGATGAGCCTGCATACACGATCGCCGCCACGGACAACCCTGAATTCGACACGCAGTTTCTCCGCTATACCTATTCTTCGTTGACGACTCCGCGCTCGGTCTACGACCACAACCTCAAAACGCGCAAACGGATTCTCAAGAAGCGCCAGGAGGTCATGGGCGGGTTCGACCCGGCAAACTACCGCACCGAAAGATTGCACGCGACCGCCGACGACGGAGCCCTGGTGCCGATATCGCTGGTCTACAGGATGCCCTTCGCGAAGGACGGCCGCAGGCCGCTCTTGCTCTACGGGTATGGCTCCTACGGCTACAGCATCGATGCGCGCTTCAGTCCGAACCTGATTTCGCTTCTCGACCGGGGATTCGCCTACGCGATCGCGCACATTCGGGGCGGACAAGAGCTCGGACGGCGCTGGTACGAAGACGGCAAGTTGCTAAACAAACAGAACACTTTCACCGACTTCATCGCCAGTGGCGACTTTCTGGCGAAGGAAGGCTACACGAGTCCGGACCGTCTATTCGCCCTGGGGGGCAGCGCCGGAGGCCTGTTGATAGGCGCGGTGATCAACCAGGCGCCACAGCTCTTTCACGGCGTTGTCGCCGCCGTTCCCTTCGTCGATGTCGTGACGACCATGCTCGATGATTCGATTCCCCTGACCACCTCCGAATACGACGAGTGGGGGAACCCGAACGACAAGACCTACTACGACTACATGCTCTCGTACTCCCCGTACGACCAGGTCAGCGCCCAGGACTATCCGCACCTCCTGGTGACGACGGGCCTTCACGATTCACAGGTGCAATACTGGGAGCCTGCCAAGTGGGTCGCCAAGCTGCGGGCCATGAAGACAGGGGATGATCTTCTGCTGTTCAAGACCGAGATGGAGGCGGGGCACGGCGGGGCCTCGGGGCGCTATCGCCGCTATGAAGAACAGGCTTTGATCTACGCTTTCTTACTGGAGCTCGCCCCTGGACCGAGGCCTTAGCACCGAAACGAACGCTCGGATCCACCAGAGCCCTTCGCCTTGCGCGAGAGCACCGCATTCGACCAAGGCGACGGCCGTCTCACACGACCGAAGGGTGCCCGTCCGCCGGGCTACCACGACCGCGGCATGCGCAGGAGCTCGACGAGCTCGCTCTCGGCGGGCGAATAGAGCTCGATGAGATCGGCGATGTAGAAGTCCAGCTCGTCGCGATTCGCGGCGTAGATCGAATCCTGGGCTGCCAGGCTTTGCGCCGAGAGGCGCGATGTGGCTTGCGGGCCCACTCCCTGGGCTTCTGCGAGTGCGAGTTCCTGCGCGATGCGGGCGGCATCGACGCGTTCGGGCAGTTCGGGCGTGCCGAACCAGATCGGAACCGAGGTCGGGTCGAGGTCGACGTTTCCGTTCGCGAGCACGCCGGCCGGCACCAGGGCGACGAGATGCCCGGATGGATATGCGCCGTTGCAACGTTCCGCGGTTTGATCGCCGACGTAGAGTACCGCCTCGTATGTCTGGCGCGGCTGGACCAACTTGGGGTCGGTCTTCAAGACGAGGAGAAATCCGGACTGGACTTCAGGGCGCTCGTTGCGCCATTCGAAGGTGAAAGGCTGGTCGAGCTGAAAGGACTGGGCGTGGAGTATTTCGACCGGTGTTGTCGCCGGATTCGCGGGCAGCGCTGTGAGGTCTTGGTGGCGCTGGCGGTTTGCGATCGCGCCGCCGATCAAGCCGACGCCGCAGAGGAGGCAAATAAGGGAAGTCTTGATGCGCGACATGGCCTACTCGTGTGTGAATTCGATTTCGTCGAGTCCGATGCGACCCTGTGAAGAGCCGAAACCGGGGCCGAAGAGAAAACCGACGACGGCGATGCGCGTCAGGTCGAGCCGGCGTCCGTCGCTCCTGAAATCCTCGAGGCGGACGCGAATGGTCTCGAACTCGTTCGCCCAGCCACGCAGGTTCATTCCGCCGCAGCGTGGACGTTGGTAGGGCTCCTCGATGCCGCCCCCGTAGGCACCGATGCGAATGGTGCTGGAGCGGCCGTCGAAGTCGATCAATTCGACCGAGAGGTCCAGGTCCTCGAGTACGACCGTCGTCAGAGGATCGCGAGCAGCCTGGGCGGCACGAAACGATAGGTATGCGAAGCCCGAGAGGTCTCTCTGCGCCTGGGGAACCTGAAAGAGCAAAACCTCGTCCGCCCCATCCCACTCGAAGACGATGCCGCTGCTGTCATCACCGTTTCCGGCGAGCGTCATGGCGTTCATCGAGAGCGGGTCGGAGGGATTGAACGAGTTGTTGGGATCGTCGAAGCGGCCCTCCAAGACCTCAGCCAGGCTCGTGAGCATGGCTCCTCCGGAACTGGAGACATCGACGGCGGGGTTACTCTGGAAATCGTCCAGAACGAACTTCCCGCTGGCCGGGTGCTCCTGATACATGAGGTCGACGACCACGCAATCGTCCAGTGGTGCCCCGCTGGGCCGCAAATCCTCCCACTGGCGCCACAAGAACTCCTGGGCGGCAGGGTCGCCTTCGAGCACCCACTTGACCAGGGGCAGGAAGTAGCCACGCATAATGTCGTGCGTCTGCAGCCGTCCGACCCGGCACGGTCCCATGGCGACCGAGGGGCCTCCGCCGTCGTGGAAGTCCCCGTGCCCGACCCCGTGCAACGAGATCGAGTAGCGTTCACCATCGGCGCGCTCGTGGAGATGGAACGTCTGACAGACGTTGCAGACGGCGCAACCGTTGACGTCGTTGTCCGCTCCACCGGTCCACAAGTGATAGGGCACGTCGCCGATGTCCGTGCTAGGGCCTCCGAAATCCGTCGGTGCGATGCTGGAGACAAGCTTGATGTCTTCGGGACCGAACTCTTCGAAGACTTGACCATCGAGGAGCCGTCGATAGGCGATGACGACGCCTTCGCCTCCGCGGCTGTGACCGATCCAGACGATATTGTCACGATCGATGTGTCCGTCGAGGACGCCGCTGAGGATCGTATCGAGATTTCCGAGCAGATGATTTGTATTCGAGAGCGTGGTCGTAGCGGCCGCCCCGGGGCCCGGACCGGTGTTGTTTCTGTGGCTCATGACCACGTAGCCCCAGGACGACATGTGGGAGCCCAGGTGGTCGTACCAGCGATGGTCGTGTCCGTTGCCGTGGCTCACCACGATCAATGGGAGCTCGCCCAG
This sequence comes from Planctomycetota bacterium, assembly GCA_002683825.1. GTDB lineage: Bacteria > Planctomycetota > UBA1135 > UBA1135. Next base: position 229,402 of record NYUD01000057.1, read on the forward strand.
GGACGCGATGTTATCCGGGTAGTAGATGTCCTGCTGCAGAAAGCCGCCGCCGTTGTACAGCTCTTCGACGCCTTGGTAGGGGCCGGGGGCGGCGAGATCCGCGACGATGTAGAACCCCGCGCGCTTTGCGTTTCCGTCGATGAGGTCGGGGGCGTCGAAGCGCGAGTTACGGTTGATATCCACGATGACGTCGTAGGCCGTGCCGATCGACGTCGTACCCGTGGCGCCCGCGAGGGTTCCAGGGTCGATCGTGAAAATGCCGTCCTTGACCGAGCGAAGCGGGACCACCACCGTCTTGGGGAAGTCGGTGGCGGGAAAGAGCTCGTCGCCCACCTGTGTCGAGGCGTGGGTGACGATGTAGATATCGACTTGTTTTTGCCTCAGCGTCGGGAACACGCCCGGATCGAGGGCGACCTGAATCGGATCGCCTTCGTTGAAGGTGTTGACGTACTGGAAATAGGGGTAGGCCAGGAGCCGTTTGCCCGCGAGGGCAAACGCGCCCGGGTCCAGCTCGCTCGGGGAAGAAGAAGCCCAATCGGTCTGTTGGGCCGAGACGGGAAGTGAAGCGAGAAGGGCGGTGAGGAGGAGGAACCTGTTTCGGGACAAGAGGCACACCGATCGAACGGAGGACGAGGTACGTAGCATCGCGAAGGAAGCGCCTCAGGATACCAGGGCTTTTGATCTGGATGGCGTCGGATTCGTCGCATTCGCCACCCGCAGGAGGCCGTTGAGACGCAACTCGAACTTCTGCGGGGCAGGGAGGCCTTCTAGCGGAGAGGCGGCGCGCCGCCGGCGTTGTCCCGTCTCGCTCGGCGGCCTTCCAAGCGCCTTTGCACCGAGTCCAGATTCGACCGCGCCTCACGATACTCGCGATCGATTTCCAGGGCGCGTTCAAAGGCTCTTGCTGCGGCGGTCAGCTTGCCGCTCTTCATGAGAATGACCCCCAGATTGTTGTGCCCCTGCGCATAGGCGGGGTCGATCGAGACGGCGCGCTCCACATGGGCCCGCGCTCCCTTTAAATCTCCCCCCGCGGCGAGGGCGACCCCGATGTTGCAGATCACCTCGGCATTGTCGGGCTCTACGGCCAGGACTTTTTCGAGCTTTGCAATGGCCTCCTTTGGCTGTCCCCTTTCCATGTAGACTCCGGCGAGGTTGACCAATGCGCGAACGTTTCCGGGCTTCAGAATCAGCGCCCTTTCCAGTGCCTCCTGCGCGGCGCTCAGGTTGTTTTCCTCCTTCACATAGGCGATGCCCAGATTGATGAAGGCGCGTTGGTTGTGGGGAGCGTTGCTGGCCACGGTTTCCCAGAGGGAGACGGCGCTGCGGTAGTCCTCGTTCCGGCGCACCGTCCATGATGCCAACACGGCGGTAGCGACGAACGTCAAGCATGCGGGGGCCCAGGCGGGTACGGCGCTCCAGCTCCTTGCAGCGCGCCGAACGCCCAGGACCAAGAGTGCGAGCACCACGGCCGATGGGAGATACATGCGATGCTCGAAAGCGAGATCCGCAATGGGCATGAAGCTGGAGGAGGGCGCCAGAATGAGAAAGAAGCTCGCCCCCAAGAAGCCCAGCCCCGGTCGGTAGTACAGGGCCCAGAGGGTCGCGCCGGCGATGATCGACATGGTCACGGTGGGTAGCACGAGGGCTCGCAAGCCCCGGGCCACCGGCCATGCGTAGTCGAACACCTGCGGGTGAGGCCACAGGAGCAAGCCCAGGTAGTGCAACAGCACGCCTGGTTGGCTCCATAGATAGTCCAACCCCGAGGAAGCCGGGCGTTCGACGAACCCGGCTTCTTCCGGATTCCACAGGTTCCCCCCCATGGCGGCAAACAGGGCGCCCCAGGAAAGAGCCAGTCCGATATACAACCCAAAACGCAGTTCAAGCGCCCTGCGAAACGACCCTGCGAGAAAGGTGCGGTCAAAGAGCAAGGCGACGATCGGAGCGCTGACCATCACCTGTTTGGTGCCCATACCGAGTGCGCAAACGATACAGGCGAGCATGCCCCACGCGAACGGTCGCTTTCCGCTCGCGCAACGAGCCACAGCGTAAATGGTGAGCAGATAGAAGAAGCTCATCAGGGACTCGTGGCGCTGGACGATGTAGGTCACCGCCTGCGTCTGCAGCGGATGGACCGCCCAGAGGGCCGCGATCGCCAGGGCCGTCGCATCTTTCGGGCTACTTTGTCTCCCGGCTTTTCCGTTCGAGAGAGCTCGTCGCGCCACGCCGAACAGAAGAAGCGCGCAGCCCATGTGGATGAGCACGTTGCCGAGGTGATAGCCGAGCGTGTTCAGGCCGCCGATCGCATAGTTGATCGCGAACGAGAACTCGGCGATGGGCCGTTCCGTGGAGGCCAGGAGCTCCCGAGGAGGCCATGGAGCCCGGATCAGCAGGTTGTCGGCGATGTTGGGACCGTCGTCCAGGACGAAAGGACCCCGGAGACTGTTCGCGTAGGTTGCCGCGACCAAGAGTGCCAGGCAAAGCGCTGCCCAGCGGGGGGGCGGTGTGTGGAGATTCAAGTGGCTGGCGGGCGTTTCCACGGGAGGCCGTGCAGCCTATCCTATCGTCGCTTCCATCCGGGCATTCGAACCACTTCTTCAGCGGGCTACCAGAGGTCAAGGATCCATGAGCGAACAAGAGCTCGCCGAACTTCGCCACGCGCTTCTCAACGCACCCGAGTCGGGTGTAACCCAGGCGATCGCCATCCTCTTCAGCCTGATGCTGATCGTCGCCGTTCTTTGGCTGGTGAAACGCCGAAAGCTGCGCGAGGAGTACACGCCCATCTGGCTCGGAGTCGCGCTCGCCGTCTTCGCCGTCACGGTCGAGCTGGACCTCCTGCGAGTGATCACGCGGATGATCGGAGCCTGGACTCCGAGCTCGACCATCTTCTTTCTGGGCGAGCTTTTCCTGGTCGTGATCTGCCTCAACTATGCCGTCAGGCTGTCGCGCATGAGCGTGCAGATGAAATCCCTGGCCCAGGAGGTGGCGCTGCTGCGCGCCGGGCGAGAATCCGGGGCGCGATTCAGCGGGGAAGCCGACGCGTGACGAAGCGTCTGATCCTCATTCCCGCCTGGAACGAGGAGGCGAACCTGCCGGGGGTTCTGAAATCGGTCGCTCGGGAAGCCGAGGGCTTCGATGTGCTTGTCGTTGACGATGGGTCGGGCGATGCCACGTCCAGGATTGCGGTGGAGAACGGCGTGCAAGCGATCCGCCATCCCTTCAACCTGGGCTACGGGGCTTCGCTGCAGACCGGCTACAAGTACGCCTTGCGCCACGGGGTCGAGCTCGTGGTGCAGATGGACGCCGACGGCCAGCACCGAGCCGAGGACGTTACCAGGCTGTGCGAACCCGTGCTCGAGGATCGGCTGGATCTGGTCATCGGCTCGCGCTTTCTCGAGCCCACGGACTACGAATTCGGGGCGATTCGGGGGACGGGTCGTTCCCTTTTCGGAGGGATCGCTCGCTATTTCGGACTGCGGATCACGGATCCGACCTCGGGTTTTCAGGCCCTGAATCGGAAGGTTCTGCGGCTCTACTCCGGCGAGTCTTTTCCGTCGGACTTTCCCGACGTGGACGTCCTCCTGGCCGCCCATCGTGCTGGCATCAGAATCGGTGAAGTGAGCGTCGAAATGCGGGAAGCGCCGCGCACCTCGACCTTGCACAGCGGGCTGCGCCCGATCTACTACGTCTACAAGATGCTTTTGTCCATCTGGGCCAACGCGGAGCGCCCGGAGCCTCCCAGGGACGGATAGCTAGTCGGGAGGCGTGGGCGCCTGCTGGTGCTGTTTCATCAACCGCTCGAGCAGCGCCAGGTCGTGCTCGACCTGGCGGAGGGACGGATCTCCAGGCTCGAGTTCGTCCAGCAAGGCCTGCATCCACCAGGCGGCCTTTCCATAGTTTCCGTTCTCGCGGTGGTGCCAGGCGAGGAACATGTACGCCTGAGAGAACTTCGGGTCCAGGCTCTGGGCCTTGCGAACCGTCTTCAGGGCGCGTTCCGTTTTTCCCGTCTGCACATAGCAAACACCGAGACTGAAGAGTGTCGAGACCGAATCGGGTTGTTCGGCGAGCGCTTGTTCGAAGTAGGGGAGTGCGCCGGCGTGATCGCCGAGGCCGAACTTGACTTCACCCAGGGACAAGCGCAGCAGCGGGTCGGCGGCGTGGTCCCGAGTGAGATCCTCGAGGATGGCTTGTGCCTGAAGAAGAAGTTCACGCCCGCGCTCGAGTTTCGCCGGATCTTGACTGCCGGGTGTCGAAGGCGTTGCCATCAGGTTGGCCTGGATCATCAATGAGCGTGCGCGATTCAATTCCTTTTGACCGGCGACGCGCTCGTGGGGGTCGGGCAAGCTCCGGTTGAACGGGTCTCCCCCGGCGGCGCCGCCGGTATAGCCGAGGGCTTCGAGCGCCTGACGGTCGCCTTCCTCAAGGGCTCGATCCACGACCCAAGCCAGATCCGAGTACTCCGCCAGCAATGCCTGGAGTTCGCGCTCCAGCCCTTTCACGACTTCCGGCCGAACGGCTGCGAGATTGTTGGATTCTTGCGGGTCTGTGACGAGGTCGTAGAGCTCGACCCCTTTCCCGCGGATGAACTTGTGTTTGCCTGAGACGAGGCCGAGGTAGGGGTGCCAGCGATGCGAGTAGTAGGGCAGGTAGGTCTCGAGGTAGAGCGGCGCCGTGGTTGCGGGTTCCATGGTGGCGCCGTCGCCGTCCAGAAGGGGAAGGCGGACCATGTCCGGCATTTCATCGGCTGCGATTCCAAGGAGCCGCAACAGCGTTGCCGGCAAGCTGACGAGTGAGACCGGCCGGGAGACGCGCGTTCCAGCGGCTTTCTGAACGAGTGATCCAGACACGATCAACGGAACGTGCATCGTGGATTGGTACAGAAACACCCCGTGGTTGGCTTCGCCGTGGTCGTCCATGTCCTCCCCGTGATCCGCGGTCACGATGACGGTCAGCTCATCCATCAGGCCGCGCTTTTCCAGGTGGGCCAGGAGGCGTCCCAACTCCTCATCGCAGTAGGCGATCTCGGCGTCGTAGGGATGATCGAAACGGAGTCGATAAAGGTCGGGTGGAGTCCACGGGAGGTGGGGGTCGTAAAAATGGATCCAGCCGAAATAGTCATCGCCAAGATCCAGCGTGTCGATCCATTGAATCGCCCGATCGACTACTCGGCCGGCGGGGCGTTCGCTGACCGTAGTATCCATCCGTTGCCTCGGCCCGTCGTACACCTCGAAGCCCTGGTCGAGGCCGTACCGGCGGTCGAGGATGAAGCTGCCGACAAACGCGCCGGTTCGAAAGCCGTGGCGTCGTAGGACCTCGGCGATCGGCGTGCCCTCCTCCGAGAGCTTGAAGATCCCGTTGTCGTGCAGTCCGTGGGCCGACGGATATACGCCGGTCAAGAGCGAAGCATGGGCCGGCAGCGTGATCGGCGCGGTCGACAACGCTTGCTCGAAGAGAATCCCCTCCTCGGCGAGCCGATCGATCGTGTCCGTGCCCCCTCCACCATAGCCGTAGGCTCCTATCCGGTCGGCACGGGTCGTATCAATCGTGACGAGGAGCACCCCCCGCCCCCGGGAGTTGTGCTCCTCGGTGGGTCCATCGGGGCCTCCGCAGCCGTTGAGTGAGATCAGAAAGGGGAGAGCTGCGAGAGTGAACGCGCGCATGGGTCACTGTGTTAGAGCGACCGTTTGGTGGGTGGAGAGGCTCACTTTCTCCGCATCCAGCATGGAGATCAGCCCAGCGGTCTCTTCACAGGTGGCCTGGAGCTGAATCCCGCCCCGCACGGCGTCCAGTACGTGGCGGATCTCGCCGTCGTAGCCGGCGCTCTCGTCGATTCCGACGGCGGATGCCTCGCCCTCTGAAACGAGCGTCAAGGGCGGTGTCGCGCCGAGCGAAAAGACCGCCGTGGCTTCTTCGAAGATGACCGTGAAGCCCATGTGGAACTCGAAACCCACGCTGTGATCCCAGCCCCCCTCCGCGACCACGTGCGCGGGCCCGTCCGGGAAGTGGTAGAGCGTGGTGAGGTGGTCGAGTGTTCCGGTGCAGGAGACGGACTTTGGGACGCCGAAGCACCAGCGTACGAAGTCCGCATCGTGGACGTGAAGGTCGAACAGGGCGCCGCCCGTACGCTGAGAGTTCGCATAGAAGTCCGGTGACCACGAAGGCGGCGAGCCCAGGCGGCGAAAGACCGCGCTCTTCACGGCCCCATACCTGCCCTCACAAATCGCCTCTCGGAGCCACGACCATCCCGGCCAAAAGCGCATACACATCGCCGGCATGCACACACGATCAACCTCCAGGGCGATCGCCGCCAGTCTCTCGGCGTCGTCGGCCTTCAGCGACAGGGGTTTCTCCACCAGGACATGCTTGCCCGCGGCGAGGGCTCTTTCGGCCAGTTGTACGTGTGTGTCGGTCGGCGTACAGATGCTGACCAGCTCGACTTCCGGGTCGGCGAACAGTTCTTCGGGAAGTGTCGTGAACCGCACCGCCTGTGGGTCATAGAGCGGTTCCGTCTCCTCCTGCTCGATATTGCCTCGCTGGGCAGGTTCGCCTCGGAAGCGTTCGATCTCCGCATCGCACAAGCCCACCACGCGACAGGCGTGGCCCTCCTTGTTCGCGTCCCGATAGGCCGCGAGATGCGTCCGTCCCATGAAGCCCAGGCCGATGACACCGACGCCGATCTCGTGCTGGCTTGACCTCACGAAGTTCCTCCAACGCTGTGGCTTCCGATCTTGTGCAGCTCGATCATGCGCTTTGCGGCGGCGATGTCCCCGATCCTATCGGAACCCGCCTCCCGTTCGATCATCAGATCGACGGAGAGATCGTGGCGTCTCAACAGTGAAAAGAAAGCGTTCCAGTCCACCTGACCGGTACCCGAAACAACCTCTTCCCCCCAGGTGCCCGAGGTCTTGGTCCGGCACGCATCCTTGATGTGGATCTGGAGAACGTGCCCGGCCAGGGCGTCGAGCGCTTCGATAGGATCTCCCTTGTCATAGAGGATCATGTTGGCCGGATCGAAGTTTACACCGACGGTCGGGCGGTCCAGTTCCTCGAGAAAACCCAGCAGTGTCGGCGCCCGTTCCTGTCCCGTTTCAAGCGCCGTCCGTACGCCCAGGTCGGCGAAGCGATCCGCGACCAGGCGCAGTCGCTCGACGAGTTTTTGGCGGTCAGGTCCGGGTTTCTCGGGCAGGAAGCCCGCATGTAGCGAAACGAGGTCCAGGCCGAGGTCCGCCGCCAGCCGAGCGTTTTCTTCTGTTGCGTGCAGGTTCTCGTCCCAGTGTTCGTCGGAGACGACACCGCCCGTGACGCGAATCGTCTCCAGGGTCGAGTAGTCCTCGCCGAGCGTGCCCATCATTCCCGAGTGCACCCCTATTCCGGCCTCTTGCAGGACGGGAAGGGTACGCTCGACGGGCCATTCGCCCCTCCGCACGGGATCCAGGGCCAATTGCACCGTGGAGAGCCCGAGGCTCCGGACGCGCTCCGCCAGCTCCTCGGGGCCGGAGGGCTGCAGGGACCACGAACACACGCCTATCAGGTTGTTCATGCCCAGAGGATAGCGCGAACGACGGGGCTCAAACGGGAAGATCGGATATCCTCCCGGCACTATGTCGAAGACACGACGCCAATTCCTCGTCGGCGGCGCAAGCGCCAGCGCATTGGCGCTCGGCGCGGCGCCGCTTTCCAGCGAGCTTTACTCGTCCTCCCGGAAGCTCTACCGCATTTCCCTGGCGCAATGGTCACTTCACCGCACCCTGCGCTCCGGTGAGCTCAACGCCCTTGACTTTCCGGCCTACACCAAGCGCCAATTCGGATTGGGCGCAGTCGAATACGTGAACCAGTTCTTCGCTGACAGGGCCACGGATTTCGTCTGGCTGAGCGAGCTGAAGACCCGGGCGGCGGATGCGGGCGTGCGCAGCTTGTTGATCATGATCGATGCGGAAGGGGCCCTGGGGGATTCCGATGACTTGCGGCGTCGCAAGGCGGTGGAGAATCACTTCAAGTGGATCGCCGCAGCGAAGTACCTGGGCTGCCATGCGATTCGTGTCAATGCCGCCGGAAGCGGTGGATGGGAAAAGCAACGGGACAACGCAGCCGATTCCCTGTGTCGGTTGGCCGAGTTCGGAGACGACTACGACATAGACATCATCGTCGAAAACCACGGCGGTCTGTCTTCGAATGGCAAGTGGCTGGCAGAGGTCATGCGCGTGGCGGATAACCCCCGTGTCGGTACGTTGCCGGACTTCGGCAACTTCCACCTCGGCGAGGGCAAGTGGTACGACCGCTACGACGGCGTGCGCGAGCTGATGCCCTTCGCCAAGGCCGTCAGCGCCAAGTCCCACGAATTTGATGCCGGCGGCAACGAGGTGAGAACGGACTACCGTCGCATGATCTCGATCGTTCTCGCTTCGGGGTACCACGGTTACATCGGAATCGAATACGAAGGAAGTCCGGTGGGCGAATTCGAAGGCATCAGGAAGACCCAGCGACTCCTCGAACGGGTTCGCGACGGGCTGGAAAAGGAGGAAGATTGAAGTTCTTCTTCGCCATTAACCTCGCTCTCATGAATGGTGTGTCGGCCTGGCAGGGGGAATTCGAACCCCACATCGAGCCGGTCTCGGGCGAAGCTGCGGCGGCCATGGCAAGCATCGAGCCGATCGAAGGCATCGAGCTGGAGCTCTTCGCCGCCGAGCCTCTTCTGGCCAATCCGGTTTGCCTTTACGTCGACCATCGTGGTGATCTCTTCGTCGCCGAGAGCTTTCGGTGCAACGCGGGCGTTACCGACATGCGCGAGCACATGGATTGGCTGGACGAAGATCTGGCCAACCGCACGGTCGAGGAGCGATTGGCGATGATGCGGGCCCACGTCGGGGAGGACTACGACCCGGATTTTGGCACAGCCTTTGAGCAAGTGCGCCTGATCCGCGACACCGACGGCGACGGCAAGGCGGACCAGGATTTCGTGTTCGCCACGGGCTTTTCCGATCACGCCGACGGGATAGGTGCGGGGCTCTTGTCCTACCGTGGCGATGTTTTCTACACGTGCATTCCGCACCTGTGGCGCTTGCGCGACCTCGACGGGGACGGGCGAGCCGAAAAGAAACTGGCGCTTTCGAGTGGGTACGGGGTCAACATCGCGCTCCTGGGGCACGATTTGCACGGGCTGAGGATCGGACCGGACCAGCGCCTTTACTTCTCATGCGGTGACCGTGGCTTTCACGTCGAAACGGCCCAGGGAACCATCGCCCATCCGCACGCTGGGGCCGTCCTGCGCTGCAATCTGGACGGCACGAACCTCGAGGTCTGGCATACCGGTTTGCGCAATCCGCAGGAACTGGTGTTCGATCTTCACGGGAATCTCTTCACCGGCGACAACAACTCCGACGGAGGAGACAAGGCACGCTGGGTCAATGTAGTAGAGGGTGGCGAATCGGGTTGGCGCTACGCGTATCAGTGGATCACCTCTCCGGTGATGCGCGGCCCGTGGAATGACGAGAAGTTGTGGCATCCTCCTCACAAGGGGCAGGCGGCCTACATCGTTCCACCGATCGCCAACTTGGCAAGCGGCCCTTCGGGTTTGACCTACTACCCGGGGACCGGCCTCGACTCCAGCTACGACAGCCACTTTTTCCTGTGCGATTTTCGAGGCGATGCGAAGTACAGCGGTGTGCACGTGTTCAAGACGCATGCAGACGGGGCGTTCTGGGAGCTGGGTCAGACGCGACGTTTCCTTTGGAACACGCTGGCCACCGACATCGACTTCGGGCCGGACGGTTCGATGTACTTCAGCGATTGGGTGCACGGCTGGACCAAGACGGGCAAAGGACGGATCTATCGGGCCTACCATCCCGAAGGGCGTAGCAGTGCATTGGCGCGCGAGACCCGACGCATCCTTCGGGAAGGGACCTACGAGCTGTCGACGGAAAAACTGATCCGACTCCTGGAGCACCCGGATCAGCGCGTGCGACAGGAAGCCCACTTCGCCTTGGCTGAGCGGGAGGCGGTCGAGGCGCTCACCCGCAAGGCCCGAGATGGCGGGCTACTGGCGCGGCTCCACGCCCTCTGGGGCCTTGGAATCGCGGCGCGCGAGGATATCCGTGCCCTGGCGGGAGCCGTTCCGTTGACGGAGGATCCTGACCCGGAGGTTCGGGCCCAGGCCGTGCGTGTCCTGGGCGACGAGTGGTACTTCGACGGCGCCGATGCGATTCGTGCGCGAATCTCGGACTCCGAGCCGAGGGTGCGTTTCTTCGCGTCGATCGCAGCCGGGCGTCTTGGGATCGAGGGCGCGATCGAGCCCCTGACCCAGGTGTTGATCGACGCCGGCGAGGACGACCCCAACCTGCGCCACGCCGGTGTCATGGGGCTTCTCGGTTGCGCTGACGAGGCCACGCTCGAACGTCTCTCCGATCACGAATCGGCCCATGTCCGTATGGGAGCCCTGCTCGTCTACCGGCGACGCTCCGATCCGGCGATCGGACGCTTCTTGGAGGACTCCGATCCGCTCCTGGTTCTGGAAGCCGCACGCGCCATTCACGACAGGCCGATCGAAGGGGCCCTCGAGAACCTGGCGCTTCACGACTGCAGGACTCTGCCGGCGGGGCGCGAAGCTGCCCTGGTCCGGAGGGTGTTGAACGCGAACCTGCGTGGAGGGAATGCTCGGACCCTGGCCGACCTCGCGCTGCGTCCCGATCTGGAGGACGCATTTCGCGTCGAGGCCATCGACATGCTGGCCTCCTGGGCCGATCCCTCGGACCGCGATCGGGTGAACAACACCTGGATCCCCCTGGCACCCCGGTCCGTGGACAAGGTCCGTGCGCTTACGCTGGAACTCGCCCGGAGCGCGGTCGTCGACGGTTCGCCCGCGCTGGTCGAGGCGTTCACGAGGTTGGTTGCGGCCATGGAGGTCGACGAGCTCTCGCCGGCGTTGTGCGCCTGGGTGGAGGATCCCGCTCGACACACAGGTGTGCGTGTTGCTGCTCTGGAGGCGATGCAGGCGCTCGGATCCAGGGAGCTTGCGCGTGCCGTCCGGGCTTCCCTGGGAGACCCTATCGGTCGCGTGCGGGCCGCCGCTTTGATCGCCCTGGAGGAGCTCTCGCCCGAGGACGCGCTCGTCAGTTTGCCTGCCATTCTCGAAGGGGGTGAAATCACCGAGAGGCGTGCGGCCTATCGCATCCTGGGGCGCATGGGACTCGGAGCGAAGAAGCACATCCTGGCCGAGCTCGAGCTCCTGGAGGCCGGTTTGCTGCCGCAGGAGTTCGCTCTCGATCTGGTTCAAGCGGCCGAGATGTATGCGCAGTTCGATCCCATTGCGGCGGATGTCGCCGCACGGCTGGATGTTCTCCGCCTTTCCCGCGGAGCGGAGCCCGAGCTGGCCTTCTGGGTGGACGGGCTCTTCGGCGGCGACCCGGATCGGGGCCGTGAGGTCTACCAGCGGACCGAGCTTTCCTGTGTGCGGTGCCACGAGACGGATGACGACACGATGCGCGTGGGTCCCGACCTGCGCGGCGTTTCCAGACGATTGACGCGCCTGCAGATGCTCGAATCGATCGTGCTGCCCAATCGCAGGACGACGCTCGGATTTCAGGGGACCGTGTTCTACATGCTCGACGAGAGCGTCGTGAACGGCCGCATTCTCGAAGAGACGGCAGATGAAATTCGAGTCATCGACTCCGACGGTGTGACGACCACCTTGGATCCGGAGGAAGTGGACGAGCGCCGCGCGGATCTTTCGGCCATGCCCGAGGATATCGTCAAGAGCCTGGATCGTTCGGAAATGCGGGACTTGCTTGCCTACCTGGGCGATCTCTAACCGCAAGAGGACACGGCGAGACGAACGGCATGAGGTTGCTCAACTGGAACCGGATCGACGGCCGTAAAGCCGGAGAGCTGTAGATCGCCGGCAGACCACGATAGAGATCTTTCACGCCAGGAGATCGTGTGCCCTGGCGGTTACGACAGCGGTTCCGATCTTCTCACCATCCACCAGGAGAACCTGTTCCGCAAGGTTGACCGTAGGGCAAACGTGGTGGGGGACCAGCATCAGCTCTGTTCCCAGGTCGGGTGCCGCCGCGGATACGGCGCGTAGCGGCAGGTGTTCCTCGTTGGGAGTCTGAGGTTCGAGTTCCGCGTGACCGAGGACAAACGCGCAGACGTGTTCGCCTTCGGTCGCGATGGACTTCGAACCGACGTCGCACGTCGCGAGGTCGGTGCGCGGACGGCTGATCACGCGCGTGAAGAGCAACGCAGCCGGTGTCAGATGAAGGTCCGGGTTTTCTTGCTCGGATCGCAGGTCGTGGAAGACGACCGTTCCGGGGGACAATCGATGCACGACATTGCCGAGCTCACGAAAGCGCGGATAGGCCAGGGCGTGCAAGAACGTCGGGGTTCCGCTCGTAATGATTTCCTCGGGAGGGAAGCCCAGTTCGCGCAATTCCCAACACAGTTCAAGCGCGAGGTCGTAGCACGCAAAGATCTCATCTTGCCGCGCTTCGATCGGGCCGTGGAGATGTCCGTCGTAGTAGTGGATGCCGCGGAAGCGATCTCCTGCCCCCCGCACCACGGCGTGCAGGCGGTCCCGATCCGCCAGCGGGACACCGGTGCGGTCCATTCCCGGGTTAACGTCGACGAAGATCGACAGAGGTTGCGGGATTGAGTCGATGAGGCCGGGGTCCTCGCAAAGGAGCGAAACGCGCGTCGTGCTGTGTTTGCGGGCCAGTCCAGCCAGAACCTCGAGTCCCGGGCCGCGTAGCGGATAGGCCAGGAGCAGATCCGCGTCCTGCACCGCGGCCTCCTCCAGCACTTCAAGTAAAACGCGCGCCTCGCGGGTGGTGGCGCACTTGAAATGGCGCACGCCGGCTTGAATCAGCTCCGAGTAGACCGCAGGAATCTTGGTGGTCTTGATGTGGGGTCGCCATCGATCCGGCGTGCCTGCGTAGGCCAAAATGCGCTGGACGTTCTCCCGAACCTTGTCGAGGTAGACGACCAGAGCCGGTGATAGGAGTTTTTCGCGGGTTCCGGCCGGGAGCGCGTATTCCGCTGGATCGAGGTCACGAAAAGGCGTCACTGAGTCGGTCCGTGCAGCATGTCGAGGAGCTTGCCCAGGACGCGCATGCCGTCCGTCCTCAGACCATCGTGGTCGTACTCGTTCGTCATCCACACCTTGCAGCCGCGAATCACTTTGGCCGTGTCCTCGGAGAAGTTGCGTTCCACGTACATGTCTTCCGCGTAGATCAAGGCGGCGCAGGGCACCTTGTTCTCCGTCAGGACCGCGGTGTCATACAGCTGTGGCCAATCCTCTTTCTCCGCGATCAGGTGAGCCGCTTCGCGAAGCGGCTTCAGCGTTTCGACCTCCTCGAACATCCAGGGGAAGATCATCTCGCCGGTAAAGAAAACCGGTCCGTCGGAGCGCAGTGGATCAAACTGGGGAAACTCGGCGCGTATGCGTTCCGCAGACCAACGCGTAGCATGCCCTTGCGCGTAGATGGGCTCGTGCAAGATTGCGAAGATCGGGTGGCAATCGAAGCCGACTGTATTCTCAAATTCGCGCAGGAAGTTGTAGGAAATTTCGCGGCCTTCCGCACCCTGCACGAAGGCCTCTTCGATCATGAAATGCACGACTTCGTAACCCGTGCTCATGCCAAATCGCAACCCGAGGGTTTGGAGGCGACGGGGGCTGAAGTGCCCGCTGGCGGGGAGCTGAACGTCACGTTCGCCAATATGGGTGACGATGGCGCGCACACGTTCGACATCCTCTGGATAGCGCTCGTAGTAGCGGCGGTTGCGTTCCGCAACGAGCTTGAAGGTCCTTCGGTAGATGTCGTCGGCGCGGGCCGCCAGCGGAGGTAGGCCGCCCATGATCAAGACGCCCGCCAAGGCCTCGGGGTAGCGGGAGAGATAATGGACGGCGCAAAAGCCACCGAAGCTCTGGCCCAGGATCGTCCAGGGGCGATCACCGATCAGTTCGTGGCGGATGCACTCGACATCCTTCACGATTGCATCGGCGCGATAGAGTTCGAGCTCCTCGGCCTGTTCCGCCGGAGTCTTGCCTGCCAAAGTCTGAGAGCTGAGCGGTGAACTGCACCCCGTGCCGCGCGGATCCAGCAGCAATACGCGATAGCGCTCGCACGCTTTGCGTACCCAGCCCGAGAAATTCAGCGGCCGCGGTGAGGCGAAGCCCGGGCCGCCCTGGAAGAACACGAGATAGGGCAGATCCGCCCTCTTTTTGTCGCTCGCCGTGATTTCTCGAGCGTAGACGTCGATCATGCCCTCCTCGGGGTGGGCATGATCGCGCGGGCAGCGGAAGCGGCGGTCTTGCCAGGCCATTCCCGAGGGGAGTTGGGGGTTGGGCATGGGCTCAGGATACGGGATTGAAGCCCATGTGAGGAACGGAGTACGGTGGTGCTCTGCGCCTGCCAGGACGGCCCGGCTCCCAGCTCCAAGGAAAACATGCAAGACCTCTCACGCAGAAGCCTCTTGAGTGCCGGTTTGGCCCTGCCGGTCATTCCCAAAGCCCTGTCGGGTCAGGCTGATCGGACCAGAGCGCCTCGCTACGGGAGTACGCTGCGGACACGCTTCGCGGTCAACATCGAGATGTGGTGGCGCAACCTGCCCTTTCTCGAGCGTTTCGACAAGGCCGCGGAGCTGGGCTTTCCCGCCGTCGAATTCTGGCCGTGGCGCGGTAAGGACGTCGAGGCGATTGCGGCTAAATGTGAAGCGCTCGGGCTCGAGGTCGCGCAGTTCACAGCCTGGGGGTTTTCGCCGGGAATGAACAATCCGCTCAACCACACCCGCTTCGAAGACGAGACTCGCGCCTCCTGCGACACCGCCAAGGTGCTGGGGGCGAAGTGCATGACGGTTGTTGGCGGCAATGACCAACCGGGGATGACGCCGGCCGAAATGCACGAACACATCGAGGTCGCCCTGAAACGTGTTGCGCCAATCGCCGAAGAGGCCGAGGTAACACTGATCCTCGAGCCGATGAACATCCGCGTCGATCACAAGGGTCACAGTCTCTACGGTAGCGCGGATGCCGTACGTATCTGCCGAGCGGTGGGATCGACCCACGTGAAGATCAACTGGGATCTCTACCACATGCAGATCAGCGAGGGCGACCTGTGTGGACGGCTGCGCGAGGGCTTCGACCAGGTCGGATACCTTCAACTGGCAGACCATCCGGGTCGCAACGAACCTGGAACGGGTGAAATTCACTATCCGCGCGTTTTGCGCGAGGCGTACGAGCTGGGCTACCGCGGTTTCGTCGGTCTGGAATGCCGACCGCTGAACGACGAGATCGAAGCCGCCCGCAGGGTCCACGAAGCCGACATCTGGTAGAGGAAGAAAGCACGTTGACCAAACCGCTGAATGTCGCACTGATCGGACAGAAGTTCATGGGGCGGGCGCACTCGAACGCGCTCTCACAGGTGTCCCATTTCTTCGATTTGCCCCTGAAACCCGTCAAGCACACGGTGTGCGGGAGGGACGAGAAAGAGCTGAAGGCCTTTGCCGCCAGGTGGGGATGGCAGTCGTACACGACCCGCTGGGGGGAACTGGCCGAGAATCCGGAGATCGCCCTGGTCGACATCGGTACTCCAAACGACATGCATGCCGAGCAAGCGATCGCCATGCTCGAGGCAGGCAAACATGTGGCCTGCGAAAAACCGCTGGCCGGGACGCTGGCGGACGCGCGGGCGATGCACGAAGCGGCCAAACGCAGGAAGAAGCTGAAGACCTTTGTCTGGTACAACTACCGCCGCGTGCCGGCCCTGGCGCTGGCCTACAGGTTGATCCGCGAGGGGCGTCTAGGCCGGATCTACCACGTGCGTGCCAAGTACCTGCAAAGCTGGGGTGGGAAAGACACGCCGCTATTGTGGCGTTTCCAGAAGAAACACGCCGGCTCCGGGGCTCACGGGGACTTGAACGCGCACATCGTCGATATGGCGCGCTTCCTCCTCGGCGAGGAGGTCGCCGAGATTCACGGAGCCGTTTCGAAGACCTTCATCGAGGAGCGCCGGATCCCTGGACAGGAAAAGAAGGGCCGGAGCTCTGTCGACGATGCGGTCCTGTTTCTCGCATCCTTCAAGGGGGGGGCGGTAGCCAGCTTCGAAGCTACGCGTCTCGCGGCCCCACATCAGAACGCTAATTCGATTGAGATCAACGGCGAGAAAGGTGCACTGCGCTTTGATTTCGAGGACATGAACCTGCTGCAGTTCTACGATGCTTCCCACGGGCTCCGCGAGGGAGGGTGGACGCGAATCATGTGCACATCGGCGGGCAATCATCCCTATGCCGAGGCGTGGTGGCCCGATGCTCACATCCTCGGATACGAGCACGGCTTTACCAACATGCTGGCCGACATCGTGCGCGTTTTGTGTGGACGCACGCCGGAGGTTCCTTTGCCCGATTTCGCCGATGCCTACGAGACTCAGCGCGTGCTGGAAGCTGCGCTACTGGCGGCCCGGAATCGCTGCGCCATCAAGCTGAGCGAGGTTGAGTGAGCTAGCGGAGAAAGTAGAGCAATCCCGTGGCGACCAGGACGACAAACACCGCCGCCGCGGCCGCGAGCCGTTCCTTGCGTTTACCTCGCCCGCGGAGGCTTCAGTCCCGTTCGAGATCTTCGAGCGTTACTGTGGGGAAGAGCCTCCATGTTGAAGACCTTTGCTGCGAGCGAAATCGAAGCAATAACGCCGGTTCGTGAGAAAGCGCCTCGCTCTTGGCTACAGCCCCAGCTTGACCTGGAGAGCGTTGCAGGCGCCGATCACGTTGAGCCCATTCAGGAGGAAAACCTGTATGGCGCCATCGAAACCGATCAGATTCAACTCGTTGGGAATCGGGACCGAAAAGGAATCGAAACCACCGGTAGCCGTGACGGGGATGACAAGAATGATCGAATCCAGCTCGATCATCACTTCGCCGAACACCGCCGGGAAAGGCGTTTCCAGGAAGCCGTTATCTCCGATCACGAGGGCGACAGTGGCCGTGGGCTCAACCGAGGTGTCGACCCGCCCCAACCATGTCGATCCGATGACGGGAAAAGAGAGGCCGTGGAAACAGACAGGGTTTACGCCGCTGCCGTTGCGGATTGTGACGCTTGCCTGGAAAAGCGGGAACGCACCCTGGTCGGAGCGCGTGCAATCCGGATCCAAAGGACTCGCCGGGTCGCCGCCGTCGACCCCCGGAGATCCGGGAACCAACATGTAGTTCTCGTTGTCAGCATCCACGAAGATCGCAGGGGCGTCCAGATTGCCTATGCCCGGGCAACCGCCGCCGATGTTGCTGTATCTGCAGGTCGTGGCAACGTTGACCTGGTTGAATTCGTTTTCGCGCACGATGCTGTCCCACACGTTCGCTGGACCGAAGATGCCGCCGTAGTCGTCACCACCGATGCTGGCCACGGCGTGGTTGTACAGGATCGTGCACTTTTCGACGGATACGACATCTGCCGGGGCCGAGACGTGGATCGCTCCTCCCCGCGACGATGCTTGGGCCAGGCCGTTCGACGTGTTGCCTACAATCGTGCAGCGCTCGATGACGATGCTCGTATTGTTGATGAGTCCGGGGGCGGCGTGGATACCGCCGCCGCGTGCGCCGTCGAGCGCAACGTTCTGCAGAATCTTCGTGTCTTCGACACTCGACCCGTCCCCCAGCAAGTAGAGCCCACCGCCGTTCGCCGCCGCATTTCCTGTCACGAGGCAATTGCGTAGCTGTGCCGCTCCCCAAACTCCACCACCGCAGCCGATCCCCGCGTCATTGTTGCGAATGATGCAATCCTCAAGGGTCGCGTTGCCGCCGACGCCGCCTCCGCTCGCGAGCGTGGTCTGGTTGTCCTCGATGATGCAGTTCTGGATGAGTGGCGAAGCCGGGCCTCCGGTGCCCGAGAGGTTGAGGCAGCTGATGCCGCCGCCCGGGTCGGTCGTGGAGACACCGCCCGTGACCGTGAAACCGCGCAGGATCGAGTTCCCCCGTTCCTGGTTATGGAAACGAACGACGTTGGCAAGCCCGAGGGGGTCGAGGACCGTCACATCCGGGCCGCCCACGCTCTCGACCGTGACGGCCTTGCCCAGGAAGTCGATCGTTTCGTTGTAGGTTCCGGGGGAGACGAGGATCGTGTCGCCCGGATTGGCGATGGAGATGGCGGTCTGGATGTTCGAGACGTCGCCCGGGACCGTGATGGTTTGCTGGGCGGAGGCCAGGGACCCCAGGCCGACGAGTAGGATCGCTGTCAAGGTCTGTTTCACGGGCTAAGCCCTTCAATGCACAGGGAACCCCTGAGTATGGAACTCCCCTCCGATTCGCGATACCGAGGCGCAGGCGTTTTCCAGGGTGGGAGGGGTAGAGGGACTCCCAGGCCCAGTCACCGAGAAAAATTTGACAGAAGAGGCGCTGCGAGTCTCCGCCGGTTCCCCTCGAGTCCGCCTCCCCCGCACCCTTGTCGAGCACCGGCGGGATCCGATCGGGAAAGGGAGTTCCTCTAGGGCCTGTCAGCCTCCGGACGCAACTCCGGTCTCCCCGATCGATTGGGATCCTTCCCCGGGGCGCTCCCCCCTGCCTCCTCCCTGGACGAGTTCTCCGCGAGCCCCCCCTGAGGCCTCTCTGCGCGTACCTCGAGGGACCGAGAGCCCTCCTGACGGAGTCGAACCATGTTGGCCGGGATGGGTTCCACCGGCGCTGTCGGACCTGAGACAGGGCCCGATCCAAGAGCGACTTGCAACTTGCGGCGGCGTTTCGGTGCCGTGGACGTTCTCCAGACGAGTTTTCGCGCCGTCTACGAGGAATCGAATGCTCTCGAGTCTTGGGGTGAGGCTCGATGAGCCAAGCCCGATCCCTGTTCGGCAAGCGTGCGCTGGGCCTTCAGGTTGCCCTCCACCCGTGTCGGACCCGAGTGGTACCGGGGTCCGGACACCCCGACATGGATCAGGTCCTTGGGCAACGGCGCTACCTGTTGCAGATCATTTCGAAAGACGCGGGATCGTCACTGTTCACAAGGAGGACTTCATCGTTCCCCGATAGAACATTCGTGCTCCCTAAACGGGGGAGCGTAATGGGTTGGAGGTCACAGCGGTTAGAATCCCGGCCTCTGTATTCCTCCTGGAAGGAGTCCCGATGTCCCGCCCCATCTGTTTGTTTACAGGCCAATGGGCCGATCTTCCCTTCGAGGTCCTGGCCGAAAAGGCGAAGAAGCTTGGCTACGATGGTCTCGAGCTCGCGTGCTGGGGCGACCATTTTGACGTGGCGGCCGCGCTCGAAGATGACGGGTACTGCGAGCGTCACTGGGATGTGCTGAGCGGGCACGGGCTCGGCTGCTACGCCATCAGTACGCACCTCGTCGGCCAGGCAGTGTGCGATCCGATCGACGAGCGGCACAAGACGATCCTGCCGCCTGAGATCTGGGGGGACGGGAATCCCGAGGGAGTGCGCCAGCGTGCGACGGAGGAGATGCGGCGCACCGCGAAGGCTGCGCGCCGCTTTTTTGATGCGGCGCCCGACGAAGTCAAGGCGCAGCTGGGGGCGACCGGGCGTACGGTCGTCAACGGTTTTACGGGCAGCCCCATCTGGCACATGCTCTATTCCTTCCCTCCGGTTTCTCCCCAGCAGATCGAGGATGGGTTTTCCAGTTTTGCTGAGCGCTGGAGCTCGATCATGGACGATTTCGCGGACGCGAACGTCTGTTTCGCCCTGGAGGTGCACCCGACGGAGATCGCCTTCGACATCCGGACGGCACAACGCACGCTGGACGCGCTCGAAGCCGTCGGTGGCAAGGGCGTGTCGCACTTCGGTTTCAACTTCGACCCCTCGCACTTCGGCTACCAGGGTGTCGACTACATCGGGTTCGTGCGACGCTTCGGAGCGAAGATCTTCAACGTGCACATCAAGGACGTGTGGTGGTCCGACCGCCCGACGCCCATCGGTGTATTTGGCGGACACACGGACTTCGGAACCGATGGCCGCTTCTGGGACTTCCGTTCACCCGGCAGGGGCAAGGTGGACTTCGAGGCGCTGGTGCGCACTCTGAATCACGTCGGATACGGAGGGCCGTTGACGGTGGAATGGGAGGATCCGATGATGGACCGTGAACACGGTGCTCGCGAGGCAGCGGAGTTCACGCGTCGGCTGGATTTTGCCCCGTCAGGCTTGGCCTTCGACGCCGCTTTCTCGGAATAGTCGAACGTGATCCATTCAAGCACGGAACCGGAAGCGTTGAAGACGCGCTTGTCGGTGATGATGTTTCTGCAGTACGGGATCTGGGGCGCCTGGCTGCCGATCCTCTATCCGTTCCTGCTCAACCACCGCAAGTTCGAGCTGGAGCAGGTCGGTATGATCCTGGCGGCCGGAGCCGTCGGGGCGATCATCGGCCCCTTCATCGCCGGGCAGATTGCCGATCGTTATTTCTCCACCGAGAAGTTCCTGGCGATCAGCCATCTCTTGGGCGCCGGGCTCGTTTGGCTTCTTGCCGACGTTGACGACTATCGTGTGTTTCTGTGGTTGTCGCTTTTGTATGGACTGATTTACGCCCCGACGCTCGCGTTGACCAATTCCCTCTCGTTTCACCATCTTCTCGATCGCGATCGGGACTTCGGAAAGGTGCGGGTGTGGGGCACGGTCGGCTGGATCGCCGTCGGGATCGGTTTCGGGCACTGGCTGGGAGCGTTCCACACGCCCGACGGCTCCCCCGAAGTGGTTCAGGCGGCCCAGGATGCAGGCCGCGCCGGCGCGTTTCGATTGAGCGCTCTGCTCGGCGCAGCCATGGCCCTCTACTGTGTGACCTTGCCCCATACCCCCCCCTCGAAGGAGGTGGGGCAGGCCAACGCCACCTTCGAGGCATTGGGGGAGATCAAACGACAACCACTTCTGCTCCTGTTCCTGGTGGCCGTCCCGGTCAGCATCATCCACCAGTTCTATTTTGTCCACACCTCGGCCTTTCTCAGCGATTTACAGAGGCGAGCCGCCTCCGCCGATCGGCTGGCCTCGACGATCAATGAGGTGTTCGGGGTCGGCGGGGGAGGTTTGATGACGATCGGCCAGATGGTCGAGATCGCCGTTCTGGCGGCCATCCCGTTCGCGGCCAAGAAATTCTCGCGCAAGACGCTTCTGGCGGTGGGCCTGGCTGCCTACGCGGCGCGGATGGCGCTCTTTGCCTACACCGATTCCATGGCGACGATCCTGGTCGGGGTTGGATTGCACGGCGTGTGCTTCGGCTGTTTCATCTTCGTGGCCTTCATGGTCGTGGACGAAGAGACACGTAACGACGTCAAGGCTTCCGCTCAAAACCTCTTCAACCTGGTGATCGTCGGCATCGGCATCATCGTCGGCAGCATGTTCGCCACCTGGATCGCCAAAGGCGCAACCGATTTCCAGACCAACGAGGTGGACTATACCGCGCTATTTTCCACGCCGATGTGGATCGCTTTGGCGTGCCTCGCGTATCACCTGATGTACTACCCCTCGCGTTCGTCACGGAGCCAAGCTCCGATGTGACGGGCTCCGCGCTACAACAGCTGCCCGGCTTCCTCGTCACATAGAACCAGGAAGTCGGCGTGTCCGTTCAGCAGAGAGGCAGGCAATGCTTGGGTGGCCGGACCGCGGATCAGATCGCGGAGACAGGGTGCCTTCGAGTGGCCTGTTGCGATCAGGACGATTTTTTTGGCCGCAAAGATCTCGCGAATACCGAGAGTGATCCCGTGCCGTGGCATTTCGGATTTCGGGAAGTCCTGTTCGAGGCCGGCACGAGTTTCTTTCGCGAGGGAAACCAGCCTCGCCGGTCCGTCGATTGCGGTTCCAGGTTCGTTGAAGGCGATGTGCCCGTTGGATCCGATGCCGAGCAGCGCCAGGTCGGCCCCACCCAGGCTTTCCAATTGCACGGCATGGCGCTGGATTTCGGCGGCCGGATCCGACGCGCAGCCGTTCAGGAGGTGGGGGTGGTCCGTACGCTCGATGGTGTCGAGAAACTGGCGCTGCAGGAAAGCATGGAAGCTGCGCGGGTCGTCCTGCGCCACGCCCACGAGTTCGTCCAGCTGGAACAGCCGCGCCCTGGAGAGCTCGATTGCGCCTGCCGATTGTCGACGGGACAACTCGGCGTAGAGCGGGATGGGCGTGGCTCCGGCAGGCAGCAAGACCACGGCTTCGGGATTCGAGGCCAGGACCTCGCCTACGAGTTCCGCTCCTCGTTGAGCGAGTCCTTCCACATCGGAATGTTTCTCGATCAGTATCGAATTGATGCGCGTCGCTCCGCCCCCCATGATGGCTGCCCTCCGGCAACACAAAGCGTACGGAATCCACCCCCGGTCCAGATTAGAATCCCCCCAAAGCCATGGACAACTTTCTGGAGTTCCTCGGGCGCCTGCATCCGCTCGTCGTTCATTTTCCCATCGCCTTGATCATGAGCGCTGCGGGGATCGAGCTTCTGCGATCCCGCCGGGAAACACCTTCGGAGGCCGGAGTCGTCTTTCTGGGGCTCGGATCGGTGGCGGCGATCCTTGCCGTCGGTACGGGCTGGCTGCACGCAGAACGCGTCGATGTCGGGACGGCGATGGAGATCGTGTTGTTTCGTCACCGTTGGGTGGGCGTTGGCGTGGCGGGGGTGTCGCTCATCACGGCACTTCTGACCTGGCGTATGCGTGTCGCCCCTTCCGCCCCGCTAGGCGTTGCGATGCGCACCGGTTGGATCGCCAGCCTGCTCCTGGTGGGCTACGGCGGTCATCTCGGGGGCACCCTGGTCTTTGGCGAGGGATATCTTCTGGAAGCGCTGACCTCGGACCAAAGTGAAAGCGAGGAATTACGGTCGCCCGAGCCGGATCCTCCGAGCGAGACGCTCGATCCTCCGATTTCGAACCCTGACGACCCTCCGCCGGACCCGTCGCCAGGGACGGCGGAAGACACGCCGCCTCTCGAGACGGGATCTGCAAGAACCGTTTCATTCGAAGCCGATGTGTTGCCCATCTTCGAGTCGCGCTGCTACAAGTGCCATGGACCCCGGGGCAAGGCGCGCGGGGGTTTGCGTTTGAGTGATGTTGGAGCGCTCCTGGAGAGGCCGGAGGAGCTCTCGGTCCTCCACCCAGGTTCGGCGGAGGAGAGCCTCCTCTACCAGCTCATCAGGCTTCCTGCGGACGACCTCGACATCATGCCGGCCAGCGGCGATCCCCTGACACCCGAAGAAATCGGCGTGATCAAGCGCTGGATCGACGAAGGAGCGCATGCCGAAGCAGCCGGGACGAGGACCGTTTCGACCCCTGGGCAGGAGGGGCAAACGTTTTCATCGATCCAGGACGAAGAAGTCGTGCTCGACGAGGCACAGCGAGCCATCCGCGACAAGGCCCTGGATGAGTTGCGAACCTTCGGTGCCCACGCGGTGCGGGTGGCGCAGACCAGCGATGAGGTGGAAGTCCACCTTGGATTGATGGGGCAGGTCGTGGAGGATGGGACCCTCCAGCTTCTCAGGGGGCTCGAACCCTGCCTCGTGACGCTGGATCTGTCGCGCACGGCCGTTTCCGACGAAGGGCTCGCCGCCCTCGCGGCGTTTCCACAGCTACGACGCCTGCGCCTGGACCGAACCTCTGTCGGCGACGCGGGTCTGGTGCACCTCGGTGGAATGGAGCGAATGGAATCACTCAACCTTTTCCAGACGAAGGTCGGAGATCGAGGCCTTGAAGTGCTTCGAACGCTCAAACGACTGCGCAAGCTCTACGTCTGGCAGAGCGAGGTGAGCGTCGAAGGAATAGCCGAGCTCCAAAACGCACTGCCGGATCTTACGATCGTCGGGGGTGAGGGGCTTGCCGATCGCTAATCGAACCGGATATTTCTGAGGGCGGGTCATGAGCGAGTAGGAAAACCCCTTCTACGGTTCCTGCCCGCGCGCGGCTCCGCGCAAGTAGCCGCTGAACGAGGCCTCCGGCTCGTCGACGGCCCCGGAAATTTCTTCGCGCTCTTGCAGTAGGTGACGGGAGGCGCCCCCCACCCGAATCACCTTGTCGGACCGGGTTGCTGGGGTCTCTCGTCGTGGAGCCGAAGGCGTGTATGGGCTCGCTCCTTTATTTTTTTCGCGTTGGACGGCGGGGGGGGGGAGGGAGAAGCGCGTAGTGTCGGACCCGCCGCGGAGGCCGCGCACGGCTCCCATACGCAGAAGACAGTCGATTACCCCGCGCTTTCGACCGGCCGATTCGGAAAGGATGGCGTATTCCTCGAGGTGGGTCTTCCGCGTCTGCGTCTCGCGCAGAATTAAATCAGGAAGAACTGCCCCCTCTTGCTCACGGATTGGCTTAACTTCGGGGTAAGAGGCATCCAGGTTCCCCGGCGCCGACTCGAGGGGAAAAGAGGAAAGCGCTGGGTTGGTTGCCTGAGAAGGAAAGAGGGGGTCGCTCTTGC
>NYUD01000058.1 GCA_002683825.1 Planctomycetota bacterium
GGCTCCACCCGGCGTGACCTTGAAGGCGTTGTTGGTGTTAGAGCCCGTCACGAAGACGTTCCCGGACCCGTCCACGGCGATGCCATAGGGAAAGCCCAGCGTATTGCCCGCCCCGTCCCCCGTCGCGTCGATGATCTGGGTGATCTGGGCAGCGCCGATGGACGCCATCAGAAAGACGGCGGACGCGAGCGCAACGAGAAGACGAGAAGCGCCGATCCACCTGGCTTGACTGGGTTCTTGCATGACGACTCGCTTCAACGGCGTGGGCACGACCTGCCGGCAAGCGCACCGGAGACGGAATCCCACGGATCCGATTCATCCCGGAGACGCTACCCGACCTGCTGCCAGGCTAGGTGGTCCGCCGAATTCGCGCCAGGCGCAAAAACGACCCGGGACGCTCGTTCGCTGAGCCCCTGACGCACCCGGGCTTTCGAGCACCGCCGGCCACCCTGGCCGGGCGCCTTTCGAGTCGGTGTAGCGCCTGGCCGGGACGCGCGCACCCCCGGCCGGGCAAAAACTCCCCTTTGGACCCCCCGCGCTCTGCCCGCACTTTAGAATAGTGCAATTCGAGGAGAGAACTTGCTGACGAGGAGATTCAAGCGCGTGGCCGCGCTCACGGCGGCCCTTCTGTACGTTGCGCAGGCAGCCGGCGCCCAGGGGGCCGACCGCCCGGGACCGACGCCGCCGACCGCCAAAGGCCAAACCGGGCCCGGAATCGAGCTGGAGCCGCAAACCGTCGGCGGGCGAGGCCAGGCGGTGACGGACCGCGCCCGGAGATTGCGACTCCGTGGATGGGACGCCCCGTGGCCCGGCTCGATCCCTGACGAACTCACGGGCCTCGGGCCTGCGGGCGGAAAAAGCCGCAGGACGGGTCGGGGGGGAAATCGCTCCTCCCTCGCGGGGCGCGTCTCCGACCCGGAAGCGCTGTTCGTACCGAACGACCTGGTGCCGCTGAGCGAATTCGTCATCAAGGACGCCCGCGAACGGGCCGTGATGCACGTCGAGCCCCGGATCCTCGCGTGGGTGCTGGCCCGGCCTGCGGGGCGCGTGGAGGTGGCCCTGCGCGACTCGCGCGGCGCCGTCCACATCGTTCCCGCCACCGAGATCCAGGACGACACCGTGCGCCTGGAGTCACCCCTGGCCGGGGACTGCGTCGTGGTCTCCCGCGACCTGACCCACGTCCTGCGGGCGCAGGAGCGCCACTCCATCGTGACCCACTGGGACGACACCGGTCGCGGCACTTGCAGCTTCGGCGCCAGGGACGCTCCCACCACGCTCGACTACGACCCCGGACTCGGCGAGGACGTGCGCAACGGCACGCTCCTATCGCCCCCCGCCTCCCTCCACACGTGGGACACCGCCAACAAGAACCTCTTCTCCGACGGCAGCGGCGAGCCGCAGGTGGAGAACGCCAGGGTGCCCGGCTTCGAGCGCTACATCGGCGAGACCTACGCCATCGCGGCGCCCACCAACCTGCGCGCCGTGAGTCTTTCCGACTCGGTGCGCGAGGCCACCGGCCGGCCCGTCGCTCATCACAACCTCCTGGCGAACGCCGGCGACGACCTGCCGCTCTTCCAGCTGGTGCACGCACAGCTCGTGGACATCGGCAATCTCTATCCGCAACAGGCAGGTGACGAGAACAGCCTGGCCACCTACGTGTTGCCACCCGACTGGTCATCGACGGCCGAGCCCGCCAGCTACCCGATTCTCTTCAACGGTTTCTACGACGTGCACGGCTCGACCTTCGGCGGAACCGGCCGGCGGTTCATGGAGACCCTGGGCCAGTTGCACGACGACTCCGACGGCACCGACCTGGCCGTCGGCCTGTTGTGGAACGGCGGCGGGGCAGCCGTGACCCCCACCCTGCATCGATCGGCCTGGGACAACGCAGCGCGGTTGATCGCCGACGCCGCCAGCCTGCTGGCGGCCGACGCCGACGCGATCCTGTTCGCCGGCGTTTCGCGCGGCGCTACGACCGCCCTTGCCATGGCCAGCAATCCCCTGGGCGCGCCGTACACGGCTGCCGCCGTCCACGCGAGGGATCCCCAGGTGGACATCCTGGAGGCCTTGTATCGCTATCTGAACCCGGCGTACGCCCTGATCCAGCGCTCGACGGAGACGGCCATCGGCTACAGGGACTCCTGGAAAAGCGCCTGGACGGTGCCGCCCGGCGAACCGGGTGCAGGCACCCCCCGCAACGACGTGCTGCGCCGGAACTTCTTCGGGACGCTCGACGACCTGAAGATCGCCTCCGACTACACGATCAACTCGGCAAAGTTCCGCGGCGGCCTCGAGGCCGCCGACCCGGAGATCGTGCTGGCTCTCGGCACCCACGACTACAGCAAGCCCTTCGCGCAGCCCGCAGCGTACGTGAACGCACTGGAGGCCACGAGTCTCACGGTGCTGTGCCAGGTCTACTACCGCTTCGGTCATGGGGGGACGGAAGGGTTCGACCCGAGCTACGCCGATCTGCTCGAGCGCATCTTCCAGAAGCGCCGTGGCCTGACCCCACCGGCGTTCACGAACAACCCGGGCGGCGTCGAGCTACAGTTCTTCGCCACCGACCCCGCGGACCCGGAGACGGCGCTGCCGATCGCGGCGCCCCACGTGCCGGCCATCGTCGAGTATCCGATCGTCGTGGGTGATGCGCAGGACTTCAGCGTGGTGTTCGTCGGCGAACCCAACGCGTTCATGCAGCTCTACCAGGCACCCATGGACGAGCCGGGCGGGTGGGAACCCGGACTCGAGTGTTTCGGCGGCGTCCCCTGCACCGCCGCGAACGGCAGTTGCCTCGGCCGGACGCCCTTCCCCTCGTGCTACGCCGCTCCGCCCTCCCCCGTACTCCCGGGGCTACCGTTCCTTTCGAGTGGGCCCGTCTTCGGCATCACCGTCCTCGACGTGCGTCCCAGCGGCCTCCCCATCCCGCCCGGCTACCGCTGGATCGAGTGCTACTACGGCCCCGCGGGTGGACGGCTGCCGCAGATCGGCCAGGGCGACCTGGCGCTGATGAGTCCGCTCGGACCGACGATTCCCGCGGGCCTGACGCAGATCCTGAGCCCCTGCAGCTTCTCACTGGACCACGCCATACGCATGACGCGCTACGACCAACCGCTCTTCCGCGTGACGGACTGCGCCCCGGAGGTCCTCGGCCACTCGGAGATCACGCGCACGGGCGGGTTGGCGGGAGACAGGCTGTTCCTGCGGTAGGAGCCGTGCGCGGTCGGTCCTCCCCGCGCGGCCCCGTATTCTTGCTCGGCGGGTGTTTCGACCGTAGCCGACGGAGCCGCAGCTGACCCGTAGCTCCACCCGTGCAAGAACACTCCCGAACAGCGATGGACGGTGAAGATGAGCCTCATCGACCTGTTATTCCCGCAACACGGGGCGGTGACGGCGAACGAGGCGATGCAGCCGGACGGCCCTTCGGGCCGCCGCCGATCGAAGACCGGCGCCGTCGATCCATTCATCGTTCCCTGAACTTATGTGGAGAATTGCGAAACGCAGCGGGGCCTCCTGGAACTCCAGGGTGTATCGGGCGCCCGGAATGGATGCTCCGCCCGCGCCCGGTTGATGAAAATGACACCTTCCCTTCCCTTCCTCTTTCGATGCGCTCTGTTGCTTTTTTGCGCAGGATCCCTGGTGCAGGGCCAGCGGACCCGCGGTCCCCGCCACCTCGCGCAAGGCGGTGATGTCCGCGACCTGCGCGTGGTTCCGGGGGCCGGGCGGGTTCTCTATCGCGCCGAAGGCAGCCGAGTCTCCACCCTCGAGCTGTACTCGGTCGCCGCCGGCGGCGGAGCCTCGCTGCGCCTCAATCCGAGCTTGCCGCCGGGCGGAGTCGTGACCGCGGACTATCGCCTGTCGCCCGACGGGCAGAGGGTCTTCTTCCGCGCGGATGCGCAGACCCTCGGCCGGTGCAATCTCTATGTCGCTCAAAGCGATGGAACCGGGACGGCCGTGCGCCTGAACGAACCACCGGGATTCGCACGGACGGTGGCGGCGTTCGACGTCACTGCGAACGGCTCGCGCGTCGTCTATCTCGAAGGCCCCGAGAACAGCCTGGACTACCAGCTGCTCAGCGCTCCGGCGGACGGCAGCGCTCCTGCCGTGACGCTCGCGGGCGGCGGTCTGATGGGTCGCATCTCCGCTTTCGAGATCGCGCCCGACGGCCTGCACGCCGTGTTTCACGAGGTGGTGGGCGGAATGTCGGGGATCGCAGCCGTGGCGCTCGACGGCTCCTCCGCTCCCGTTCAGCTCACCGATTCCCTCCCGGCCGGGATCCATCCGGAAGCCGGCGTGGGTCTGGACAACGCCGTGGTTCTGCCGGACGGCGATACGGTCGTGATTCTCGCCGGGTTGAACGCGCCGGATGTCTTCGAGCTCTTCCGCGTGCAGATCAGCAACCCCGCCGTGCGCACCAGGATCAGCGGACCGATGATCGCGGGCGGAGACGTGCGCTCGCTCGGTATCTCACCGGATGGGGTGTACGTCGTCTACACCGCCGACCAGGTGCGCGACGAGACCGTCGAGCTGTTTTCGGTACCCACCGACGCCAGTAGCTTTCCCACGCGGATCAACGGCATCGGAACACCCGATGGAACGGTCATCACTGACTTCAAGATCCGCGACGACTCGCAAGTGGTGATCTATCGCGGCAGCCCCACGTCCACCGTCACGCACTTCTACAGCGTGCCGATTGTCGGCGGCGTTGCGCCCAAGCAACTGTACGGTCCCCTGGACTTCGTGCCCGGCCCCTACGACTTCACGCCCGACGGGCTGGGGGCCCTGTTCCTGGGGCGAGTCGACATCGACCAGCAGACCCAGCTCTACTCCGTACCGATCGACCTCAGCACACCGCCGCTTCTCCTGACGCCGGGACTGCCCGCGCAGGCCGAGGTCGACGGATTCGTCATCGCCGGAAGCGACGTGGTCTACCGGGCGGACCCGACCCCCTTTCGCAAGGAACTCTGGGTGGTTCCGCAGGACGGCAGCGCGAATCCGATCGGCTTGAACGCGCCGCTGCCGCTCGACGCGGACGTCTTTCGAAACTTCGATTGCGAGGGTGCGACCACGTTCTTCATTGCAGACGCTTTGCGCGCCGGGCGTTTCGAGCTCTTCGGCGTACCCACGGACGCCGGCACGCTCCCCCTACGGCTCAGCGGCGGCCTCGCGCCGCCCGTGTCGCCCGACGTCCGGGGTTCGATCGAGATCGACTCGGGCGGATAGTCCGCCGACCCGCGGACCGAGCGCGAACGTCACGCAGAGGAGCTCCATCGCGCCCTCGCTCACCTCCCGAGCGTCGGTACGGGTGTCGGGGCGCTTTCCAGCGGGCCCGCAGGCCCGAGGATTCCCACGATCGCAGCCATCCGCGCGACCACCTGGATCTGCCCGCGCCCCGAGCACTCCTCGCCGCTCTTCGTAGAGTACTCTGTGCGCGTTCCGAGCGGAGAGCCCGATCTTGCCGGCGAACGATCTCCCCGCGCCCATCCACTCCGTCCCCGACCCCGCGCCGATCACTACCGTGACCAAAACGACCACCTCCAGCGAGCGTACGTTCAACCCCATCTCGGCCTGGCACGTACTGATCGGCATGCTCCTCATCCTCGTGGCCTCGATAGCGGCAAACCCACCCCTGGGTGTACTGGCGGCCCTCGTCTTCTCCATCGGCCTGCCGGGCCTCTACATCGTGGGACCGAACATGTCCCGGGTCCTGGTCCTGTTCGGCAGGTACAAGGGCACGGTCCGCAAGCAGGGTTTCTTCTGGACCAACCCCTTCACCCTCAAGCACAAACTCTCGCTCAAGGCCCACAACATCGCCAGCGAGACGATCAAGGTGAACGACTCCCGCGGCAACCCGATCGAGATCGGCGCCGTGGTCGTCTGGCAGGTGAACGACACCGCGCAGGCCCTCTTCGACGTGGAGGACTACGCCAGCTACGTGGACATCCAGGCCGAGACCTCCGTACGCGCCATCGCCTCCTCGCACCCCTACGACGAGGGGGACAGCGAGGGCGTGGTCAGCCTGCTCGGGGACTCCAGTCAGGTGGCCGAGGAGCTGCAGGTCCTGCTCGCCGACCAGCTGAAGCGAGCGGGCATCGAGGTCCTCGAGGCTCGCATCTCGCACCTGGCCTACGCCCCCGAGATCGCCCAGGCCATGCTGCAGCGCCAGCAGGCCGAAGCCATCATCGCCGCCCGCACCAAGATCGTGGAGGGAGCCGTCTCCATGGTGGAACACGCCCTGAGAGACCTGTCCGAGCGCGGGGTCGTCAAGCTGGACGACGACCGTCGCGCCGCCATGGTGTCGAGTCTGCTCGTGGTCCTTTGCGGCCAGGAAAACGCCCAGCCGATCATCAACGCCGGCTGAGACCTGCCGGGCATCCACGACCGCGGACGGAGCGTCTCCGCTGCGAGGGTTGCTAGACTGCCACCCATGTACGGTCGTGAAATCCCGGCTCCGCCCACCCATCTCGACGCGACGGCCGTGCTCATACGCATCCTCGACGGGCTGGCGTTTCGTTATTTTTGGGCGACCGAGGAGCTGACGCCCGAGGATCACGCGTTCCGCCCGGGACCGCAGAGCATGAGTACGCATGAGCTGATGGAACACGTGCTCCATCTCGTGTTCATGATCAAGCAGACGATCCTCGACACCGGCGAGCGAGAGAGCTTCGAGAGCGACGATCCCGAGGAGTTGAGACGACACGCGCTGGAAAACCTCGCCCGCGTCCGCAAACACCTCGAGGCCCTCGACGACGACGAGCTCGCGGACCACCGGGTGCTCAAACGCGACGCGAGCTCATTCCCGGTCTGGAACATCATGAACGGCCCGATCGCGGACGCGCTGACCCACGTCGGCCAGATCAACGCGTGGCGGCGGTTGAGCGGAAATCCCCCCAGGCGGGCGAACGTCTTCGCCGGGACTCCTCCACGCCGCGTCGATACCTAGTCAGGGCCGAATCCGCCGCATACAGCCACGACGACGGAGGCCCTTCGACAAACGCCTCCGGGGCTGCGCACGGGGAGGCGGCGCTCCTGCCCCTCCCCCGACTCGGCCGAGGCTGTTGCGTACAGCCCGAGCTGTGCGTCGGGAAAGCGCTCCAGGGTCCTCGGCATTTTACGAGACGACCCCGGGGTCGTCGCAGGTCTGGCCCTCCAGCCCTCGCAGCATGGTGCGCACGGCGACGCCGGCGTTGACGGCGGCAACAAGGTCGGTCGTGGCGCTGAGTGTTTCCTGCGGGATGCCCGACTCGAGCGCCTTCGCGGTGCGTCCGCCCGTGCAGAAGGCGCAGCCGCGGGTGATGGTGACAGCCAGACCGACGAGATGTTTCTCGCGATCGGTGAGGTGTTCGGTGGCGCTGGTTTTTTCGAGAGCCTGGATAACGTGCAGTTCCTGCGGGTTCATTCGAGCATCCTACGCCCCTCGTCACGCCCGCGCAGCAGCACCGGCAACGGCGCCACCCTTCTCAGCCCTCATCCAGGCCGAAGAAGAGCAGGTGCTGCCAGGGAAGCTCGTCGAATTCCTCCACCAGGAGGAAGCCGTTCGCGGTGAACTCGGTCAGGAGCTGAGCCCTCGTCATCTTGTGCAGGGGCTTGATCGGAACCTCGGGATCCTCCGCACGAAACTCGAGCGCAACGACCCGTCCTCCCGGCTTGAGCGCCTTCCTCAAGCTCTCCAACACTTCGGCGGGATGGGACAGCTCGTGGTAGACGTCCGCCATCAGGATGAGATCGCAGCTCGCCTCCTCCAGTCGAGGATCGTGCACCTCGCCGACGATGAGGTCGATGTTGGTGATCGAGCGTTCCGCGGCGCGGAGCTCCAGCAGGTCGAGCATCTCCGGCTGGATGTCGACGCCGATGACCCGGCCGGCCGCGCCCACGCGTTCGGCCAGCTCCAGGGTGTGGTAGCCGTTGCCGCAACCGAGGTCGCAGATCGTCTGTCCCTCCACGACCGAGAGCGCGTCGAAGAATCGCCCCGTGTGCTCCTCGTCCTCGCGGGTCGCGCGCATCAACCAGTTCGCGCCGCTCCAGTGCATGGTCTGCGCGATTTCGCGGCCCATGTAGGAGCCGGAGGTGGCAGGGATCGGCCTGCGGGGCCGGACGGCGCGCACCTCTCGCAGGTGCTCCTCGAGCTGCCTCGAGAGCTCACGCACCAGGTCGGGACGCTCGGCGCTGCGGTCGTTCGCCTCGCCCAGGTCGTCGGCGAGGTGGTAGAGCTCGTGGGCCGCGCCCCAGTAGCGGATCATCTTCCAGTCGCCCGAGCGGACGATCGAGTAGGGCGCCTTCACCCCGCCGCGGTAGTGAGGGAAGTGCCAGAACAGGGACTCCCGCTCGATCTTCTCTTCGCCGCGCAAGAGGCCCATGAGCCCGACGCCGTCGAGCGTCGCCCGCGGCGCCTCGGCGCCGCAAGCCTCGGCGATGGTGGGCAGCAGATCGATCGAGCTCGAGGGGGTGTCGAGCACGACCCCGGCTGCAACGACGCCCGGCCATCGCACGAGCAGCGGAACTCGAATCCCTCCCTCGTAAGGGAAACCCTTGCCCGAGCGCAGGGGCGTGTTGTCGGTCGGCCCCTTCAACCCGCCGTTGTCCGAGGTGAAAAGGACGAGCGTGTCGTCGGTGAGGCCCAGTGAATCCAGCTCGTCCAGCACGCGCCCGACGCACTCGTCGACGCTCTGGACCATCGACGCATAGACGGCGTGGTACTCGCGCTCGCCCCTGGCCGCGCGCCACTCCTCGACGAGCTCGGGCTTGGCCTGCAACGGGGTGTGGACCGCGTAGTTGGCGAGCTGGAGAAAGAAGGGGCCGTGCGCGTTCTCACGTAGGAACGTGACGGCCTCGTCGGCCTCGCGGTCGGTGAGGTACTCGCCCTTCTCGCGAGGCTCCAGGTGGGGGATCCCATCCAGCTTCTTGTTCGAGTACGGGTCGAAATAGCTCGGCGGCTGTCCGTAGTCGCAGCCGCCCTTGTTCTCGTCGAAGCCCTGGCTCGTCGGGTAGTGCGAGTCCATGCCCAGGTGCCACTTTCCGATGTAGCCCGTCGCGTAGCCCTCGCCCTTCAACACCTCGGCGATGGTCACCTCGGAGTGCTCCATCCACAGCGGGTTGCGCACCACCTCGAGCGGTTTTTCCTGCGGGTGGACGTGCCCGCTCGGGTTCTTGCCGTCTTCCGGCATCCGCCCGCCCTGGAAGCGCGAGCGGATCCAGTCCGTGATCCCGACGCGCGCCGGGTAGCGACCGGTCAACACCGCCGCGCGTGTCGGCGAACAGATCGCAGCCGCCGCGTAGAAGTCCGTGAAGCGTGCGCCTTCTACCGCGATCCGGTCGATGTTCGGCGTGCGATAGACGTCGGATCCCTGACAGGAGAGGTCCATCCAGCCCAGGTCATCGACCAGGAAGAGGACGACGTTGGGAGGGTCTTCCCCTGACGCAAAAACACTGAGCAAGAGGGCCGTGAAGGTGTTCAGCACGCAGGAGAGCGTACATGACTCCACGCCTGGCGCTACCATGCCTGCGCTCACACGAAGGGGCCCAGCATGAAAAACCCGCGCCTCGCACTCTCTTTCGTCTTCGCCCTCGCCCTCTGCGCCGCGATGGCCGGGCCGGACCCCGACGTCTGCGCGATGGACGAGGCCGGACGCGCTTTCCTCGACGCGCTCGAAGAAGATCAGCGAGAGCGCTGCACCTTCGGGTTCACCGACGGTGAGCGCACCGCCTGGACCTACCTCCCGGGCGACCGCCGGGGCCTGATGATCGGGAACCTCTCCCCCGACGCGCGCGCCCGCCTGACCGTGCTCATGCAGAGCGCGCTCAGCTCGGGCGGCTATCTGAAGGCGGAGGGAGTGCTCATCCTCGAAGGCGTCCTGCGCGAGCTTCAGCCGAACGCGGGGCGCGACCCGGGCAAGTACGCCGTCACCGTCTTCGGCGAGCCCGGCGAAGGCCCGTGGGGCTGGACCCTCGAAGGCCACCACCTCTCGCTCAACTTCACGAGCGACGCCACGGGCTCGCGCTCGACCCCGCTCATGTTCGGGGTCGCCCCCGCCGTCGTGCGGGGCGGACCTCGCACGGGCCTGCGCGTCCTGGGGGCGGAGCTCGACACGGCCCGCGAGCTGATCGACTCCTTCAACGCAGAGCAACACGCAGCCGCGAAGCTCGAGGGTGATCGCCCGCGCGACGTCGTGATGGGTCCTTCGCGATCGAAGGCCTTCGCAGCGGAGGGCGTCAAGGCGTCCTCGTTCGATGACGCCCAGCTCGCCATGCTGTTCGACCTCACCTCCGTGTACACGGGGAACCTGAGCCGGCAGAGCGCCGATCGTGAGTACAGCCGCTTCCTCCGACTCCGCGGTATCCGCCCCGATCACGAAGAGCCGCTTTCATGGTTGCGCTTCTCGTTCACCGGCGACGTCGACGCCGGCCTGCTCTACTATCGGGTGACGAGCGGTCGGATCTCGTTCGAGTACGCAGCGGTCGGCGACGACCCGAACCACGCCCACGTCCTGTGGCGCGACCTCGACCAGGACTTCGGCGCCGACCTCCTGCGCGAGCACGTCACGGAAAAACACTAGAGGGCGCACGGGCGCGCTCCGGCCGACCGGGGTCCGTACGTCGTGCGCCGGGGCATCGCTTTGCGACGATTCACGCCCCTTGTGGAAGCTGAACCCGGCCCCCCCGGTCCGGGCGAAAACACCCCCCTGGACCCGCGCTGCCAGGCGCCCGTTCCCGGCCCTGGCCCCCCTATCTCAACTTTCTCAAGGAATCCTGAAGCACCGCCACCCGCACGGGAACCATGTCGCTGTCATGGCTGGAGGAAAGCCCGCGCCATCCCGTCCTGATCGCCTTCTCGCCTGCGTCGGCCCGGTGCCCGTCACCGGGGCACCGGGTGCTCTCCTCCACCGGGAGCCCCCCACGTCCGTCCGCCGGACGAGGTCCCGATAAACGAGGCGCCGAGCATGGTGGAATCTCGATTCCGCTGGAGAATGAGGTCGGGTCGGCCGGGGAGGCTCCTCGCCACACCACACTTTTTGTCCCAAACGACCAGGAGGAAGATATGTTTCTGCTCACTCGCTCCGGTTCCAGCTCGAGGGGAGCCGCAACCCGTTCGCAGACCGCCCTTGCCCTCTCCGCCGTTCTTTTCGCCGGCGTTTCGGACCTGAGCGCACAGAGAGCCGCCCCGGAGGCGCTGCCCAGGCCACTGAATCGAATCGTCGATGTGTCGGCCTTTACCGGCAGCGAGCACGTGCTGGACTTCGAGGCCTACGTGCCGGGAACGCCGGTCGCTTCGGGAGGCGGGGTCGCGTTTCGAAGCGCGGCGCCCCACGGCGCGATGGTGTGGCAAGACCCGGCCACGGGTCGCGACACGCCGGGGCTGAATGCCTTGCACCTGGTGGAGATCGACAAACTGGGACACATCGGTCCGGACGAGCCGCCGACCGTTCCCCCGCGGGGCATGACGTTGATCTTCGCACGCCCCGTGAGCCGAGTCGGCTTCGAGATGCGGGCGGAGGGCGGCGAACACCTGAACGTCCTGCTTCGCCCGGCGCGCGGCATGCTCGATTTCGGTCGAGTCTTCTTCGACGTCGAGAGCGAATACGGCTTCATCGGCCTGGAGAGCGCGCGCCCTTTCAAGCGGCTCGTAATCACGTTTACGAACCCGGAACGGGGCCACTTCAGTCTCGACAACCTGCGTTTCGAGATCGACACGGCGGATGCCGATACGGACGGTGTGCCGGACTTCGCCGACGTTTGTCCGATGATCTACAACCCGCTGCAAAGGGATCGTGACGGCGAT
The DNA here is from genome assembly GCA_002683825.1 of Planctomycetota bacterium. Classification (GTDB taxonomy): domain Bacteria; phylum Planctomycetota; class UBA1135; order UBA1135. The sequence goes on from NYUD01000058.1 coordinate 11,774, forward strand.
CTGCGCGGGGATCTCTGCGATGCGTTCCCCGACGATGCGCAGGATGATGCGGACGGTGACGGCCTCGGAGCGAACGAGGACAACTGCCCCACGAACTACAACCCCGCGCAACTGGACTCGGATGGTGATGGGATCGGCGACGGTTGCGATCCTTTCCCGCTCTTGATCGACTCCGATGAGGACGGCGTTCCGGATGTGGACGACAACTGCCCGCAGACCCCGAACCCCGACCAACTCGATTGTGATGGCGACGGCGTCGGCGACGTCTGCGACCCGACCCTGATCGAACCCGCGGCCATGGGCATCATCCTTCAGCCGGGAGAGACGCTCACGATCACGAAGGAAATCTGCATCGTCCCCACCCCGGGGCTGCTCGATCTCATGTTGATCATGGACACCACCGGTAGCATGGCTGCCGAGATCAACCTGCTAAAGCAGTCGTTCGAGTCCTTCGCCCTCGAAATCCTCAACGCCGCCCTTCCCGGTGTGGAGCCTGGAGACATTCGGATCGGGCTGATCAACCACGAGGACTACCCCGGGCCCTATTCCTCGTGCGACTACTCCGCCGCGTATGGGAACTCCTCAGACACGCCCTTCAATATCCTCGCCCCCCTGGGGACACCTCCCGGAGAACTGTTCGCTGCCATCCAAAGCCTCAGCGCCGGCGGTGGCTTCGATCTCCCCGAGTCCTACAGCCGTGTGCTCTGGGAGCTCTCTCAGGCGGACAGCGGTATCATGTTCCGGGACGATGCACGCAAAGTCGTCGTCCACGCCCTGGATGCGGTTCCCCACGACTGCAACATCAACGAGGGAGTCGTCCCCGGTGTCTCTACCCGAGGCCTGGACCCCGGGCGTGACGCTCTGCTCTTTACCGGAGACGACATCGACCTACAGGACGACGCTTTGCCGGGCCTGATCGACAACGACATCCGTGTCTTCACGATCTTCAGCGGCACTGGCGACTTCCAGTACTGGGAGGCCTACATGAACGCGACCGGAGGCTCCGCGGTTCAGATATCGAGCCAGGGGGTCATTCCACCCGGTGTCGATATCCCCCAGCTGGTGCTGGATCTCATCGAAAACCCGATCGTCGACGAGGTCACCTTTTCCCAGCGAAGCGATTGTGACCTGATCGTCACCTTCGATCCGCCGGTTCTTCAGGGGCCGTTCGACAGCAGCGCGGGGCTCGTGCTTCAGGTTCAAGAGACGATTACCCTTCCCGCGGACGCCGTCGGGAATGGCCACTCGTGTGAGATCGACATCTTCGCTGACGGAATTCTTCTCGGTACGCAGACGATCGACGTATTCCTCGAGTGCGAAAGCATCGATTTCGACGGCCTCGCCAACGGCCAGGAGATTCTTTCCGGCACTTTCGCGGCTCAGGGCGTGACGGTTTCTCTGCCCCTCGGCGACAACCTCGACAACTGGGGCGCTTGCGCCTTCGATTCCGCGAGCGCGGGCCCCAACGCCGGCGGCCCGGATCCCGACCTCCTGGTCAACACGGGCAACCTGATGATCCTGCAAGAGCGCAGAGAGCAAAGCGTCCCGGGGATCTTCGACGTCCCCGACGACGCTCAGTTTGGCGGGCGGATCGTGTTCGACTTCGACACGCCCTCGCAGGTCCTCTCCCTGGACCTCGTCGACATCGACGCCGGTCCCCCGATGCAAGAAGTGACGATCATCCAGGTCGACGAATTCGGCAACCAGCGCACGAGTTTCGTCCCCGACGGCTGGACCAGCGACGTCGCCTCCAACGGCCCTCCGGGCTACTTGACTCTGGACCTCGTTACGCCCTCGCTGCAACCCGGCTTCCTGGCCAACGCCGGAATGGTCGCCGAGGATGAAGGCTTCGACCGCACGCGCCTCGTTCAACTGTCGGTCGACCTGACGAGTTCCGGCGCGATCGACAATCTGGTGTTCTGCCCGACGCAATAGTCCGGGGATCACCTGCGGGAACGGCGTTGGCGCACCGCCGGGGAACGGGGATGGATGGGCGGGAAAGTGCTCCCGGGGGGAGTCCCGGCCCGTCCAGCCCGGCGCCCGTTCCCGGCCCTGGCCCCCCCTATCTCAACTTTCTCAAGGAATCCTGAAGCGCAGCCACTCCCACGGGAACCATTGCGTTGCAATGCCTGAAGGAAAGCCCGTGCCGTCCCGTCCCCTCCTGATCGCCCTTCTCGCCTTCCTCGCCCCGGTGTCGGTGGCCGGGGCCCAGGGTGCGTTCGTCAACTGGGAGACCCCCCACGTCCATCCCCTGGATCTGACCCCGGACGGCGAGCTTCTGGTCGCGGTCAACCTGCCCGACAACCGCCTCGAGATCTTCGAGCTTGCGACCGCGACGCCGGTGCCGGTCGGGGCCGTCTCCGTGGGGCTGGACCCGGTCTCGGTGCGGGTGCGCACGAACGACGAGATCTGGGTCGTCAACCAGCTGTCGGACACGGTCAGCGTGATCGATCGCGCGACGCGCAACGTCAAGGCCACGCTCCACACCGACGACGAGCCGGCCGACGTCGTGTTCGCGGGCGCACCACAGCGCGCTTTCGTGTCGTGCTCGCAGACCAACACGATCCTCGTCTTCGACCCGGCCGATCTCACCGCGACTCCCCAGCGCATCGAGATCGAAGGAGAGGAGCCGCGCGCGCTCGCGCGAAGCAGCGACGGCCTGCGCGTTTACTGCGCCATCTTCGAGTCGGGCAACCGCACGACCGTCCTCTCTTCCGGCGGCATGCAGCCCGGAGACGATCCACCCGATGCGGTGGGGATCACGAGCGGACCCTACGGCGGCGTGAATCCGCCGCCCAACGACGGCGTGGGTTTCGAGCCGGCCCTGAACCCGAGCCTGCCGACGCCGCCGGAGGTCGGCCTGATCGTGCGCGAGAACGACGCGGGGCTGTGGGTCGATGACAACGGCACGGATTGGTCGGCGCTGATCGACGGGCCGTCCGCCTCCTTCTCGGGACGAACGGTCGGTTGGGGACTGGCGGATCACGACGTGGCCGTCATCGAGACGGGCGCTCTCACGGTCAGCTATGCACGCCACGCGATGAACATCTGCATGAGCCTGGCGGTGCACCCGGGCTCCGGCGCGATCACCGTGGTCGGAACGGACGCCATCAACGAGGTTCGTTTCGAGCACAACCTGCAGGGCCGCTTTCTGCGCGTGAACTTCGCGGCCATCGACCCGCTCACCCTCGCCCCCACGGTGGTCGAGCTGAATCCCCAGCTCGACTACTCGGTGCCCACCGTTGCACAGTCGACGCGCGACCTGGGCCTCTCCGACCCGCGCGGTATCGTCTGGAACGCCGACGGCTCGCGGGGCTACGTCAGCGGACTCGGCACGAACAACGTCCTGACCATCGATGCGGGCGGCGGACGAGTAGGGCCGCCGACGGACGTGGGCTTCGGCCCGACCGGCCTGGCCCTGGACGAGGCCCGGAGCCGGCTCTACGTGCTGCACCGCTTCGAGAACTCGATCGCGGTGCTCGATACCCACGGCGGTCCCGGCGGAGGGCCACTCGAGATCGCGCGCGTGCCCTTCTTCGATCCGACGCCGCCGCCCATCCGGCGCGGCCGGCGTCACCTGTACGACTCGCGCGCGACGTCGGGCCTGGGCGTGACCTCGTGCGCGGCCTGCCACGTCGACGCGCGCATCGACCGTCTGGGATGGGACCTGGGCGATCCGGCGGGCGAGATGGTGCCGATCGGCGATCTGAACGGCGGCGCCGGCGTTCCGGGCCAGGCGGGCGACCAGACCGACTTCCACCCGATGAAGGGGCCGCTGACCACGATGACGCTGCGGGACATCATCGGCAAGGAGCCCTTCCACTGGCGCGGCGACGTGGAAGGCATCGAGGCCTTCAACCCGGGATACGAAAAGCTCCTGGGCGATGACGAGGTGCTCGATCCGGCGGAGATGGCCGACCTGAAGAGCTTTCTCGCCTCGATCCACTACCCGCCGAACCCGTTCCGCAACCTCGACGGCTCGCTGCCGAACGACCTCCCGCTGAACGAGTTCTCGACGGGCCGCTTCTCACCGGCCGGGACCCCGCTTCCCAACGGTGACGCCGTCAACGGCCTCCACATCTTCCGAACCGTGCGCAACTGCGCCCATTGCCACACCTTGCCGACCGGGATGGGGACGAACCGGACCTGGGACGGGATGGCGTTCCAGGAGATCCCGCTCGGTCCCGACGGCGAGGACCACCACGACGTGCTGGGACCCGTGGGCCAGATCCAGTTCAACACCAAGATCCCCAGCCTGCGAAACCTCTACGAGCGAACGGGAGGGAACTTCGATTCCCCGCAGAGCCTGGCGGGCTTCGGCTTCCGCCACGACGGCACGGTCGACACGCTGGCGCGCTTCATGTATCGCTCCGTGTTCCACCCCGACGACGACCAGGAGGTGGCCGACCTGATCGCGTTCATGCTCACCATGAGCAGCGAGACGGAACTCAGCGCGGACCTCGACGATGTGGATCACCCGCCGGGTGAGGCGGGCCTCACCACGCACCCGGCCGTGGGACACCAGCTGAGCTTCGACACGCCCATCCCGACGCCGGACCAGCTCGCGACCCTCGCGATCCTGTTCCAGGCCAACGACGGGGCCGAGCTCGGGCTGGTCGTGAAGGCGCGCTACAACGGCGAGCTGCGCGGGGGCGTGCGCGGCTCCGGCGGCAACTGGCGCATGGACCGGCGGGGTGAGGTTCTCACGTCCGTCGCCCTTCTGACCATGGCCGGGCCGAACAACGTCTTCACCGTGACGGCGGTGCCGTTCGGTTCGGCCCTTCGCATCGGCAATGACCGCGACCTCGACGGTTTCTACGACCGCGACGAGCTAGACGCCGGCAGCGACCCGGCGGACCCCACGAGCAAGCCGCGCATCGCGCGCAGGCGAGGGCCGTAACCGAGCCGGTTCCGCGGCCGTTCGCGGCCGCCGGATGCGATCGGTGTCGGAGGGGTTCCGCGGAACATCCTCCCGATCGCCCGTTTTGTATGCTTTGCGCCCCGGATGATCCTCGCCATCGTCACGGGCCTGGCGGCCCTCATGATCCTCGTCGAGCTCGTCGGCCGAGCACGCCCCTGGCCGCGCGTCGCCGGCTGGTGGGCGCGAGCCATCGCCTTGAACGCGGTTCAGTTCGGTGTCGCGTGGCTGGCCGGGGTGAGCTGGGAGAGCCGGCTCGCCGACTACCGCCTCTGGTCCCTGGACATCTCGGTGCCCCTCCAGGTCGCAGTCGGCTATCTGACACTCACGTTCATCTACTACTGGTGGCATCGCTGGCGCCACGAGATCCCCCTGCTCTGGCGCTGCGTGCACCAGCTGCACCACAGCCCGGCGCGGATCGAGATCCTGACCAGCTTCTACAAGCACCCGCTCGAGATCTTGCTCAACAGCTGGCTCTCGACGGCCGTGCTCTACTTCGTCGTCGGTCTCGGTCCAAAGGCCTGCGCCTATGCGGTGCTGGTGACCGGCCTGGCGGAGCTCTTCTATCACTGGAACGTCCGCACGCCCTACTGGTTGGGCTTCGTGATCCAGCGCCCCGAGAGCCACTGTGTACACCACCAGCGCGGCGTACATGCCTACAACTACGCGGACCTGCCGCTGTGGGACATGCTCTGGGGGACGTTTCGAAACCCTCGTCACTGGAACGCCAGCTGCGGCTTCGGTGAAGACCGCGAGCGGCTCCTGGGCGAGATGCTGCGTGGGAAGGAGGTCACATGAAGGCCTGGGCCTTGTTGTTGCTCGTCGTCGGCCTCGCGCAGATGGGCGGAGACCTTCTGGGTCTGCGTGCCGTGAAGGGACTCGCAGCGGCGACCGTGATCGCGCCGGCACCCAAGGTGTTCTCTTCCGTTCAGGGCCTCGAAACCTATTCGACACGGTTCTACGTGGAGTGGACCGATCCCGACGGCGAACAGCAGAGCCTGGAGCTGACGCCCGAGTCGTGCGCGGAAATCCGCGGCCCCTACGCCCGCCGCAACGTGTACGGCGCCGCGCTCGCCTACGGGCCGGTCCTGGCCGTCGACGAGAACGGCCGAAAGCTCCTTGGATCCGTGCTCGACTACGGAATGACGGGAAAAGCCCCCCTCCTGCGCGAGCTCGGGATCGATCCTGCTCGGGTCCGTGACCTGGCGCTCGTGTACGAGCCTCGCGCGGGCTCTTCCCTCGAGGGGCTGCCCACCCGGATCGAGGTTCCCCTACGGCCGTGAACGATCGAAGCGCCTGGACCGGAGGGCAGTACAGCCTGTATCGCGTCGTCTTCGGCGCCTACCTGTTCGTGCACTTCGCGATGTTGCTTCCCTTCGGAACGGAGCTGTTCTCCGACCGGGGCGTTCTGGCCGACGGCCACGTGAGCCCCTTCCTCACCCTCTTCCCCAACCTGTTCCTCATCTCCGATTCGCCCGGCTTCGTCACCGCCGTGCTCGTCGCCGGGACGATCCTGGCGCTCTTCTTCGCGGCCGGCTGGCACGACCGCAGCGCCGCCTTTTGCCTGTGGATCGTGTGGGCGTCCCTGTTCGGTCGCAATCCGCTGATCTCGAACCCGGGCCTGCCCTACGTCGGCCTCTTGCTCTTGATCCACGTCGGATTGCCTTCAGCGCCCTACGGATCGCTGGCGATGCGCGGCCGCGCCGACCCGGGCGGTGGCTGGTACATGCCGCGCGCCTTCCAGCGGGTCGCCTGGATCTTGATGAGCGTCGGCTATTCCTACAGCGGATTCACCAAGCTGGTGAGCCCCTCCTGGCGCGACGGATCCGCACTGAGGCTCGTTCTCGAGAACCCGCTCGCTCGCCCCGGCGGGCTGCGACACCTCTTGCTCGAGCTGCCCGACTTCGTGCTTCGCGCCATGACCTGGGGTGCCCTGACGTTCGAGCTCGGCTTCGTTGTCTTCGCTCTGCTGCGTCCCTTGCGCCCGCTCGCCTGGGCCGCGATGCTCTTCATGCACCTGGGGTTGATGCTCCTGATCGACTTTGCCGACCTGTCCCTCGGGATGGTGATGTTGCATCTGTTCACCTTTGACCCGGCCTGGATCCGGCCACGCCGCGAAGGCTCCGAGGACGTTCCGCTCGAGATGTACTACGACGGCGAGTGCGGTCTGTGCCACCGCACGGTACGACTGGCTCTGGCGGAGGATCCCGGCGGCGAGACCTTTCGCTACGCGCCCCTGCAGGGACCGACCTTCAGCGAGCGGGTGAACGAAGCCACGCGCGCGACACTGGCGGACAGCCTGATCCTGCGCACGTCGGACGGCCGGCTCTTCCAGCGCTCGGACGGTGTCGGACGGATCCTCTGCGCACTGGGCGGGGTGTGGCGCATCCTCGGCCAGCTCCTCCTGTTGCTGCCCCGGCGGCTGCGCGACGGCGCTTACGATTTCGTCGCCCGCATCCGCAAGCGGCTCTTCGCAAAGCCCCCGGGTCTGTGCCCCGTGCTGCCGCCCGAGCTCGGGCGGCGGTTCGACCCCTAGACGGGGAGTGCCCTCGAGCTCGCGCCGGGAAAAACACCTCTTTGCGCCGCCCGCACCCGCGCGGCCCGGTGGGTACGCTACCATGCCCCGCACTCCGCCACGCACGTGCGGGGGGGCCGGCGGTCCCGCGTCCGGGGTCGCGCCCATGACGACGAAAAGCGAGGAATCCGGGATGAAAGCGAGAATCTGGTGGGGGTTCGCGGCGCTCGTTCTCGCGCCGGTGGCGAGGGCCGCCGACGGGGACGCGGCGCGAGCGGTGTCGTTCGAGCTCGGCCCGAAGGAGCGCCAGGTGCTGGTGAACTTCTGGGGCAAGGGCGTCGTCGGCGACCCCGTGCCCGGCGTGACGATCCAGGATGGAAGCGCCTGGTTCGGCCTGGCGAAGAAGAAAGAGACCTGGCGCATGAGCTTCGGCCCCCAGAAGGGCAAGGAGGTCGAGGTCACGCTCGCACCCAAGGAGGGTGACGAAGAGGGAAAGAGCTGGCGCAAGACCGTCGGAAAGGACCTGAGCGTCTTCCTGGACAAGACCGCCCACGGCGGCATCCGGGTCACCTCGAAGCTCAACAGCGAGAAGGGCACGATCACGAAGTTCACGCCCGGCCTCCCGCAGGTCCTTTCCGGGCTGAAGCCCGGCCAGACCGACAGCTCGAAGTACAAGGTGGGCGTCTTCGACTTCAGCCACCCCGATCATCTGAAGCACGAGGGCACGCTCGAGCTCGAGTTCAGCCACCTCGGCAACTACGAAGTCGTGGTGCCGGCGGGCCGCTTCGAGGCGGCGCTTTTGAAGTGGAACCTGTCGGGACGCGTGGGTCCGGCGAAGATCGTGGACCTGCAGTACAAGCTCCTGGTGAAGGGGAGAGGGGTCGTGGCCGCCATCGACCGCAACGACCTGACGGCCGGGGTCTTCCACAAGGAGCACAAGAAGTCCGCGAGGGTGCTGCTGAAGAGCGAGTAAGGCTCCGGGCGAAACCGGCCCGGTTCAGTCCGCCGGAACCGGGCGCTCTGGCGGAAAGAACGAGAAGACGAAACCGGCGAAGAAGACCGCCGTGAGGTCCATCAGCCGGCTGGTCTCCGCCGATGCGAGGATGAGCGCGACGACCATCCAGAACATGCTGACCCAGCGCAGCCGCGAGGCCCGGGAACTCGCGAACACCGCGAGCTGCAGGAGTACGGCGAAGAGGACGCACAGGGAGAAGGTCTTGCTGGTCTGCGGGCCGTACGGTTCGTGTCCTTGCCCGAGTTGCACGAAGAAAAGGACCAGCGTTGCGATCAGGCAGATGGTGAAGATCCGGGTCGGTTTCATGGTGCGGGAAGGATAGCGGTTCCGCCCCGACCCCGTCACTTCACCGCCATCGAGCTCCCACCGCGGCGCCGGACCAAAGCCGGCGCA
>NYUD01000059.1 GCA_002683825.1 Planctomycetota bacterium
GGTCTGAGCCTCCTCGGTCTGAGCCTCCTCGGTCTGAGCCTCCTCGGTCTGAGCCTCCTCGGTCTGAGCCTCCTCGGTCGAGGATCCGGCGCCACCGGAGTCCTCTAGCGCCTCGCCGGAGGGTGGCACCGAAGCTTCCGGCGACGCTTCCTCCGTCGCAATGGCGGGAGCCTCTTGACCCTCTTCCGAGGGCTGGGCTGCTTCGGTCGAAGCTTCGCTTTCCTGCACGCCCTTTCCCTCTTCCTCCTCGGCTCCAGCGGCTCCGGCAGGCAACGGTTCGACCAGAAGATCGGCCAGGTACCCGAGCCCCCGGTCGAGTGCGAGCTGTACCTCCGGCTCTGGCCTGCGGTGCGGCTGGAAGAGATCTTCGAGCTCGAAGCGGTCCATGCACGAACGCAAGGCGCGCAGCGGATCCTTGGCCCGACCCTTGCCCTTGCCCTTGCTCTTGCTCTTGCCCTTGCCCTTGCTCTTGGTCTCCGCTGCAGCTGCAGCGTTCACCTCGTTCACGCCTTCGTCCGCCGCCGTCGCGCCTTCGTCCGCCGCCGTCACGCCTTCGTCCGCCGCCGTCACGCCTTCGTCCGCCGCCGTCACGCCTTCGTCGGCCGCCGTCACGCCTTCGTCCGCCGGCGTCGCGCCTTCGTCGGCCGGCGTCGCGCCTTCGTCGGCCGGCTCCGCGCCTTCGTCGGCCGGCTCCGCGCCTCCGTCAGCCGTACCCGGGGACGACCCGGCGTCGGCAGCGGGTGTCTTGGCTCCGGCGCCTTCCTTCGCGGCATCGACTTTCTTCGATTGCTCCTCCAGGGAACGTAGGAGGGAACCTCGACGGCGCTCGAGCTCTTCGAGCTGCTTCAAACGTCGCGCGAAGCGACGGAGTGTGCCGTCGTTGAAGGAACCGATCTCGGCGCGCCGATAGCGCGCGATGTAGGGCACTTTCGAGCCCCTCCCCAAGAGTTCGAACACGCGCTCTGCGTGTTCGGTCTTGACGGAGAACTCTTTGGCCAGCGTCTCGACGATCGCTGAAGTCACGTTGAACCTCTCGGGAGGAGAAAGTTCCGATGGTCCGGGTCAAACCAGGACATTTGGAAAGGTTAGAGGGGTGGGGCGTGCCATCCGGCAAGCCCCGGGCATACCGCCGCCTACAATCCCGGCGGGCGGGAACGGCGGCGGGGGATGTTAGCTCCCTTCGTCCGAGCCGAATAGGGACCCTGCGGGATCAGATGGCAACGATCTGCACGAGCGCTTTTCCGAAACGGAAACCGGCGGCGTCGTCGTAGGCGGTCACGAGCTTTCCGTCTTTTTGAACCTGGGTCCCTGTGTAGCGCGCTCCGGCCGCCTCGAGCGCTTTTTTCATCGCCGGATGACCCGTCACCCTTTTCCTCGAAACGACCCCCGCAGCGGCCAAGAGCCCGGTTGCCTCGCCCCACGCTCCGATGAGCTTTCCCTGGGCCTGGGCCTCCGAGGCCAGCCGTCGCGCGTCGGCGTTTTCCGCCATTTCGACCGCCCCGGGGCCACCGGCAACGAGCAGCCCGGCATAATCGCCCATACTGGCCTCTGAGAGATTCCCGTCGGCCTGGAATTCATCCTGCAGCTCTCCCGCGATGAGGTCTTCGTCGTTGCTGGAGACGGCGAACGTGCCCACGTGAACGTTGAAAAGCGCCGAGCGCGCATAGCGCAGGGTGGTTTCGGCATACCCGCCGGCGGGGACGACCACGAGGATCGTGCTTTCGTAGCGGTGAACGACCAGGCCGTGCTCGTCGAGCTCGGCTTCGGTCGCAGAGTCATCCTTCTTGGCCATGATCGTCAGATCGGCGCGCTCATGCGGGCAGTTCGAACACCGAGGCGCGGGTCTCCTCAGCGAGGAGGCCGGCCCCCTGGGAGACTTGCCAGGCGATGCGCTCGTCGAGGCCCGGCAGGGTCATCTCGCCGAGGGTACGTCCCGAAAGGCCGTCCCGCACGGCCAGCATGGCGCCGTTGGCCACGTACAGCTTGCCGCTGTCCATGGAAATGCTGGTATCGAGCAGCTCGTCGGCCTCCTCGCCCAGTACCTCGCGCCACAGGGGATAGGCCTCGTCCCCGTCCGTACGGAAGGCCTCGAGACGGATCTCCTCGGGTCCGGGAGGACGGTGCATCGTAGGAACGCGGTTTCCCACGAGCAGAACCATCAGGCCATCGCTGCAGACCATGTCGTGGACGATGGGGTATTCGGGCTCGGCGAACTGGCTGACGAAATCGCCGCTCTCGACGTCGAGCCGCAGGATGCCCTGGCGCTTGCGTTCCGTTTCGGTGTAGACCACGTACGCGTGGGGTCCCACGCGACCGATGATGTGGTAGCGCTCGTTGCTACGGGAAAAATTCCAGACCTCGAACATCGGGGAGGTCATGATGCCGGCGACGCGACCGGGGGTGACGGTCACGCACATGTCGGCGCCGACGAGGGCCTGATCGAAGGTGTGGATCTCGCTGGCTCCGATCAGCTCGCCCGTCTTGAGGCTCATGCGCGCGATGCGGTGGCCGGCATTTCCGGGTCCCAGGACGACCACATCCTCCTCGTCGCCCAGGCCGCTGCCGAAGCCACGCCCGTAGCCCACCTCGCAGGGCGACAGCCACAGGAGCTCGCCGCAGGAGCGGTCGTAGGCCCCGAGCTTGCCCGGGATCACATCATCGACCCATTTCCCCCCCACCGGGGGGTCGTAGCCGTGCAGGAAGACCGGTCCGGTCTCCCCTATAGCGATCCCATCGATCTCTCCCTGGAACTCGCGGCTCCAACGCCTGCGTGCTGTGCGCGCCATGGCGAGAGATGGTACGAAGCGCCCACCGAGCCAGGAACAGTGAAGGGGCTTTGTTGGTCTGAATTAGCCCTCGAGGACCTTGGTCGCAATGGATTGCGGCACCGGGCGGTATTCGCAAAGCTCCATCGAGAAGGAGCCGCGCCCCTGGGTCGCACCCCGAAGGGCCGAGGAGTAGGCGAACATCTCGGCGATCGGGACGTAGCCACGCACGACGCGCTGGTCGTCCAGGGATTCGATCTCCTTCACCTCACCGCGCCGGGAATTGAGATCCCCTACGATACTCCCCAGGAATTCCTCGGGAGCCCGAACCTCGATCTTCATGATCGGTTCGAGCAGGCGGGTGTTGCCCGCAGCCGCTTCGCGGAAACCGTGCACACCGGAGGCGCGGAAGGCCAGTTCGCTGGAGTCGACATCGTGGGCCTTGCCGTCGAAGAGCACGGCTCGAGTGTTGACGAAGGGATAGCCTGAGGGGCCGCCGCCGGCGATCGCCTCGCGGATGCCCGCCTCGACGGCCGGGATGTACTCGCGCGGGATGTTGCCGCCCTTGATAGCGTTGACGAACTCGAGCGCGCCGTCCTCGGGCTCGCCGACCTCGAAACGCAGGTTCGAGACGGCAAACTGCCCCCTGCCGCCGGACTGGCGGACGTAGCGCGACTCGATCTCGCGCGGCCCGGCCAGCGTCTGCTTGTAGGCTACCTTGGGTTTTCCGGTACGGACCTCGCACTTGAACTCGCCTCTGATGCGGTTGACGACCACCTCGAGGTGCAGCTCTCCCATGCCGGAGACGATGAGTTCGCCCGTCTCATCGTCGGAACGGGCGCGGAAGGTCGGATCCTCGCGCATCATGCGCCCGATGACGTCGGAGAGCTTGTCCCGGTCCTGCGTCTTCTTGGGCTCGATCGATATCGAGATCACGGACTCGGGGAACTTGATGTCGCTGAGCTGGATCGGGTGTTCATCGTGGCAGAGAGTGTCACCGGTGACGGTGCGCTTGAGACCCAGTACCGCAGCGATGCCCCCGGCCGGGATGCTCTCGACTTGATGGCGTTTGTCGGCGTGCACCTGAACCAGGCGGCCGATGCGCTCTTGTTTGCCCGTGCGCGGGTTGAGGAGCTTCATTCCCTTTTCCAGAACGCCCGAATAGACGCGGACAAAGGTGAGGTCTCCGGTGGACTCGGCGATGGTCTTGAAGGCCATGAGGCAAAGCGGAACGCCGTTGTCGGCGCTGCGGGTTTCCTCCTTGCCCGAATCGGGGTGCTTGCCTTTGACGGGGGGGATATCGACCGGGCTCGGCAGGAAATCCAGAACAGCGTCCATGAGGAAGGACACCCCCTTGTCCTTCAGAGCAGAACCGCAAAGAACCGGCGTAACCTCCATCGAGAGGGTGCCCGCGCGCACTGCGCGCTTGAGAAGTTCGGTGGAAATCTCTCGGTCCTCGACGAAGAGATCGAGGAGTTCTTCATCGAACTCCGCAGCCGCCTCGCACAGATCGTGGCGACGCACCTCGACATCTTCGCGCAGCGCTTCGGGAATCGGAACCTCTTGACAGGCCTTGCCCGAACTCTCGTCGTCGAACCGGTACGCCTTCATCTCCACGAGGTCGACGATGCCGTTGAATTCTTTCTCCGCGCCAATGGGCATCTGCAGGACGATGGGCCGCGCTCCAAGGCGATCGACGATGGTCTGGACCGACTTGTAGAAGTCCGCACCGACGCGGTCCATCTTGTTGATCAAGCAAATGCGGGGAACTCCGTACCGATCCGCCTGACGCCAGACCGTCTCGGACTGGGCTTCCACGCCGGATACGGCGTCAAAGACCGCGACAGCTCCGTCGAGGACGCGTAGCGACCGCTCGACTTCCGCCGTGAAGTCGACGTGCCCGGGCGTGTCGATGATGTTGACCTCGTGGTCCCGCCACTCGACGCTGGTGGCAGCCGATTGGATGGTGATCCCGCGCTCGCGCTCCTCCTCGAGAAAGTCCATGGTGGCCTTCCCGTCGTGGACCTCTCCGGTGCGGTGGATCTTGCTGGAGAGGAACAGAATCCGCTCGGTGACCGTGGTCTTGCCGGCATCGATGTGGGCCATGATGCCGATGTTGCGACGACGACCCAGAGCGGCGGTCGAAGGGTCAGACTTGGAGCGGAGCTTGTCCTGGATGGCAGGTGCCATGATTCGATCTAGGTCCTGGGCTCGAGGCCCTCAGGGGAGGTGGGCGAAGGCTGGGGAGCACCTCCGACCAGGCGGGCGGGGGGGCCGAAGAAACTCGAAGGCAACTCTTCGGACGGATCCCGCCGCAATTTGAGCGAACCAGCCTAATCACAACTCAAAAAGTGTCAATGGCGGCTCGTCAGGGAATCTCCTGGTCGCGAGAAACCGTCTGTCCGACACGCAGCTCTGCTTTCTCCACCCTTCTCCCCTGGGCAATGAAACCATGAAAGCGCATCGGCTTGCCCTCGCCGAAGGGGTCGTGCAGATAGACGTCCAGGCGATCGGTGCGCCCGAGAGAGGCTCCCTGGGAGAACGAGTCCCCCGGAGAGACCCGGGTGCTCTCCCGAAGAACGCCGCGCAGCTCGAGAATCTCGAGTTTTGCGACCTCGAGCACCAGGGTGACGCGCGAACCGTCTCCGGGGACGGGCTCGACGGCCAGAAGAACCGCGTCGACGGGCGCGAGGATCTCGGCCTCTCCCGCTCGCCGGAGTCCAACTCCAAAGCGAGTCTCGGCGCGCAGAACAAGGGGGTTCTGGCGATAACGATGCCCGGCGAAGATGACCTCCCACTCTCCGGCAAAGGGCAGTTCGAAGGCCACTAAACTCGCGTGCCCTTCGTGCGAGGAGGGGTAGGGAAAGGGAAAGACCGACCACCACAGACACACGGCCAGGGCGATCCAACCCTTCAGGCGTCCGCGCTGGAGCAGGGGGCGGTGCAGGAGGCACCAGACGAGAGAGAACAAGAAGAGCCCGGCGGCGAGAAGACCCGGGACGAACCAGAGGCCGTAGACCCGTATGGGCCCTTCTCCGCCCGGTCGCATGGCCAGGTAGCCGGTCAGAGCCGCAGCCAGACCACACACCCCGAAGCCGGCCTTGGCCCAGGGCTCGAACCCCGTCTTCGGCTTCGATTCAACTCGGGTGATTTCGTTCAGAGCTCGGTCGGTTGCGTCCCAGGCGTTCGTGGGCCGCCACAAATTCGTGGGTGCAGAAGGAGGCCAGGAGCGACAGATCGCCGGCGAGCACCACCGCCCCCAGGATCTCGGCGAACACGTTGGCTCCACCGTTGCCGCGAACCCCGAGCAAGTCCAGACATTCCGCGGCCGTGCCCTGCCCCGACCCGCCGCCGACGGTGCCGACGAGCAGGGAGGGCAGGTAGGCACTGGCGTAGAGATCTCCGGAGTCCGTCTCATCGAAGTCCAGAAAGCCCGTGGCGGACTCCGTCAGGTACGCGACGTCCTGTCCGCAGGCGACCATCACGGCCGCCAGACCGTTGGCCGATTGGATCAACTGGTTTTCCGTGGAAAGACGCGCGAATCCAAGCTGATAGGTGCGGTGGATGCGCACGAAATCCGCAGGTGTAACCCGCAGCACTTCGCGCAACGGGGCAGCTGGAATGGTGACGTCACAAACCACCGTCCGACCGCGGCCGCGGATGAAGCTCAACGAGTTGGCCCGTTTCTCCACATCTTCGCCGTGGACGTAGCGCTCGCGAGCGCCGGTCTCCTCGGCCAGCAGCGCGGAGCACAGCTCGGCCGCGTGGGACGCCATGTTGATACCGATCGCATCGGCCGTCTCGAAGCTCAAACACAGAATCAAGCGACGCCCGAGCGGCTCGGGCATCACTTCTACGAGCCTACCGTGGCCCGTGATCGAAAGGGTGAGCTCGCGCATCCGCGCTTCGAGCTCGCGCGCCTTACCCGCAGCGGCGTGTGCTTGCGACGCGTCCCGATACACGAGCACCGGGTGCTGGGAGAGGCGTTCGCTGAGGACACGCGAGCGCGCCCCCCCACCGGCGTTCATCGCCTTCATTCCACGGGAGTAGGAGGCGACCATTGCGCCCTCGGTCGTCGCCATGGGAACGACCACCTCACGCTCACCATCCGACGTGTCGACAAGGACCGGCCCCGCCAACCCTACAGGCACCTGTGCGAAGCCGACGATGTTCTCGATGTTGCCGCGCGCCGTTTCGATCGGAACCGGTAAGCCTTCGAGATGGGAGAGGGCTCGACCGGCGATACGCTCGCACAGCTCGCGACGCGCGCCCACGACCTCTTCGCAGTAGTCGTCCGTTTTCGAGCGGGGGATGTGGAGCGAACTCATCGCAGAAACCCGGGCGGGCGCCCGGTCACACCGTAACGGTGGCGTTTCGCGAGGGTTTTGGCCCCTCCGGACTAAAAAAAAAAAACGGGGCTGGAGGAGGAAGGACTCTCCAGCCCCAGGATCCAGCGGTCTCCATCCCTAGGAGGCCATCACGAAGCACGTTTCCGAACGCCGACTCGCCCTTCCTCTCGTCAGGGGGTTTCCAGCCAATTGAGGGGGTATCGGGGGAGGAAACCCGGGGCGAAGCCAGCGTTCGCTTTTTTTCCGCTGGTTCCTCTCCCCTCCTCTAAGTACGTGAAAAGGGGCTTTTCAACCCCCGTTCCAGGGAAGAAGCCGGCGGTTGCGCGGGAACCTCCGTAGGGGCAACCGACTCGTCGCACTTGCCTGGACGCGCTCTTCCGGCTGAACTTCCCCCAACCATGGTCCTGACGGAGTCGATGAGAGAGGCCTTGCGGCTGGCGCAAGACTCCGTGGAAGCGGGCGGAGGTCCCTTCGGTGCGGTCATCGTTCGGGGAGACGAGATCGTGGCCGGCGGCTGCAACCAGGTGGTCGAAGCGCGCGACCCGACCGCCCACGCCGAGGTGCTGGCCATCAGGAATGCGGCACGAAAGCTCGGCACCCACGATCTCAGCGGCTGCCGTATCTACACGAGTTGTGAACCGTGTCCGATGTGCCTGGGGGCGATCTACTGGGCACGCCTGGAGTCGGTCACCTACGGTGCGCTCCGCTCCGACGCATCGGAAGTGGGCTTCGACGACGAGCTGATCTACGACGAGATCCAGCTTCCCCTCGAGGAGAGGCGCCTGAAGTTCGAGCAGGAGGGGCACGCAGAGGCACTGAAGGTGCTACGGGCGTGGAGGGCGAAGGCGGATCGGATGGAGTACTGAGGAGGGGGGCTTGCACGGGTGGCTTCCAACCCGTGTACGCAAGCATGCTGCGCACGGGCGCAGTGCCCCACCCCGGGCCTAGCTGTCCACAGCCGCGGACAACACCGCGCGAAAAAGAAGCTGGAAGGTGCCGTGGGACCAGCCGCGGTACTGAGGGCGGAAGCCGAACAGGTGGACCTGTCCCCTTCCATGGTCCATCCGAATCCAGGCCGCTTTGCCAACGATGGCCTCGGGATTTCGAATCCAACCGGAGAGCAGCACGCGACTCTGGCCATAGCGCAACCACACCTCGGAGGCGTCGGCGTCCTGCTTCGCCGAATCCTCGAATTCCCACGCTGCCGAACCTGCGAAGAAGACCGCCATGGAGCGGGGGAGCCCCTGCAGGTGGGGGTTATTCTCCGCGTTCGGCACCGCCCGCAGAACACTGCCGGGGCAGGAGAAATCCCCCGCGTCCTCGCCGCGGGTGACGTCCCTCAGGGGGAAATCGAAGAGTTCGATCGCCCAGGAGGCGCTTCTGCCCAGGCAAACGAGCGTCCCGCCGCCGCGCACGAAATCGTCGAGGGCAGCCGTACCCTCGGGCTCCAGGCCGCGAGTGAACTCCGGCGGAACGCTACCCAGAGAACGCCCGGAATCGAGGGAACGGCCCGAAATGCTCGCGATGATCAGTACGTCGAGAAAGTCGTTCAGCGACCCCGCCCGGATCATCTCGTTGCGCACGGACAGGTAGGGAACGTCAAACGTGTCGAGCACGTAGCGCGCCCAGCCCTCGTCCATGCTCCCGCTCCAGGGGGAATAGACCCCGATGCGGGGGAGCTCCTTGTAGTGCAGACCTTGCGGCTCTGCGCCCTCCTCCACGGGGCTGAGCATCCCCTCGCTGGAAAGGCCCACGCCACGCTCCTGCGCGAGCCATTCGAAGGCTTTGCGCCACGAGTCGGAGTCGCGACCGTCGAGCTCATCCGACACGCGGTCCTTGCCAAAGCCCGCCAGCGCAGCCGTCGGCGTTTCGACGGGATCGGTGGACACCTCGAGCTCGCCCATGACTTCCACCCGGTGCACGCCCATCAAGAGCGGTAGCGTCCAGCCGGCCACGTCGTAGGGCGGATCGCCGTCGGGATAGCGCTGGACCTCGAAGAGGTCCTTGACGTGTTGGCCGTAGGGCTGGTTGCGGCGAATCACGATCGATCCGCCGGGCCAGCTGCGCCCGTCGGCGCGAAACTCCTCGCGCGCGACGCCCAGCTCGACGCCCGAAAGCAGCAGCGTGTCGACCAGCCGGCGCACGGCGCCGAGGTCGCGGTTGTCTGCGGGCAGGATCCAGCCCCGCGGCGCACCGCCGCTCGTCAGCCGGCTGCCGACATCGATGGCTCGTTGGGCGGCGGCGAGGGAATTCTGCAACCACAGCTGCGGCTCGCGCGCGATGCTGCCCAGGAGTGAACGGGCGAAGGCGTGCTCGTAGTCGATGATGTCGCGGATCCGCCACCACCCCCCGGGCCAGGGGTCGGGAAAGCGATTGGACGGCGCGTAGCCTTCGATGCCGCGCGGAGCCGAGAGCTGGGACTTCGGAAGGAACACCGGCGAGGCGATATTCACCGAGGCCGCTTCCGTCAGAAGCCCGACGATGTTGTGACGCACCGGCACGTTGCGATTGCCACCGTTCCACCACATGTCGTAGGTGACACCGGTCGAGACGCCGGTCAGCCCCTCGCGCGTCATGTCGAAGAGCGCCCGGGTGCCGATCTGGCCGATCCCGGCGATGATCGCGGGATCGAGATTGGGGTTCAGGGGATCGCGGAACGGGGGCACGAAGAAGCGCTCGCGCGAACGGCCCTGTTGATGCACGTCCCAGTAGACCTGCGGGCACCATTCGGAATAGAGCAGGCGCGTCACGATCCGCGTCTCGTTCTGCGACAACATGAACCAATCTCGGTTGTTGTCATGGCCCGCGTAGTACTGATAAAGCCTCAAGAGGCCGCTGCCCTCGTAGGGTGTGCCGACGGTCTCGCGATACCACGACACGACGTGGTCGAGTCCATCGGGGTTGAGGCACGGAGCGATGAGACACACCATTTCCTCACGCGCGCTCTTGAAGGGCTCATCGTCGCTGGTCGCCAACAGGTGCGCGAACTCCATCCCGAACTGCGGCGCCGCGGTCTCGGTCGAGTGCATGCCGATCGAGATGAAGACGAAGGGCTTGGCCCGCGCGAGAAGGGCCTCCTTGTCCTCCTCATCGAGCCCGCGCGGATCGGCGATCCGGTGCGCGGCTTCCTGCAATCGACCGATCGCGGCCAGATTCTCCCGGCTGGAGATCGCGGCGAGGAGAAAGTCACGCCCCTCGGTCGTCTCTCCAACTTTTTGGACGCTGACGCGCGAGCTCTGACGGCCGAGCCGTTCGAAGTAGCTCGAGACCTCGCTCCAATCCGCGAGTTCGAAGTCCGCCCCCAGGGCACGCCCGAGGTGCGCGGCGGGCGTCGTGATCTCCTGTTCTCCATCGACGGGGGCAGGCAGAAGCGAACAGGAAGCCGCCATCGAGGCGAGAGACGGGGCTAGCAGCCTGAGTAGCAAACGGGATTCCTCCATCCACGAGCGGTTGCGGAGGCGGAATCCTAACGGACCGGAGAGTTTTTTTCCTTGCGCCTGCGACTCGCGCGCAGATTGAGCAGCTCCACCAGAACCGAAAACCCCATCGCAAAATAGATGTAGGCGCGCGGCAGGTGAAGTTCGAAGCCCTCCGCCAGGAGCGCGACGCCCACCAACAAAAGGAACGATAGCGCCAGCATCTTGACCGTCGGGTGGCGCTCGATGAATCCGGAGACGGCACCCGCGCTGAAGATCATGAAACCCAGGGCGATGACGATCGCCGTGATCATGAGCTCAACCCGGTCGACCATGCCGACGGCGGTGATGACCGAGTCGAGGGAGAACACGATATCGAGGAGCAGGATCTGTACGAGGACCGAACGAAACGAGCTCGCCTTGGCATCGTTTCCTCGTTCGTGATGGCCCTCCATCTCGGCATGGATCTCGTGGGTCGCCTTTCCGAGGAGAAAGAGCCCCCCGGAAAAAAGAATCAGATCGCGTCCGGAGATGTCCTGGGAGAACGCCGTGAACAAGGTCGCTTCCAGACGCATGATCCAGGTCAGCGAAAGCAAGAGTGCGACCCTCCCGAAGAGCGCCAGGAGCAGTCCCAGGGTGCGCGCCCTGCCCTGTTGACCGGCCGGCAGCCTGGACGTGAGAATCGAAATGAAGACGATGTTGTCGACGCCCAGAACGATCTCGAGCGCCGTCAGGCTTGCGAGGGCAATCCACGCCTGCGGTTCGGTCAGCCAATCCACGGCGGTAAGGTGTCGTGCCGCCTCGACAATTGCCAGGTGTTTCAGGAAGCGGGTGCAGGCAGCGGATCGACGCGCCCGCGCGTCCGGGCGAACGTCTCCCGCACGTCCTCACCCAGGGAGAGCAGGACCGGCACGAGGATCAGCGTGAACACGGTGGAAAAGAAGAGTCCCCCGACGATCACCGCTCCCAGGCCCTGATAGAGCTCGGCCCCCGCCCCGCCACCGACAGCCAGGGGCAACATCCCCACCACCGTCGTCGTGACGCTCATCAGGATGGGCCTCAGTCGGGTGCGTGCAGCATCCGCCAAGGCCTTGCGACGCGAAACACCCTGCGCCTCGAAATTGTTCCTCTGGTGAACGATGAGAATCGCATTGTTGACCACGAGTCCGGCCAGGATTACGAAGCCCAGCATCGAGATGACGTCGAAGGCCGCATCGCCCGGCGAAAGTTCCGCTGCGACGCGGATCCCCACCAGTCCGCCGGAGAGAGCCAGCGGAACGGTGGCGAGGATCACGAAGGGTGAAAGCCAGCTGCGAAAGAGCGCCACGAGCAGGAGATAGATGATCAGGATCGACAGTCCGAAGCCCGATGACAGGGCCCCCAGGGTGGTTCGCAACGCATCCGCCGAACCGCCGACGCGCAGGCTGTAGGCTGGGCCCAATTCGGCCAGAAGGCCTGGAAAAATGTCGTTCTCGACCCGATCGACGACTTCCTCGAGGGGCGCGTCCTGCGCGATGTTCACGGTAAAGAGCGCGTTGCGTTGGCGCTCGAGGCGGCGGATCGACTGCGGTCCCACCGTGCGTCGAACGCCGGCCACATCGCCCAGGGACACGACCTTGTTCGCTCGCGTCAGGAAACGAAGCCCGGCGAGGTCCTCCCGGGACTGGACCCGCGACTGCGGCGCAACGACGTTCAAATCGACCTCGCGCCCCCCGTCGACCATCTCGGTGATACGGCGTCCGGCGACGAGCGCTTCGACGATCCGTCCGACCTCGGCCACGTCCAGATCGAGGTCCTTGGCACGCACCTCGTCGACGGTGATGCGCAGCTCGGGCTGACCGCTGACCAACGAACTGCGAACGCTCGTGACGCCGGGCGTCGCCCGCAAACGCCCCTCGAGGTCCCGCGCGGTTTCTTCCAAGAGAGCCAGGTCAGGTCCGGACAGCTCGACTTCGAACTGCTTGCCGGGATTCTCGAACAGCGACGATCGGACGGGCACGATGGAGCGAAAACCCGCGGTCGTCATGGCGGGTCCGAACATACGCTGGTGAAACTCCGCCAGCGTGTCGCCATCGCCGTATTCGCCCTTGAGGATCACTCCCCCGCCGTTGAAGCCGCCGGATACGGTGAACGCGCGCTCGGTTTCGGGCTGCGAGAGGATCCATTCCTCGAGTGGACGGAGGTTCTCGGCGATCGCCTCGGGACGGGTCCCGGGAATCGGATCACTGAAGAACATGACCAGGTTTCGGTTGCCCGTCGGCAGGTATTCGGCCGCGGGGGCGAGCTTGAAACTCGCGCAGGACAGCGCCGCGACGAGGGCACAGAAACCGATCTTGGCCGGCGCGGAACCGGGACGGCGGGCCTCGAGGCCGGTACAGAAACGCCCGTAGGCCCGCTCCACAAGACCCTTGCGACGGGGGACGAAATTCCCCCCTCCCCTGAAGAGCAAGGTCGAAAGCACCGGCACCACGGTCAGCGCGGCGACGAGCGAAAAGGCTACCGCAGCGGAGATCGCGATGGCGATGTCGGTGAACAGCTGGCTGGCTTCGTCCGCTTCCAAGAGGATCGGAACGAAGACCGCGACGGTCGTCAGGGTCGATGCCAAGACGCCTCCCCACACCTCGCGCCCGCCGTCGACGGCCGCCCGGATCCTGCCCTTGCCTTGTTCGAGGTGGCGGAAGATGTTCTCCAGGACAACGACAGCGTTGTCGACCACCATGCCGCTGGCAAAGGCCAATCCGGCCAGGCTGATGACGTTCAACGTGCGGTCGGCGGCCGAAAGCACGAGAAAGACCGAAACCAACGAGATCGGAATCGTGACCGCGGCGATGATGACCGACCTGAAACTGCGTAGAAAGAAAAGCAACACCAGCGTGGCCAGAACGGCGCCGAAGAGAAGGTTCTGACGCACAAAGCCCATCGCCTGCTCGATGTAGGTCGTCTCCTTGTAGACCGCATACAATTCGACGTCCAGGTTGCGAACTTCGAAGTCGCGGTTGATCTCTTCGATGACCTCATCGATGTCGGCGATCAGATCGACAACGTTGGCACCGGCCTGGCGGCGCACCCCCATGCCGACCGCCTCGATGCCGTTCATGTGCACGAATCCCGACTTCTCCCGATAGCCATCGAAGATCGTGGCGACATCCGACAGGCGGACCGAGCCCGCTGCCAGCTCCTTGACGATGATGTCGCCGAGGTCGGCGGCCTCGATGGCACGACCGACGGTTCGAACGATCGGCTGGCGCCCTGAGGTTTCTACCGTCCCCCCGCGCACGTTGAGATTGGCGCCTCGGATCGAATCGAAAACCTCGTCGAAGGTGACCCCGCGCGCGATCAGGAGCTCGGGATCGATCTGAATCTTCACTTCCCGCGGAGATCCTCCCACCACGAACAGCGAGGAGACCCCGGGCACGCGTTCAATCCTGGATTCGACCTCATCTTCGATCAGGCGCCGCAGCCGGTTGACCTCGTAGCGCGATCGCACCATGACCCAGTTGATGACCTCGTTGTCGCGCGCACTTGAGATCGCGACGATGGGCTCATCCGCTTCCTCGGGCAGGCTCGGAACCTGATTCAGCTTGTTGATGACGTCGACGATCCCGGCGCGCGTATCGAAGCCGTAGTCGAATTCGAGCAGGATCGAACTCCCGCCCTGGGCGGAGGTGCTGGTCATCTCGGAGAGGCCCTCGACGTTCTGGAGGACCTCCTCCAGCTCGCGTGTGACCTGCTCCTCGACCTCCTGTGCACTCGCACCGCGGTAGGTCGTGTTGACCGAGATGCGCGGCAGATCGACGATCGGCTTGAGCTGGACCGGAATGCGGTCGAAGGCGATCACGCTGAAAAGCACGACGAGAATGACACCAACGGCGACCGTGTAGGGGCGCGAAACGACGGCCTGAATGGGGTTCACTCGCTCGCCTTTCGGCCGTGCGTGGCTCCTTCTTCTCCGGGGGGGCCTTGCGGCTTTGCTCCGCGCGGCAAGAGCGGTGCTCCGGGAAAGGCATTGTCAGCCCCCACGAGGCAAATCGCATCCCCTTCGTAGAGCGGGGCAGCGAGCGCTTCGACGGCGCACCGATCCTGCGCTTCCGCCACGATGCGCACGGCCACGAATTCCGCGGTCAGGGACGGATGTCCCCCTGCGCCGGATTCGCTCCTGGCTCGCACGAGGTGCATCCCGCGCTCCGAGGCCATGATGGCGTCACTCGGAACGCACAAGACGTCAACTAGCGGCTCGAAGAAGAGCAGCGCATTGCAGAAGAGTCCGGGCCGCAAGCCGGCCTGGTTCGCCTCCTTCGCGCTGAGACGCGCGATCGCGCGGAAGCTGCGGGCCAGCTCGTCGGCCGCTTGAATCGTGGCATCGAGTTCCGTCTCGAACGCGTTGTCCTCGTCGCCGGGAATGGAGAGTCGCACACGGCCTCCGCGGGACAGTCGCGGGGCGAAGCGGCCGGGAATCTCCAGGTGCACCTCGAGGTTCTCCAGATCCACCAGCTCGAAGACTCCCTCGCCGCTGGAAACATGGGCGCCCACCGAAATCTGCCGTAGAACGATCGCCCCCGACCAGGGGGCCTTGAGCTCGGTCTTCTCGAGGTTGTGCTGCGCGGCGGCAACTCGAGCCTGCCTCTCGTCGACGCGGGCGCGTGCGATGGCCAGGTTCTCCACGCGTGTTCCAGCCACCGCGCGGGCGTAGGTCTGTTCGGCAGCGACGCGACGCTTGTCTGCGGCGCGGTGCTGCATGCGCAGGACATCCTGCTCGGACTCCGAAAGAATGCGCTCATCGAGGAGTTTCTGGCCCCGCTCGACCTCGTGGATGGCGAGATCGGACTCGGCCTGGGCGGCCTCAAGAACCGCCTTGAGGCGCTGCTTTTCCTCTTCCCGTTCACCGGCCTGAAGGAGTTCGAGTTCGCGTTCGGCCAACCGCAGCGCAGCCTGGGTGGCTGCCAGTGCGTGGCGCTCGTCGCCGGCGGAGAGAGTCGCCAGCACCGCCCCCTTCTCGACACGGTCGGCCTCGTCCACCTTCAAGCTCTCGACCAACCCCTCCGTTTCGAAGGACAGCACCGCACGCCGGGCGGCGCGCACGTTGCCCGTCAGTTCGGCGACAGGTTGCAACGTATCGCGCTCCACGTGGGTCAACGTCACAGGCAGGACGAAGCGAAAGCCACTGTCCGCCTCCGCCGCCATGGGGACGGGCCGTTGCAGCCACCATATGGACGTGAGCAGTGCCGCAATGCCCAGGCCCGCCGTCATCCAACCTCGTTTCATACTTTTCTCCAGCTCCTTTGCGGAATCCCGAACCGATCATGTTCCTCCCCTCCCGCAAGTGCGTCAAGAAGGCATCGAAAGCGTACCTCGTACTCGATTTTTACTTCCGCGAGAGGAGCTTGGCGATCTCGTCCGAGCCGGCTCGCTACCGACCGAAGTAGCCCGTATCCTTCCCGGACCCATCGGGTTTGAGGCCGCAAGCAAGAACCGGGTTGGCGACATCACACACCGGGTCTCTCCCCGGAATTCTCCCCATGGACAGTGAATCAACGAACCGCTTTGCCCCATGGATGGTCCGGCTGGTCGCCCTCTGGCTCCTGACCGGCGCCTTCTTCAAGCTGTTCGTGGGAACGCCGAACGATTTGCCGCCGGTCGTGCGCGACCTGCCGCTCGAGGCAGGGTTGACCTACAACCTGGCCATCTCGATCGAACTGTCCCTCGGCTTCTGCGCTCTGGTCAAACCCAGCTGGGCCTGGTTTCTTCTGTGCGGTGTCCTCTTGACCTTCGACGGGGTCCTGATCACACAGCTAGCGGCCGGAGATGCGAACTGCGGCTGCTTCGGGTCGAAGATCACGATGCCGCCGTGGTTGATGCTGACGATCGACAGCGTGCTCCTGTGCGGGCTGGTGATCTCGCGGCCCTGGCGAGGAATGCCCCGGGGACTCCCCGTCTCCGTTCCGGTTCTCACGATCGCGATCGGTCTGGCGATGCCGTGGTTCCTGGACCGCCAGATCACCACAGGCGAGATCACCTCGGACGGTGAAACCCTGGGCGCTTCGAATGCGTGGATCCTCCTGGATATCGAGGACTGGATCGGTCGGGAGATCTTCGACACCCCCCTGGCCGAGGCTCCCCTGAGCGACCACATCGACGTGGATTCGCTTCTGCCGGAAGGACTCTGGGTCTTCTGGCGCCAGACCTGCGACCACTGCGCCGAACACCTGGCCCAGCTTGCGGTGCAGGAGGTCGGCGAGCGGATCGTCACCCTGATTCAGTTGCGGGAGCCCCACGACACCGAAGGCAACCGCGTAGTTCACCTCCTTCCGACGGGCGGATTCGTGCAGAGCGTCGCATTGCCCGAGTCGATTCAGTACGTCATTCAAACGCCCGCCGAGATGCTCCTGGAGAATGGAAAGATCGTCGGCGCCAAGGAAGCCACATCGCCGGACGATCCGGTGCAACGCACTCGATAGCACCCCTACCCGAGACACCCTTTCTTCGTTGGCGAGAGGACCACCGGTTCTCTATCGCCAAGCACTTCGCCGAAAGGGGAAAGTGATGGGCGGATTGCCAGGAAAGCTGCTCGACAACTTTCTAAGAGCGGACGATTTGCGTTTAATAATCGCTCGTTTCGTTTTTGAAATAGATACACCGTCCAGGAGAGATCGATGCAGCTGCACAACAAGGACTCCGTACGAGACCACATTGAGGACGACGTATACGCTTCCGCGGATCTCTCCGTGAGCATGCCGAAATACCGGTTCCCGGAGGCGGAGCAGGATCCTCGCCATGCCTATTCGGTCGTTCATGATGAACTGATGCTCGACGGTAACTCGCGGCAGAACCTGGCCACGTTCTGCCAGACCTGGGAGGAGCCCGAGGTCCACAAGCTCATGGACGAGTGCATGGACAAGAACATGGTCGACAAGGATGAATATCCTCAGACCGCCGAAATCGAGAGCCGTTGTGTCCGCATGCTGGCCGATCTCTGGCACTCGCCGGCCGTCGCCGACACGATCGGGTGCTCGACGACGGGCTCCAGCGAAGCCGCCATGCTCGGCGGGATGGCGATGAAGCGGAACTGGGAGGCAAAGCGCAAAGCCGCGGGCGAACCGATCGACAAGCCGAACCTGATCACCGGCCCTGTACAGATTTGTTGGCACAAGTTTGCCCGCTATTGGGACATCGAGTTGCGCGAGATCCCGATGGAGCACGGTCGCTTGCTAATGACGCCCGAGGAAGTCGTACGGCGCTGCGACGAAAACACCATCGGGGTCGTGCCGACCCTGGGGGTCACCTTCACATGCCAATACGAACCGGTCGAGGCAGTAGCGGACGCACTGGACCAGCTGGAAAAAGACAGGGGGCTCGACATTCCGGTCCACGTCGACGGCGCCAGCGGAGGTTTTCTCGCCCCGTTTTGCGCTCCGGAACTGGTTTGGGACTTCCGGATTCCGCGCGTCAAATCGATCAACACATCAGGTCACAAGTTCGGCTTGTCGCCCTTGGGAGTCGGCTGGATCATCTGGCGGGAAACGATAGATCTGCCCGACGATCTCGTTTTCTGGGTCAACTACCTGGGGGGCAACATGCGCGACATCGCCCTGAACTTCTCGCGGCCTGGCGGCCAGATCGTCTGCCAGTACTACAACTTTCTCCGGCTCGGAAAGGAGGGCTACCGCAAGATCCACACCGCCTGTTACGACACGGCAAGATACCTCGCCGGTGAAATCGAGAAGCTGGGGCCCTTCACGACCATTTTCGACGGCGACATGAAAGCCGGCATCCCCGCGTTGTGCTGGAAGATGAAAGAGGGCGTACAGCCTGGTTTCAGCCTTTACGACCTTGCCGATCGCTTGCGGACGCGCGGTTGGCAGGTGCCCGCCTACTCCTTGCCGGCCGACCGGCAAGACCTTTCCATTCAGCGGATCCTGGTGCGACATGGAGTGAGCCGGGACCTGGGCTCACTGCTCGTGGAAGACATGAAGAAGGCGATCGACTACTTTCAGAAACATCCCGTTCAGAGTGCGCTGACGGCCGAAGAAGCGGCCGGTTTCCATCATTGAACGGGTAGATGGTGCGCCGCCCCGGACCTCTTCGGGACGGTGATTCCTGCGCCAAGGCCTTGTTCGTATCCTTTCCGGGCCATGGCGCATACCCGCCGATACGACATCGTCGCCTGGGGGGCGAGCGGATACACCGGGCGACTGGTGGCGGCGGAGCTCCTCGCCCGCTTCGGACCCGGCGATTCCGGCGGCGTCCGCTGGGCACTGGGGGGGCGATCTGAATCGAAACTCGCTTCGGTGTCATCGGCACTCGGGGTCGAGTTGCCGCTCGCCATCGCGAACTCGTCCGATCCCGAATCACTGGCCGCGCTGGCCGCGTCGACCCGCGTCGTACTGTCGACGGTAGGACCTTTTTGGCGGCACGGGTCCTCCCTCGTTGCAGCGTGCGTCTCTTCCGGCACCGACTACTGCGACGTCACGGGCGAAGGCCCGTGGGTGCGCTCGATGATCGACGCACACGATGCCTCGGCGCGCGAAGCCTCGTTACGCATCGTCTCGATGTGCGGCTACGATTCGGTGCCCTCCGACCTCTTGTGCCGCTTGTTGCAGGATGCCGTCTTCGCTCGGACCGGCGCCTACGCCACCTCGGTCGAAGGACTCGTCGGCCCGATCCACGGCTCGTTCAGCGGCGGCACGATCGAAACGATGATCTCGATGATGCGCGAGGCCGGGCGCGACGCGCAGTTGCGTAGGCGCTTGCGCGACCCGCTTGTTCTGTGTCCGGATCGCGACCCCTCCCAGCGGGTGCCGCGGTCGGATCCTGTGAGCCTTCGCCAAGTGGCCGGCGGCTGGACCGGCCCCTTCATCATGGGCGGCATCAACGGCTCGGTGATCCAGCGGACGAACAGTCTGCTCGGCCTCCCGTGGGGGCCCGCCTTCGCCTACCGCGAGTCGACGTGGTGCGGGCGCGGCGTCTCCGGCTGGATCCGCGCCCTCGGTGTTCTCTCCCTGACCTCCGGGCTCTTCGCCGGCCTGATATTCCCGCCCACGCGCTGGCTCTTGCGCAGGACGATCCTGCCGGCACCGGGTTCAGGGCCGAGCGCCGCGGCTCGCGCGCGCGGCCACTTCCGCCAGCGCGCGCTCGACCCCGCTTCCGGGACCTGCGCGACGATCTCCGCCGGATTCGACCCCGGCTATACCGCGACCGCTCGGATGCTCGTCGCGTGTGGTTCTTGCCTGATCGAAGACCGCGCATCACTTCCCGATATCTGTGGTGTGGTAACACCCGGGGCTGCGTTCGGGCCGCTGCTGGTTCCCCGGCTCGAAGAACGCGAGTTCTCGATTTCGGTGGCGTAGTGTCGCAGACTCCTGAAACGCCTGGAGGTGTCGGTGTTGAGCCGCCACCTTTCGGCTGCGCTCTCCGGCCTCGCCTGGGGCATCTCCGATGCCGCACGGGGATTGCCCGGAGGGGCCAGCACCCTCGGGTGCGTCTACCAGGGACTTGTCGCGACATTTGATGGGGTCACCTTCACAAGGTTCGTGGTCTTCCTGTGGCCCCTTGCCAGTCTGAATCACTGGTTCGCGGGCCGTTTCACATGGCATCCACTCACATCGACAGGAACACCGGACGAGGCGTGGTTGAGGATCGCCGGCCCCCTCTCGTCTCGTTGACCGGCAGCTGGTTTCCGGTGTACGGTCACCGCGTTCCGGATCCGATCACACCGTGAGGAGGCTCGATGTACACCGTCACCAAGGACATCCTGTTGCCCTGTACCGTCACCGGTTCGTGGCCTCGGCCGAAGTGGTTCGACGACAGCATGTGGGGGCGCCCCCTGGACACCTGCATGATGGACGCCAGCTTCCGCGAGAAGTATCAGGATGCTCTCGCGACCGTCATCAGCGATGAAGATCGGGCCGGTCTCGACATCCTCACTCACGGCGACCTGCATTGTGACAACGACATGGCGGGCCGCTCCTGGCACCACTACCCGCTGCAACGCTGGGCCGGTTTCGCCGGCGATCACCTGCAGTCGGAGGAGACCCGCTCTCCCTGGTTGCGCTACCCGCCCGGGACGTTGCTCAACGAGATCTACACCGGATGGCGCTGGCCGCGCGTGGTCGGCAAGATCGAGCACCGTCCCCTCGACTACGACAAGATCTGGCGGATGGCCCAGGCCAAGACCGACAAGCCGGTGCGTTTCGGTACCTGCTGCTCGCAGGTGATGGGCCTGTTTCTGGACATCCACACCCCCCACTACAAGGAGAACCAGGAGCTGATCTGGGACATGGCGGTGGCCATGAACAAGGAACTGCACGCGCTCAAGGATGCGGGCTGCCGGTGCATCCAGATCGAGGAGCCGACGCTTCACTTCTGGGCCAACACCTACGGCAAGGACAGCGACGAGGTCCGCTTCATGCTCAAGGCGTTCAACCGCGAGGTGGAGGGTCTCGATGACATCGAGCTCTGGATCCACACCTGCTGGGGCAATCCCAACATGCAGCGGGTGATCGACAACGACAGCTACGAGGAGTCGTTCGAGCTGTACATGAACGAGTGCAAGGGAGACGTGTGGACCGTCGAGATGACCGACCGCGGCTTCCGCGAGATCGAGTTGTTCGGCGCCGGCAAAGCCAATCTGCCCAAGAAGGTCTGCATCGGGGTCGTCAGTCACCGCCACCTGCAGGTCGACAGCCCCGGGCAGATCGCCGAGCGCATCCGCCACGCCCTCGAGTACATCGCACCGGAGCAGCTGATCATCTCGAGCGATTGCGGTTTCGGCCGTCAGGGTTGCAACCGCGACATCGCCTTCTTCAAGGCGACCGCCATCGCCCAGGGAGTCAACATCATCCGCAAGGAGCTGGGACTGCCGACCACCGACGTACGTGCCGTGCTCCCCGAGTTGCAAACCGACATCGTGCCTAAGGTGGAGGCGTGAGTGGTGGGGTTTGATGGGAAGCGACGCGGTGGCCTCGAGGCTCCGTTCCCCGACGGTTTCAGGATGTAGATGCTCGCCGTCGTCTTGCCGTTCTCTCCCGGCTGCTTGCGGCGGTCTATTCCACAGCGCGGGTGCGTCCTTCGGTCCGAATCGGCTGCGAGGTCGAGCCCCTGAAGACCCACCCACCGGCCATATTTCAGCGGGCCGGCTGGACCGCCGAGTGGCTCGGCAAGCGCCTGAAAAACGTCCACACCCGCAAGAATTCCGGCCAAACCGAGATGACGATCGAGCCCGTAGATGGAGCCCGAAAAATCACAGACTTGGAGCTCATCGAGGAGTTTCGCACCGACCCCTACGCACTTGCACTGAGACGAGTCCGTCCGGGGAGCGAGGGTGTCCTTGACAAAGCGGCCCATCAGCACCTTGGGCTAGTCAAGTACCAGGTGTTATCATTGGGGAGAGTGCTCCCTAGCCAAACAGAAGAGGAACCCGCTATGACTCCGGCCAAGACTCTGATCGCCTGCTTCGGCCTCCTGCCGCTCCTTGCCGCCGTAGGCACCGCCCAACACGAACTGGTCCTGAAAGACCACCACCACGTCATGCACGGGGAGGTCGTGTCGAGCACCGGGGCTTCGGTAACGTTCGAGCACGTGGTCGGCGAAACGTCCGAGACGCAGGTGTACAGCGTCGACCAGATCGACCCCCACTCCTTCTACATCATCCGCAAGTATGCGGTCGGTGACGATGCTGCAGCGAAGGTGTCGCTCGGTGAGTACTGCATGGCGAACGGTCTGTACACGAGGGCGCGCAACCAGTTCGAAGAGGCGCGCAGGCTGGACGCGTCCTTGAAGCTCGGCGACAAGCTGGCGCAGTGCCGGGAAGGCACGGCATCACAGATGCTCGCCCAGGCACAGGCCCTGCTCGAGAAGAAGCAATTCTCTAAGGCCTACAGGAAAACCGCCGAGATCATCCGCGTCTTCGGAAACACACCCTCAGGTGCCAAGGCGCGCGAAACGATGGGTACGATCCACGACCGCAACGTCTCCGCGCGCAAGACACGAGAGGCCGCATATGACGCGAAGGAGGGCGGACAAGAGATCAAGCACATCGAGGAACTGATCGGGCGGGCAGGGAAAGAGAACACGGAGGCTCTGCAAGACAAGTCGATGTCCGGGGCCCAACGCGGATTCGGGAAGTCCATCAAGTCCTACAAACACGCCCTGAAGGAGCTCGAGGGAGTCGCGAAGCAGTACAAAGGCAGCCCGCAGCTCACTCAGCACGTCGAGGGCATGCTCGCGGAGACCAAGGAAGACCTGATCGAGGTCTACTTGAATCTGGGCAGCATCTACATGACCCAGACGAACTACCAGCGCGCCCTGCTGGAGGCTAACTCCGCCCTGGCCGTCGATCCGAAAAGCCCAAGGGCGAAGTCGTTCCGCGCGAGCGTCGCCACGGCCTCGGGCGACACCGACATCGGGGTCTACCCCATCCGCCGCGTCCGACTCCCCATCCGCTAGACCCGAGAGGCGTCGGCATGCGTAGCTCGTCGGCATGTCGACGCGACGTGGCTCGATCCTCGTATCCGGCGCTCGGGAACCGAAACCGACCGAGGCGATCCGACCGACGGGGTTTACTGCACCTTCGGCTAAATGGACTGCTGGGAGATCCGGCTGTAGAGTGACCGGCTGTGGGCTCGCACATCATCGCCGGACTGAAGTACCACGATTGCAAGGCCGCCATCGCCTTCCTCTGCGAGGCCTTCGGCTTCGAGCGCCACGTGGTCCACGAAGCCGAGGATGCCAGCATCCTCCATGCGCAACTCAAGCGCGGCGACGACATGATCATGCTGGGCAGCGTTCGCACCGAGGACGACCCTTTCGCCCCCTACTCGACAACCCCCAGGGACACCGGCGGTGGATGCACCATGAGCACGTACATCATCGTCTCGGACGTGGACGTTCACCACGACCGCGCCGTCTCTGCCGGCGCCAAGGTCGTCTACCCGCCCACCGAGCAGGACTACGGCGGTCGGAACTACTCCGCCCTCGACCCCGAGGGAAACATCTGGCACTTCGGCGACTACGACCCCTGGGCCTGAGGCTCCGGGTCGCCCGTCCCCGTCCGCTTGCAGCCCACGGGCAACCACGGCATCGCCGGAACCGCCGCAACGGCCGCGTACCGCTCGGCGTAGTGAATGCTTTCTGCGAGGGGATCGACGGCCTCAGGAATAGAATCGAGCGTCTTGGCTCCCAAGCTCCTCGCCACCTGCGCCATCCTCGCCGCCGTCTGTGCCTGCGCCGGTGACGCTGAAAAGAAGCCGCAGCGGATCGTCGTCATCACCGTCGACACCCTGCGCCACGACTGCTTCGCGTCCAGCGAGCGCGACGAGCCGTTGATGCCCCAGACGCTTCGTTTCGCCCGACGCGGACTCGTCTTCGATCACTTCTACGCCACCGCCGCCAGCACGCAACCGACGCACGCCTCGCTGTTTACGGGCTTGCACCCGTGGCAACACGGCGTCGTTCGCAACGGTTGCGTTCTCAGCCCCGAACACGAGACGATCGTCGAAAAATTGAAGGCGCGGGGTTTTGCCACAGGTGCGGTCGTTTCGTCGTTTCCCGTCCACTCGAAGTTCGGGTTGGCTCAAGGCTTCGATGCCTACGACGACGACTTCACATTCGAGCGCAAGAAGATCAAGGACGAGTGGCTGGGCGTCGAGACGACGGGCGAATACTTCTATTCGGTCTCCTCCGATATCACCGACAAAGCACTCGCAACGCTCGACAAGCTGGGCGAGGCGGATGACGCGAGCCAGTTTCTGTGGGTGCACTACTTCGATCCCCACGATCCCTACGGAGACTTCGAGGAGATCCCGTCGGTCTACTTCCGCTTGCGAATCCTCGCGCGGAATAAGTCGCCGCTACTGGGACCCACGATCAAGCGCGCGCGTGCGCTGTACGAAAAAGACGTGCGTCGCCTCGACGGCCAGCTGGGGCGGCTCTTTCTGCGTCTGATCGAAGACGAAGAGAAGTTCGAGACGCACGTCATTTTCACGTCGGATCACGGCGAGAGCTTCGGCGAGCGTGGCGGTCCTTTCGGACATGGCCACCATCTGATCGAAGAGCAACTTCACGTCCCCACCTTTCTCGTCTCGCCCCGAGTAAGTGCGGGACGCGCCACGGACACAGCCGGCACCGTCGATCTGGCCGCCACGATCCTCGCCCTGGCAAACGACCCTCGACCCTCGCCCTGTGGTCGAGATCTGACGGCTGCCGCGAAACCCGGCGAGCGCTTCGGGGCTTTCGGCATGCGCAGCACCTTCGACGACGAGGTCAAGGTCACTCAGGCCGATGGGCGCGACCTACGCGTCGACACGCCGCGCTTCTACGCGGTGCGCGGGGGGCACATCTGGTCGGGCGATGAGAGCGAGATCTTCGAAGCCGACGAGACCCCCGTGAGCGTGCCCGGCTTTGCGGACGAGCTGAAGGAGATCTTCGCAGGCTTCCGCGCAACCCTGGACCGCACCCGCACCTTCGAGCTCGACGA
This sequence comes from Planctomycetota bacterium, assembly GCA_002683825.1. Lineage (GTDB taxonomy): Bacteria > Planctomycetota > UBA1135 > UBA1135. The sequence continues at coordinate 25,001 of NYUD01000059.1, forward strand.
CCCCGAGACGCGCGCAACGCTGAAGGCGCTCGGCTATACGGAATGAGCTCGAAGAGGGGCGTTGACTTCAAGCCGAGATCGTGAGCCATCGACCGTCGGGATGGCCGGGGTATCGACGGCCGCTTGCAGGGAGCGCAGGCCGATACACCGGGGCCGCGGATCAGTGGGTACGCTGCTCGCTTCCCTCGAGGAGCTCCTGGAGGACCGGGAAGAACAAGTCTGCTTGCCTGACGAATCCCAGATCGCTCGGGTGTGAACCGTCGACGGTGTCCTCGTTACCCAAAAGCTCGGCGCCTTCGAGGTATTGGAGGTGCGGGACTCCCTCGCGCTGCAGCGCCTCGAACCCGGCCTTCAGCGCGGCGCGGCTCGCGGCGTGATGGCGCTGCCGGGAGGGTTGCAGGAAGGAGTTCGAGAAGCTGCGGTCTTCGACGAGCAGGATCGGGGTGTCCGGACGGTGACGCCTGAGCCGCTTGACGAAGGGAACGACGCGTTCAGAGACCTGCGCGCCGTTCATGTTCGGCAGGCAGTCGACGACGTAGACGGCGGGCTCCAGCTCTCCGAGGAGGTCCGCGATTTCCATGTCCATCGTCCCGTTGCCCGAGAAGCCCAGGTTGATGACGGGCCGGTCGAGGCGCCGTCCCAGGATCGCGGGGTGGGGCATGCCCGGACGGGACGCGCAGCCGCCGTGGGTGATGGAGGTTCCGTAGAAGACGATCGGCAGCGAGAGCCCCCGTGGGTGGTCGGGCCCGGGCCCGATCTTCGACCCCTCCAACACGCCGATCTCACAGGAGCTGACGCCGTTGTAGAGGGGGAGGTAGAGCCTGTACTCCCGGGTGCCCTCGGGGAGATCGCTGATGAGAGTCGCTGTCATCTCCTTTCGTGTCGGACGCGGGCACGCCAGCCAGCGCCAGGTCCCCTCCACGTCGCGGACGTAGAGGTCGACCCCGCTGACCCCTGTCGCGGGCATGTGAGGCATGGAGAGTCCGTCGCTCCGCAAACTCCAGCGGCAGGCGATCGAGGTGGAGTCCGTGACGAAGCGCGCGCACATCCCCGCCGAGTCGCGGGACAGCTTCCACACCGGGTCTCGGACGACGCCCTCGGCCTTTCTCGGCAGCCGGTCGAAGGGACTCCGCACCTCGGTCCACCCCTGGCCCTCGAAGGCCAGCTCGCGCACATCCGTCCACGAGAACTCGGGATCCTCGGTGGCGGCGGTGAGAGCGAATGCAGCGAGGACGGTGATGCAGTTCATGCCAGGATCCTACCGGATCGGATCCTGGGGTGCGGAACTCCGCGGCTAGCCCCCCCCGCCGTCTCGAGTGGGAGTCCAGGTAAAGCCGGTGGTGAAGGCGAGGTCCGGCGCATCGTCGCCATGGCCGACCAAGAGGCCGAAGTCCCATGCGAAGAGGGGGCTGGGCAGCCAGCCAGCGCCGGCTTGCACGAGGAGCTCTTCGATGTCGTCGGACGGAACCAGGAAGCCGGCAACTTCGAGAAAGGCGAACCAGTGCTCGCGCACCGGCGCCGAGGCCAGGATCCCGAAGGTGTGGGCCACGTCGACGCCGGAACCGTCCGAATCCTCCTGAAAGAGGACGGACCAGGTCGGGTTGAAGCCGATCCCAGCCAGCGACTTGGTGAGCGTGAACGTGGTGCCGAACGCCGGCCCGTCGTGAGCCCGGACGTCGTCCTCACCGAGAGGAAAGACGATGTTCAAACCGCCGAGGATCCCGGGACGCCCTTCGGTCTCGTCGACGAACCGATGACGAACTCCCAGCTCGGCGTTGCCGTGGCCCTGGAGATCCTCACCCGTCGGAAAGGAAACCAGAAACGGAAACCACGCTGCAAAGACCTCGAAGCGTTCGGTAGCCCCCCACTTGAGCGTTCCGGAGGACTCGAACCTGTCGTCCGGGTCGCTGAAGAGACCGAGCTCCAGCTCGAAGCCTCGAGCCGTGGTCGTGGCCGTGTCGTCCAGCAAAGAGGAACGCACCGGAGGGGGCGCGACCGGCCGGGTATCGATTCCCCGGCATGCGCTCAGGACTCCCAGCAAGAACGCCAGCCACGGGAAGGGGAGTCTCGGGTTGAGCTCGCCTACCTGCTCGTCGTGCATCCAGAGCAGCGACACGTCTCGCACGGCTTCGGTGCGACCGCAGCGCTTCCCGCGGGAGCGAATATCGAGGGCTGCCATGCCGGCAAGAGCTTGCCGAATCAATTCGTCGGGATCATCAGGAGAACCCCCGCATTCGGCAGGGATTCTCGCGCTTGCTGAAGCCGCGACAAGTATTGAAGAAGAGTGAAGGTGGTCTTGGAGTCTGGATGTGTTCGCCTACAGCGCCCAGCGCGGCGACTGGACCAGCCCGGGGCCGCACGTCTATGCCGACAGCGCCGTTTTGGGCGAAAACGTCCTGTGGCTGGAGGACGGCGGAAGGCTCTGGGCGTTCGGGTCCCTGTGCGAGGGACACGTCTGGTACGACTGGCCCAACGGCACCGAGTACCACATCCCCGCCGACGGTCTGATCCAGGCCGCGTTCCCGATTCCGGCCGGCCTGCAACCCGTCAAGCACTTCTTCTTCCAGCCGTTGATCCTGAACGGAATGAACCAGGTGTATCTCGGCAACCGTTTCGATCCGGCCTGGATCTTCTAGCCGCGAATTCCGGCCGCCCCGGGCAGCCGGGCCGGTGGCACCGGGCCCGTCGGCCGGGGCTCTTGCGTCGTTCTGAGTTGGATCCGAAGATCCCCCTGTGAGACCGCTCGTTCTTCTGCACGGGTTTGCCTGCGAACCCGACCACTTCGACGGTCTCATATCCGAGTTCCCTGAACGCCGGGCCCATGCCATCGCCTGGCGTGATCATCTGGATTGCTCACGCCCTCCGGTCGACGCGGTGAGCGATCTCGTCGATCACCTGGCGGCTTACTTACGAGAGCGCGATCTGGCCGATGCCGTGATGGTCGGGCACAGCCTGGGCGGGGAGTTGGCCCTCCTGTTGGCAGCTCGTTGCGATCTGACGGCCTCGGGAGTCGTCATGATCGATGCGAGCCAGCCGCTCACCTCGGACCGACGCGAAGAGTACGTGCGTATCGGCCGGTCTTTTCTCGACAAGCTCGCCGTGGATTCCCAGGAACACGTCCAGGCCGACTTCGCGGAGTGGGCGCAGACGCGCTTGCGCGAGCAATGCTTCCTGATCGACGACGATCCGGCGCTGGTCGATCGTATCGTCGCGCAAGTCAGCCGCAGCCCCGTAGGGCCGAATGCGATCGCCCTCGTCGGTGCGGCTCAGCAGGACACAGGGGCCGCGCTGGTCCGGATCGAATGCCCGATTCTGGCCGTCGGGAGCAGCCATCCATTCACCTCGATCGGGGATCTCCGCGCGATTCGTCCCGACGTCGAGTACCGCCAGACCCGCCGCGGTGGACATTTCGTGATGTTCTTCGCAGCCGAGGAGCTGGCGGACTTCGTAGGCGGTTTCCTGAACGATTCGATCGTCGACTGACGGAGCTACCGCTTCACCGGACCGATTCACGTCACAAGCTGCGCGAGAGGGCGAGACCCCCACCCCCTGGGGCAGCGTGCCGGGCAGGAGGAGGGGTCGAGTCCCCCCCTCCGTCCGTCCCGAAGGCGGCGAATTGGAAGCTCCAGCCGAAGGTCGGCGGGATTCCGGACGTGTCGAGCGTGTAGGCGGTCGTACAATCGGCTCCGCTCAATACAGACGGCGATCGAGTCTGGCCCGTGTTGGAGTTCAGGGGGCCAGGAACCGCCGGACCCTAGATGGAAGGAGTCGGGTTTCCATGCGAGTACTCGGGGGAACGACGCTGGTGTCTCTTCTGCTTTTCGGCTGCGGGGCGACCAAGGAGGCGCGGGAAGGGGACATCACCAACTCCGGGTTCCTGCAGGACTACTCGCTGCTCGAAGAGGGAGTCGAGGGAACCGGTGTCAAGACGTGGATCAAGCCCGGTGCATCCCTGGAGGGCTACGACAAGCTCCTGCTCGAGCTGGCCGAGCTCTGGATCAGCGAAGAGTCGCGACGCGAGATCGGCGAGGAAGACCTCGCGAATCTCCTGGGCTATTTTCGACGCACCGTTGAAACCGAGCTAGGCGCGCTGTGGCCGATCGTCGACAGCCCCGGCCCGGGGGTGCTCGAGGTGCGGGTAGCCATAACCGAGCTCGCACCGGCAAACCCCTATCTGAATTCGATCACGGGTATCGTTCCACAGGGTCGCCAGCTCTCCAAGCTCGTAGAACTAGCGACGGGCACGTCGCTGTTTGTCGGCAGCATCATGGCCGAGGCGGAGATTGTCGACTCGGTCACGGGTGAACGTCTGGCCGCCGGCATCGATCGCCGGGTTGGTGCGAACACCATCAGCAACGTCGGAAGTACGTGGGGAGACGTCGAAGACGCCTACAAGTTCTGGGCCCGGCGAATCGCGCGCAATTTTCAGCGGTATGGCATGCAACCCTCCAAGGAGAACTGAGTTTGAAGCGACCGCCCCGATGAAGGGCTCGAGCGAGTGGCGTCTGTGTGCCGGCTGGCGCGTTCTCATTCCCGTTGTCGCAGGCGTAGGAATCTCCACTGAAGGAGCAAGAGGCCTGGGGCTGGACGCCTCTACGATTGCACGCCAGGTGAACGCGGCATTCCAGGGTGCGACGCAATAACGCCCGAAGACGCGGGCGCTGCTCCTCGCCGCTTGCCGCCAAGGAAGCGTAGCCGTCCTAGAGGGACCGGGATCGCGTTCCTTGTGGCGAAGCGCCGGGAGTAAAGGGTCGATCCGCCAGGGTCGACAGGCTGAGGTGGTCTCCGTGGGAGAGCCCCGCGCAGTTGAAGCCCACGAGCCGGAACTGGTAGTGGGTGTCGGGATTCAGTCCGCTGACCCGGGCGAAGGTCGTGTTGGGGCCGGTCGTGGCGATCGTGATGAAGTTCGCCTGCCCCTGTACGCGGTACTGGATGTGGAAACCCTCTTCGTTGAAACTCTCGTCCTGCCACTCGAAGTCGGCACCCTGCCGTCGAATGTGAACGGCGGTGAACGCAGCGGGCGGGTAGGGCTCGTAGAGGCAGGGAAAGTCCGACGGATCGTCGGGACCGGTTCCGTTGTCGATCTCGTCGCGATCGAAGACACCGTCGCCATCGCGATCGACGCCCATGCGCACCGCGCTGTTCGCAGGCACGACCGTCCATACCAGGGGATTCTGTGGCGAAATTAAACCGAAGAGCCCCGTGGCGCCCAGCCGATCGTACTGGCGGTCCGAGGAGAGGGCGTTGTTGCCGAGATAGTAGAAGCCGCGCGGAACCCCACCGAAGTAGCCGTGGGCCACCACGCCGATCTTCCCCTCGTCCGCGAGGTCAAACAGCGAGCTGAGGAGCTCGATCTCGGCGGAATCTCCTGCACCGCCGTCCAGGAAGATCTGATGGCCGATCGCCGCGTGCGAGTCGAGACTGGGCATGCCCGGCGGGCGGTTCAAGGTAGTAAGCGAACCTTCGGGTAGTTCGGATCCCGACAGCGACATCAGAAACGCGATCGTGTCGGCGACGTCCTGATCGGTGAAGAAGCCCGAGGCGATTCCGAACGGGGCGAGGAAACTCGAAAGCGAGTCGATCGAGCCATCGTGCAAGAAGCCGAAGCCGACGTGCACCGCCGGCTGGCGCAGGTCGAAGCCGATGTGCTCGTACAGCGTGCGCAACTGCGCCGGCTTCAGGGTGTGGTTCGTGAACCCGTCCAGGTGAACGAGCCGGCTGTGGTGTTCGCCGTTCGGTCCGACCGGGAAGGGAACGAGCGTTTCGCCGTAGACGTGGTGATCCGTCCCGACGCCGCTCGGCAAGGCGTGGCACGAGACACACGAGACCTCTTCGGGATCCGGATCGACGAAGATGTCGAGCCCCCTGACCGCGTTACCCGGCGGAAGCGGGAGGCCCTGGGGTCCGATGGAACCGCTCGTGAACTGCCCCGGCAGCGGCACGGATTCGGACAGCGTGTTGTCGAGGTTGCGATAGGGGTTGGGGGGGATGCGAATGGTCGCGAGGAAATCCTCGAACTCCTGCATCTCCGTGGGCGTAAGGACCTCGTCGTCGGCCATGAGGCTTGCGAAGGCGCCGTTGAACTCCTCGATGCCGGCGCGATCGCCGCGCCAGTGCAGAGGTTCCTTGCCGATGATGTCCTGCAAGGTCTGGGTGGCCATCGGGCCTTTCATCGGATGCCAGTCCTCGGTCACCAGGCTGGCCAGGTTCTGCCCGATGGTGAGCTTGACCTCGCCCGCGGGGTTTCCGAGGTCCCACACGAGCTTGTCGGTACGCGCGTCCGCGTGGCACGAAGCGCAGGAGGCGACCCCGGTGCCCGAGGTTTCGTGGGTGTCGTAGAGGTGCTTGCGCCCGATCTTGATCTCCGGCGTCGTCGGATCGAAGAAGGGGATTTCGAGGTCAGGCCTGGACGTGGAAAGGTCGACGACCGTGATCGAGGCGGAGAACTTGTTCAGGACGTAGAGCAGGTTCGAGACCTCGTTCAGGGCCAAGCCCGTGGGACCTTCCCCGACTTCGATGGTCTCCAGCGGAGCGGCGCGTTGGCCCTCTTCGTCGAGCTTGACCACGTTGTTGGAACCCAGGCCCGCAACGAAACCGAACGAGCCGTCGGAGCTCCACACGATTCCCCGTGGGTCGCCGATCGAGAGGTCGCGTTCCTCCTGGGGCACACTGCGTGCCTCGGAGTCGATGTGGGGGTTGAGGTCGAACCGAGTTACGGGGGGATCCGGCCCCGGCTGGATGCTCGAGCACAGGACCTCGAGAAAGCGTCCGTTCAGGACGGGTTCGAAGCGCTCGTGATTGCGTGCGTCCGTCCCGACGACGTGCACCGCACCGGAGGGATGGACCGCCATCGCCATGCAGAGGTTCATCAAGCCGCCCACATAGCTCACGTCGAGAGATTGGGCCTGGATCACAGCGACGTCGTGGTCGAGGAGTTGCCAGTCGGGTACGCGTCCGGAACGGCCGGCCAGTGGGCCGCTGACGAACTCGGTCCACTCCATTTCATTGTCGTCCCACCAGCGATCCTCCGCGTCGCGACGGACGATAAGTCCGACCTCGGGCGCAGGCGGGAGGTTATCCGACATGGGCGGATTGAACTCGATTCCGTCGTTGGGCGGAGGGTTGATTCCGCCGTAGGGGCCGTCGGGATCGGAGACCGCGTTGGATGCGATCGGAGGTGAGGGCAGGGCGAAACCTCCTCCAAGGATCGTCGTCTCGTTGCCGGACTCGAAGAATGCCACGTAGATCTCTGCGCCGCCGGAACCGGCGGCGATGCCCCGCGGATCCTCACCGTCGAGATGAATGCGCTGGGGAGTCTCGGTGAGCTCGAAGGTGTTGAAGACCAGCACGGTATTCGCCTGCGAGCAAGTGACGAACGCCCGGCCCTCGGAGAACGCGACGTCACAGGGCTCGTCGTCGGTCTTCAGTACCTTCGTGATCTTGCCGGTCTGCGGATCGAGAACGGTGACCGAATCGGAGAGGTGATTGATCACCCAGGCTTCGGTCGAGGTCCGCGCGCGCACGCTGACCGGTTCGAGACCGACGTGGGCGGACAGGACATGTACGGGGACGCCGGTCGAGATGTTGAAGACCTCGAGCCTCTGGTCCGGCGTGTTGACCGCGAGGAGCCTTTCGCCGTCGGGCGTGATCTCGAGCGGATGGACGTGGGGAGTCTCGAAGTTCCAGAACTCGTGCTGGGCAGCGCCAGGAACCCCAAGAGTCAGAAGAAAAGAGAGGCGTGTCAGGGTCCGAAGCAACATGACTACGGGTCAAGATAGACGAGAAACAGCGAACCGGGGTAATTCCGATTGCGTTGCTCCCCCAGGCCATCCTGGGACCGCCTGCCACCCTTTCCACGCCCCCCTTCTCAATACCGGGAAGCGGCGATGCCCGGGCCGAGCTATGAAGCCCCCCTATGCACTCGCCGGCCCGTTAACGCACTCAAGAGCATGGTCACGCGCTCGCTCCAGTGTGGTGCTTCCCTCATCCGTCGTTGCCACGCGGGGCAATGTTCGGGCAACCACAACCAGCCGGCGTCTCGCTCACTCCCCCAGCGTGAACGCACCTTCGGTGAGCTCGACGCCCAGCTCGACATCCGTGACCGTCGTGACGATGGTGCCGATGAGCTGGTTCGCCAACTCGATCTCGGAGCGGAAGGGCAGCAGCATCCCGGAGACGTCGCGGAAGTCGCCGAAGCTCACGCGCTGGCCGATGCGGCCCATGGTGTCGATGTGCGTCATGCTGTCCTCATGTACGACGAGGCCGGTCTCCCAGTCGACGTACAGCGTCGGCGCCGGGGCTGAGGTGTCGCCCGCGCGGACCAGGAAGACCTCTTCTCCCGCCTCGTCGCCCTGAGCGCGGTCGCCTGCGCCCTTCTCAAGCCGCTGGACCACTTGTAGCCGGGGGTACCAGCGGCGCCAGTCGCCGAAGCGGGCAAAAGGGTTTTCCAGGCGCAGCAGTTCGGCGCGCGGGCCTTCGAGCACAGCCATGGGCTTGATAGAGGAGGCGTACCGAACCCGCGCGCCGTCATAGGCGAGGTGCTCGAACTCCTCACGGGCGACGGTGTCGGTACGGAAGCGGTCGGGCCAGGCGAGCAAGGTGCTCAGCTCGCCCGTGATGTCGAGCTTCTCGATGGTCAATTCGCCGTTCATGCGGACCGGGCCGAGCGATTCGACCAGGTCGAGGCGGTGGGCCTTCTCAACGCGCGCCGCGAGCTCGTCGATGCTCGGCAGATCGGCGGACGGTTCGAAGCGAAACTCCTGGTGGTTGCCGATGTGGTAGCCGGTCACCTCACCCGCCTCCGAGCGGTCGAAGGCCAATACGACGCTCGGATTGGGCCGCATCTTCCAGCGGTCCTCGCCCGCATACGTGAGCGGGACGACCGCTTTTCCCATGATCTCCAGCGCCAGGTCCTCGCCGTCGCGGACGATCGCGCGGTACAGGTCGCCCTCGCCCTCCCAGTAGTAGCCGAGGTACTGCTCGAACGGCGGCGCGGCCTGGTTCGGGTCGTAGGGCACGCCGAGGAAGAGTCCCCCGAGCGCTTCCTCCACGCGCAGGCCGGTGGTGTTGTTCCGCGACTGAGTGAAGTAGAGCGCCATCCCCTGCTGTTCGGGGAAGACCCAGGCGTGGGTGCCGTCCGAGCCTGAGTGGCCGAAGGCAACGACCTCGCGCTCGACCACCTCACCGTCCTTGCCCTCCTCGCCCGGACCGGTCCACAGCTGCATCAGGAAACCGTACGCGGTGCTCAGCCCGGACAGGCCCGTCGCTCCCTCCATCCGCTGCGGACCGGGGCTGAGTGCCTTGCGGACGAAGCGCGAGCCGAGCAGGCGCTTCTTCCCGGGGCGCCCTTTGCGCCGCCAGAACTCCATGAAGCGCGCGTAGTCCTGCGGCGTGGAGTAGAGACCCTGGGAGCCGAGGAAGAAGGGGAACAGCGGCGGCTCGTCGGGACCCCAGAAGCGGGTCCACTCGCCGCGCGAGCCGGCGTACTTGACGCACCCGCGTGCGCGCAGCGGGTGGGCCTCGGTCATGACGCACACGCTGTCCTGCATGCCCAGCGGTTCGAGCAGGCGCGTTCGCACGAACTCCGCGGCGGGCGCGCCGCTGACAACCTCGACCAGGGCCGTGAGTGTGTCGGTGCCCTGGTCGCTGTAGGTGAAGGCGCTGCCCGGTTCGAAGTCGAGCTCGTACTCGCCACCGAGTTCGGCGACGGCTTGAATGCCGTCCAGCTCGCGCAGGTCCTTACCGAGAATCAGGGACATGGGCAATCCGCTCGTGTGCGTGAGCAGGTGTTCGACGGTGATGTCGCGCGAGCCTTCGACGTCGAAGGCCGGCAGGTACTTCGAGACGCGGTCGTCGAGTTCGAGCAGGTTGTCGTCGACCAGCATCAGGATCGCGGCACCGATGACGGGCTTGGTCATCGAGCGCACGCAGAAAACGCTGCCGGTCTCCATCGGCACCTCCGCCTCGCGGTCGCGCCAACCGAAGGCCTCATGCAGGATCGAGCGGCCGTTCTTGATGACGAGCAGCTCGGCGCCGACGATCTCCTCGTCGTCGACGAGGGTCTGGACGAGCCGGCTCAGGTCGGTGAGCGCCTCGGGCGAGACCCCCTCGGCCAGCGCGTTCGAGGCCGGAAAGGGCTCGTCGGCCGCCCCGTGCTGCTGGGCGGAAGTGCCGAGCGCGAGCGCGGCGAGGAGGCCGAAGGTGGATACGGCTACGGGCATTGCTGTTGTTTCTCGATCGTGGAGTGGATTCGCAAGGGCGACCGGCCGGGTACGATCCCGTACCGGCCTGCGGCCGTGACGTAGACGTTTTGAGAACCGTCCGCCCGGTACTACTACTCCAAAGCGAATGTATTCGGCTCCTATTTCCGTCCTATTCGTTTCGATTCCAGACCTGACGATGGCGATGTCGCCGGTCCCGCTCGAACACCACCCACCACCTCGATACGGGAAACGCTGGGCAGCGCAAGGAGCTGGAGAAGATCGCCGAGACGACCGGCGGCGAGCTCGAGGCCTGCGAGCAAGACCCGCTCCTGGCGGATCATGAAACGCACCTTGCCGCCGGGCCTCCCCGGCTCTTAGTCGGCGGAGTCTCCCGGCGCGCTCACCTCCACGCGCAGTGCGTAGGCGACCACGGTGTTCGGCGCATTCCCGCCGATCCCCTTGACCCCGAGCAAGACCCGGGTCTTGTCGGTTTGCGCGTCCAGCAGATCGAAGAAGCCCTCGACCGAGGAGACGACGCCGTGAACGCGAGCCCCCTCGTGTATCTCGACCTCCAGCGGACCCGATTCGACGTGCGTGCCGAAGGACTGCACGATCCGACTCGTGCTCGTCCTGAAGCTCGCGCCGGCGCGATCGTAGGCGGCGACGTCACCGCGCACGAACAGGCCCGGATGCACATGAATCAACGCGGCGGCGAGGATCCGCGCGTCGTCGGTCTCGCGAAACTCTCCGCACGCCTCGGCGCCCATGCCGGGGATCAGGTCGGTCGGTCGTAGCTGGGGCCGGCCGCGCAAGAGCAGGGAAATACGCGCATCCCCCAGAGCCACCGGCAACCGCACGGGATCCCCCGCAGGATGCGTATCGGGCCGTAGAAGGAGCGCGATCGTGTCGAGCAACGGCGTCTCCGCGATCACGCCGGAGAAACACCGCAGCGATCGGCGCAACACGACCAGATCCGCGGGGAAGGGCTCTTGAACGAACTCGCGGAACTCCACCACGACCGACTGTCCGACATCCGGCCGCAGCGGATCGAGCGAATCATCGGGTCCGAGGATCCTCGTTGCATCATCGACCCCCACGCGGATCAAGCCCGGCCGATCCGATGCGGCGAGCACTTCTCGGGCGACTTCGGCTCCCGTCAGTATCCGGCGGATCATCAGCCGGAAACCGGCGCTCTCGAGTGCAGTGATCTTGCCTTCGATGCGCACGGGGAGCGTCCCCCCCGCTCCGGAAGCAGGATCGATGATCTCGATACGCCGCGCACGCAAGCGTGACCGGGCCTGGATGTCGCCCTCCAGTTCGAGCAGGGTCAGGCCCGGCCGCAGCGAACCGTAGAATGCGGCGCGCGATTCGAAGACTTCGCCGCCATCGTCGACCAGGAGCACATCGTCCGCCAACCCGACCTCGAGCGGGCCGAGGGGATGGTGCTGCTCTGCATCGGCGAAGGCCTCGACGGAGATCGAGCCCCCCGCAGCGGCGGAACGCACCAGGCCGAAGAGCGTATCGGCCGGGTTGGACGGAAGCTCGCTCGAGGCCCCACCCACGGGCCGGAAGCGGGGCGTGCCTTCGAGATCGATCGAGGCCTGGAGGTCCAGCTCGAGATGAACGGACGACGCTCCCCCATCCGCGATCGAGAGCGCGAGATCGAAGGGGGCCACGATCTCGCTCGGTGTGGTCTCGAATTCGACCACCCGGCCGTCGCTCAAGACACCGCGTGTCGCGTCCGGCTCGAAGGTCATGAAGATGCCCCGGTAGTCGCCTCTTTCTAATTCGGTGTGGAGCAACCATCGCTGGAAATTCACGAGGCCGGTCCACTCCACCTCGGTGTCGGCGGGCAGCACCGACACGGTGCGCAATCCCTCTGCGTGAACGAGACCGATCGACGTCACGACACTGGTGAACGAGGCAAACTCGGGATGCCCGCTCGAACCCAGTGTCACATCGATCGCGACGAGGGGCTGGGAATCCGAGCCGGGGGCCACGGAAGAACTCTCTCCACAACCGGAGGTGATCAAGGGAGGCAGAAGCAGAAAGCAAAGCGACCGGGTGGCGTTCATCGGGAATCTCCTGCGAAGGCGAGGGTCCACGGATTCTGCGCTATTCGCAAGCGCTGTGCCACAGGTGCGACCGTGACTCCCCGGTCGATGGGAAGGTCATGGAAACCCATCCGGCGCTGATGCGCCCTGCATGGATCCGGGTAAGCGATCTCGAGGAAGCGAGCGTGTGCGCTATTGCACCGCCCGTCCGGAGAGGGGGACCGCAGCAACCAGGCGGGGATCCTCTTCGATCCATTGCTGAACCGGAGTGCTTTCCCGAATGGCCGGCGAATACAGCCACTCCGGGGAGTGGTCGAAGAGAAATTCCAGACGCCGCAGGGGATGTCTGCGACCTGCACAAACCACGCCTCCGCCGTCTTTTTTGGGACAACTGATCCGAGATTCCGCGGAACCCCGGAAGTCCTGCGTGGTTTGCGATAACCTCGACCGGCAGTCCCCGAACACGATCCCATGAAGCATCCGTTCTTTCCCTTCGTTCTCATCGCCGCCGCCACCGGCGCCGCCAGCGGCGGCCTGACGGGCTTCTTTCTTTCGACTCCGCCGACTCCGGCCCGTGGACAGGAGATCGCTTCACTTCCGCCCTCTCAGGCCGAGCCCGATGCGGACGTGTCGGCGCACTTGCACCAGCTTCGCGTGGAGAACGAAGCCCTGCGCGAACGAATCGCCGCACTCGAAGAGCGCCCCCTGGAAATACGCGAACCCGTCGCCGTGACGGTCACTCCGGCCTTCGAACAAGAGGTCCGCACGTGGATGGCGTCGGTCGAGAAGAAAGGAACCGCTGCGCCGAATCTCGTCTTCAGCGTCGAAAAGGCGCTCGGGGTCATCCGCGAAAGAGAACAGCTCGAAGAGGAGGTCGACCAGGAGCAACGTCGGGCGGAACGAACGGAACAGAAGCTACAGAAGCTCGCCGGGCGGCTGGATCTCGATCAACACCAGATCGGCGAAATGCGTACGCTGTGGGCCATGCAGGAAGACTCGGAGAAGCGGCTCAGGGAAGTCCGTACGGAGGGCGATCGCGAAGCCTCTCGCGAATTCAAACGCTCGATGCGGGAAGAATACAGGGCCGGTCTCTCGCGCATCCTGACGCCCGACCAGCTCGATAGCTTCCGTGCTCGGGAAGAACGACGCGAACGCGAAAAAGATCGTCCCGCCCCCGATCGCAACTCTCCCCGTCGACGTGACTCCGACAAGAAACGGCGGGATCGCCAGATCTGAACCCCACCCCATGCACTTTCATTACCTTCTCCCCCTGTTTCTTCTGGCTGCCCCCACCACGGCCGACGTCGAAGACGGTGACTGGCCCGCGTGGCGCGGACCGCACGGCAACAGCGTTTCCGCCGGCAACCCGCCGATCGAGTTCGGCGAAGAGGACAACTTGAAGTGGAAGGCAGCGCTTCCCGGCAAGGGCCTCTCCTCCCCCATCATCGTCGGTGACCGCGTTTTCGTGACGACCGCCGTTTCGAAGGAGAGCGAAGATGAAACCGAGCCCTCCCCGCGGGATCGTGGCGGACGCGGTGGACGCGGAGGTTTCGGAGGCCGGCGTTCGGCCCCGTTGACGGAGACGGACTTCCTCGTGCTCGCGTTCGACCGCAAGGACGGCTCCGTGCTCTGGGAGCAGATCTCGCGCACCCAGACGCCCCATCAAGGAACCCACAGCAGCGGCTCCTTCGCTTCACCGTCGATCGTGAGTGACGGTGAGATGATCTACGCTTGCTTCGGCTCCTACGGGCTCTATGCCTACGACCTCGAAGGCGAGTTGCAGTGGGAGGTGGACCTGGGCGACATGGACATCCAGAACTCGTTCGGGGAGGGCAGCTCTCCCGTGATCTGGGGCAACGCCCTCATCGTCCTCTGGGATCACTCAGGCGATTCGTTCCTGGTCTCTCTCGATCGCAAGACCGGCAAGGAGCTCTGGCGCACCGGGCGCGAACAGGGAACGAACTGGGGCAGCCCCCTCATCGTCGCAGGTGTGGAGGGCAAGGCGCAGATCGTCGTCGCCTCGAGCACGACCATCGCCTACGACGCGGACACCGGCGAGAAGCTCTGGGCCTGCGGAGCCGCCGGCGCCGGCGAAGAGAACGACCGTGGCGGCGACCGCGGGGATCGGGGCGACCGCGGGGATCGGGGCGACCGCGGGGATCGGGGCGACCGCGGGGATCGGGGCGACCGCGGGGATCGGGGCGA
>NYUD01000060.1 GCA_002683825.1 Planctomycetota bacterium
AGTGCGGCGATTCCGCCGGGCAACCCCGGAGGGTCCGGATCGCTGCCCAGCGGGGTGGCGGGGATCTCTCAGACGTTCACGTTCACGTCTCAAGCCCCGGTGCTGCTGTTCGATGCGGCCTTCCTCCGTGGCGAGCCGGCCGACTCCTCCGCAGCGAACGACTTCATGAGTGTGGACGTCAGCGACGGGACGACGCACCACAACATCTACCACGCGGACACCTTTTCCGATTTCCCGGACGTTTCCGCACGCCACGGCTTGCCGATGACCGAACGCACGAGGGTGCAAGCCGACCTGTCCGTGCTGTTCCCAACGGCGACTTCGGCGACGGTGTTGACCGTGTACGCTCAGGTCGGAAACGGCGGAAATGCGCTGAATACTTCGCGCGGATACGCCGACAGTTTCTTGCTGGGCACGCGAGCGAGCGCCGTCTTCCGAAACGGCTCGGGGGTGAACCCCGCGATCTACGGAGCCTCCTCTACCGTGTTCGGCGGCAGCTGGAATGCGGACTTTGATCTCACCGACTTCCCGACGACCACCTTCACCTTCGTGATCACCTATGCCGCAGGCGTGCCCGGCATCAACACCTCATTGGGTGAGCTTCTGATCGACCTCAGCTCCAACCAATTCTTTGTCTCGGTTGCTCCTGCGGCAAGCCCGCACACGCAAAACGTGCCTGCCAACGTGAATCTCATCGGCCTGACGGGTCATTCCCAGGGCCTTCTGTTCGGAGGTGGACTCGGAACGCAGCTGACGAACGCAGCGGAGCTCAAGATCGGTCTCCAGACCGATCCCAGGCCCACGGCAGAGTTCAACGCCCTGCCCGCGACCGGTGCTGCGCCGCTGACGGTCTCCTTCTTCGACCTGAGCTCCGGCTCGATCACCGGCCGTGTGTGGGACTTCGGCGATGGCAACACCTCCACTCTCGCGAGTCCCCAGCACACCTACATCAACTCGGGGACCTATTCGGTGTCACTGGTCGTTTCCGGCCCTGGAGGGTTTGACATCAGAAACCAGTACGATCTGATCGTCGTGCCCTAGTCCGAAAGAAGCACTCTCCGCTCATCCGCACTCCTCGTTGAGTGCCGTATGGCGGAGTGAACCAAACGAAAGCGGGGCGCTGTTCGCGCCCCGCTTCTTTGACCGAGCGGGAGTGTCCAGGAGAGCCCCTGGGGCGGCGCCATTGCGATTGGCCAGAGCCTCTAGTAGGCGATCCGCGCCGTTCACCACGTTGGCGAAGAAGAGCGAACTCTCGCGAACCTGCGCCACTTCTCACTCGCCTTCCAAGTCCTTGGACTGGAGACGTGGTGGATCTTCTCACTCAGCTCCTCAATCGTAAGTGAGGAGAGCATGAAACCCTCTTCCTTCCCGCCTCTGGTCTTGCGACACCTTCCCAGGCGATCGACGCGTTGATGATCGGCCAGGGTGAACGAAAGACTTGAATGCAACCTTGAAAAGCCACACCTCAAGGAGTGCCGGGGCGAAGAGAATCCGAGTGGAACTTGATGGAACGTTCTTCCGCCCTACCTGCTTGAACCAAGCGCATTCACTCGGGCACTTGGCCTCCCATTTGCGCTTAAGGTCTGCGCCCCCAATCTGGCGAAGGAATGGGCTGCGTTCCAGTCCCTTCATCCACCTCCGCCTTGCAACATGGAAGAGTCGCTCCAACCTTCGAGCGCCCTGCCTTCGCCGGACCCTTCTGACCCGTCCGGATCGTCCACACCGGCCGGTTCTGCCGATAAGAGCACCGCCACGGATCGGTCGTTGGACTATTCCGACGAACCGGAAGAAGACATCCGCGTCGAGGTCTCCTTCGATTCCTGCATCAACTACGCGATGCAGCAGAACGACATTCCCGTCGTGAGGTGGCTGAAGATCGAAAACGGCTCTGCGCGCGCCTTCGATGACCTGACGGTTCGAATTTCCATCGATTCCGAGATCACCGAGCCCTGGGAAGCGCACGTGCGCCACCTCCCTGGAGGCACCACCTGGACCGCGGAGAGCGTTGACCTGCACTTGAAGCCGGAACGACTCCTGCGCCAGGAAGAGAGCGAGGCCACGACCTTGCATGCGCGCATCCTGCACCGCGGTGCAGAGGTCATGCACGAAGAGTTCCCGCTCTCCATCCTCGCAGCAAACGAATGGGGCGGTCTGCGTTCATTGCCGGAGATCCTTGCTGCCTTCTGCCAGCCGAACAATCCTGCCGTCCAGAGAGTCCTGTCCAGCACGCGGACACTCCTGGAAAAGAAGACAGGAGACCCCTCCCTCGCGGGCTATGCTCGGCCGGAACGGGTACGACCGCTCGCCGAAGCTCTTTGGAGCGCGTGCTGCGATCTCGGCATCGCCTACCTTGCCTCGCAACGCAACTACGAAGGGGAAAGCCACAAGGTCCGCACACCCGATCAGGTCATCGAGAACGGACTCGGCACGGAGATCGATCTCGCCGTCCTGATCGCGTCCTGTCTCGAACTGGTGGGGTTGAACCCGGTGTTCTGCGTCCTGGACGAGAGCATCGTGGTCGGGACCTGGATGCACGATGAGTCCTTCCCGCGCGCCTCGATCGAGGAGGGCAAACGCCTGCGCCGGAGGGTCAACAACGGCGAGATACTACTGTTCGATCCGATCGCCCTGACGAACCGGCCGGCCGCGGCTTTCGGCCTGGCTGTTCGGGCCGCCCAGTCGCGGATCGAAGAACCCGAAAGTTTTCGCTTCTGCATCGACGTGCGCGCTGCGCGCAAGGCGAAGATTCGACCGCTCGCCTCTCGCAGTGGCTTGACGCTCGGTGGCGACAACTATCTCGAGTTCACTCCGTTAGCGATCGACCCCGCCGATGCCCCATCCGAATCTGGCGAGCCTGCCGAGACGCCGATTGAAGACCTACCGACGAACCGTATCGAGAAATGGAAGCGCCACCTCCTAGATCTTTCGCTCCGCAACCGGCTCCTGAACTATCAGCCCAACAAGAAGAGCGTTCCGATTCAGATTCCCGATCTGACGGCCCTAGAAATGGGACTCTCCAGTCGCGAGAGTTACGCCGTCCTTCATCGCTCCCGGGAGATGTCAACGGCAGACCGCACGTCCGGTCGCTCCGGCAAGAACGATGCCCCCTACCTCCTCAAGGAGCTGAAGGAGCGGCGCCTACGGACCTCGATGGACAAGAAGGAGCTCAATTCCAGGCTCCTGGACATTTACCGCACTTCAAGGCTTTCCGTCGAGGAAACCGGGGCGAACATCCTGTACCTGGCGGTTGGATTCCTCCGCTGGTTCGACAAGACCACCCCCGATCGGCGTCTGCGAGCACCGATTCTGTTGCTGCCGTTGACCATCGATCGAGATCCGCAAACGAAGTCCTTCGCGATCAAAGCTGTTGGCGCCGAGCCGCGGATCAATGTAACGCTACTCGAGAAGCTGAAGACAGACTTCAAACAGAACATCACCGGGTTGGAGGAGATCTATGACAAGAACTCCGACCTGGACATCCCCGGTGTCCTCGCTCGCTGGACCAATGTTGCGGCGCAGCACAAGGATTGGAGCCTCGAGTCGGGGGCCTGCATCGGCCTCTTCTCGTTTACCAAGTTCCTGATGTGGCTCGATCTCGCATCACACACCGACCTCCTTCTACGCAACCCGGTCGTGCGCTACTTGGTCGAGCGGCCGGACGCGGCTTTCGACAGCACGGAATTCCCCCAGCCGGAGAACCTCGACAAGAAGCAGCCGGAGGAGCTCCTGCTGCCGATGGACGCCGATTCCTCACAGATCACGGCCGTTGTCGCCGCGGAGGAGGGAAAGAGCTTCGTCCTCGAGGGCCCGCCAGGCACGGGCAAGTCTCAAACGATCACAAACCTCATCGCCCACTGCCTCGGCAAGGGCAAGCGCATCCTCTTCGTTGCGGAAAAAGAAGCAGCGCTAAGCGTCGTCCAGAGGAGACTTGCATCGGTGGGTCTGGATCCCTTCTGCCTGCAATTGTATTCCAACAAAGTCAACAAGCAGGAGGTCTTGAATCAACTGAAGGAATCGCTCGAAGTCGCCGGCGCCAAGGGTCCCGGTGAGTGGCAAGAGCGGGCCGAACGACTGGCCGCGATTCGCGGCGAACTGAACCGTTATGTCGAAGAACTGCACGGCAAACGGCCTCTCGGCCGCAGCGTGCACGAGGTCATTGCACGCATCATCGGACTCCGTGACGTCCAGCGCGTACCGCTCGCCCTGGACAAAGCCGAAACGATCGATGCGGAGACGTTCGAGCGTCACCTGGAGCTCGTAGATCAACTTTCGGCCGCCGCTCGATCGGTCGGAGATCCCGCTCACCATCCGCTACGCAACGTCACGCGCACCGACTGGGACGTGGATTTACCCGAAAAGGTGACCGGTTCTGTTACCGGATGTCTTGAGGCCCTGGTCGAGCTCGAAGAAGGCCTGGTCCGCTGCGCACGGGTTCTGGGCGTCATCGACGAGAAGACGGGGGCCGTCCTCGAACTGTCGCGCAACGAACTGCTCTTGCTCGAAGAGGCGGGGCAGCACCTGCTCGAGTCCCCCTTCCCCGAACGGCGCCTCCTCATCGAACCGGGTTTCGTGGATCGCTCGGCCCAGTTCCGCCGAATCCTTGAATTGGGCGCCCAAACCTCCGTGCGGCGTTCAGCACTGGAAGCACGCTGGAAGCCCGAACTCTTCCAGCAGGACCTGGCCCTTCTCTTGAGTGGCATCGATGCTGCCGCGAACGCAGCACCCGTCATCGCGTGGACCAAGAAAAGGGGCCTTCGCCGCCGCTTTGCCCGCTGGAGCCAGACGGGCAAAGCAAGCTTCGAGGAGCTCCGCGAGGTCGTGCATGGCGTCCGAGAAATCGTTCACGCCGAAGAGCAATTGCAAGCGGCGACGGAGGACATGTCCGCCTACTTCGGCGACCAGTGGCACGGCCTACGGACCGATTGGGCCGAGCTTACGAACAAGCTGGCCTGGTGCGAGCGCTTCCATCAGCTCCTCAGCGGAATAGCCGGAAGTGTTTCCGTGCTGTACAAGCAAATGATGCAACGCTGGACCGCCCTCGCAACCGACCATTCGGCCCAGTTCGGCAAGAACCACGCCTTCCGTGATCACTTGAAGGTGCTGTCTCTTGCTCGTCAAGCATTCCTGGATCGTTGGAATGCCTATACGAAAATCGTGTCCCTGGACGCAGCTTGCGTGTTCGGCTCCGATGACGAAAAGGGCTTCCTGAGGCGCATCAGAAATCATCTGGATAGCTGGCAGAAGAGCTTCCCCGACCTGCGGGACTGGTTCCACTTCCAACGCATCCGCAGGGATGCCGCCAAGACGATGCTGGCACCGATCATCGCCGCCTGTGACGCCGGCGTTGTCCCGGTCAGCGAAGCCAGCAAGGTCTTTGAGCGCTCCTTCTACGAAATCTGGCTGCAGCGTCTGCACAAGACGGACACCAGCTTCCGGAACTTCAACGGCTCGGAGCACCTGCGGAAAGTCCGCCGTTTCCGTGAGCTCGAAGCCGAGTTCATCAAGTTGACGCGTTCGTTCCTGAAGGCACGGCTGGCCGCGAATATTCCCGCCCCGGGAACCGGCACAACGGGCAACTCCGAACTGGGGATCCTCGAGCGAGAAATACGCAAGAAGCGGCAGATCATGCCGATCCGGCGCCTGTTTGAGCGCTTGCCGACACTGCTCCCGCGCCTGAAGCCCTGCGTCCTGATGAGCCCTCTTTCCGCCGCTCAATACCTCTCTGCCGGCCTGCAGAGCTTCGATATCGTCGTCTTCGACGAGGCTTCACAAATACCGATCTGGGATGCGATCGGCGCCATCGCGCGCGGCAAGCAAGTTGTCGTAGTAGGCGATTCGAAGCAATTGCCTCCGACCAGCTTCTTCGCCACCATCGATGACGAAGAGGGCCTCGATGACGACGATTTCCTCGAGCTGGACAGCCTCCTGGAGGAGTGTATCGCGTCCCGTCTGCCAACCATGGATCTCCGCTGGCACTACCGCAGTCGCCACGAGAGCTTGATCGCCTTCAGCAACTCGCACTACTACGGCGGCCGGCTGGAAACCTTCACGTCGCCGATGGCCGAGTCCAAGGATCTGGGCATCGGCTTTCACTACGTGGAGGACGCCGTCCACGACCGTGGCGATACGGCAACCAACCGCGCCGAAGCGACCGCCGTCGCTAACGAGGTCGTCAAGCGGCTCAAGAAACTGGGGAACCCCAAAAAGATGAAGGAGCCGCCCGGACTGGGTATCGTGACCTTCAGCCTGCCCCAACAGCGCCTGATGGAGGAGATTCTCGACGAGGCGCGCGAAAAGTACCCGCAAATCGACGTCTGGTTCACGGATGCGGTTCCCGAGCCGGTGTTCATCAAGAACCTCGAAAGCGTTCAGGGGGACGAGCGGGACACCATTTTTCTGTCCGTCGGTTTCGGCCCCGATTCGCGCGGCCGTATTTCGATGAATTTCGGCCCGCTGTGCCGCGACGGCGGTGAGCGCCGCTTGAACGTGGCCATCACACGGGCGCGTCGTCAACTCGTCCTTTTTTCTTCGATTCGTTCGCGCGACATCGATCTGTCGCGGACGCGGGCCGTCGGAGCCCGCCACCTCAAAGCTTTTCTCGACTACGCCGAGCACGGCCCGCAAGCGAGCGAGCCCTCCTTCTGGATGGGGAATCAAGAGGGCCCCGAACGCACGATCGAGAACGACCTCGCCGGACGGCTCGAGCGACGCGGCTACACCGTCGAACGGCAGGTGGGATGCTCGGACTATCGCATCGATGTGGCTGTCCGCCATCCGAAGGAGGAAGGACGCTACATCCTCGGTGTCGAGTGCGACGGCACGAACTACCGGAACGCCTCGACGGCACGCGATCGCGATCGCCTGAGAGCATTTGTCCTGCGCGACCTCGGCTGGCACCTGCACCGCGTTTGGTCGCCCGATTGGTGGATTCAACCCGAGCGCGAAGTCGATAAGATCGAAGCCTCGATCCAAGCGGCATTACGCGTGGAGGCGGGCGTTCCTCGGGTTCGCGTTCAACGTATTGCGGCAGGCTCACCTGGGACGCCCACCCCTTCGGCCCCACGCTCTGCTGCACCGCCGGCTGCCGCACCGCCGGCTCCGGGCAAACCGGCGGCGCAGAGCTCGGACACTCCCGAGGCTCACGCTGCACAAAGCTCGACGCCACACCCCTCCCAGACCCAATCGAGACCGCCGAGAAAAACCTCGCCAAGGGACGCTGCCAAGGCGAACGCAAATCGCGGCCAGGGCGCCAAGACATCCGCACCCAGAACGAAGAAAAACGCCAAGCAAGCGTCGCAAGGCAAGAAGCCGGCGAAGCCCGCACACACACGTCAGACCAAGAGCTCGGAACCGAGCGACAGGCAGGATCCAGCAAGGAGTCAAGAGTCGAAGAGCTCTGGTCGGGACCTGAAGCAGCCCAAGGCGAAGGGTTCCAGGCGAGGCAAGACGAGCGAGAAGCGCACGCCCGCCCCCAAAGCGACTTCACAGCCGACCCCGAAACCGAAGAAGAAGAAGAAGAAGGCGAGGGTCGAGGGCTCGAAAAGCACCTCGCAAGAAGTGGCGCCCGCGCCCCAAAGCGCGCCCCCCGCTGCACCGCCTACCCCTCCGCACGTGTCAAGCGGATCCCCCTATCGGGCTTTCCCGATCGTTCCGCCCTCGAGCCCGCCGGAACAAGCGCCTGCCTTGAGCGCCATTGTTCACATGATCTCCGAGGTGGTGGCCTGTGAAAGCCCCGTTCACATCGTGCGTGCGATCCGTCGCGTGGCGAAACACTTTGGCTTCCGCAAGATCGACAACACAGCGGTCCAACGGATTCGCCAGGCACTGGGACAGCTCCCCGAAGAAGCCCGGCCGTTTGAACATGGGGACTTCCTGTGGGCCACAGGCGCGGATCCGGAGGCTTTGGACACCTTCCGAACCCACCGACCCAACGACAGCGATCTGCGTACACCGCAGGAGATCCCCTCGCAGGAGATCGCCAACGCCATCGGGGATGTCCTCAAACAAAGCGTGAGCATGCCACTGGCGGACCTATCCAGGGCCGTCGCCGAGCTGTTCGGTCACCCCGCGGACGATCCCAACATGAATCGGTCGATCCAAAACGTGGTCAACGCGTGTACGGAACGGGGATTCTACCTCGTCGAGGACGACCGGATTCGGTCGGCCGCATAGGTGGCCGCGAGTACCTTCCAACACTGCCGCAAATCCGACCGGACCACTACGCAGGTTCGTATTTCGACAACCGCTCGGCTCGCTTGACGTCGTTCCTCCACGAACCGCTTCCCCGCGGGCGATGCAAATGAAGAACTTCCTCATCCTTTCACTTTCTCTCGCTGTCGCTTGCCAGAACTACGGCGGGCGCACGAGATCATTGAACTACAGCACGGAAGAAACATCCGCCTGGAACTACTTCCGTACGAAGTACGATGCGGACGGCGACGGTTCGGTTGGGAAGAGCGAATACGATCGTCGA
Source organism: Planctomycetota bacterium (assembly GCA_002683825.1). GTDB lineage: Bacteria > Planctomycetota > UBA1135 > UBA1135. Next base: position 8,474 of record NYUD01000060.1, read on the forward strand.
GAAAGCGCCTTCGCGCGCCTCGATCGAACGGGAGACGGAAGACTGCAGGCGGAGGATTTCGCACCTCCGTATTCCGTCCGGCGCTCGATCGTGACCGAGGTTCTCGCCACGCGCGTGATGTTTGGGTACTTTCAAGAGAATGGCGATCCGAAGGAACTGACACTGGACGAACTCTTTACTTCGGCTGAATCCCTTGACTCCGACGGAAACGAGATTCTGGATGAGTTCGAGTTCCGGTCGCAGGCGGAACAGAGGTTCGAGAAGAAACCGGTGGACGACATCGCCTTGATGCTGGGCGAGCGCGATCCATGGACCGTTCTGGTCCACGGAATCGATCTCGATGGGGATGGAACGCTTTCCTTTTCTGAGTTCGAAACGTTCTTCGAAGACGTCGACAACGGTGACTACACCCTGACGCTGCATTCAGAAACGCAAGACGGGAATAACCCAAACCGTGTCCCAGTCACGGGACCGCGGGTCGGTCAGGTGGCACCTGACTTTGAGCTCTGTCCTCCCGGAGGGGGAAAAGCCGTGAAGCTCTCGAGCTTTGCGGGCCGGCGACCGGTTGCGCTGATCTTCGGCAGCTACACATGACCGCCTTTCCGCGCTTCAGCCGGTCGGCTGAAAGAGCTCTTCGAAAGTTACCGAAGCGAAGTCGAATTTTTCGTCGTCTACATCCGCGAGGCTCACGCCATCGACAGCTTCTCCCCCCTGGGAGGCAACGGCATGCCGATCGTCGAGGACCCGGTGTCGCTCTTCGAGCGCAATGCCGTGGCCCGGATATGCATGGCGGAACTTTCACTGGAGCCCATACCGGCGCTCGTCGACGGAATCGACGATCGGGTGGGGTCCGACTATGCCGGACATCCCGATCGTCTCTATCTCGTCGGTCGCGACGGGCGCATCGCCTACCACGGCTTCGAAGGGCCCATGGGATTCAACCCCGATGAGCTCGAGGAGGCTATCTCCAAGGAACTTGCGGCTGCCGGCACACCGCTCAGGAGTTCTAAATCGTCCCACCCAAGACCTCCAGTCGACCCGCGAGCTTTCGAATCGTCTCCGCATCGGTAAGAGGATTCATGACATATAGCCGCAGGTGCTGTAGACCGTCGACGTCGGTGCCCGTCAGGTAGAAGCTGCCCTCGTCGATCAGCGCCTTGCGCAGAGCTTCCCGGTCGCCCTCCCCACGGCGAAAGCAGAGGATGTTGGACTCCGGAACGTAGCGGCACCGGAACTCGGGCGTGGGTTCATGCAACGTCTCGACGCATGGTCGAGCCTCTCCGATCTAGCTGGAAAGAAGCTTGAAGACGGCGGACGCGATTCGATCCAGGAAATCGGAGTCCTCGGTCACCCTTTGTCGGCGGTCTCGACCCGATACGCGTCGCGAAAGGCCACGCCCTCCTTCACCCGCTCGAGCGCACGTTGCGTGGCCAGCAGTCCCGGATCGGCACTGACTTCCTTCAAACGGCTTTCTACAAAGGTCAGCCCTGCGATAACTCTCACCGTAATCGCCAGTGAAGACAACATGCGATCGTGCGCGCGGAATAAAGGCGCCTTGATCAGTTGAAAGTCGCGGTGATAACCGGAGGGCAAATCCCTTTGAACGTTCATTAACTCCGAGCGCTCCGCCACAACTTGTCTCATATGAGCGCGCAGCAGCTCGACGACATCGGGGTTGCGCTTCTGGGGCATCATCGACGAACCGGTTGTCAGCTCGTTCGGGAGACGTGCAAATCCGAATTCCTCGCTGGTGAAAAGCCACAGATCGCTCGCGAGCTTGGCCAGGTCCAGCGCGATCGATTCCAGAGCCGTGAGATAGGTCAACTCGGCCCGCCCACGGGTGTTCTGAGTCAAGGTCACAGGCTCTTCCGGACCTTCGAACCCCAGGGCCAGGGCCACGCCGTGTCGATCCAGATCCAGATCCACGCCGTAGCCCGCTCCACTGCCCAGCGGGCAACGGCGCAAGCGCACGGACAGGGGCATGAAAGCAGAGAGGCTCTCCTCCAACGCCCCCGCATGGGCCTCGCCCCACAGGCGAACGTTCGAAGGCATCGCACGGCGCAGATGCGTGTAGCCCGGAAGCGGCAACGTCGGGTTGCGGGCGACCAGGCGGCGCAACTCGCCGCACAATTGGCCGACGAGATCCTTCGTCTGGATACTCGCCTGTCGCAGCCAGAGACGGAGGTCGAGGGCGATCTGATCGTTGCGGCTGCGCCCCGTGTGCAGGCGCTTGCCCGCCGGACCGATCTTCACGATGAGCCGGCGCTCGACGGCGGAATGCACATCTTCATCGGTGCTTTCCACCGTCCAATCCCCGGCGCGGAACTCCGCGAGCAGTTCATGCAGGCCGCCCACGATGGCTCGGTAATCGTCCTCTTCGACCAGCTCGGCACGCAGCAGGCCGTCCACATGGGCCAACGAACCCTCGATATCCAACTCGACCAGACGACGATCCTGCAACCAATCGTCGCCGATGGTAAAGCGCATCATCTGCTCATCGATGGGATCGCCCCGGTCCCAGATCGGACGGGCGAAGGATGCTTTTTTGTCTCCGTCTTGAATCAACTTACCCTCACGCGAACGCGACCGCCTCTCGAACCAGGGCAAACAGGAGGTCGCGGTAGAAATGACACCCTGCCAGGAATTCCTCCTCGGTGACGAATTCATCAGGTTTGTGCGAGCGCAAGGAATCACCGGGGCCGCACTTGATCGCGGGCACGCCCTGCAGAAGCGCCATGTCGGAGAGCGTGTTCGAACCGATCGCAGAGTCCTTGCCTGCGATCCCCAGCGCGACCTGAACCAGGCGGTGATCCGCGCCCGTCTCGATCGCTTTCAAGCGATCCGAGCGAATCCGTAGGCTGGCTCCTGGAAGGCTCAGAGCGATCCGGTCGAGACACGTCGCTGCATCGTGGGGCGGCGAAAGGCGGCAATCGAAGATCGCAGTGGCCGCGTCCGGAACGACGTTGTGGCGTTCCCCCGCATTCATGACGGTAGGAACGATCGTCGTCGGCCCCAGGAGCCCTACCTCGGAGGGCAGCTCGTGAACGAAGCCGAACGACCCGAGTTCTTTCGAAGCCTCGACCAACGCGTTCGTGTGCGAGGTGTGATAGGCATGGGCCGCGTGGCAGGATTTCCCCCTCCACTCGGCTTCGATGATCGCCAGGCCCCCCTGGGCGCGCACGACCTCCAGCCCGGTGGGCTCGCCGACGACGGCCAGCTCGGGCATGCCGAGCCGTCCGAGGACGTCGCCCATCCCGGTATTTGTCGTCTCTTCACAGGTGGTCAGCGCCACCACGACGCCGTCGGCTGCCCCCTCCTTGGCGGCCTCGGAAAGGCTCCACAACATGGCCGCGGCGCTGGCCTTGGCATCGCAGGCGCCACGACCGACGAGCTGATCACCGATCCAGCGAGCCGCGAATGGATCGACGGACCACCCCGCCCCCACGGGGACGGTATCCAGATGACTGACATAGAGGATCTTCGGATCACATCGCTGCGCGTATGCGAGCACGCTTTCCCCTACATGCTCGCATTTCAGACCGAGTTCCTCGACCACTCCCGCCGTCAGCTCGGAAATCGCCGCTTCCTTTCCGGAAGGGCTAGGACACGCGACCAAACATGACAACAAGTCGAGTGCTTCTTTCATGTGACGGTCTCCTCGATTGCGGAGGGGCCGCGCACAGGTGCGGCGTCGCCCCCCCCTGGAACGGCTTCCGCTGTGATCAGGGTACCCGATCCCTCCGCGGTATACAGCTCCGAGAGAAGCGCTTCGTTTTGAATTCCCGAAACTGCATGCACGCGTGCAACTCCGCCTTCCAAGGCGATCCGTATCGCTTCCGCTTTGACATCCATCCCACCGACGATTGCACCTTTCTTGCGTAACCCCTCCAGTTCTTCGAGAGACAGGGTTGAAAAGAGTGAGGCCGTATCTTCCGGGTTGCCGAGAATCCCTGCCGAACCCGTGAGCAAGATCAACTTGTCCGCGCGCAGCTCGACGGCAAGTCGCGCCGCGACCAGGTCGGCGTTCACGTTGAGATACCCACCGACGCCATCGCTTGCGGGTGGGGAAAGTACGGGTATGAAACCGCTCTTGACCAGAGCCGCGAGGGGACTTGTATCCACTGCCTTCAGGTCTCCCACATGGCCGAAATCGACCCTTTTCCCGGCTCGAATCAGCGGTGGGCGACGGGAAGCAACGAGGACACCGGAACTCGCCCCGACGGCCACGGCACGTGCGCCGGAGGTGCTCAGGGCCAACGCAAGATCCGGGCCCAACTCCCCCTGAGTGGCGTAGCGCAGGGCGCGCAGCGCCAGCCTGGAGGTGATACGGCGGCCGCCGACCTTGCGCGGTTCTTCTCCGAGGCCGCGCTGAAGCGCATCGGTCTGAGGTCCTGCGCCGTGGACGACCAGCGGATGGGCGCCGAAGGCCTCGATCATGGCGATCTCGCGCGCGACGCGCTGCACACGGACGGGACTCGCCAGGCATTCGCCGCCGACCTTGATGACGAAGAGCATGCCGCGATGGGCACGGACGTAGGGCTCTGCAGTCTCGAGATCGATCACACCACCACCTCGAGATTCTGGAGCGCCTGGCGCAGGGTCTCCGCGCGCTCCGGGGCGAGCGTCAGCGGCGGACTGAGCCTCACGACCTGGGCGTCGGCGCTGTTGCCGACCAGGATGCCCTGGGCGAGCAGGCCTGCCTGCACGTCGCGAGCGCTCGTCCCCGGCGCAATCTCGAGCCCCAAGAGGAGCCCCTCGCCGCGCACGGCCTGGACGGGCCCCGCACCGCCACACTTCTTGAACGCCTCCGACACCGCCACGACGTTGGCCAGCAACTCGCCCGAGGCAATTCTTCGCGAGACCTCGGTCGCTGCGGTCAGAACCAGGGGTCCACCACCGAAGGTGGATCCGAACAGCTTCCCATCGAAGGCCTCCGCAACCGCGTCGCTGAAGACGGTCAGGCCGATGGGTAGGCCGCCCGCCGCTCCCTTGGCCGTGGTGAAGATATCGGGAACGACACCGAACTTCTGCGATGCGAAGGGCGTCCCCAAGCGACCGTTTCCGGTCTGCACCTCGTCGTAGACAAGCAAGGTGGCGGTGTCACTACACAGGGACCGCAAAGTCGCCAGGTAGGAGAACCCCGCCTCTACCACCCCCGCCATCGCTTGAATCGGTTCGATGATGACGGCAGCCGTGTCCTCACCGACGGTGTGCGACGCCGCCTCGATATCTCCGAACGGGATTCGACACACATCGAAGGGTGGACGGACAAACCCGGAATCGCTCGTGTCGGTCACGGCTGTCGCAGCCGCTGTACGTCCGTGAAAGGCCCCCTCGAAGCAAACAACCCGTTTACGGCCCGTTGCCGAGAGTGCGCCTTTCAGGGCGTTCTCGTTGGCCTCGGCTCCACTGTTAGAGAGAAAGACACGCCAGCTCCCGCTTCCACTCACCGGGGCCGGCAGGGTCTTTCCGAAGGCCTCGAAAAAGACCTCTCGTTCCTCCAGCGCCAGGAGGTTCGTTGCAAACGAGAGCAGCTTCCACTGTCGAGAGAGTGCTTGACCCAGGGCCGAGTCGCCGGCCCCCAGCGTGTTGACGCAATGCCCTCCGTACAAGTCGAGCACGCGCCGGCCGTCGCGCAGGACGAGTTCGTCCCCTTCTGCGGCGACAACATCGAGCTTCAAGCGTGCGTAGGATGACAGCTCCCGGCAGATCATCAGAGGGTTCCCATTCCGGTGGTCGAAAGTCCAGTGGTCTCGGGCAGATCCAGCGCGAGATTGAGCGCCTGGAGGGCCTGTCCGCTGCCACCTTTGATGAGGTTGTCGAGCGTCAACTCGACCACGAGGGTGTTCTCGAGCACACGAAAACCGAGGGCGGCCACGTTTGAACCGACCACACGGCGCAGGTCCGGCACGCCTTCGGCCAGAACATGAACGAAGGGGCGCTCGCCGTAGCTTTCCTGGAAGAGCGCCTGTACGCGAGCGCGCGTAACGGGTTCCGTCAACGGCAGCACCGCACTGAGGTGGATCCCGCGCGACCACGGCCCCGAGTGCGGCAGAAAGGTCACCACCGGGTTCAGGCCGATGGCGAGCAACGCCTGCTGTAACTCGGCTTCGTGCCGATGCCCGTCCGAGGCGTAGCTCCAGAAATTCCCGTGGCGATACGGATGGTGCGTCTGTGTCTTCGGTTTGGCTCCACTTCCGCTCGACCCCGTGGCGGCATGAAGGATCCAGGGGGCGTCCCCGTCGAGAATCCCTGCCCTGGCCGGTGGCAGGCAGGCAAGCTGAAGAGCGGTCGCGAAGCAGCCCGGTGCAGCGATGCGCCTGGCTCCCGAGAGGGATTTCCCCATCGCTTCGGGTAGCCCGTAGACAAACTCCTTCATGGCGCTGACATCGGGATGGGGTCCCCCGTACCAGCGTTCATAGAGCTCCGGATCGTCCAGGCGATAGTCCGCCGAAAGATCGACGACACCGAGCTCTTGAGCCGCCGTCTTGAGTTCGGCTCTCAGGCGAGCCCAGGTGCCCGCAGCCTGGCCATGGGGCAGAGCCGCCACGAGCCAGGTGCTCGCTGCCCTGCCTTCTTCCAGATCGCAGACCCACTTCGAGAGGATCCGGGTCGAGAATTCTTCGAAGCCGACGCAGGAGAGATCTCCGAAATGGGTGAGGTGTGGATGCAGTTCCGACAGCTTCTCACCTCCGTTGCGCGTAATCGCGTGGCGTACTTTCAGCTGAGGATGGGCGGCAGCGAGTCGCAAGAACTCTCCCGCCATCATCCCGCCGGCGCCCAGCACCCACAGGTCGTGGACGGCCGGGCCATTCACCCCGGTGCTTGAAGCATGGGTGAGGGATCGGGTTGCGAGGCTCACACCGCCAGTTCCAAGGACTTGACCGGCTGCGACTTCTTGAGCACCAAATCGACGATTCCACCCCCATCGGTGAGCGCGTTCCAGCAGGGGAGCTCAAGGCTCTCCCTGCAGAACGAACGCCCCGCATCGCTGTCGGTCACCGGACCGGAAACGACCGCAGGAGACAAGCCGAAGCGTTCGTCGAGCAGTGTCATCGCCCCCCAGGCCCCGACCGGATCGTTGGCACAAAGGACGATGGCATCGATCGACGAGCGAATGAAGTCATCGGCTAAGAGCGCACGGACGCCGTACGTGCCCAAGAGCCCGTCCCCCATCTCGAGCACGATGACGCCGGGCGTGGGATCGGCGGCGGCCAGATGAGACAGCAGCGCACGCGCGCTGGGCGGGGCGTTGTTCTCGTCGGTCGTGACCACACCGAAATCTGTGAACAGGGCGGTCGGATCGGCTCCGCTGTCCGCCATCTCGAGCACGTCGCGTCGAAGCGAAATTCCCGTCAATTTGCCGGCGGCAACCGTCCTGCCCGTACGCCGTATGGCCGCAATCAGCGCGCACGCTGCCGTGGTCTTCCCCGAGTTCATGCTGGTCCCGACCAGGGCGATCACCGGCGGGAGCGAATCCGACGGAGGAATCTCCACGGGCGACGCCAGGGCCCCATCGCTGACAGAGGCGGGCTGACCGTGGCGACGGTCGCCACTTGGAAAGCTCAAGATGCTCCCCAGGACTTCCATCCGAAACGGATCGCCCTGCCCCGGCGTGGCGCGCGCGCCTGTCCCGAGGACTCCGCCGAGGTTTAGCAACTGGAGTTCGTCCCCCGGCTCCACGGTCTCCGGCACCTGTCCCGAGTAACCGTGCAGCGCATCGCGGTGCCCCAACGCACCGGCGATGATGTCGCCCGGGTGCAGCGCCACCATGCGGCCGTTCACATCCTCGAGATGGTTGTAGCTTGTCTTCGCGTTCAGAACACGACACGCGACGATGGATCCCTCCGTCGCCGGGATCCGGGTTCCGAGGACAACGTTCTTCGACAATCGCGAGCGGTGTGTCACGGACGCGATCTTGTCCAGCGTGCAACGCTTCATGCCGGCACCTCGTCGAGCAAGAGCTTCGAAGCAAGCGAAGCGTCCTGCTTGAGTGCGGGCTCGGCGGAAGCGGAGGACCCGACTGGCCCGTTAGAACCGGCCCGCTTGGCCAGACGCGCAGGCTCGGCCAGGGTGCGTGCGAGCCAAAGGGCCCCGGAGGGATCGCTCTTCTTCGAGGGGCGTTCCCCGTACTGCGCATCGCTCGCGGCCATCATGCTGTACGGCGAGCTCACGGCCTGTACCAAGGGCGCCATTCCCTGAAAGAGAACGTCCACCTCTCCGGTGACACGGGCCTGTGTTGAGGCGAAGAAGGCCTCGGCGTCGCGCATCATCGGCTCGTGCAGCTGGCCCTGGTGAAGCTTGCGACCGTAGGTGTCGCCCACGTGGTCCTTCAGGAAGCGTTGATCCTCCGTCAGAACGAGCTTCTCAAGCTCGCGATGCGCGTCCAGAAGGACCGTCGCGGCCGGAGCTTCGTAGGCGATGCGCCCCTTCGACCCCAGGACCGTGTCGCCCAGGTGATACCCCCGGCCGATTCCCGCCGATCCTGCCATCAGATTCAGGGTCTCGACCAGCTCGACGGGCTCCATGGCCTGACCGTCGATGGCGGTGGGAATCCCCCCGTCAAAGGTGATCCTCACGCCCTCCGGCCCGCTTCCGGTGGAAGCGGTACGCGTCCAGCGCCAGGCCTCCGCCGGAAGAGAGCCGTGTTCGACCAGGAGGTTGCCTCCACCGATGGTGACGCCCCACATCCCTGCATTGATCGAGTACTCGCAGTCGTTTGAGGCGATATCGAAACCGTGCGCGTTCAGCCACTCGCGCTCCTCCTCACGCGAGATGCCTTGATCGCGAATGGGCGCCAAGACCTCGACGTCCTCCGCGACGACCGCCAGGGCGGATTCGAAACGCACTTGGTCGTTGCCCGCCCCGGTACAGCCGTGGGCAACGACATCGAACCCCTCGAGGGCCGCCACACCGGCGAGAATCTCGGCCTGCAGCCCACGCTCGGCGCCGACACACAGGGGATAGGTTTCGCCACGACGGACATTACCGGCGATCAACCAACGCAACACCCTGGCGAAAAGCTCTTCGCGCGCATCCACGGTGCGGTGTTCGACCGCCCCCAGTAGCTCGGATTGTTCGGCGAGTCGCTGCCGCTCGACGTCGTCCATCCCTCCGCAATCGACGGTCAAAGTCGTGACGGAATAGCCCATCGCGTGGGTAAGCCACGCGGTCAGGTAGGAGGTATCCAGCCCACCCGAGTAGGCGAGCAAAACCTTTTTAGGAGCAGCGTGGCTCATTCGATGATTCCAAGGATGTGTCCGCGAAGCGAGTTGCCCGCCGATGCATCATCGACGGCGCAAAAAACAGTGTCGTCCCCGGCTACCGTTCCGACCAACCCCTCGAGCCCGGAGGACTCGAGGGCGCGGGCGATCGCGCTTGCTGCGCCCGGCTCGGTGAAGAGGCACACCATGTGCGGACCGGCGGAGCGGGCATCGCGCAGGAGCGTCGCGAGATGGTCGAGGGGAGTGATGCGTTCGGTCGTGCCGTAAATGCCGTCTCGCTTGGCGACGTGCAACGCACGCAAGTCGCGGCTCACCTGGGGTTGGGTCGCCTGGACACCGCGGGCCGTCAGGAGTTCGAGCAGGCGGGCCTGACTGGCGACCTCCTGGGCATCGATCAGCTCCAGGATCGTGCGTCTACGGGCTTCGGCCAAGGTCATCAGGAGAGCAACCTATGCCGCTCACTGGCATGAATCGACATATTTATTAGCATTTTTTGCATAATGTAGCCATTTTTATGCCTTCCGCCCTGGCTCGGAGCGTCACGGAGACTAGCGGTGCCGTAGTCGAGGCTGTCGGTCACGAAGATCCACGCTGCGGCAAGGCCGGTGCTGGTGACCAGGGCCGTAGCGAGGGGGGTGCGAAACACGGTCCCGCCCTCGATTTCAGGTGGTGAAGGGGAGATGGGCCGGGACGCAGAGGGCACGGCACGGGATACGCACCCCCTCATTTCGAGCGGACGCCGGGTTTCCGGACGGAATCGATGAGAATCTCGGCCTTGTCCCGTCACCCCAATTCGTCGGGGTAGGATTGGGCCCATGGAACCTCGCTCCCCCCTGGCCGTTCTGTTCCTGGCCGTATCCCTTTCCGCGGATGAGGGCGCCCTGGACCCCTCGATCCGTCCCCAGGACATCCAGAGCCACGTGAACTTCCTGGCCTCGGACGAGCTCAAGGGCCGTTCCGCCAAGAGCAAAGAGGCTCGCACTGCGGCTCACTACATCGCCGATCACTTCAAGCGCTTCGGTCTCGAACCCCTCCCTCGCCCTGAGTCGGGGGGGGAAAGCTACTTTCACCCCCTGAAGAGCAGCGAGATCGCCCCCAACGTGGTCGCCACACTTGCGGGTAGCGGAGAGGGTTACGTCCTGGTCACGGCCCACTACGACCATCTGCCGCCGAAGGCGAGCGGCACAGACCGCATCTACAACGGAGCCGACGACAACGCTTCCGGAACCGCCGGACTGCTCGAGATCGCCCACGCGTTCGCGGCGCGGGAAAAGCGACCGAGCGCGACGATCGTCTTCATCGCCTTCACAGCCGAGGAGATGGGACTCCGCGGCTCGCGCTATTTTGTTGCCAACCCACCGCTACCGCTCGAGGAGATCCGGGGAGTCGTCAACCTGGACATGATCAGCCGGGGCAAGCAGAACCTGATTTATTGTGAGGGCGGCGAGTACGAGATCATGCGCAACGCCGCGGACAAGGCGAACCGCAGGGTCGGACTGAACATCCGCTACGACGAACACCCCGAATGGCGGGCCCAGAGCGACCACTCTCCCTTCATGAAGAAGGGCATCCCAACGCTCTACTTCGGCGTCGAGAACCATCCCGACTATCACAGGGTTAGCGACCATGCGGATCGCATCCTGGCGGATCTCGCGACGCGCGTCTCCGAGCTGACGTTCCTCCTCGTTTTGGACGTCGCGAAAGAGACGTCCGCGAAGCCGGAGGAGATCTTGGAGGAGGGGCCCGAAGAGGGTTAGCCCCGCCCAGAAACACATGCGCATCCGCCAGTACGCCTCGCCGCGCCCACACGTCGTGGTCGACAACTGCCTGTCGCCTGACAGGCTGAAGGCTTTTCTCGGCCACGTGCGCGGGCTGGAGCCGCGAATGACCGTAGGTATGGTTCGCACACGCCGCGGTTTCGACCGATCGAAAATCAAAGAGAACCACGTGCTCTTTGTCGACGACACCGACGAAGACCCGCATGCCCAGGCCGTTCTGGCAGAACTGAGGGCCATCGCGTGGTCCGATCCTGTTCTCGATTTTCTGGAAGAAGCGGACGCCCCTCTCTTTCAGATCCTGCAGTACACCGAAGCTCCGTCGATTCAAATATCGCGCTACGCTGAAGCGGGTCATTATGGTTTCCACAAGGACGTTGGAAACAAGACGAACCTCACGGTCCTCTTCTTTGCATGCGAAGAACCGCAGGGCTTCACGGGTGGCAATTTCGTGATGGAACACGGCGGCAAACGCAAGACCATCCGCTTTCAGGCCAACCGCCTGCTGATCTTTCCCTCCAGTACGCTCCACCGTGTCACGCCGGTACGCGCGTGCGACGGTCGGTTTGAAACGGTTCGTTTTTCGATGCAGATCTGGCCGGCGATCTCACCGGGCAAGTCACTTGGACCCCGCTCGATGCAGATCCTGCGCCGTGAAGACCAGGCGCGGCACCCCCTGAAACCCACGTTCTCCGTCAAGCAGAAGGACCTGTCCGGCAGCGAGATCTTCTACCGCTCGTTGTTCTCCGGAGCCGTCCTGCCCATCGATGACATTCAGCTTGGAGCCTTCGGAAGACTGGGCGGACGGTTGCTTTCGAACCTGAAGTTCATCGCCGGGTCACTGTACCCTGGGCTGAAGTTCACCCCTCGTTTTCAGAATGTCGTGGACGCGGCCACGGGATCGGTAGAGACACGCATCTTTCTGTCCCATGGACCCTCGGGCGGCGCATTCGAATTCGGCTACCGGCTGCTCCCGCAGGGCAAGTCCTACTCCCCCCTGCGGGCGGATCTCTTCGCAATCCTGAGGGGCGGCGACGAGACGTTCGAGGGCTCGACCAAGACCTCGCTCTCAGGGAGCGGCGCCCGGATCGAGGCATGTCTTGTGCGGGCGCTGAAAGACTGCGTTGCAAAGGTCCCTGGAGAGCACCGCGCCCTGGTAGCGCGCTACGGTACGGTGCTTTCTAACGCGAAGCCACGTACTGAATCCGGAAAGACACGTCGCAGTCGATCGGGACGTTGTTCCCCTCGAGCAGCGCGGTCGCCTTCTTCAAATCCAGGCTGACCAGAGCGCGCCGCGGCTTGTTCGAGAGATCGAAGGATGCGAACGTATGTTCGACGGAGAAGCCCTTGATCTCGCGACCGTTGCGCATGGCCGGCGTGACCATCGTCACGTTGATTTCTTCACCGGCATCCACCTGTGAGGGTAGAACCACGGCGTAGGTGTCACCTATCGCTCCGAGCTGGGCGATATTGACCACCGAGTGGTGCGTCTTCCACGGCTTCTCGTTGATCGGTTTGTGGGCCTTTGCCGGTAGACGCACGAAGTCCTTCTGCACGAAGACCTCCACCGGCTCCGATTCAGCGACGGCTGGAATGTAGACCAACTGGCATTCGAAATCCCGCCGGAGTTTCTCGGGGAACATCTCGATCCGAAAGCCGCCGTCGACGACGATGCCGCTGGGGCGCGCGAGATCCAGAAGCGCCTGGGCCAAGTTCAACAGATGCCCGGAATAGTCGATCGATTCTTCGCCGGCGTGCAGACAGCACGCGGTCCCGCGGGCGATTCCAAAGCCGATGTTCTGCGGCACCTCAAAGTTGATCATCGGGTCCGAGGTGAACATCATCGAAAAGTCCGACAGACAGCGAACGCAGGACGCCAGGACCGCTTGCGAGACCGAGGGGAGACTCTCCTCGTCGTAGCGGAAGATCATCATCAACCCGTCCCCGGTCGGACGACAGAAGCAAGCCTCGGGGAAGTACTCCTCCAGAAGCTTCGAGTAAAAGCGCTTGATGAACATCGCCGAATCAGGCGATTCCGTCACCTTGCTGAAGCGCGAGAAACCCCGGACATCAACAAAAACAACGACAACAAACTCGGAACGGCCCTGGGCACGCACTAGCTGGTCGCGCAGGGCCGCGGGCTGGGAGCGGCGTTCGACCATGAAAACCTAAATCCATAATAACAAGGGGGGCCGCAGCGCGCACCCGCCACGGCCCCCCCACGTTCAGATGACTCTAGAGTAACTAGAGCCTGGAACTCGGCTTACTGGAAGGCCGGATCGTCCATCGGGGTGACGCCGCCAATGCTGGGGCCGGAGGGGTCGTCGCCGCCAGAGCCGGCGTCGTCGGCGTCCGGAACCACGGTGCCGCCGCCCGCGAGGTCGCCTTGGCGACGCGCGAAGGCCTTGCCACCGGCTGCCTGCTGCAGTTCTTCTTCGGAGAGTTCTTGGTTCTTTTTCTCGTCTGCCATCGCTGATTACTTCCGTTTTTGGAGTTTTTGGTGTTGCCTGGCTGAACAAGCCATATTCATGACTACGACCCGTCCGCCGCCCCAACCCACGGGTATGGGCCCGGGGCAAGCCATCGGGACCGGAGAACCACCCCCTCAGGCTCGACCGGCATTGTTGCCTAGCTCCCCCCAAAACGCGACCCGCCGCATCGTAAAATCCATCGCCCAATCGAGCGCTCCGTGCGCAAGTCTCGTAATGACGGTTAGTTCTCGCGTACCGTTTCTGCGTCGTGGCACTTCAGAATCCGCTTCCTGGCAAAAAAACCGGCCTTTTTACACTCCGGAGCGGCAGGCACTCAAGAGCAACGTACGCTTTTTTTTGGTTCTATCCCGCCCTAAGGGGAATGGTGATGGCGTATCCTCAGGGCCCTGGAGGTCGTTCCCCGCGCATCCGGTAGGGCCTCCGTCCACTGCTCACACAGTGATTACGAAGGAGAATCCCGTGTCTGAAGACAAAGAACTCAGCGACGAGGAGTTGGAACTCGCCGCAGGTGGCAAGGCGATCAGCCGCGCCAGCATGGATCCGGAAGGCGGGCAAATCTCGCTGGAAGCGGATCAAGGATCGATGCCCCCCCCGACAACAGGCGGTCGCGACATGCGTCGCAAGATCCGTCGACACGATCCCCCGACGCGCTGGGGGGAATACGAGAACGCATAGGGTTTGGTGCGGGCTGCACCGCCGCACCCGGAGCACTCCGCACGAGATCCGTCCCAGACACCTGGGTACACACGGCTGTGGCGCACTTGTCGCCACAGCCGTTTTCCTTGTTGATGAGGTGGCGCTCTCCAAAGAGCTTCGTCACAGGTCTCCCCTATGAAGCTACGCGTACTGGGTTGTCACGGAGGAACGACACGTGACCACAAGAGCGTGTCTTTTCTGATCGACCGGCACCTTGCCCTGGACGCTGGAAGTCTCGCTAGCGGACTGTCGCTGGAGGAAATGGGCTCGGTTCAAACCGTCCTGGTGACTCACCCCCACATCGATCACATCGCGGACCTCGGAACCGTTTGCGATTCGCGCACCCACCTCGACCTACCCAGCCTCGTCGTAGCAGGAATGGAAAGCACGCTGGATGCGTTGCGAGCGCATTTCTTCAACAACATCTTGTGGCCCGACTTCACGCGCATTCGCGGTCTGCGCGAAAACGTGGCCACACTGGTTTGTATGCAGCCCCTTGAGTCGTACGAATTCGGCAACCTGCGCGTGCATCCGGTCCCCGTGGATCATTCGATCCCCAGCTGCGGGTTCATCGTGGAAGGCGCGAACGTGACGCTCGCCTACTCCGGAGACACGGGCCCGACGCAACTATTCTGGGAAACGCTCAACCGGCTTCCGCGGGTGGATGCGGTCATCACGGAAGTGTCCTTTCCCAACCGCATGAAGAACCTCGCCACTCGTTCCGGACACCTCACACCCCGTTGCCTCGAGGACGAACTTGAAAAGCTCGCTCACAGAGAGACTCCGATCCTCATCTACGGGCTCAAGCCCCCCTTCGAGGTAGAAATTCGGGAAGAGCTGGACAAGGCAGGCATGGACCGCACCCGTCTACTAGAGGTCGATCAGAGCATCGAACTCTAGATTCGGGGCTTTGATCCGAACGCCACGAGACAAACCCCTCGGATTCGAGGCTCGCATCAGGTCGGCGTTGTAACGACCGAAACTCGAACTGGAAGACAACAGGGCTTCGTCCGGTGCAGGCTGGCTATCTTCTCCCCGGAGACACTGAAGCCTGGTCCCTTGTTGAAGGTGCTAAACGTCTTCGTACCGAATCGGCTGGGTGGTCGACTTGTCGGGATCTGCCCCGAGATAAATCAGCCCGTTCCCGTGCAGGATCGCCTTCTCCCGCAGCAGATGGATCTTTGATTGCATGTGCGGTACGAGAAAGGTCCCGTTAGAACTCGTGTCTTCGAGAACGAATTTGCCCTGGTGGTGGTTGATCCTGGCGTGGTGTCTGGAAACGCATGCGTTGGAGATGCGCATACCGCTCTCGGGATCGCGGCCGATGGTGAGTTTGCCTCCTCTCTCGAGGCGCAGCCGTCGGGATCCGTATTCGAGATCGAGGCAATGGGCAGTGGTTCCCATGACAGGGTCCCCCTGAGCGACGAGGGTCTTGCCGATGTTTTCGTCGTCGAGGGGCGACCCTTCGCCGAGATGGGCAAGTTCGGCAAACTGGATGGCCAGGAGTGCCAGCGGCTCCTTCTTGCCCTTCACCTCGACCGGAGGAACATGGCGTGCGATATCGCCCATGAAACCGGGAAGGTGTTCCGCCATCCCGTCCGAGAGCAGGATTTCCGAGGGTTTGGCGAGTTCGGCGATGCGCGAGGCGGTGTTGACCGTATCTCCGAAGAGATCACCTTTGTCCTCGACGACCGGACCGCAGTGGAGGCCGACGCTGATCTCCAGCTGGTCGCTTTGGACCCGGGCCGCCATGCTGATGGCGGTCCAGACCGCGCTTTCACCCTCGACGAAGGCGCACAGGATCCCATCTCCCATGGACTTGACGACGCGGCCACCGTGGGACGTAACGTGTTGGCCGAGGCGCTCGAGGCAGGCAGCGATGCGATTCTTGGCCTCGAGATCGCCGAGACGTTCGTACAACTCGGTACTGCGCACGACGTCCGCAAAGAGAATCGAGCGTTGCTCCGTTTGGTCCGAATCCTTCACGCGAGCTGCCTTGACATCATCCGTGAAAAAAGTCCGCCGCTTTGCGCCATGAGCTCTTCGAAGGCTCCATTCTGAACGATCCTACCCGCCTCGACGACGTAGATCCGATCCGCTTGACGAATCGTACTCAGTCGGTGAGCCACCACAATTCGCGTGACTTTCAGTCGCTCCAGGCTCTCGGACACGATCGCCTGGGTGCGGTTGTCGAGAGCGCTGGTAGCCTCGTCGAAAATGAGGATCTTCGGTCGATGCGCCAGGGCGCGGGCGATCAAGAGCCGCTGCCGCTGGCCGCCGGAGAGGTTACCGCCACCGACACTGACGATCGTGTGCATGCCCATCGGCATCTCGCGCACCTCGTCTGCGAAACCCGCGTCGCCGGCGGCCGCCCACGCTTCATCCAGTGTGAGCACGTTTCCGCAGGCGATGTTGTCGAAGACGGACCCTGCGTCCAGCTTACCCCCCTGAAGCACGACACCCAATTGGCGTCGCACTGCCAGGACATCCAACGAGGCCAGATCCTGTCCGTCGAAAGACACGACGCCTTCCTGGGGGGCCTCGAATCCGAGTAGCATTCGGAAGAGGGTCGATTTCCCACTGCCCGAAGGCCCTACGATCGCCACAAATTCGCCCGGTTCGGCGTTCATGGTAACGCTGTCCAGGATACGTGGCCCCTCGGAGTCGTAGCTGAAACTGACACTGTCCATCGCGAGGCGGCCTGTCAACTCGCCGGGGTCGCGTTTCTCCTCGTCGATCTCGGGTTCGGCCTCGAGGATCGGCTGGACGCGCTTGGCCTGAACGAAGAGGTTCTGGATTCCCACGGCTGTTTGGGACAGTGAGAGCACGCCCCCCAGAAACGTCCCGAAGGCGACATTGAATGCCAGGAAGCTGCCTAGTCCAAGGCCGGAGGTCTGTCCAGGTTGGCGCGCCTCGAGCAACATCTCATAAGCAAACAGGTACAAGAGCGCCGAACTCAATGTCGGCAGCATCGAATGGAAAACGCCGACGAAATCCTTCAGTTTCTGAATGTTGGAACTCAGCCTGACCTGCGAGCTATAGCGCTGAACCCAGTGCGTAAACGCGCGACCTTCTGCACCGGCCACGCGTAGCTTGGCGACGGCGGAAATCAGCTGGATGACCATGCCGAAGAACTCACCTTGGATCTCCAGAAGCACGCGCAGGTTCCGGCGGATGAACACCCCCATCACGATGGTGAACACCATCAGGACCGCCCCGATCAAGATCGCCAATCCGGACAGCATCGGGCTGTAGTAGTAAAGCAACCCCAGATTGAGGAAGGCCAGGAATCCCGAGAACAGGGTCGACAACGTGACGCCGCTGAGCTGGCGCCCGATATTGCTGACCGCCATGACCCGCGATTGGAGGTCGCCGCTGGAGAAGCCCCGGAAGAACGAGGGGCGCAGCCGCAACAGGCGATCCCACACCGCGGCTTGGCCGTGGGATTCGGTCTGCAATCCCAGTCGCGCCAGAACGATTCCTTGCGCAAGGAAGAAGAGCGTCTGCCCGAGAGCCGCCGCAAGTAACCCGGCGCCGATCTCGAGCAGCAATCGCTGATCCGCATCAGGAATCGCGTAGTCCATCAAGAGCGCGGTTCCCTGCGGGACCAGCATGCCCAAGAGAGTCGCGATGACACCCGCCGTGATAATCAGCCTCAGTTCGCGCACGTACGGACGGAGTGTGAACTTGAGCAGCTCGGGCAATCCCAGCTTGCCTTCGGGGAGCGGCCGGTAGAAAGTCACCGCCTCATTCGAGAGACCTCGCGAAACCCGCTGATTCAGACGGTCGCGGGTTCCGCGCTCCGGATCGAAGACCTCGTAGCGCAGCTTTTCGTCCGGGATCAAAGCCACCGGCCGGCGCTCTTCGTCGTTGGTCCACGTGAGCAATGGTCCCGCATCGCGCTTCCACCACTTGCCCATGAGCCGCACACGGCGGTAGCGCACACGCGACGCGCGCGCGATCGCATCGATCGGATCCACGGAAGCCCCGCTGCCCTCGGACTTCCCGGGTGCTCGAATCGTCGCGCCGATTTGCTCCCCCACCGCGGTGATCGCGGTCAGAAGTGGCGTTTCCCTCTGAATTGTCGTTTGTCGCGACTCGAACACCGACGCAAGCTCTTCCAAGGCGGCGTGCGTCTTGCGTTCCAGGATGCGTTCGCGTTCGGACAAGCGCCCCAGCTCTTGTGCCGTTTCCCGCTCTTCGATCTCGCGCAACCGATCGAAGACCAGACCGGCCAGCCTTCGCAGGCCGGATTCCAGCTCGCCAGGCCCCATCTCCGCGGTAGCGCCCAGGGCAAGCCTCGCATTACCTTCGTCGCCGCTGGATACCGGCGTGCTCAGCCAAACGCTTGTCGTGATCGGTAGTACGCCGTCGCCCTCCCCTAGCTGAGTGTCGTCGAGCCCCTGCACGAGAATCGCCCCCTCGACCGCTCTGCACCAGACGACGCACTTGTGGTCCGCGCGCAGCGCCTGACCTGGTTCCAGGACGATGTTGCCCCCCTCCGAAACTCGGGTGACCAGTTTTGGCGCGGGGCGATCCGCAAGCAAACTGCAAAGCAGCGCGACCCAACCCTCGACCATCGCCTCCGCGTTCAACACCGCGCGGGCCTCGGCATCGGCCCATAGCCCGGAAAGCGCCACGATGCGCAGACGGACCTCCCGCACCGGTACGACGAAGAAGCCCAGCCGTTCGAAGGGCTCCGGCGGAATCGACAAGAGGGCTTGCCCCGAACCGATGCGCTGTAGAAAGCGTCGCGGTCCGACCTGGGCACCATCACGCATTTCAGCGTAGTAGAGCGCGACGGAACCCGATTCGATGAAGTAGACCGACGGCGCACCCCCCAAGCCGAGGGGGTCGTTGCCGACGAGCTCGGTCTCGGTGGACGACAACTGCTGCAGCGCTTCCGAAGCGTTCATCCGACGTGCGCCCCCTCGTCCGCTCGCAAGAGGTCGGAGTAGACGCCGTCGAGCTCCCACAGCGCCTCGTGCGATCCGCGTTCCACAACATCGCCATGTTCCAGAACGATGATCTCGTCACAGTCGCGAATTGTGCTCAGCCGGTGCGCTACAACAAGACATGAACAGCCGCGCAAGCCGATACGCTCGACGATCAGACGCTCACTCTCGGTGTCCAGGGCACTGGTAGCTTCATCCAAGACCAGGATCGAAGGGTCGTTGACCAAAGCGCGCGCGATCTCCAGTCGCTGACGCTCGCCCCCGGAAAGGTTGCCGCCACCCTCGTTCAGGTTTCCATCGAAACCACCGGCCAGGGACTGAAGGCGCTCGGAGATCTCCGCATCCTGGCAAGCGCGCGAAAGCAGAAGGTCGGGTACAGTGCCATCCCACAAGGTCAGATTTTCGCGCACCGTACCGCCGAAGATGATCAGGTCCTGATCGACCATCGAAAGCGAGTTGGCAAGCATGTGGGGGGAGAGCTGGCCGCGCGGAACATCGTCGAACAAGATCTCGCCCTCCCAGGGCTGGTAGAGCCCCGTAAGCAGCTTGGCCAGGGTCGACTTGCCCGATCCGCTTCCCCCGACCAGCGCGACGCGCTGCCCCGGCTTCAGCTTCAGGCTGAAGTTCTCGATCAGCGGCGGTGCAAGCGGGTTGTAGCCGAAGGTGATGTTCCGCAGTTCGACATAGCCTTGAAGGCGCACCCGCTCCTGACCGCTCTTGCCGATCCCATCTTCGGCGGAACTCGCGACGGAAGTGCTCGCCTGGGTTCCACCCGCGCTCTTTCCGGGCAAGGCGGACAACGACCTATCCTCCGGGTGCGCCAGAACGTCGTCCAGGCGGGCCATATCGCCCTGTAGGTCCTGGATGGTCTGCCCGAGGTAGACCAGGCTGGCAACGGGACGCAGGAAACTGGCCATCAGGAGCTGGAAAGCCACCAGGCTTCCGATGGTCAACTGACCCTGGATCACGTAGTAGCCTCCCAGCACGAGCACGGTCATCGTCGCAAAGGTCGACAGCAGCCTGGGGACCAACCCCAGAAAAACATTGGTGACCTCGATGTCCATGCGGGTGTTGGACGCGTTCGCAAAGTGCCCCGACCAGCGCAGAAAGAAGCCCGACTCCATCCCCGAAGCCTTGATCGTTTCCATGCTTTGCAGGCCGGCGATGGAAGCACCGGACACTTTGCCGTACTCCTGCAAGAGTCGCATGTTGGCCTCGACCCGCCAACGTGAGAAACGCCGCAACGCGAAGGCGTTCAACACAGCACACGCGATGCCGACCATCGTCAAGTGGACGTTGTAGTAGTACATCAGCCCGGCGTAGAACACCATCATCACGATATCGATGGCCGTCTGCGCCAGCTGACCGGATAGAATGCCCGCGACCTTGTCGTTCAGCGACGAACGGTCGCCGATCTCTCCGGCAAAGCGCTGCGAATAGAAATCGACGGGCAGGCGCAACAGGTGCCTGAAAAACTGGGCCGACATCTTGGCTGCCAAACTCAACCGCAAGCGACGC
>NYUD01000061.1 GCA_002683825.1 Planctomycetota bacterium
ATCGCGGCGAGTGGCAGGGCATGCTGGTCGAAGAGCTTCACAGCCGGTACGCCGAGGAAGTCGAGTCTTTCTACGCCGATCCGTGGAACTACCGCGGGCACGGGGGGGAGAGTGACTCGATGCTGTCCGCCCGCGCCTGGCCGGTCGTGGAGGACGGTCTGCAACGAAGCGCCGGGCGTCCGGTCTTCGTGGCCACCCACTACAACGTCATTCGCGTCCTGGTCGCCGATGCCCTGGGTATCCCGGCCGAGCGATCCTTCAGCCTGCGCATCGACGTCGGCTGCGCTGCGCTCCTGATCGATGGAGAGCGGGGCTGGCAACTGCGGAGTTCAAACGTCTCCGGTCCGCCGTGTGAGACCCTGGGATGAAGGTCCTTTACGTTTGCCCTTTCGTCCCATGGCCCCTCGAAACCGGCGGGAAGATCCGCACCTATAACCTGATCCGTGAAGCCGCCAAACACGCGGAGATCCACCTGCGCGTGATCCAGGAGCCCACCGAAGTGCCCGGATCTCGGGCAGCGCTCGGGGAGGTTTGCGCATCGGTGCAGTTCTTCGAACGCAGCCGCCCCGGCCCTTTTGGACGGGTGCGCCTCGCCAAACTGGAACGCTGGTTTCACTCCAAGACACTCCAGAGAGCAATTCAGACCGATCTGGCCCGGGGCGGTTTTCTTCTGGTTCACCTCGACGAGCTCCTGCTCACCCGCATCGTCAAGGGGTCCCGGATTCCTGTCGTGCAACACCACCACAAGCTCGACACGGTGCTGTACGACACCCTATCCGCCAATTCCGGGCCGACGCGCCACTTCGATCGCTGGAAGCTTCACCGTTTGGAAGCGGAATCTGCGCGACGCTACCGCCACCACATCCTTTGCAGCCACGAGGATGCGAAACTCTTGAGCGGGCGCCACGGCGCCCTGGATTTCGCCGTCGTGCCCAGCGGCTTCGATCCGCACCACTTCCGTCCTTCGGACCCACCTGTGTCCAGAGATCCCTCGCGCATCCTCTTCGTCGGCAGTATGGACTACGGTCCCAATGTGGATGCGGTCGGCTATTTTTGCCGCAGCGTGCTGCCCGGGCTTGTCGAGCGGCGCCCGGAAACCGTATTCGAGATCGTCGGAGCCAACCCGACGCCCGAGGTTCGTGCACTCGCATCCGAAAACGTCAACGTCACCGGGCGCGTCGACGCGGTGCCCCCCTACCTCGAGCGGGCCGCATGCGTTGTGGTCCCGTTACGCATTGGCGGCGGCACCCGGTTGAAGATCGTGGAGGCCCTGGCGCTCGAGACACCGGTCGTTTCAACCACGATCGGTGCGGAGGGGCTGGGACTGGAAGACGAAAAGCACCTCGTCCTGGCGGACACGCCCGAGGATATGGTCCAGGCCGTCGAGCGCCTGGTCACGCAACCCCGCGCCGCAGGGCACATGGCTCGGCGCGGCGCCGGCTATGTGCACGAACGCTTTCGCTGGGAGGCCCTGGGCCAGGACCTGGTCGACTACTGGGAACGCGTGGCCTTCTCCGGTACACGCTCACCGTCTCGCTGAAGCGACCGCGGGGCCTGAAAGCCCTCGGGGCTCGAGTTCGACGGCCCGAGCAAAGCGCTCCAGGGCGCTACGCACGGCTTGGCTGTCCTCCGGGTGCGCAGCGCGTGCGGTGCCGGTGCCCTCATACCGGACAGACAGAACCTCGAGCACGCCCTTCTTGCGCTCGGCCTTCAGGTCCAGCCGGGCCACGAGCCGCTCCCCCGCCAGGACCGGTAGACAGTAGTAGCCGTAGGTTCGCTGCAACGCCGGTTTAAAAACCTCCAGCTTCTGATCGAAATCAAAGAGTTCGGCGACGCGCGTCCGATCCCACAAGAGCGGATCGAAGGGAGACAGAAGCACGCCGCTCTCTTTGACCGGCCGAACGCGGCGCAGGCGTTCGGCCAGCTCGAGATCCGCCGGACGGATCCAACCGCCGCGCGGACGCTCCTTTCCGCGTTGAAAGCGGCAGGCCACGATCTCTCTGCGTTCCTCCAGCCGCGCGAGAGCGCGCTTCAACGCGGGTTGCATGTTACGCAGACGCCAGGTGGAAGCCAGCGTGCCCGTCGTCGCCCAGCCGTGGCCATCGAGGGCCCGCAGAAGCAATACCCCGAGGGCCTGCTGGAGCTTCAAGGGCCTCTCCAGCACATCCGCAGGGATCACCCGCTCCCGCAAATCGAAGGTGCGCTGGAAGTTCCTGCGCTCTCGGATCGCGAACTCGCCGCTGGACCAGAGCGCCGAGGCCACCCGCCTGGCGGGTTTCAGGTTCCACCAACCGCGACTGCCCCGTCCTTCCATGTCCAGCGCACGCAGCGGTCCGTCCCGCCGGACACGGCGCCGGAGTTGTTTGACGATGGCCGGGTATTGAGCGATGAGATCCCCCCACCAGGGATGCTCACGATAGGCACGGCGTCGAAACTGAAACGCAGGGTAGAGCTCGATCGGGATCCATGAGACCTCGTGGCCCCAGTACTCGAAGAGCCCGGCCCCGGGCCCGAGCAACTCCTCGCCCAGGGTGCGCTCGAATCCCTCCAGGCGGGATAGCAAGACGATCGTGTGGCTGCGCGCCCCGGCGATCGAAACCGTATCCAGCTGCAGATACCCGAAGCGCTCGATAACCTCCAGCGCCGCCTTGCGCGCGCGTTGGCCCCCTCCGTACTTCAAAGCTCGACTTGGAAAACCGCTCCATTGGGGCTTCAAGAGTCCCGCCCGCGCCAGGGCAAGACGGCGCACGGCCTTGACATCGAGGGATTCCACGGGGTGCATTCTGCCGCCCGAGCTCTACGCGTACCCTTCTTCCTGGCCCCGGTCAGCGATTCCTGTCAAAGAACCGCGACAGAAGCCCCTGGGCCTTCGCCTCCCGCCGCGCGCGCCCTGCGGATTCGGGGTCGTCCTCGCCGGCGGCGTGCTCGAGGACGGGGACCTCGCCACGGACCTCCTGGATGAGCTCAACATAGGCGCGTTCGAGTTGCAGCATCATGTCGCGCGAGGTGCGCGGCATGGTCTTGTGCTTGCGCCAGGAGGCACGTGAACGATAGTCGGTGAAACGCTTGAGCGCATCGATCCAGCCCTGATGATCCTCGGCGGCGACGACGACGCCGGCGCGACCTTCGTCGGCAACGGCGGCCAGGGCACCCGCATCGCTCACGAGCACGGGCAGACCCGCCGCACGCGCCTCGCGCACGGTGAGTCCAAAGACCTCGCACCAACGCGACGGAGCGGCGACGCCGTCGAGGCCGGCAAGGATCTCCGGCAGGCGGTCGTGGGTGTAGGGACCGTGAATGCGAATACGCGGGTCCTGCTCCGCGATGCGTTCGAGCTCGTCGAGGTAAGCGGTATCGCCGTGATAGCTCGGCATGTCGCCGTGGATCTCCAGCGTCAGGTCGGGAACGCGCGCGGCCTGGAAGGCGTGCACGAGCTCCAGGGCTCCCTTGCTGGGAAGCACGGTGCCGAGAATGCCCAGCCGAACCTCGTCTACCGGTTGCTCGCCTTCGCGCACCGCACGCAGACGGCGTACAGCCATGGCCAGCTCATCGACATCGATGCCGTTTTCGACGACGTCGATGTGCTCCAAGGAAATTCCCGCCTGCACATAGACCGCGCGGGAAGCAGCTGAGGGGGTGAACAGACGGTGGGCTGTCTTCAACGCGCGCAGGGCGTACTCCGTCCGCAGCCGCGCGGCTTCGACATCGCTTCGGACCTCTTGACGCTCCGGGCCCAAACAACGCTCGGAATCACGGGCAACGGACGGCATCAGGTGCGGCCAGGTTTGCACCAGACACTCCGCACATGTCTCCGGATCGGCGACCTCACTGACCTTGCCGTCGGGCTGCAGCATCTGGCCGCGCGGGCACAGGGGCCAGTAGTCGTGCAGGGTCATTGCGACCGGCAACTCCTTCTTGCGCAGCGCGCCGAGGACCGACAGGCCGAAGCCCGTCAGGTGATGAACGTGCACGACGTCGAGCGGGGTCGCGTCCACCCAATCCATGGCTGCACGCTCCATGGAGTCGTTACGCACCAGGTCGGCCAGGCTGCGATGGTCGTGATAACGATAGGCGACGCGTCGCAGCTCGACCCCCTCAATCATCTCGCTGCGCGAGCTGAAGGGCTCGAACCCCTCCTTGGTATCCAGGCACAACGCGTGCAAACGGTGCCCGCGCGAGCGCAACTCGCGGGCGAGGTCGCGCATGTGGCTCTGAACTCCGCCTACGTCGGGGAACCAGCCGTGGGCGATGAATCCAATATCCAGCCCGGTCCGGTGCTGCCTATCCATAACAGTGGGTATTAATCGGTACGGGGGCGCGCTGGTGTGGAGACCGATCCCAGTAGTTCTTCGATCCGTTTGAGGTGCTCGTCATAGGAGAGCGGCAAGCCCGGGTCCAGTGCTCGCTCGGGTTCGCCGCAAATCACGGCGAAAAGTGCATCCGAGAGGGCCAGGACATCCCCCGGAGGGAAGAGCCGCCCGTGGACCCCGTGGGTCACGATTTCCGCGATTCCGGGCACGTCGCTGGCGACGATCGGCACCCCCGCCGCCCGGGCCTGCAGGATCGCCAGGGGGGCGTTCTCGTCCCACTCCGACGGTGCGACCAGGGCCGTCAGCCGCGAGAGGATCTCGGGCGCCTCATCCGGCTCGAAGGCCTCCCCCACCTTGATCTTGGTGGATCTCACCTTGGAGAGGACCCGCTCGGCGTACATCCGGTGACGCCCTGCCGAAGATGATCCGTAGAGCACCAGCTCCACCCCGGGGTCGTCGGGCCCCCTGGCCGCCTCCACGCGCTCGAAGGCCCGGACGAGCGTCTCGCACCCCTTGTGGGGAGCGAACTGCCCGAAGAACCCGATCCGCGCCGGGTGGGGTTTCCCGGCCCGGCGCACGGCTTCGTACGGCAGCTCGTCGAAGGCATAGACCAGGGTCGAGAGCTTCGCCCTCGGAACACCGCAGCGCTCGAAGACCGCACGCAGGTTTTCCGTGGGGGCGATGATGCTCGAGACCTTGCCGAACATCTTCGCGACCGCTTTCTCACGGGCCAGGAGATCCGGAGTCGTCACCACCCTGCCCAGCCCTCCGACCGCGGCGATTCCGTGGGCCAGGACGCGCACCAGGGCCCGCTTGAGGGGAGGATGGTCGAACGGCCCCGGCTCGCGGATGCAGTCCGCACAGATCTCCGGCGGCTGGGGCCCGCCGCAGCGGGCCAGACCGGAGTCGAACATCTGTCCGCGGTGACAGAGCAGCGTGTAGTCGGTCAGCGTCAAGACGGAGGGAATACCGGCTGCTTGCGCGACCTCCGGCAATCCGACCGAGAGCCCCCACACGAGGTAGAGAAAGTGCACGCAATCGGGGCGCACCCGTTCGAGAACTTCAGCAAAGGCGCGCTCGACAGGGGCGTCGCGATAGCTCGCTTCAAAAGCCTTCCTGGGATCGCCCTCGTTGTAGAGAAGGAAAACGGGCACCCCTTCTTCCTCGATCTCTTCCACGGTGTAGCGCGGGCGCGAACCGTCGCGCACCGGATGAAAGACGAAGAGTTCGTGGCCGCGGTTGGAGAGCCCCCGCACGAGTTCCTTGGTATAGAACTCGGTTCCGAAACGACCGCGCGGCGGATAACCGTTCGAAACGACGAGTACGCGCATCGGTTTCAGATCTCCAGGACGCCGGAGCTCCGCTGTATAGCACGCTCCAGACCATCGACGAATCCCGAGTGGGAAAACTCGGTGCGCACCTTCTTACGCCCCGCTACACCCATTCTCAAGCGTTGCTCTTCGTCGCCTTCCCAATCGAGGAGCACCCGGGCCAAGGCGTCGACATCCCCCGCCTCGAAGACGCGCCCATCGACGCCGTCCACGATCGCTTCAGGCGAACCGCCGGCGTCGCTGACTCCGACGGCCAACCCGTGAGCCATGCCTTCCAACGTCGAGAGCGGAAAAGGCTCCTCCCAGACGCTCGGCACGATGAGAGCGTGGGATTTTTCCAACTCGCGGGACAATTCGGCGCGTGTCCGATCGTCCAGAAACTCGATTTCGTCCTCGAGCTCTTCCCGGCGCACGAGCGCCTCCAACTCCTCACGATAGGCCGACGATTGGCTCGCAGCCGCAAGCCAAAGCTCGACCGACTTCCCCTGCCTCTTCACTTTGCCCATAGCCTTCACCAACACGTCCTGCCCCTTTCCCGCCCAGAGCGCGGAGATACAAGCGACGCGCAGCGGCGCGCCTGCACTTCTCTTGGGTTCTTCAATTTCGGCCGTGCGTGATTCGACGTCGAGAGGGATGCCCAGGTGCAGAACCTCGCCCGAACCGTGGGCGATCCGATCCGCTTCCAGGCGCGAAAGCAGATGCCGACTACAGCACAGAAACGGCCCCAATCGAACGTAGCTTCGAAAGCACCTCCAAAGAAAGGAAAGCAGCGCAAGTCGCAGCGGTTTGCGCCCCGCAGCTCGACGCCAATCGAGGACCCAGTGGTTCGCAGCCCAGGAATCCGAAAGATAGCCCAGGGTCGCAACCCCGGCGCGACGGGCAGCCAAGATCGGTGCCAGGGAAACGAGTCCGAGGTTGAAGAAAAAGACCAGGTCGGGTTTTTCTTCGGCTATCGCACGGGCGCTGGCCTCGAGGTTCGACTTCCGCAGGAAGTGCAGCCGCAACCGCTCGCGATTTGACGCATGAACGGCGCTCCGGAAAGGGTCTCCGGCGTCGAGATCCGGCTCCAACCAGGGCATGACGTCGGATTCACTCGCAAAGCGTTCCCCCTTGCCGGCCAGGACGCGAATCTTGTATCCCCGTTTCCGTAACGCCACCACCGCGTCCCGGGTCAGGAGTTCATACCCACCGGCCACATAGGGTGGGTAGTACAAGGTCACGACCAGGAGCTTGAACTCGCGGCGCCCGGGCGACCCGGTCAACGCAACCTCCCGACGTACCCGAGTTCGATCAAGCGTTCGATCTCCGCGGGGTCGACCCCATCGCGCGAACGCGAGTTCGGTTGCAACACTTTCTGAGTCTTGCTCATATTGTCCAGCCAGGTGTGCAACGCCTTTCGATAGCGCGCGAGCTCCAAACGCGGCGGCCCCTCGGTGGATGCCGCAAGCGCAGGGAACGGATCGGCAAGGCGGTCGTAGAAGCGCACCATCGGGATGGCTGGCTCGTCGGAGCGCTCGCCCAGCCACGAACGCCGCAACTCTGCGTCGCCCAGACTCTCGGGAGCCAGATATTCCAGGCAGTACCGCTCCCCGATGACGGCACACCCCTCCTGAATTCCTCCGGAGGCGAACACGAAATCGGCGCCCTGCCCGTCCAGGCCGAGGATCAGATCGGCGCGCGAATGGCCGTGCATTCCCCTCGGAACCGCAAGTCCCTCCATGGCCAGGAGGGTCGGCGGAACGTCGACGAGGCTGACCAGCGCGTCGATTTTGCGGCCCCGGGGAGTACTGTCGGCCGTACGCACGATCCAGGGGACACCGAGATCCGCCTGGGAGTAGCGGCCACTGCTGACGTACAGTCCCGCCTCGCCCAGCTGCATGCCGTGCGTGCCGACGACGTAAATGCTCGTATTCTCGTAACGTCCCGAGCGTCGCAAGTGTCCCAGCAGGCGCTCGATCTCCGCGTCGAGCTTCCGCAGATGGCCGTCGTAGGCAGCCTCGTAGTCCCCCAGCGTGCGAGCTCCTCCCTTCCAGCGCGAACGCGGTACGGCGAAGAAGGTCGCATCGATATTCCCGACCGGCGGCACCTGCGACAGTTCGGCACGGGGTTCGAAGAAACGCTCCCATTCCCGATCCGGCCGTGCCCAGGAATCCTCGAGGGCGTGCAGGTGGAGATAGGCGAACCAGGACTTGTCACCCTGGTTCCGCATCCAGGTGACGAAGCGATCGATTGAGAGTCGCGTACGCGACACGCGCTGCCCGGGGGCCTTCTTGAGCACCTCGTAGACCTGAAAGCCCGGCCCGAAGCCGTAGACCGGATCGAGCAGCGGGCTGTCCAGAAACGCCGCAGTCGCATAGCGGGAAGCGAGGAATTCGACCGCCAGATGGGAGACGCGACCGGGAATACGCCAGCGCCGCTCGCCCAGCCCTTCGAGTTCGCCCGGCAGAAAGCGCCGCGCGACCCCGGGGTGGATTCCGGTGAACAGGCTGATGTGCGCGGGAATCACCACCGGCGAGGAGGTGAACATCTGCGTGAAAGCCACGCCGTCCTCGGCCAGTGCATCCAGCGTCGGTGTCGTTACGCGATCGTAGCCGTAGCAGGAGAGATGATCCGCTCGCAGCCCGTCGATGCCGATGAGAAGCACACCCCGGCTGTTCATCTCCTCGCTCTGAGCGTTACAAGACAGTCCCGAGAGAAGGACCGCCCACGCGACTGCGCCGCGGAGCGGGCGTTGGATGGAACCGACGCTGGAACTCGCCCACGCCACTAGGTGAACATCCGCTCGGTCTCGAAGACAATCGGTGCGAAGCGCGATTCCTCACCGTCCTCGATCCAGCGCACACACCGCTTCAAGACGAAATCGAACAACAGCGGGTTGGCCTCGAAGATTTCGTTCAGAACGCGGCGCTCCTGTGACGGAAGGTAGCCGCGCTGAGCCAGGATGCGCGTACTGATCAGTGGGTTCACGGCAGGCAACGGGTAGTCCGAACCGTTGACCAGACGGGGGTGCAGCTCGGTTGCGCTCAGCATCTCGCGCAGCGGTCGTTTGCTGCGATTGACCTGGGTCATGGCCGAGATCTCACCGAAAAGGTTCTCCTCATACTGCTTCTCCCCCATCAGGCGCAGAAACAGGTCGAAGCTCTCCAGCTCGTCGGGTTCTTCAGCATCGTCAAGGTCGCTCGAATCACCGAGGCTGGCGCAATGCGCGGCCATCACCTTGACACCGACATCCAAGGCACGGCGGATACGCAAGGGATTGCCCAGCATCTGCGACTCGTGTGCGCGCACCGCCCTCTCGAGACCGGTGTGCGTCAACAAGGGAATTCCATGGTCAGCAAGAACGCGGTAGAAGGGATCGCACTGTTTCGACAAGAGGTCGATCCCCATCGCGTTCGGAAGCCACTTGACGGCCACCGCCCCCATCTCAAGTCCCTTTTCCAGGCGCGCGATCGCGTCCTTGCGATAGGGATGGACCGAAATGCAGGGCTGCAGATCGTCGGCCGTCCGGGCCAACCTCAGAACGTAATCGTTGGGCGTATAGAACGGTGTGCTCTTCGGGTTCTCTTCCCCGTTGGGGGCAACGTTCTTGTCGAAAGCCAGGAGCAAGAGCTTGCCCTTGGGATTGGCCGCGCGGTGCAACGCGAAGAGCCGTTGAAGATACTCGTCGTCGGCAGTCTCTTCGTGCTTCACCCCCGCGGCGGAGAAATAGATCTCGAACCGCAGCCGTTCGATCGGATGGAAGTGGCTACGCATGCGCGGGTTCACCCAGCAGCCTGTCCCTCCCTTGCCGAGGCCGACAACGTGTGTGTGCACATCCCAGAGTTTCGTCGCATCGACATCCTGAAACGCGCGTGCGATCAGCTGCTGGGCTTCTGCTGAAAGGTTCTCGACTTGCTCGAGCGGGCGCGCCCGCAGGAACCAGGGAAAAGCGCAACGGAGCCCCAACAATCCGGCTCCACCGGCGGTCGCGACGGACAGAAAAGCGCGGCGGTTTAGCTTCACGGCACCTCGAGTGGACCAACGCTCCGCGATTAGCTCAAGGGCGGAGAGGGAAAAGCGCCTCTTCCTGCACCCAACCGAGCACCCCGTCCGCGCGGGTCACGCGCACCCAACCGGGCAGGGAATCCACACGCTCGACCTCTTCCCCGGCGTCCAGCCTGCCGATCGGCTGGCGCGAAGGGTGCGGTTCGGAGCGCATCGAGACCGAGGGGGCCCGAACCACCAGCATGGGGTCCTGCGCAGCGTCCCCCAGGCGAAAGAAGAAGGGCAGGCAACAGCTGATCGTGAAAAGGGCGCCCAGGAAGGCAAGCCGGCGCCAGACGCGCCCGCCCCCGAAGGCCTCCCCGGCCAGGAGCAGGGCCAGGAGCCCCAGGGAAACGAAAGCGGCCAGGCGCGCCTCCTCGGGTCGCAACGCCAGCAGGGCCCGCTTGAGCGTCGAGCGCAGATCGCCCCGGTCCGCCGGCTCGAGACCGGATTCGGCGCGGACGAATTCGAGATTTCTCCAAGTGTCCGAATCACGCGGTGAAATCCGCAGACACGCTGAATACCAGCCGACCGCCTCCATGGGATGGTCCTGACGCCAGGCGGCATTGCCCAGGTTGTAGTAGAGGCGCGCACGGGCCCCATGGGCCAATTCTTCCTCCAGGGTCTCGCGCCAGAGGGTTTCCGCTTCGGCGTATTCGCCATGTCGGTACGCATCGATGCCGCGCTCGAACCCGGCCTGGGCCTGCGCAAAGCACGGACTCATCGAGAGGAGCAGGATGACGATGAGGCGCATCACAGGCCCACCTCCATGAGCTCGTCCGCAGTGGCAAGGATTTCCTGGCCGCTCGGCGAATTCGACTCGCCCCCCCAGGCTGCGCGGTCGAGGGTCGCCATCAACGCGCCGACCTTGGCGAAGTCCTGTGGTTTGAGTCTCCCGAAGCGAGGATCGGAAGGGGAGATCTCTCGCGCCCAGAGCTCTGGATCGCGCCCGATCCAGGCCTCGTTGGTCTCATCCGTGCGCGCGGCGAGAAAGGACTGGAAGGCAACCAGCTTCTGTTCCGTGCCCTGGGCCCCGCGCAGATCGCGGGCGAGCTTCTTGCGCGCCCTGCGCCGTCGACGTTCACGCGGCGCAGAAGGATCGCCCCGGCGTCTGCGCACACCCGTGCGAATCCCCAACCACAAGAGGGGCACGCCCGCCATCGTCGCGAAAACCACGGAATCCCGTGGAACCGCCTTGAGGGCCTCGAAGTCCCGCGTCAAGGGTCGCGTGTCGATGTCCTGAATGTCGCGTTCGAAGCGATCGCCCCCCTCTCCTTCGAGCTGCGTGGCCCGCTGGAGCGGACGCACCCGGATGGCGATCGGATCGCTCGCCACGGTGGTGTAGAGCTCTTCTATGGGATCGAAAACGCTCATGCTGATCGGTGGAATCTCGGTCACCTCTTCCGAAAGCGGAGCGATGTCGTAGGTCGCGGTACGGCGTTCGAAGCTCTTCTCCTCGGTGCGACCGTACACCCGGAAACCATCGAATGCCTCGATGCGCGAGAGGTCCGGCGTCTCGAAGAATTCGAGGTTGCCGGACCCGCTCCATTCGACGACCAGCTTGATCGAATCCCCCACGACGGCATCGCGCGTGTCGGTGCTGGCGCGCACGTTGAACGAACCCACGGCACCGGAAAAATCAAAGGGCTGGCCTTCGGTGGGAAGCGGAATGACCTCGATCGTGAACGGCTCGGCCTGGACGATGTAACGCTGGCGCTTGGGGCGATCGAAGAGAGAGAAGGTGCGGGACTCGCGTCCGAACTCGAGGTTGCTCGTGGGAACCTCCAGCGTACCGGAGCGGGTTGGAATGAAGCTTTGCCTCAGGCGCATCTGCCGAAAGCGGCGTCCGTTACGTTCAAAGAGTTCGAGTTCCTCTACGACCGTCTCGGTCGTGCGGTTGATGGTGACTCCCTCGACCCTCTTGACTCTCGACGACAGCGGCGGCTGTTCAAGGTCGAGGGTCCCGGGCAGATCGTCCCACCAGGGCAGGTAGAGGTTGACGTAGTTGATCTCCGTAAGAGCATCCCAGCCGAAACTGAGCTCAAGCGTGAAGGGCTGACCTTCGACGACGCGTTTCGAAGACGGACGAATCTCCAGGAAACCCAAGTCTTCGCCGCGCATGTCCTTGACCGCCCGGATGGCGATGGGCCGGGTGGCTACGCGTCGGCCCTGAATTTCCAGGATGAAGGAGGGGATGTCGTACTCACCCTCGGAATCGACGCGAAACAAGACGTCCCAGGTCATACGGAAAGTGCGCGAAACCCTGCCGTTGACCCACTGGGTGGAGGAATTCGTCGAAGGGCCACGGGGTTTATCGAACCGCAGTCCGGAAACCTCGGGGACCTGGAGGATCCGGGCGTCGTCGGTGTTCTCGACGATGATGCGGATGGAGCTGCGCTCACCCACCTTGAGGATGCCCTTGGAAGCCTGGGCGTGAACGCGCGTACCGCGTTGTTGCCCGCTCCGTTGCTGACCGCCGCGGTAGGTCGCGCCCTGACCGAGCGCCGAGGGAGGGCCGGCCGCCAGGGCCAGCGAGGAAAACAGAAAGAGACAAATGCTATGGATTCTCACCAGTCACGCTCCACGGGAATTCGTCGGGCCGCACGCATCGCTTCCTGAAACGCGCGGTATTGTTCTTCCATCTCAGAGAGTTTGTCCAGGAGGCGCATGACCTCTTCGCGCGTCAGATGACGCTCGGCTTTTTCGGGGTTGCCTTCGTGGGGCTTCGGGGTTTCCTGTTCTTCGCCCTGCTCCCCTTCCTGCTGCTCTTCCTGCTTCTGTTCCTCCCCGGGCTCAGGCTCTTCCTTCTTTGAGTCCTGGTTCTCGCCTTCCTGATCTCCCCCTTGGGGCTCGTCGTTCTCCTGCTGCTCGCCGTCTTCACCTTCCTGCTGCTCGCCGTCTTCACCTTCCTGCTGCTCGCCGTCTTCACCTTCCTGCTGCTCGCCGTCTTCCTCCTCTTCCTGCTCCTCCTGGCGCTGCTTTTCGATGTCGTCGAGCTCGCCTAGACGACGTTGAATCAACTCCAGGTTGGCGCGGGTATCGACGTGGCGCCAGTCGGCCTGGAGGCGCTCGATGAGCCAGGCCATCGACCGCCCGTAGGCCTTGCGCGCCTCCTCCAGGGGATCGGGAGGTTCCTCTTCGCTGTTGGACTCCTGTCCTGCCCCACCCATACCGGACGACCCGAGAGCCGGCGATCCGGGAGCGGCCATTCCAGGCAAACTCTGGGCGGCGCCGCCGTTTTCGGCGATTTCGGGAATCCGGGAACGCCAGTCTTCACCGTCGAAGAGGTGCAGGCAACCGAGGTTATAGATCGCCCGCAGGCGCAGCTCCACAGGTCCAGCCAGGGTCCGCGTCTGAGCGAAGTCCCCGAGGGGCACGTGGTAGGGACGCATCTGTGCCGGTTGGGAATTTCCATCGACATCGGCGCCGGCGTCGGGCTGGTTTCGCAGCGCCTCCAGTGCGGCGAAGACAGGGGGTTGGGAAAGCAGCCAACCGCGCGCGTAATGCACTTCGGCCACCTGCAGCTCATCGAGAAACTCCTCGTTATCGAGCGAACGCTCGACCGCCATCAAGGCGCTGTTCCAGTCTCCCGAGGCCGCCGATTGGACGGCCAGGCTCATCAGGTCGGCGTGGGAAAGGCCTGCGAGGGTGTCGGCGCCCGACGCCTCTTCCTGGGCTACGGAGATCGGAAACAAAAGCCAGGGGAGTGCGAGAAGAATGGCTCTCATGCAAGCCTCCTGCGGAAGAGTCGTCGATCCGAAAAGCGTCGCTCACGCAGGCCCGCCTCGGCCAGCATGCAGACGACGCCCAGCACCAAGGCCCATTGATAGCGGTCGTGGGGAACCCGACGCTTGCCTCCCTGCAGGTTGCGCCCCTCGAGCTTGGAAATCCGCGCACCATAGAGATCCTCGAGGGGAGTCGGCGATCCCTCGGCCGACAGGTAGGCACCGCCGGTGCTCTCGGCCAGGGTGCGCAGGGAGGCGTCTTCGAGCTTCGAAACGACCTCTGCTCCTCCGGGATCCCGCAAGAACTCGGCCTTGCCGTCGCGCAGGATCGGAATCTTGCCGCCGCCCTGGGTCCCGACACCGACGACAAAAATGCGGATACCGCGCGAAGCCGCCTCCCGGGCGAGCTCCAATCCTCGCCCCTCGAGATCCTCGCCGTCGGTCAGAAGACAGATCGCTTCGTGCGCACCGCTGCGTCCGTCGAAGAGCGCCAGCGCCTGCGAGAGCGCCGCCGCGAGGTTCGTACCGCCCATCCGATTATCGCGCGGCGAAACGTGGGACAAGAGCCCCGCCAGGGTGACGCGATCGTGGGTCAAAGGAGCGATCTCGCGCGCGTCCCCGGAAAAGGCAATCACGGCGACCCGGTCCCCCTTCAGACGATCCAGGAGCCCGCGCACCTCACGTTTGGCCCGTTCCAGGCGCGAGGGGCGCAGGTCCTCGGTCAGCATGCTGCGAGAGGTGTCGATGCAGCACACGATGTCCAGTCCGCGGCTCTGCACTTCGCGCCAGGTGTAGCCCCGCACCGGCCCGAGGGCAGCGATGGCGAGCAGCAGGATGCCCAGAGTTGCGAGCAACACGCGCAGGAGCACGCCCGTCCTTGAAAAACCCGGGGCAAAACGGTGCAGGTGCCGCACATCCACCAGCCTTGCCAGGCTCTGTTGCCGACGCCGCAGCCCGTAGATCCCGAGGAACAGGGTCGGAAGAGCCCAGACCGCCAGCCACAAGAGCTGGGGTCGCAGGAAGTCGAAACCGATCACAGGATCCTCCGCGCCCAGGTCGTGGCGGAGATCCAGCCCAGCCCGTAGGCCAGGATCGCCGGGATCAGGAGATAGAGATAGAGATCGAAGGTCTCCTCGTAGCGACGTTCCGTGCGCTCCGTGCGTTCGAGAGCCTCGATTTCGCCGTAGATGTCCTGCAGACGTTTCTTGTCGCTGGCGTGATAGAAGCGGCCGCCGGTGAGATCCGCCATGCGCTCGAGCGCGCTGGTGTCCACCTTGCCTTCGGTCGGCACCCAGCCGCGGAATGGATCGTGCCGGAAAATGTAGCGTGCCGCGTAGATCGTGTAGACGCGAATCCCCTCTTCGGCAGCGAGTTCGGCCGCCTGGTCGGGACGAATGTCATCGACGTTGTTTTCGCCGTCTGTGAGCAGAACGCAAACCTTGGCCTTCGCATCGCTCTCGCGCAGTACCGAAACCGCCTTGGCCAGAGCGACTCCAATGGCCGTACCATCCTCCTCGCGGTGCTCGACGAGCTCGACGTCTTCGAGGAACCCCTCCAGGGCTCCAACGTCCAGCGTGAACGGACAAAGCAGGTGCGGATAGCGGGCAAAAGTGATCAAGGAACAATTGTCCGCCGCTCCCTCGCGGTCGCTCATACGCCGCTCAGCGAATTCGCCGACCACCTCCTTGACGACATCGAGCCGCGTACGCCCACGCTCGAGATCGTTGAAACGCATCGAACTCGAGCGGTCGACCACCAAGCAGATGTCGACACCCTCGGAAACAACGTCGTTCTGGATGTTCTCGCGCAAAGGTCGCGACAGGGCTCCGACCGCCAGAACCAGGGCAGTGAGCTGGAGTGCCGTTGGAACCCAGGCCAGATTCTGGCGCGCGGAGCGCGGCACCTTCACGATCAGCGGAACGCGCGCGTAGGCTCGACCACGCCGACCACGCCCCCACCAGGTGAGTAGAAGCCCCACGGGCAAGAGCAGGAGAAACCAGGGGTCGGCCAGCGAGAGATCGCCGTACAGATCGAGCTGGCCGCGCGCCGCGCTCTGCACCCCTTGACCGCCTTGCATCAGGCCGATCATGAATCACCCCCCGACGCCGTCGCCGGTGTGACCGACAGACCTTCCAGTGCCAGCTGTGCGGAGGCCAGGGTGTCCTGCAGAGCCCAGTCACTGGGCACGACGCCGGCGTACTTGATCCGTTCAGCGCCGTCGATGAGTTTGGCCACCTCTTCGACGCTGGCCGCCGATACGCGCGACGACCCCCTGACCGCGGCGAGCCACTCACGGTCGGTCAAACCCGCATGGGATTCGCCCAGCACCTTTGAGAACGAGCGGCGCAAGAGCCGGGTGAGGGCGTAGTGTTTCTCGCGCATGGCAGCGGGCTCCCGCCCCACATCCAACCTCAGCCGGGCCAGGGCCTCCAGGGGCACAAGCTCCGGAACGGTCGCGCCCTTCGGACGCCTACGCGCGCGGATCAGAAGATAGAGGAAGATCGACCAGAAAAGCGCCACGGCGCCACCGACCACGGCCACGAGCGGCGAGCGCTCGAGTAAGGGAACTTCGCGACCGAACTCCTCCGGAAAGGCGGCCAAGGCACGGGGGACATCCTCCTCCCCCAGAAGGCTCATCACCTGGATCCGTGCCAGCGACGTTTCGATGCTCTTGACGTCCTCGCGAAAAGCGAGTCTGGAGAGCTCCGGGGACAGGACGCGCGGCGCAATGTCACTGGGTTGCAACGAAGCGATGCGCCAGCGGCGCCGGGTGCGTTTGCGCTCCGCGTCATCAAGATCGGGCTGTGCGGGGAAGCGCTCCTCGTCCAGGATGACCCACGATGAATCGAGCTCCAGCTCGCCCGCGATCGCATTGAAGACGCTCACGTCAGCGGGGTGGGAATATTCGAGGACGAGCTCGAAGGGCTCACCGACCTCGACCGCGTCGGGCGTGCAATAAAAACGGGCCACGATCTCTTCGTTCCGAGCCCAACCGTCCTGTGGGACGGCGGCGAAAGCCGGTAGGAGAAGGGCTATCAACATGAAGCTAGCGTCTGCCTGCTGTCGCAGCTCCCCCGCGCGATCGTCTTTGGAAGCAGGCGATGATGGGCGTGGCGACATCGCCGTCGGTCGCGATCTCGATCAGATCACAGCGCGAGCGCCGCAGTGCATCGCGCAGCTTGTCCTTGCGCTCCATCGCCTTTCGTCGCCAGGTCTCGCGCACGCGGCGCGAACCGGTGTCGATCTCGACCATCTCGCCGCTCTCGAGATCGCAGAACGGCAGGATTCCGGCCCTTGGCAACTCTTCTTCGAAGGGATCGAAGACACGCACGCAAATCACGTCGTGGCGGCGCGCAAGCCTGGCCATGGGATCCTCCCATTCGTCCCCATCCAGGCCCAGGAAGTCCGACACAACCAGGACGAAGGAACCCCGCTTCAAGCGCTTCAGCTGATCCTCCAGAACCGCTCCGAGCGAACTGCCCACACCGCCCGAACGCGTCGCCATCACCTCGCGCACGACCCGTTGAACGTGGTGGCTTTCCTTCTTCGGAGGCAGGTAGAGTCCAGGCCGATCGGAAAAAAGGCAGAGACCTACCTGATCCTGCTGGCTCTCCGCCACCAGGGCGAAGAGCGCCGCCACTTCGGCCGCGACCTCGCGCTTGGTCTTGGCCTTACTTGCAAAGTCGAGCGAAAGGCTGGTGTCGCAGACGAGCTGCAGAATCAGCTGGCGTTCCTCGACGTAGGTCTTGATGTGGGGTGCGCCGGTGCGAGCGGTGACATTCCAGTCGATCGAACGCACCTCGTCGCCGGGCTGGTAGGGACGCACCTCTTCGAACTCGATCCCCGTGCCTCGGAAGTTCGACCGATAGGAGCCCTGCAACGTACCCGAGACCAGCCTTTGAACGCGGATCTGAATCTGGCGCACCCGAGCCATCAGCTCGGGCGGTAGCGCCATCTCGTTCGCGGGATCCCCCTTCAATGGATCTAGGGAACGGAGATCGTTTCGAGCACACGGGCGACGATGTCGTCCGAAGTGCACCCACGGGCTTCCGCTTCGTAGCTCGCGACAACGCGGTGGCGCAGCACCGGGTGCGCAATTTTCTTGATGTCGGCCGGAGTCACGTAACCCCGATGTTCCAGGAATGCACAGGCGCGCGCGCAGAG
Source organism: Planctomycetota bacterium (assembly GCA_002683825.1). Classification (GTDB taxonomy): domain Bacteria; phylum Planctomycetota; class UBA1135; order UBA1135. The sequence goes on from NYUD01000061.1 coordinate 17,554, forward strand.
CGACATGACGATTGACGCCCGCGGACTCGCGCCGAACTGAATCTGGTCTTCGAGCTCGGCCAAGCCGTGCTCGCGCGGATTGCGAGTCGATTGGACGATCCGCACGATGTACTGCATCAGGCGCGGATCGATGTGGATCTGGTCGACCCGGGCACGGGCCTGCAGGATCGTCTCGAGATCGATGATGGGGCTCACCGACGGCGGCTCAGCCGTCCTGGCCATGCGCTCCATGATCGTGAGTTCTTCCTCCTCACCGGGATAGCCCACCAGCAACTTGAGGAAGAAGCGGTCGATCTGCGCCTCGGGCAGGCGGTAGGTTCCGTCCTGCTCGATCGGGTTCTGGGTCGCCAGGACCAGAAACGGGTTCGGCAGAGGGAAGGTCTCGCCGCCGATCGAAACCTGGCGTTCCTGCATCGCCTCGAGGAGCGCCGATTGCACCTTGGCGGGCGCCCGGTTGATCTCGTCTGCGAGGCAGAAGTTCACAAAAATCGGTCCCTTGCGCGCCGAGAACGTCCCGTCCTTGACGTTGAATATCTCCGTGCCGACCAGGTCCGAGGGCAGCAGATCGGGGGTGAACTGGACCCGCGCAAAGCTCGCGTGGACGGCGCCCGCGAGACTGGAAACGGCCAGGGTCTTGGCCAGCCCGGGGAGGCCCTCCAGCAGCACGTGTCCGTTGGTCAAGAGGGCCACCTGGAGCCCCTGGATGAGATCCTCCTGTCCCACGATCACCTCGTGAAGCGCATCGTTCAGCTGGCCTACCCAGGCGCTTTCGCGGGCGATGATCTCACCGAGGTCGGAGGTGGTCGCGGTCTCTGTACTGGTCATGGGTGAAGGAAGAAGGGTCCAAGGCGAGATCTCGCGGTTACGGCCACCCACCTCCGAGTGTTGGGAATTCTATTCACCGAGGGGCCCGAAGGCGGACTGAGGTCCGGAGGAAGCACCAAAATAATGCCGACTCTTGGGAAAATCCGCCCCAATGGCCCGCGTGCGCCCCCACCTCACCGGAAGGTGAGGTGGGAGCGCACGCTGGAGAGCCACGCCTTTTCGCCGACGCCGCGGCGGCAGGGCGCGGGAAGATGCGGGCCCGCCTAGGCGGCCTCGCGCTCCCGTACCTCGTCGGCGTGGGGCAAGGCGCCGGACACCTCTTCGACGTCCTGCGAAGCGCCGGTGTCGACCGAGGACATGACCGTGGACGCGACGGAGGACGACCCGCGCCCCACGCCAAGATTGCGCCCCAGGACGATGGCGACGATTCCGACGCCCCCTGAGAGGAGCGCTCCCATCTGCGCCTGCACCAGCACCGGGCTGGCGGGATAGGCTGCGCTCGCAGCGACTAGCGCCACCGAGACCGCCACGAAGCCGACCGTGAAGAGTTCGCGAACACCCACGCGATCGGGGAGGGGGTATCCGATCTTGTTACCCAGGTAGGAGAAGAGGCTGACGCCGACCGGATTGCCGACGACCAGCGCGGCCACGACGACCCAGGTCATCGGCCCGATCTGCCCGAACTGCACCCCGGCGTTGGCGAGGGCGAAGAAGAACAGGCCGTAGTCGACAAACCCCGCGAATCGATGCTCGAAGGCGTGCTGGGGTGAATGGCTTGCGTGGGCTCCGTGACCCACGTGGGTTCCCGCATCCCGGTTTTGACCCGGAAGGAAGGGCACCACGAAGACCAGGGCGAGGGCGGGATGCAAGTTGGCCAGAACGAGGCCGGACCAGGCCATCGGCCCGGCGATCGCGACGTAGGGCACCCAGGAGGAAACCCGCGCCTTGCGCATCCCGTAGGCGACCACCATCGCTGCGGCGACCATCAAGAGCCACTGGGGCTGGACGGGATTGGCGACATTTCCATGGAACATGGTGACGGCAACGCCCGCGACGGCAAACAGCAGCAGGAAATCGATGGCGGCGTGCCTCCGTCCGAAGACGACGCGAGCCACTACCCAGGCGAGAGCGATGTTCGTACCCGACGGGATCGCCCAACCACTTTGCAGTTGATTCAACTCCGTCTCTCCGGGGAACGCCCCGGTGTTGTGCGCAACGGCCAGTGCAGCGAAGAAGACCGCGATAGGACCGACCACACCACCCGCCGTCGCAAAGAGCGGATTAACCACTCTTTTGATCGGATGCAGGTTTCCGCCGGGCGAACAAGCTTGAACGATCTGCTTGGCCGCAATCCCGAAGAAGAACACCATGAAGATGTCGTTGATCAGGTAGTTCAGCGTGAGGTGATGACCGAACAGGGCGAGGCCTCCGGGGAATTCCCAGACAGCCGCGCCATGCCCGACGCCCATGAGGTAGTGGTAGGTGTCCGGCGCTACATTGGCGAAGACCAGCGCAGCGATGACGCCGAAGACAAGCGGAATGGAATATTCGCGCAATGAATGGAGGAGATTCTTGTCAGGAGTGTTCATGTATTAGGACCCTGAATGAGATAAGGGTGTGAGCACCGGGTTTCGGCAGGAAAGCCCTTTCCCCTTGACCCTTCGGAGAAATCTTTCATGGCGCACAGGGAGCGCCGGGGCGACGCGAGGGAAAAGTCTTCCTCTGCAGCTCAAGTTCCGATGGAGCTCGCGACGAAGAGTTGTGGCCTCCTGAGAACCCGATCCTCACCGACGCCGTGCGTATCCTCCTCCTCATAGCCTTCCTGTTCTCGGGCGACCCCACCTCCGTGAAAAGCGCGGAATCACGGGCGCCCGGGGCCCCAGCGGTCAAGGAGGCACGGCTTGAACTGAAGCGCTCCCTGAGAGGCCAGGCCCTTGTCCGGGCCGAACGCACGGCCCACATGTTGGCCCACTTCGAAGAGTTGGCTCCCCGGCCGGCTGCCAAGAGCCGTGGAGGTCGCCCGTGAGCGAGATCCCGACCCGCCACGAATCCGACCCCCCACCCAGGAGGGGAATGAGCCTGACCAAGGCCGCGCTGGTCATGCTGGGCGTCAGCGCGATCGCCCTTTCGGGCGTTCCCGGCATCGGCAAGGACCCCGGTCCCGATGGCTCGCTCACGGGACTATGCGTGGATTACCGCGGCTTCGCAGTCCCTGATGCCCGGATCGCCCTCTTCGATGCCCAGTCGCTCGAGCTGGTGGAGACGACCCGCTCGAACGCTGACGGACGCTTCGCCTTTCAGACCGCGCCGCCCACCTACAGCGCATTCGCCGAGCCTCCCCCCTCGAGCACGCTGTCGGGTACCTGGACCCTCGACCGGACCCAGGAGAACACCGCGATCGAGCTCGTCCTTCGCCCGGGCTTCGAGGTCGGTGTCCGGGTCGTCGACCAGGAGGGCCGCGCGATCGAAGGCGCCGAAGTCCGCGTCTTCGAGGTTCGCAGGGATCCCGCCCTGGTGGCCCACACGCTGACCGACGCCGAGGGTCGGGCAACCCTTCTCGCCCCCCCCGCCGCACATATCGCCGCTCGCTCCAAGGGTCGGCCCGACCGCTGGCTCTACGAACTCGAGATTCCGCCCGAAGGCGCCCACTTCAACTTCCACATGCCTCAGGGCCGGCTTCTCACGGGCAGAGTCATCGGACCCTATGGACCGGTGCCAGGCTCCGTACTGAGCAGTCGGCAAACCGCCGAACCCGAAGAATGGAACGGCTACGCTGTCTCCGACGAAAAAGGTCGCTTCGAACTGGTGGTCAGCGAAGCGCCGACGGAGATCGAGATCCTGGATCCGAGCGGTTATCACCTACCCACGGTGCGGACGATCCCATCCGTGACGAAGGAGCTGGGCGATATCCAGCTCGACAAGGGCGAACGCATTTCCATTCGAACACTGGACGCGGACGGCTACGGTCTACCGACCCGGGTTTGGTTGTGGTCCGAGCAAACCCAGTGCTGGAGCTACGGGAGGGAAACAGACAAGGTGGGCCGGATCGACCTCGCAGCGATGGGTCGCTACTCCGTCGTGGCGAGACCTATTTTCGGGGGGCAGCGGGTGCTGGAGCTCTGGAACAAAGAACCGGGAACGAATCCTGTCGAACTCTCCGCTCGGAGGGGGATCGCAGCCGATAGGTGAGAGGCTAGCAAGGCGTGCCCGTCAGCCGCGGAGGGCCCGTGGGATGCCTCCCGGCGGTATGTCAAGAAGAGATCTGGTGCCCCTGGCACCAGATCTTTTTTCTTGTGCGAAAACGGCCCCGACGTAACGTCCGGTGAAAGCAGGGCTTGTTCCAGAAGCCCTGGGGTCCCGTGCCATGGAACAACCACCGCGATGCCCGTCGAAAAGGGGGTCTACCCCTAGCAGGAGTGTGGGAGGCGAGCACGTCGGCCGGACACCTCCCGCGCGAAGGGGAATTCGAAGTCGCGCGAGCCGAGGACCGTATCGCTAAACACTCCTCGGCCGGCGAGCGTGAACCACTATGCTAGCCAATCTCCACCCTCCACCACCATGGATCATCACCCCTGGCACTCCCACTACGACGACGGCGTCGCACACACGATCGCCTACGAAGAGATCGCCTTGCCCGCCATCCTTCGACGGACCGCGGAGAACTCGCCCGAGCTACCAGCGCTCTACTGGCTGAACGCCCGCATGAACTATCGCGAGCTCGCCCGTCAGGTCGCGCGCTGCACGGCAGCGCTCACCAGGCTGGGCGTGGGGCCCGGCAAGAGCGTTGCCATCCAGCTCCCCAACATGCCCCAGGCGGTGATTGCGTACTACGGTGCTCTCTCCGCCGGCGCGCGGGTCGTGTTGACCAATCCGCTTTATACACCGCGCGAGATCAAGCACCAGTGGAACGATGCGGAGTGCCAGGTTGCGATCACAACGGACTTCCTCTTCGCTCAAAATATCAGGGACAATCGCGGCGCCTTGGACGTCGAGCAGTTCGTGATCGCTTCGATCCCGGAGTACCTACGCTTCCCACTCAACTGGCTGGCCCCCTTCAAGCTACGCAACCAGGACCCACCGAAGATCGCCAAGATCGCACCCGAGAAGGGTGTGCACTTCTTCCGCAAACTCATCCAGGAAGCGTCTCCGATCCCGCCTCGCCCCATCGAGGATCTCGACGAGATCGCCGTACTCCAGTACACGGGCGGCACCACCGGGGTTTCGAAGGGAGCGATGCTGTCCCACAGAAACCTCTCGGTGAATGCCCAGCAGTGCGACGCCTGGTTCCCCCGCGGCAAGGCGGAGCGGCAGGTGCTGATGACGGCGTTGCCCCTGTTTCACGTCTTTGGAATGACCGTTTGCATGAACTGGTCCGTGACCGCCGGCGGCGCCATGGTTCTCGTTCCCGATCCGCGCGACGCTGCCAGTATCGCCAAGGAGATCGTCAAACACCGAGTCACGATCTTTCCCGGTGTGCCGGCCATGTACAACGCACTGAACAACCTCCCGGGTATCGAGGCGATGGACGTCTCCAGTATCAAGGGCTGCCTATCCGGCTCCGCACCGATCGCGCGCGAGGTACAGGAGCGATTCGAGTCACTGACCGGTGCGATTATCGTCGAGGGCTTCGGAATGAGCGAGACCTCTCCCATCACCCACGCAAATCCCTTCGGCCGCCGCAAGTTGGGCTCGATCGGCGTCCCGGTCTCCGACACCGAAGCGCGCATCGTGGACGTGGATGACCCCAGCAAGGCACTGGCCCCGGGCGAGGAGGGCGAGCTGTGCGTCCGCGGCCCGCAGATCATGCTCGGTTACTGGAAACGCCCGGATGAAACGGCGAAGACCATCGTCGACGGCTGGCTCCTCACGGGGGACCTGGGCACGATGGACGAGGAAGGCTACTTCCGCATCGTCGGGCGCAAGAAGGACATGATCAACGTCTCGGGTTTCAAAGTGTTCCCGGACGAGGTCGACGAGGTTCTGATGGCCTACGAGGGTGTCCTGGAAGCCGCAACGATCGGCTTGCCGGATAAAGAGCGCGGCGAGATCGTGAAGTCCTTCGTGGTGCTGCAGAACGAGAACGTGACGGTTGAAGCTCTGCAGGCCCATTGCCGCGAGCAGTTGGCGGCGTACAAGGTTCCGCGTGAATTCGAGTTCATCGCCGAATTGCCGAAGAGCACGGTCCTGAAGGTGCTCCGCAGAGAACTGAGGGATCGGGAGCTGGCGAAGCGGGCCTTCGCCTAGACACGCCCTACCTCAAGAGACTCGCGGTCAGGAAACCCAGGTACGTTCCCAGCGCACTGCCAAGCGCTCCGATCAGAATGGCCGGCAGGACCAGGTCCCCCCTACCGAGACTCCGAGCCAGGGCCAGGGCTGAAGTTCCCCCCCCGATGTTCGCCTGCGACGCCACGGCCGCAAGGACGGGGTCCAGCCGCAACCAGCGCGCCACACCGAACACGATCGTCCCGTGCACACAGACCACCACCGCACAGAACAGGATGAGTCTCCCGCCGATCTCCCCCATGCCGAGAAGCGCCCCGACGTCGCAGAGGGCTCCGATCACCGACAGGAAGAGCATCACAAAGGCCATCCCCAGGAGCCGCGCGCCCCGCAGCCGCTGCACCAAGGGCACCTGGGCCAGCCCCAAGGCGAGCGTCGAGAGAATCAGGATGGAAGGGATTTCGAAACCGAGGGCCGTCCGGCCCCATTCAGCGATCTCTCGCGCCGCCCACACCGAGAGGGCGCCGAGCGCTCCGACCAGGGCCAGATCCAGGTGGTGCGTCGTCTCGGTGTCTTCCTCCTCGCCGGTATCGGGGGTACCGATCGCAAGAACCTCCCCTCCGCCGGGCTGCCAACGCTGCAACAGCCTGGGAATCGCCACCGTGGCAGCCATCCAGACCGTCGTCATGGCGCTGTCCACCACGCTCGCTGCGAGGTAGAGCCCCCCTTCCTTGACGACCCCGTACTCCAGGGCGACGGCATTGAAGTTCACGCTCCCGCCGGTGTAGGTCGCGACGAACATCCCGGCCACGGCAAAGGTCAGCTCTCCGAAGGCCTCGAAGCCACCCGCCGCCAGAAGACCGCAGAACACTCCACAGACCGTCCCCAGGGATCCCAGGAGAAAGAGCAAGACAAGCGGCGCCCCGGCACGTTTGAGATCCGCCAGGTTGACCCGCAGCAACAGGAAAAAGATCGCCAGCGGCGCCACATGAGCGAAGATCCCGTCATAGATGGGGTGACCCGTACCGTACGTGGGCACGAGCCCCAGGTTCGCCGAGATCGCTGTCAGAACGATCACGAGCAAAGCAGACCCCAGATGCCTCAACCAGGTGTGGCGCGCCAACCACTCCGAAAGCGCCACGAGAAGCCCCAGGACTCCGAGGACGTACAAGGGGTCTTGCAACACGCCCTAGAGCGTAAGAAAAGGTGGGGGCCGAGTCAGGCCTACCTCCACCCGTGTCCGCCCTGTCTTCGGTTCCGCAGGTCGGTCGCCGGCCGTGACGTTCTACGCACGAATCTCTTTTCCGGTAACGAGTGGCCGGAACTCAGCGCAAGCTCCGGCCATTCATAGGATCCTGGATGGGACCCAGGGGCAAAAACAGAGGTTGTCGTAGGCTCCCGCCCCCTCGAACGAGAAAACGATCCGCACGACGCTGTTGCCGTCGTATTCCGGATCCGTAACCGCCGTGGCCGTAGAGAGGTAGCCCGTCTGCGGTGTATCAACCGTCAAGTCGAGGGTCGAGAATCCGGGAACCGTAGCTGGAACCTCGCTGGTGAAGGCCTCAAGGCAAGCGTACTTCCGCGTGTTGCCGGTCACATCCGCCAAGGTGATGCTGCACGTCTGGCCGGGACTGTTCTCAAGGTCGATGAGATCGACCCGCAACGGAGTCACTGGCGAGAGGAAATCCCACGGCGTGACCAAGACTCAAGTTCGTCACAGTTCTTTCCCCCAAGAACGACGGATGGATTTGGAACCCTAGCTCACCAGGAACTTCCATTCGGTAAGAGGCTCCTCCGACCGAACCGAACCCGCCACAAAAGGATTCCCTAAAACCCCGTTCTCTCTGGAAAGGGACCGCCGGGGACCCTTCTCCCAGCCCCAGGCACGTGTTGGAATCCCCTGAGCCCATGGAATACGCCCGACCCGTCCACGTGACATCCTCCCTCCTCGCCCTGGTCAGCACCATGCTCGGATCCTCCACCGACCCCCAGGATGGGGTCCGCAAGCCCCTACCGCCTCCCGAGGTGATCGCCGAGCTGCCCCCCGATGGAGGGGAAGAGTTCAACCGGTTGGTCTTCTCGAAGAGCCCCTACCTGCTCCAGCACGCTCGCAATCCGGTCGACTGGTATCCCTGGGGAGAGGAGGCCTTTCGGCGTGCGCGCGAGGAGGACAAACCGATCTTCCTTTCGATCGGATACTCGACGTGCCACTGGTGTCACGTGATGGAGCATGAGTCCTTCGAGGACGACGAGGTCGCCAAGCTCATGAACGAGAGCTTCGTGTGCATCAAAGTCGACAGGGAAGAACGCCCCGACATAGATCACATCTACATGAGCGTCACCCAGCGGGTGACCGGTTCGGGGGGGTGGCCGATGACCGTGGTGATGACCCCCGAGCGCGAGCCGTTCTTTTGCGGCACGTACTTCCCCAAGGAATCCCGCTTTCAGCGTCCGGGCATGATGGAGCTCGTTCCTCGGATTTCTGAGTTCTGGAAGACGCGCCGAAAGGACGCCCTCGAACTTTCCAAGAACTACACGGACGTGCTCCGCAAGAGCATCGAGACGAAAGCCCCGCTGAAGGACATAAATACCGGGCTGCTCGATCTCGCCTACCAGCAGCTGGCGCGCCGTTTCGATTCCCAGTACGGAGGCTTCGGAGAACGCCCGAAATTCCCCGTCCCCCACAACCACACCTTTCTGCTGCAGGTCTATGAACGCACGGGCGACGCGAAGGCCTTGCACATGGTGGAAAAAACGCTGGTCGAGATGCGCAAGGGCGGCGTCTTCGATCAGGTCGGCTTCGGGTTTCACCGCTACTCGACAGACCGTGAGTGGCTCGTGCCGCACTTCGAGAAGATGCTGTACGACCAGGCGCTCTTGACCCTGGCCTACATCGGCGCCTACCAGATCACCAAGAAGCAGGAGTACCAGACCACCGCGCGTGAGATTTTGACCTATGTCGAACGCGACATGACGGCTCCCGAGGGTGGCTTCTATTCAGCCGAGGATGCGGACAGCGAAGGCTACGAGGGTCTCTTCTACCTGTGGACCAACGCGGAGCTCACCGAGGTACTGGGTGAACAGGAAGCCGAGCTGTACGCCCAGGTCTACGAGATCACCGAAGAGGGCAACTTCCACGAGGAATCGGGCGGCCGCACGACCGGCCGCAACATCCCGCACCTCAAGAAGTCCCTGGAACTGTGGGCCAGCGCCCTGAACCTCGAGCTGGAAGAGCTCGAGAAACGGCTGGAAGCATCCCGCAAGAAGCTCTTCGCCGTGCGCGAGAGGCGCATCCACCCGCTCAAGGACGACAAGATCCTCACGGACTGGAACGGCCTGATGATCGCCGCCTTCGCCCAGGCGTCCATGGCATTCGATGACCCCCACTACCTTGAGATCGCCCGTCGCGCCGCCGACTTTGCTCTGTCGACGCTACGGGACGACAAGGGACGTCTGTTCAAGCGCTACAACAGGGGCGAGGCGGGGCTACCGGCCATGCTCGAGGATTACGCCTTCCTCGTCTGGGGTCTCCTGGATCTATACGAAGCGTGTTTCGACACACGCTACCTGGAGTCAGCCATCACCTTGACCGACAAGATGATCGGCCACTACGAAGACGAGGAGAACGGCGGCTTCTTCCTCAACAGCGACGATTCCGAAAAGCTCCTCGTCCGCCCCAAGGAGATCTACGACGGCGCCATCCCATCCGGCAACTCCGTCGCCGCACGCAATTTGCTACGCCTCGGGCGCATGACGGGACAGATTTCTTATGAAGAAAAGGCCGATCGCACCCTGCGTGCCTTCCCGGAAATCCAGCGTAGCCCGTCTGCCTATTCGATGCTGATGGCCGCAGTGGACTTCGCCATCGGCCCCTCCTTCGAGATCGTCATCGCAGGCGACATCGAAGCCGAGGACACGGGTGAGATGCTACGCGCATTCCAGAGTCGCTACCTACCGCACAAGGTGCTCTTGCACCGGCCCAGCTCGAATCCGGCCCTCACGAAGCTGGCGCCGTTTGCGGCCTCTCAGGAGCCCCTTGACGGCCAGGCCACGGCCTACGTCTGCCGTGACTTCGCCTGCAAGGCCCCTACCCACGACATCGAAGAAGCTCTGGACTACCTCGACCCGGCGAACTGGGACTAGAGTTGATCCGGCTCGGAGGCGTGCGAAAAGAACCTCTCAGCCCCCCGGTGCCGGGGAACTCGTTTCGCAGGACAGCATCTTCCCTCCGACGAAGATCGTCCGTCGGTAGCGACCCGCCACGACCCTTTCATCTTCGAAGACGAGGCATTCCTCGAGCTGCGCACCGGACTCGACCTTTGCGCCGGAAAGGACCACGCAACGATCCAGCTGGACGGGGTCTCCGGTCTCGGCGGTGGGCGCGACGTAGCATGCTTGACCCTGGCTCCGAAGCACGAAGAGGTTGAGTTCCAAGAGGTCTCGTGCCTCGGACAGGTTGAAGTCGGGCGCTTTGCTCTCCGAAGTCCGCACACAAGACCCCATGTCGATGTAGACCTGGATCGCATCGGTGAGCTCGAATTCGTTCCGCAGAGCGCTCCTGCCGGTCCGGCGAATGGCATCGAAAATATCCGGAGAGAAGGCATAGAGTCCCGTCCCCTTCCACGAGCTTCGTGGGTCCTCGGGCTTCTCGACGACGCGCCGGACGGTGTCGCCGGAGGGGCTCATCTCAACACAGTAGTTCTTGCGGATCTTGTCGATGTCGTCCTCTTTCTTGACCGCGAGGACGCCGTCGGTGCCGGGCTTGAGAAAGCGGCGTAGGAGCTCTTCCAGATCTCCCTTGGCGAAGAAGATGTCCCCTAGCAAGAGCAAGAAGGGACGCTCGACCTTTCCCTCAACGCAAGCGAGAGCGTGGCTGATTCCGTCGCGGCTCACTTGCTCGGCGTAGGTGACCTGCATCCCGAACTTCGAGCCGTCGCCGATGGTGTCGGCGATCCGATCGCCGAGATGCCCGATGACGACAACCACCTCCACGATGCCCTGCTCCCGCAGCGCCTCGAGCTGCCAGGCGATCAACGGCTGGCCCATGACGGGCAGGAGCGCTTTGGGTAACACCCCCCCCAAGGGCTGGATCCTGCGCCCTGCCCCCGCAGCAAGAATCACCGACGAGATCCCGTCGGGCTTCGGCTCGCCAACTCGCAAGCTCGGACTCTACCTGGTGTACGTGTAACGGGCAACGCCGCACACGAGGCACGGACGGTGTTGGCCGTCCCCGAAGCTCAGCCAGAGCGGAATGTCGCGCCGCCCTCCCCCGGAAGGGCCATGACCCGGCTCCCACGCGAACCGTGCGCGGCCCGCTCGGCTGCGTCGCCCAGAAGGGCTCGGGCGGACGGCATTCGCGGGATCAACCACCCCGGCCCTCCCCCGACGACTCGTCGTCCCCCGTGTAGCCCAGATCCTTCAAGGCCTTCGTTCCCTCCTCTCCCGCCACGGCACCGCGCTTGCGGCGAGCGCCCATCAACTGCACTCGCGCGTCCAGCAGTTCGCGTAGCTGTTTTCCGCGCTCCGGTTCTCGGGCGAGCAGGTCCTCCACCTCACCGGGATCCTCTCCCAGGTGGAAGAGCAGATCGCGTTCGGAATCGTGCATCGCTCGAATCAGCTTGTAGCCATCGGCATCCACGACCGACTTCAGTTCATGGCCGCGCGTGATGCTCTCGCTGAGAAACCGCTCGACCTTCGGCCGGCCTCCGCGCATCACGGACACGAGGCTCACGGACTCGCCCAGTCCGGCCCGCCGGGGTCCCCGCGGCCCCTCCATCAATTCGAAGAGCGTGGCTCCGATGTCGAGCACCCGTACGCGCTCCTCGACCCGAAATCCGGCCTTCACATTAGGGCCGGCAAGGATCAGTGGCACACGAAGCAACTCCTGGAACATCGTATGCCCATGGGAGCAACCGACATATTCCTTGATCGATGTGTCGTAGCACTCACGTTGGATTTCGGCGTGATCCCAGAACTCCTCGCCGTGGTCCGCGGTGACCACGATGAGCGTGTCGTCCAGCATGCCGCGGCTTTCGAGCTCCCCGAACAACCGGCCTATCTCACGGTCGAGGTAGGCGAGCGACGCGTCGTAGAAGTCTCTCTTCCAGGCACGAAAGTCGCGGAAACTCCCCGACTCGAGGTCCTCAGCTTTCTTGTACTCGCTCCAGGTGCTCGCTTCCGCGCCGGCATCCGGATTCGTGCCGTCAGGCAAGAAGATCTCCAGGCACTCGTCGGGTGGTTCCAGCGGCACGTGCGTATCCATGAAGTGCAAGTAGAAGAAGAACGGATCGTCCCCGACCTCGTCCAGCCGCTCCACGGCCCAATCGACGACACGCGCGGCGTTCGCGTCGCCCACCACGACCCTGTCGAAGCCAGCGCGAAAGCAATCGAGTCCCATCAGAATGTTCGCGATTCTCCCGAAAGTGCGATAGCCCGAAGCCCGCATCTGTCGGGGAAGACTGGGTAGGTCCTCGTGGAACCCGAAGTACGTCGGGGAGGGGAAATCATGATCCGGTCCGCCACCTTCAATGATGGCGCCGTGTTCCGAGGGGAGCAGGCCGGTGAAGACCGAAGCCACTGCCGGAACCGTCCACGAAGAGGCCGACTGCGGCTGCTCGAATAGCGTCCCCCGCCGGGCCAGCGCCTCCAGATTTGGCGTGGTCGGGCGATCGTATCCGTAGGCGGAGAGCCGGTCCGCCCGCACTGTATCGAGCATCAAGAAGACCACCCCGTGCGGCTTCTCGCGCGCCTGACTACAGGCCGCAAAGAGGGCCGCTGCCGCCAGCGTAAGGAACGGGCGAATGGCCCCGCCGGTACGTCTCACTAACCCTCGCCCCCGTCGCCGCCGATGGGCCCGGGCTGAATCGTCACGGGGGGAGGCTTCTCCCCCACGCCTCCGAAGGGTTTCAACGTTTTCTCGACGATCTCGTCCGCGATCTTCCTGCCCTTGTGCGCCCCCGCGCTATCGCTCTCGGGCGGGTTCTCGTGCACGAGATCCTCCGGCTTGGCCACGTGGAGCGTCTGCGTCGGGAAGGCGAACGAGACTTCCAGGCGCTCGGCGAGACGCAAGATGTCCGCAAAGAGGCGGTGCTTTTCGCGTAGCTCCGTCCCCCAGTCGGGAGCCTGGAGAAAGCAGTACAAGAGCACGTCGAGCGAACTGGCTCCCAGCCCGTTGAGGTAGACGTGATAGTAGTCCTTGCGCGTATAGGGGTGGGATCGAATGAGCTGTCGTACGCCCTCACAAAGGGCTTCGATCTTCTCGGGCGGCGTGTCGTAGGTCAGGGAAAGCAGGGTCTTGATGCGCCGGTAGTGGCGCTCGCCCATGTTGTCGACATTCGACGAGATGAACGTGCGGTTGGGAACCGTTATGAGCGAGTTGTAGAACGTGCGGATGCGTGTGGAGCGAAACCCCACCACCTCCACCGTCCCTTCCATGTCCCCGACGAGAATCCAGTCTCCTATTTGAAAGGGCTTGTCGAGCAGGACGGTGAAGGTTCCGAAGAGGTTCTCCATCGAATCGCGCGCGGCAAAACCGACCGCGATGGAACCCAGCCCGAGTCCGGCCACGATGCCCCACAAGTCGTCTGAAAGACGCGAGGCGACGAACACGATGCCGACGACGAGTACGAAGAGCTTGAACGTGCGCCGGGCGAGCGGCACCAGCATGTTGTCGAAGCGATTGGCCGTTCGGGATGCTTTCTCGGCCAGATAGTCGCAGATGACATCGACGAGACTGTAGGCAGCCCAGACCCCGGCGACGGTGGCGACAAAGCTGGTGGCAAGCAGAAAAATCCTGAGCACGGGTTCGCTGAGCCCGAGCGCCGGCACCAGCAACTCGAAGGCGAGCACCGCGCCGAGGAGTCCCATCGGCCGCTCGAAACTCAAGAGCACGTCGCTGTCGAGGTGGATCCGCTGGGAATTGGCTGCGCGACGGGCGACTCGACCTGCGACCGCGCGAAAGAGGCGATCGACGATGCACGCCACGAAGATGAGCAGGAGCACGCCCGCCCATTTCCAGTTCTCCATGAAGAACGCCCGCTGCTTGAGCACTTTGGGCATCCCCTTCTCGATCCGGTCGTGCAACCGCTGGAGCACCGTCGGCGAACCGCTCTCGGCTTCTTCCGACGCAAGATTCCCCTCCTGCGTCTGAGCCGCCGCGGCACGGGCTTCCCGTGAAGGTCCGTCTCGGCCGGCCCATGCGGGTGAAGCGAACACCAGAAATGCCGTGAGTCCGATGACGAACGTACGGCGGCCTGCTGCAAACAAACTCATCGTGCCCTACTCGGTTATTGGTTCCAGGAGATCTCGCTCGCGAAACCCATCGCGATAGCGCAGCACCTTCTGCGCATAGGCGAGCAGTTGCGATTTTCCGGTTCGTTCCCGCTGGTCGCGCCACTCTTCCCATCCACCGGCCGCCTCACTGAGGCGCCTGAGCTTGCGCGCGCCGCAGTTGTAGGCGCACAAAGCACGGACGACATCACCGTCGTAGGTGTCCAGGAGCCAGGCCATGTTGTCCGCTCCCAGGCGCGCGTTCAGCAAGGCGTCCGAGAGAAGCTCTTCCCGCGATGGCTTTTCGAGCCCCAGCTTCTCCGCCCGCCAGCTGGCCGTGACCGGAGCCAGCTGAAACAGCCCTAGGGCACCGGCGGAGCTCACCGCGTCCACATCTCCGCTGGACTCGGCGATCATGATTCCCGCAAGCAGGTAGGGGTCGAGATCGGACTCCTGCGCCGCAACCCGAAGAACCTCCGCGTGGTCCCGAACGCGGATTTCATACTTGAAGTCGCGCAGGGCTGCCATGACGGGAGCGGAGTAGTCCCGCTTCCAGACCATCCACGTCAGACCGGCAAGCACCGTGGTCAACAGGAGCACCCTCCATGCTGTTATTCCTCCACGCCGCCAACTCGCCGCTCCTCGTTGGTGAATGTGCAAGCACTTCATCGGCCGTACACCTCTGCGATCTCCTGCCTCAGCTCCTCGCTGAAGAGGGTCGACGAGGCCCCGTCGCGCGGTATCTCGAGATCCCTGCCCAGAAGACGCGAGAGTTCCCGCTCGGCCCGCAGGGCCAGGGGGAAACCGCTGCGTTGAATCAGCCCGACGAGGAAGTGCGCCCCCAGAAGAGTCCCCTTTCCCTGCAACTCGACACCTTCGGGAGCGCTGAAGCCCTCGCGTGCTGCCGCTGCAAGCAGCCAGACCAACGAGTCGTCGTGTACGACCTGATCCCACCAATTCCAGTACTCGTGAACGGGGTCCTCGGCCCCGCTGAAGTCGACGCAGGTCAGGGTGGCGAGTTCCTCCCGAACGCGCGGGTCGTCGGGTCTTTCCGTGAGCATGGTCATGAGAATGGAAGCGGCCTCCGGTACACCCTGCCGCGCAAGCAACAAGGCCGCCGGTCGGCGCGCGACGTCGTTTCGCGAACGGGTCAGCCGCAGGAGATCCGGCCAGGCCCTGGGGCCGAGACGCCGAAGGCCGCGGTGAGCCGGCTCGAAGAGTATGGATTCGGGGCCGCGTGAAAAGAGGGCGGCCAAGAGCGAGGCGTAGGCCGGGTCGGAAAGCTCCGCCAGGGCCTCTACAGCCGCGATTTTGAGCACCGGATCGTGCTCCGCCAGGGTCTCGAGCGCCAGCTCATCGACGCCGTCCCCTCCCAGCCGGGCCAGGGCCACGAGGGCCGCGGCCCGCACCGACGGGGCGCCCCGGGTGGCCCGGGCTTCCAGGAATCCGCGTGCCTCTTCGACCCGGTGCACGCCGAGGGAGCGGATCGCGGCTTCGGCGACCCGCACCTGCGGGTCGTCACACAATTCCAGGGCGAGTTCGCGTTCACCCTTGGTCCCATAGGACGCCAGCAACTGCGCGGCGAGTCGGCGCAGCTCGATATCTCCGGTCCCGGTGGCTTCTGCAGCGGCTCGCACACGGGCCACTCCCAGCTCTTCGAGCAGCGAGTATGTCACCGGATAGGCCGAGTCACCGAAGCATCTCACGGTCAGCGCCAGGAGTTCTCCACCTCGTTCCGGCTCGATGCTGGCGCCTTCACTCCTGGCTTCCATTGACAAAGCAACAACCGCTGACGTACGCGCTAGCTCGAACAACGAGCGCGCACGTGCATTCCAGAACGATTCGCGTTGAAGCAGTTCGAGAAAGGCTGGAAAGTCCGCGGCTTCGGGTACCCCCAGGTCGGAGTACAGCCCGACCACGTGCTCGAAGGTGCCCGGCTGCTCGCGTTCCGGTGCAAGCATCTCAGCCAGCATCAAGTCCTTCAATCGTCGCCCACGCTCGCGCGGGGTCGCTTGATCCCACCATTCGTGATGGCGATCCCAGAACTCGCGCCGACTACCATATTCCTCGACATCGCCATAGCGCTGCCAGAGGTTGTGCTCGCGCAAACGCGCAAGCCGACCCTCGATTTCCTCGAACCACGGGACGTCGTGATCGGCGCCAAAGGAAAGCACCTTCTCCCGTTCATCCACACGCAGGGCCAGGCGCCTATGCAGCCCCAAGACATCCCCATCGCCCAGGCGTTCCGCACTCAGGACTCCCTTCGCTCGAAGCAGGCCCACGAGCTCGTTCGACTCAGCCGCATTCAGATAGACCACCCCCTCTTCGGATACGGGCGTCGTCACGGCCGGGCCGATGAAGCGAAGGGGCATCCCGCTCTGGAAATCGCCGGCTGTTACCGAGTAGTCGAGTTCGAGGAGGGAGGTTTCGGCCTTCGGGACGGAGATCGCCCCGCGGCGGGCCTTGAAACCTGTGGCGTGGCTCGACCACCAGCTCTGCCATGCGTTGCCATTCAAACCGAAACTCTCACCGCTCAAGAGTGACAGCCGCTCACTGGCGGGTTGAACGAGTGAACTCAGATCGTTGTGAAACTCCACCCCCATACACAGACGTACCAGCAGATGGGGAACCTCGCGGTCCAACCAGCCCGTGGCCCGTGGCAGGGGGCTGCGAAAACCGATTCCGGCCAGGGCAACGGCCGCAGCGCCCGCCACGAGGGGTCGTCGGGATTCCAGGGCATCGAGAAGCAGAGGCACATCCTCGTCCCGGAAGAGACGCTCTCCGAACTGTTCCTCCCGACGAACGAGGGCCAGCAAGGCGTAGGCGCCATCACGTTCGACGCCCCAGCGCCCGTTGAAGGCCTGGGCCCGTAGCAACTCGGTGGTTTGCTCACCACCGCGAAAAGCGAGCTGTGCGGCCGCCTCGGCGGCGACCTTCGCACTGGCGTCACCCAACGCGGAGAGGAGGAGGTTGGTTGCCGCGCGCTCGGGAATCAGGGACAAGAGCCGCACGGCTGCCAAACGCGTCGTGGAACGCTTCGAATCCAGCAAGGGAACCAGGCTGGCAAACGGCAGCCTTTCAGGACGGGAACTCAACAGCTGCGCCGCCGATTGGCGCAGTGCTCCCGTGGGATGGTCGAGAAGACCGCACACATAGCTCGGACTGACCAGAACGGGGTCCTTCTTCACCAGCCCCTGGAAAAGACCGGCGGCGATGCTCGCGGGCACCCTGTCATTCATGCGATCGGCAAGGAGGCGGCGATCCTCAGGCGCTCCATGATCCAGCAGGAACATCCCACAAACCCAGAGAGTCGGCGGATGGCTGGAGGCCAGGCCGACCCGCGCAGCCGCCAGCCCTGCCGGTCCGAGATCCACCAGGGTGAGGGCGGCGCTTTTCGCAACCGCGCTATCCCTGTCGTGGGTCCCGGCCAGGGTCTCGAGGACGAACCGGCCCGCCGCATGTCCCCCCAGGGACGACGCCTCGGGCACGGGCAGGGGAGCATCCTCCGGCATGGAAAGCCCGGCGGTGCGCTCGCTCCCCGGCGCCAGATCGCCCCGGATGCGGGGGGGCAGTTCCAGCCCCCCGCGCTCTTTTTTCTCGGGCCGGCCCCCCGGTGCCGGGGGCCGATTCCCAGCCTGCCCCTCCTCGGGGGGCAGCTCGAGCTGGGGCCCGGCGGACGCATGGGGTCCCAAACAAGGGATCCAGGCCAGGAGAAGAGCCATTTTCAGGTCAGACATGGGCGGGTCGATCGGGGGCGGTCGGGTGCAGCGGGGGGTGGGCGATCCGGTTCGAACCCGGGATCAGGATACCGCCGGCCGGGCAATCGGTTTCCTAATGGTCCCATAGCTCTCAAGACGTGGCCTCGGTGAGCCGATTTCTCCAGGGCTCCATCCCCCGTGGACCCCGCCGCGGCGGGGCAAGAACGCACACATGAGTGGCCTCGCCTTCGAATGGGAGATCCCTGAGATCCTGACCCGGGCCGAGCACCTGCCCAGCCCTCCCGCGGTGGCCGCCGAGATCCTGCGTCTGAGCCGGGACGAGGAATCGAGCATCGCGGATCTGGCCGAGTGCATCTCCCGTGACCCCGCCCTGGCCGCGAAGATGCTGAAGCTGGCGAACTCCTCGCGCTTCCCGATGGGACGGGAGATCACCACGCTCGAGCGCGCGACGAGGGTGCTCGGGCTCAAGACCGTCAAGCTGATGTCGCTGGGCTTCTCGCTCGTGGGCGCGGTGCCCGTGGTCCTGGGATTCGACTACAAACGGTTCTGGCATCGCAGCCTCGTACGCGCCGTTTCTTCCCGCGCCCTGGCCGAATTGTTCTCCAAGAGATGCGGCGACGAGGCCTTCCTGTGTGGTTTGCTTAGTCACTTCGGCAAGTTGGTGCTGGCTCGAGTTCTACCCGACGAATACGAGGCCCTGCTCGAAGAGTATGGCGGCATGCCGTCGATAGCGATCGAAACATCGCGCCTCGGATTCTCCAGCACGGATCTTTGCGCAACTCTACTGAAGGCATGGGACATGCCGGAGCTGATCTACATGGCAGTCGGCTACGCAAATCGGACCGACGAACTCGAGAACAACGCCTCCGAAGATATCCAAAACGACCTGCACGATCTGGTCGAAATTTTCTCCGCAGCCACATGCGTCGAAGAGCTCCTGTGCGACGCCACAAAAGCTCCCGCCCTACAAGAACTCCACCAGCTCGCCGAGGATCGCCTCGGGGTCCCGACGAAGGACATGGACGCTTTCCTGGTGAGTCTCCAGGACGGCATCTCGGAGACAGCCGAACTCTTGTCGGTCAGCCTTCCGGAAGACCTCTCCCACGAAAACATGGTCGAACAGGCGCGCATGCAGATCTTCAATGTCAGCCTCGGCACGGCGATGGACCTTCAGAATGCCGGGCATGAGCACGAAAAGGTGGCCGCGACGACGATGCACTCTACCGATCATCTGACAAGACTCCCCAACCGCGCCGCCTTCGACGACTTCTTCCACAGGCAGGCTCAGTCGCGCTTGAACGGCAAGTCTCCCCGGGCCCTGGGCTTGATCCTGATCGAAGTCGACGGGTTCAAATCCTTCAATGACACGCACTGCCACCAGGCCGGTGACAAAGTCTTGCGGATGTTGGGTAGCGTACTGCTGCGGGAAGTGCGCAAGGGGGACCTGGTGGCTCGCTTTGGCGGTGAGCAATTCGTTTTGGTCGCCCCCCACACGAACGCCTTCGGCCTCAAGACCATGGCCGAGCGCCTCAGAAAGGCGATCGCAGCGGAGTCCATCGCATTCGAAGGCACCACGCTGTCGGTAACGGCCAGCTTCGGAGCAGCCTGCATCGCGTGCTTTCATCAACGCACCGATGCGGACCAGCTGATCAAGCTGGCGGAGCGCTTCCTCCACAAAGCCAAGGAAAACGGCCGCAACCGCTGCGAGGTCTTCAACAAGGTCCAGTTCCCTCCCTGCCAGGGGAACCCCTTCAGTCGGTAGAGGGTCGCGAGGCTGACGCCGATGACGGCGTGTGCGAGCCGCAGGCGTCGCCTCATAAAGAGGCGTTCTGCGAATAACTCCACGGTGCCGGCCCACCGAAACGAGGGCACGCAGTGGAGATCTCCCGAGCGGTCCCACGAAATAGCAATGCAGCTTCGAATCGAATCACCCACTCCGGGTTGGACTCGAACCCGCCTCGGAGCACATGATTAGGTCATGTTGTCAGCCGCCCTCTCCAGCAGCTCTTCCGCGCAGATCGAGCTCTTTACGAACTACAAGGACTACTTCCAGAGATGGGACGGATGGGCGGTCGTCATCGTGCTGGCTTCCTTCTTCCTGGCGAAGGTCGTCGATCGTGTGGTCACGCGCACGCTGCGCGTGCTCGCCAAGCGCACACTCACCGAGATCGACGATCGCCTGTTCGAATCGCTGCACGGTCCGATCGCGAAATCCGTCGTCCTGGCCGGGCTGTGGCTCGCCTGCTACGTCACCGAATCGAGCGAAGAGCCGATGCACTGGGCATACCAGGTGATCTACTCCCTGGGCGTTTTGGTGTGGCTGGTTGCTTCGTTGCGAATCTCGGGCTTGCTCTTGCACGCCATGTCGGCCCAGGACACACGCTTCCATGTGGTCGAGCAACGCACACTGCCGCTGTTCGACAACCTGGCCAAGCTGGCGCTCGTGCTTCTATCAGGCTATCTCATGATCGAAGTCTGGAAGCTCAACGCGGCCGGCTGGTTGGCCTCTGCAGGAGTCGTAGGCATCGCCCTGGGATTCGCGGCCAAGGACACCCTGGCCAATCTCTTCGCGGGCGTGTCTATCATCGCCGACACGCCCTATCAAATCGGTGACTACATCGTGCTCGATTCCGGCCACCGCGGCCGAGTCCAGCACATCGGCCTGCGTTCGACACGGATCCTGACCCGCGACGACGTGCAAATCACGATCCCGAATTCGATCATCGGCAACTGTGCGATCATCAACGAGACGTCCGGCACGCCCCAGTATCGCCTGCGGATCAAGGTGGGCGTGGCGTACGGCAGCGACCTGGAGCAGGTGCGCAAGGCGCTCCTGGAGGTGGCTGAACGCACCCCCGGCCCCCTCGCCGTCCCTGAACCGCGCGTCCGTTTCCGGCGTTTCGCGGACTCGGCCCTCGATTTCGAATTGCTGGTATGGATCCGCGCTCCCGAGGATCGCGGGGCCACCCTGGATGCGCTCAACACCGCGGTCTACGAGAACTTCGCCGCCGCTGGAATCGAGATTGCCTTTCCCCAGCAAGACCTCCACGTGCGCTCCATGCCGGCGGGTTCCGGCCAGTAGGCCCCTTCCCCATCAGGGGGTCGCCAAGAGGTAGGCCAGCAGATCGAGGATCTCCTCGACGGAATGCGTGTTCAAGAGGCCGCTGGGCATTCCGGACAGGGGATCCTGGTAGCGCTCCGCGATCTCTTCCGCAGGAATGAAGATCCCCTCGAAGGGAGGTGTGTCCGGGCGCAGCATGACCCCTTCGGTTCCCTCGCGCACGACACGCCCGACGTGCACCGCTCCGTCGACCGTATGAAAGATCGTCATGCGATAGGGTTCGGCGATCGCGCGCGAGGGCTCGACGATCGACTCGAGCAGATCCTCGGTAGAGAACCGCGCACCGGCACCGGTGAGTTCGGGTGCTCGCGCCGAGCCGACGCCGCGATAGACATGACACGCTGCACAGCTCGCCTCGCGATAGACACGAGCGCCGCGTTCGAGGTCGCGAGGTTCACGCAGGCGCAACAGCTCGTCGCGCAGCTCGGTCAGCGTCCACTCGCAAACGAAATCACGGGGGACGAGCGTGTCCTCGCTCCCCGGAGCGGGAAGGGTGAGGAGCGGCCCGAGCCGCTGACGCTCCGAAGGGGACAGGCCTGCCAGGGCCGCACTTCTGACCTTCGCCAGGAGAATGGGAACGTCGTAGCCGCCCTCGAGTTCGAGCATCGCCTTGTTTTGAAACTCGAAGTACTTGGCTCTCAACTCGGGCGTCCAACCAACCCGCATATCGCGCAGCAGAAAGGCCCAGTAGAAGGCCTCCGTCAGGTCCTCGTCCGCAAGCCGCTGGACGGCCAGGGGCACGACCGCTGCGGCTTCGAGATGAACCAAGAGGGCTGCGAGTTCTCGATCGAAGCTCGGATAAGGGCTCGGCAGTAGCGGCAGAAAGCGTTCCGTCAAGGCGTCGCCGCGCTCGACGCCGAGCGCAGGGTTGCGCTGCAGCACGATGGAGGTGGCGCGCAGGAGGATCGCCTGTGCATCGTGTGGGAGTCCTCCCAGCTGGACCTCTCCCAGCTCGTCGAGCAGGGCTCCCAGCCGATCGGGGGGCAGCGTTCGCGCCTGGGCCAACCACACCTCCCGCTGAACGCCCTCATCGTCCCCCACCTCGAAGCCTCGAAGACCCCGCTGCTCGAGCCCAAAGCGGGCTGTGTTGCGCAGGAAGCGGTCCTCGGATGCCAGGGCGGCGCGCACTTCTTCGGAGCCGGGAGCGGTCCCATCCCTTTCCAGTTGACGGCGACGTTGACGATCCACATTCGACGGCACGGCGACGCTCGGACCGGGCACGTCGGCGCTGATTCGGTACAGACCGGACTGGGTCGAGCGCCCGCCCGTCGTGAAGTAGAGCCCCCCGTCGGGTCCCGCAGCGAGGTCGGTGATCTGCAGCGGTTGCCCTTCGGCAAACACCTCGAACTCCGCGCGGTAGCTGGAACCGACCGGCTCGGGAAAGAACGCCAAGATACGCCCATTCAACCAATCACCCGCGAAGAGCGCGCGGCTCCAACGGCCGCCGAAACCCAGCTCGTGGCCGGAAACCATGCCCGTAGGGGAAGTGCGTCCGACCTCGACCGCCGGGGGCAGCGTGTCGGCGAAGGAGTAGGGCCACTTGCCGGTTCCATAGCGCGCCCCGTAGTCCGCTCCACGCACGAGATGGTAGAGCCGCGAGGACCGATACCAGGGCAAGCCCAGGTCCCATTCCATATCCGAGTCAAAACAGAACAGGTCGCCCTCGGCATCGAAGGCGCCGTCGTAGGGGTTACGCAGTCCGTACGCGAAGAGCTCGAAGCGACGTCCATCGCGATCTGTACGCGCAACCCAACCTGCACGGCCGGCACGTACCAGTTCTCCGGAGCGGCCGGCAGGAACGAGCACGCGCGGTGGAAGCAACCCCGTCGGCAGCAGGGACGCGCCCCAACTCGCGCGCGCATCCTCCGGGAGCGCCACCGCATTCCCCGCAAACAGGTACAGCTTCTCGTCCGGCCCCAGAAGAACGGCGTGCATGCCGTGTTCGCCCTCGCCCTCCAAGGCCCGCAACAGTTCCGTCTCATCGAAGCGATCGTCACCGTCGGTGTCCCGCAAACGGTAGAGCCCGCTGGCGAATCGCTTCGAGTGGCTGACACAGACGTACAGCGCATCGAACGCGTAGAGAAGACCCTGCGCCTCGCCGATCTCGCCTCCATCGATCGGCAACCGCTCGACCCGCGGTCCGCGGGATCCCTCCGGCAGCTCGATCCGAAACAGAGGTCCGTTCTCATCGGACGTGATCGCCCTCCCCGCATCATCGAAGGTCAGGGCGACCCATGACCCCTGTCGCGCGCGCGGCACGGAGTAGACCAGCTCGGCTCGAAATCCCTCGGGCACTCCCACGGCGTCGCCCGCGAGGGCGCTGACCTGCGGATTGATCGAGCGTCGCGGCGGCACCCCCCAGGGTTCGGTTCCCAGGGGGCCGACACTCTTCGACGCCGACCAAAGGTCCGCGTCCGTGACCCGGTCCGGGAGATTCCAGCCGGGAAGCTCCACCTCCGCGCACAGAAAGTCCGGGTCGGTCCCGATGTGCGTCAAGCGCCCGTCAACATGCCTGGCGCGCAGCGACAGGAAGAGCCCTCCATGTTCCTCCGCGTTGCGAACCCAGGCCGCCAGAACATTCTTGCCCGCTCGAAGGGGCAACGGCTGCACGATCAACATGCGGTCGAAGCCTTCGGCGGTCGCGATCAAGTCGCCATTGAGGTAGACCTCGAGGGCGTCGTCGGCCATACCCCACAGTAGCGCGCGCTTTAGCTCACCCTCCACCTCGAACTCGCGGCGAAACCAGGCTTCCTCCCCCGGCTCTGCGTCGTAGCTCGTCCAGATCCACTGGGGTTCGACACGCTCGCGCTCGTCTCGAACACCACCTAGATCGTGCAGTCGAAGGTGACGGAAGCGGACCTCCATGGGCGAGCCGGAGTGCAACTGCAGCGCCAGGAGCCCCGAAGTGCTGCTGAAGAAGCGGTGGCGATCGAAGGCCCGCGACGTGACGAGACCGTCGAGCGTCAGTTCGATTTCGCTACCCTTGGCGTAAATCCTGAGGGAGTGCCAAGCGGGACTCTCGAGCAGACCGGGGTAGCTATTGTTGCCGGCAAGCCTCGTCGTGCGTTTCTTCCCATCGGAGGAGAAATGCACTTCCTCACCCAGACGCGCCATCAGCTGGCGAGCCCCGAATTGCTCGTAGAGGGTGCCGCTCAAGCCCTCTTCGAGGGACAGATCCGCCTGATACCCGGCCACGGCAAAGCGCCCCACTTCGCGGCTGCGAAACTGAACACCGGAGTTTGCGGTCCGCCCCGACGTCAGGAGCTGAAACTCCAGCTCGAGTTCGAAGTCGCGCACATCCCCCCCCCGCCACAGGAGGTAGGTCGTACGTTCCAGCGGAGTTTCCGCACTCGTGCGTCCGACGATCGCTCCGTCCTCCACCGACCAGTAACGCGGATCCCCGTCCCAACCGGCCAGACTCTCACCATCGAAGATCTCGATCGCTCCACCCGCTTGCCCTGTGGAGTTCCCGGAGCCTGCCCCGGAACCTGCATCGGAATTCGCCGGCGCACAGGCCCAGGGAAGGGCCGCGAGGATCGTCCAGGGAACCGACCGGGTTCGGGGGCAAGGGGCGGACATGGACCGTCAGTCTATCGCCAGCTTCCAGGCGATCACCGTGGGGCTTTGGTAGATCGGCCGGCCGAGTGAGCTCTGGATGTGGGTGACGACCGAGGGACGCCCCGTCTCTTCGGCCTTACCAAAGCGCCGGTGCCTCTCCATGTAGGCATTCACTGACGGATCGAAGGGTTCCTCTGAATAGACGAAACTCCAATACTTCTCGACCTCCGCCAGGACGTCGAGGTGCAGGATGACGTAGTCCGCATCCACCCGCTCGAGCCAGTCATCCTGTGCGAGGGAAACATAACCCTCCGGCAAGTTCTTCTGGAGACGCGTCATGAAGCCTGTCTGCACGCGCTTCCCGTGCACCAGGGCGGCGTTGCGGTAATAGAAAATCCCGCGGCTGACGAGGTGGGGAATCTCGAGCACTCCGCGCGCCCCTTCATCGGCAGCGATCACCCTGTAGACCTCTTCCAGCTCCGGCGCGGAACGGTCGAACGCGTCGAGCGGGAACAGGCTGATGTAGGAATTGCTGAAGACGCCGTCGTCCGTGCTCTTCCACCCGTAGCCGCCACAGAGAAAAAGCGCGAACGAAACGCCAGCCCCCACGACAGGCAGGGCCACCTCGCGCCGGCGCGCATCGCGCGAGAACCGCAGGACCAGATGCCAGGTGCCCCAGCCCAGAAAGATCGCCGCCATCGGAAGAGATGCCATGGTGTAGCGCGCATACGCATAGGCATCTCCGAAGGGACGCGTGACCAGCACGGCCAGGGGAGGTGCGAGCAGGGCCCCGAGGAGCGGCAGCGCGGCCGTACCGCGCCGCGCAACGCAGTGGATGACGCTTGCGAGAAGGGCGGCGCCTACCACCCACGCGAGCGTGCGGTTGCCCAGGAAAAGGGCGGCGATGTCCAGGGCGCCGAACTCGCCGTAGTAGCCGTTGTGCGTCTTGCGCCCGACAAAATCCTGGAGACCACCCCAGGCCGGTGCGTGGAGCGCCACCGCCAACAAGCCACCGAGCGCAAAAGCCCCTGTAAGCGACAGCGCTTTGCGTGCATTCCGTCTCAGGCAGGCGCACGCGATTGCCCCCACCCCCACGCCGACCGACGAACTCGCGGCCGTGAGGTGCAAGTAGGGAAGCAGCGCGCCGGCGAGCGCAACCGTCGGGAGGCACCAGCGCGGCGCTTCCCGCACGGCCAGGTAGGTATCGCTCGCAAAGAGCAAAACCAAAGCGAGTGCGCACACCAGGCTGTAGCTGCGCGCAAAGCCTGAGTAGAAGATCGCCACCGAATTCAGGGCCAGCACGAGCAACGCAATCCACGCCACCTCACGACCCAGGGTTCGACGCGCTGCGACGAAGACCATCCTCAACAGAAGCACACCCCCGACCAGCGCAGGCAGACGCAGGGCCAGATGGCTCATCCCCAGGAGCCCGGCGCACAGCCGTGCCAGGGCCGGGTAGGCAATGCCCGTCCCGTACCGGTCGAAGGTCAGAAGGATCTCTCCGAGCGGCGATCCGGCGACCTTCAGCGTGTGCCATTCGTCTCCGAACAGGAGCGCCTGTCCGAGGCCGTGACAACGGAGCGCAAGCCCAAAGAAAAGCGTCCCGCCAAAGACGATCAGAGAGAGAATGGCAGGCCGGCGCACGCCCGCAAAGGATAGCGCTCCTGCCTCGAAAATCCTCGGGTTGGCTTCTACATCGCGTGGACGGAGTGGGCCTTGATCAAGAGTACCACTTGCCGCCCCGGGGCCAGTTCGAGGGAACCCACCGCGGCGAGCGTGACCTTCACGCGCCAGGTCTCGTCCCCTGCGGCGGAGCGAGCGAGGCTCACCAACACCTGTGCACCGATCGGTTCCAGGGATTGAACCGTGGCGGAGAAGACGTTTTGAGCGGAAACCCCCTCGGGGTGCGAACTCATCAGGATCACGTCTTCGGACCGAATCGCAACCTCCTTGGGTTCGGGGAAACCCTTGACTCTCACCATGGACAGGCGCTGACCGCCGCTGGTCTCGACGATCCATGTCCCGCTGCCACGGCCTTTGACCTTCACGGCAAAGCGGTTCTCCGCCCCCAGGGCCGAAAGCGATCCGAAGCTTGCCGCCGAAGCGAAGACCTCCTGCGGATCACCCGCCTGAACGATCTGCCCGCGCTCGAGAACGAACACGACCTCGGCGAGACTCAGGACCTCGATCGGGTCGTGGGTCACGATCAGCTGCGGCACAGCCTTCTCCCGGGCCAGACGGCTCAGGAAGGGAACGACCCGCGAACGCAGGGGGCGATCGATCGAAGCCAGGGGCTCGTCCATGAGCAGCATGCGCGGCTCGGACGCCAGGGCACGCGCAATGGCGACTCGACTGCACTCCCCACCGGACAGCTCGCGCGTGGAACGTCCCAGCAGGGGTTCGATCTCCAGGGCCTCGATCGCCTCCGTTGCCGCCCTCCGACCGGCCTCCGATGCGGCCGTGAAGAAGATGTTGTCGCGCACACTCAGGTGTTCGAAGAGCGCCGCCTCCTGGGGCACCCAACCCAGGCGCCGCTCGCTCGGTGCGAGCCCATCCATGGAAACACCGGCGAGCCGCACCGGTCCCTGTACCTCCGGCCGCAAGCCGATGAGCGCTTCGACGATGCTCGACTTCCCCGCCCCGCTCGCACCGAAGAGAGCCGCGCACGAAACCTCCCAGCTCGCCGTAGCCGACAGGGTGAAACCGGGGTAGCTAGCCTTGAGATCAAAACGATTCACGCGCTCCTCCCGGGCCTGCGGAGAACCCACTCGGCTGCACCGGTGACGGCCAGAGCGAAGACGATGGCGAGCAGCGAAAGCACCATGGCTTCGCGATCCCGAAAGTCCTCTATGCGCGTGAAGATGGCCATCGAAAGCGTCTGGGTGCGACCGGGGACGTTGCCCGCGACGAGAACCGTCGCCCCGAATTCTCCAAGGGCGCGTACAAAGGCGAACGCCAATCCGTGCAGAATCCCGCCGCGCGCGAGGGGCAGCGTGATCTCACGAAACACCCGCACCGGCGTCGCGCCCAGGCTGGCGGCCACCTGTTCCTGACGGAGCGGAACCACGTCGAATCCCCGCTCCGCCCCGAGCACAGCCAACGGGAACGCCATGACAGAGGCAGCGATGACGGCGGCCTTCCAGGTCAGCAAGAACGAGCCGCCCAGCAACACCGCCAGCCCTTCGCCCAGCGCCGTGTTCTTCGAAAACAGGGTGAGCAGAAGAAAGCCCACCGCCACCGGGGGTAGCACCATCGGAAGGGAAACGAATGTGCGTAGCAGGGTGCGTCCTCGAAAACGAACGCGCGAAAGCACATACCCGACTGCGATGGCGGGCACGGCGATCAGCACCGTTGCCAGCAGGCTGACCTGAAGGCTCAGTCCTGCGATGCTCGCGATCTCGCTGAGCTTCATGGGGCGAGGTTCAGCCCTCGAGCGTGCTGAAGCCCAGGGCGAGACCCGTGCGATCCGCACCGCCGGCCACCAACCAATCGGCAAAACTCCAAGCCGCCTCGTTCCGTGCCGATCGAGCGACACCCACTCGATAGCGGATTCTAGGCTCTTCCAAGGGGCCGGCCGTCCAAACGCACCGCACACGGGCGGCACGATTTGCTTCCGAGCGATACACGAAGGCATATTCGGCCGCACCGGCCTCGACCAGCCCCAGTACGGCGCGCGCGTTGCGTCCGTAAACGAAACGCGATGCGAGCGCGTCCAGCCCGTTCCCGGTCAGCCATGCCCGGGCATAACGGCCGGCGGGAACCTCCGGAGCTCCCAGGGCGATCGCACCTTCGCGGTTCAAGGGCTCGCCAAGAAGATCGCGTGGATGGGAGATGCCGGCCGCCTTGTCAGCTCGCGCCACCAGCGCGAGTCGATTGCCCAGGAAGGCCCGGTACTCGCCTCGGCCCCACCCCTCGACGCGAAGAAGCGAGCGCTCGTCCGCCGAGACGAACACGTCGAACTCGGCGCCGGCCCGGATCTGCCGCGCCAGGGTCGACGAAGCGTCGAAAGAAAAATCCAGGGCCGTGGGATCAAAACCGGGAGCGCAAGTCTCGAAGAGTTCGCGCGTGGAGGATGCGGCGGCCACCAACACTCGAGCGTCGGCGCGGGATGCACGGCATCCCGCAAGGCCCGTTGTGATCAGGGCTCCTCCGCAAAGAAGCCATTCACGACGGCTCCTCTCGCGCAGAGATCCGAAGGCACAACTCATGGAGGGAACCATAGCTCAAACGAGCTCAAGGCGCATCGCTGGGATCCAAGCGAAGAAACTAAAGCTCCGAGGTTCCGTCGGCATAGCGACGTAGTCCGTCGCTGTGTGCATCGTCCGGTTCCTGCGCAACGATCGCAGCCGCGGCCCTGGGATTCTCCGGTATGTAGAAGCGCTTGCCCTGTTCCACCTGCAGCCACCGGGATTGGTCGTCCCGCTCATTGCGTACTCCGACGGTGCCCTCCGATACGCAGACACAGAAGCCCTCCTCACCGCGCTTGACGCCGAGGGTGGTACCGCGGACCTCGACGTCCCCCAGATCCGTCACGATGCGAATTTGATTGCCGGGATAGCCGGGCGTCGTTCTCAGGTAGAACTCGCCCGAATGGAGGCTCAGGAAGATCGGCTGGGTTCCATCGAGGGGCGGCAGGTCCGCCAGCGCGACCTGGGTGCCGGGCAACACCCGAACCTCCAGACCGGCGTCCAGACGCAGGGTCAGGGTGTTTCCGCCGGAGTTGAGGGTTCCGGAACGCGACAGGGCGGCGCCGAGCCGCCGGTTCTCCGAGGGACGGAAAGAGGCCCCATCCAGGGTGACCGGCCCATCCCCCCGGAACTCGACGTTCCAGGTTGGATCCCTGGGTAGAAACGCGATGAACAGAATGGCCGCCGCAGCCGCAAAGGGCAGGAGCAACCTCAACAGACGCCCTTCTCGCCAGGCCGTTCCTTGCCCTTCTTTTCGCGCCTCGGATGGGGATGGGTCGAGCACATCCTCCACGCCCGGGCCCGCCGGGAGCTCGTCCCGGGTCCCCTCGACGAACCGCTCGCGCAATGCAGCGCGAAACCTCTCGTCGGCCGGAGGTGCGAGCGGTTCGGTCGCTATTTTCTGTTCGAGTCTGAACTTCAACCGCCCGCAAGTACGAGCCTCTTCGGGGTCCTGTGACGTCGTTTTTTTCTCTTGCTCGAAGAGGGTTTGGCGCACGCGCCGTCGCAGAGCTCGCGAAGCTCGGGGGAGAGGCACCCGGCGCCGCAGAAGCTCCTCGAGTTGGGGGTGGGGGTCTTCAGGATCCACGGTGATCTACGGGCCGCTAGGACCCGCCCTCGGTATGAACGCGCCAGGCGGGTCCGAGGGCGGCTCTCAAGGCCTCCAGAGCCCGAGAATAGCGCTTGCGAACCGCCACTTCGCTCCGGCCCAGCACCTCGCCGATCGCTTCGAAGGAAAGCCCCTCATAGACGCGCAGGAGCACCGCCATGCGCATCCCCTCGGGCAACTCGTCCACCGCATCCCGGAGGATAGCGCTCAGCTCGTTCTCGGCGAGGTCGCTATCAGGTCGATGTTCCCCGGCCGAAAGTCCGAGCAGGGCAGCGTCGCGCTCGACGCTCACATCCTTGCGGCCCTCGCGATGCCGGTGCGAGCGCCAGTGGTCGCGCACCCTGTTCGTGGCGATGGTAAAGACCCACGGCCGCAGTTCGCGCTCGGGATCGTAGGTGGAGAACGCGAGCTGGATGTGCAGAAAGACATCTTGGGTCAGGTCCTCCGCCAGTTGCTCGTCGTTCACCAGGCGCCGAACGTAGCCGTAGACCCGATCGAAGTAGGCATCGAAGAAGGACTCCAGGGCCACGGGATCAAGCCGGGGCAGCCGCTCGCGCAACTGTGGCGGAAACGGGGCCGGCGTGGGATCGGCGTCGGTCATCGCGGAGTTCACCGTAAACTCTTCCCAAGCACGGTGTCAGACACTTTCCTGCCTCCCAGGGCGGAAAATAGCCTTTCGACACCCGCCCCGGCAAACAAACACAGCACGGGAACGATCGGCAGGAGGAAGCGAAACTTCACCGAGACCAGGAACAAGCCCGCCAGAAAGGACAGGCCGAACAGGGAAAGCAGCCGCCAACCCGGGCGACTCCAGGCTCGATGAAGGCCGTAAAGGGCCATGGCCAGCATGAGAAACCAAAGCCCGCGTCCAAACGTAGCGAGGGCGTTCATCCACGCGGGCGGAGTCGCGCCCCAGCGGCCGCGAAACGAGAGCGATTGCTCGAGAGAGGACTCCGAGAAGAAGAAGAGCTGGAGCGTTTGCTCGAGCTGATCCCACAGCACCGAGGGAAGGTGTTCGCGAACGTAGCGCAGTGTGCGTTCGCGAGCCAAACGCTCGCGCTCGGCGGGTTGATCCGCGGCGGCGAAGTACGCAAGACTCTTCTCGACGAGCGGCTCGAAACGCGCAGCGCCCTCGCCCTTGAAGTCCTCGGTGTTCAGCGTGAGTCCCAGCTCCAGATTCCACCAGCGGTTGGCGGACAGGCGTGCACCGTGGCCGGCTCGGGCGTTGGCCAGAATCTGCGGAACCAACACCAGTGCCAGAGGCGCCAGGAAAACGAGGGCGGGGATTGCCGAGCGAGCGCCCCTCCTTGCCCGAGAGGCCAGGGAGGCGTCGGGCGCGACGAACTTTTCGTCCCTCCAGGCCGAGAGAAAGAGGGCCGGCGGTATCAGCGGCAAGAAGACCTGCAAACTGCCCTTGGAGAAAAGCGCAAGACCAAGAGCCAAGCCAGCGAGGGCGAGGGCGTAGAGGCGCTTGGCTTGCAGATAGAAGATCAGACCAAGAAGCCCGAGGGAGGCGAGGCAAAGGTGCAGGAGCTCGGGCCAGAGGGAATGAACGTGAAAACCTACCTGGGGTAGGAGCCCGAGAAACAATACGGACGCCAGGCCTCCGCGTGACGACAGCCCCAGGGTCCGGGCCGTGGCATAGACGGCGGTCAATGCCAGCAGAAGGAGGGGAATCTGAAAGAGGCCGACCCGCAGCACGAGTTTCGCCGCCGACGCCACCATCTCCTGTGGTTGGGCAGGGATCCCCCGGCTGTCCGCGAATTGGGCGAAGACCCGCGTTGCCAGCTGGGGGCGGTGGTCAAATCCGAACGTGCCGGGCAAGAAACCCGTTCGCCCCTCGAAGGCTTCCTGCGTCGCAAAGGCCCAGTAGTGCGTCTCGTCCCCCCAAACCCTCGGCTCGGGCTGCAGTCCCCGGAAGACCAGGTGGAGCAGGCCCAGGCACGCGAGCAGTACGCCCAGTCCGAAGAGCTCGCGTCTGGTCGGGCGGCAGCACGAAACCGAGGCCGAGGGCGGGACGGACATCGGCGGTACGATACGGTATCGTCGAGGACCCGGTGAGAATGCTACGCCACGTTTCCCCGATCCTCCTCCTTGTCACGTTCGGCGCGTGTGCTCCGGAGCAGCGCGCGGATGCGGCACGACCCAACATCGTGCTCCTGATTTCCGACGACCAGGACAACGCGCACCTGGGGTTTCAGGGGCATCCGCTCGCCCATTCGCCGAACATCGATCGTCTGGCGGAGGCCGGCATGATCTTTTCGACGATGCACACCCCCCCGCGTTGTCGCCCCTCCTTGGCCGTGCTTCTTTCCGGTCGCTGGCCCCACCAGTCGGGCATCTATGCGAACCGGCACGGGGGCGCTCTCGACCCACAGGGGTCCCTTCCCAACCGGCTACGCAACGCGGGCTACGCAACCTTCGCCGGCGGCAAGTACTGGGAGCAAGCCGCAGGCGCGATGGGTTTCGACGCACCCGCACAACCCGACCGGATGTTCGGTCGCGCGGGCCAGGACGAGCTTTTCGCCTTCATCGACGAACACGCCGGCAAGCAGCCGCTGTTCATCTGGTGGGCTCCCGCGCTACCGCATACGCCGCACGATCCGCCCATGCGATATCAGGACCTGATCGATCCTGAGAAGATCGACGTTCCCTCCTGGTTGCCGCAGGCGACACTGGATGTGTTCCGCCAGTACGAACACATGAGCCTGGCCATGGGTGCATGGCTGGACGACGAAATCGGCAAGCTCGTCCAAAAATTCAGGAGTGCCGGTCTCTATGAAAACACGCTCTTGCTCTTCCTGATCGACAACGGCTGGAGCAACGGTCTGGTTGCCAAAGGCTCCCCGTTCGAAAAGGGGATCAGCACACCGCTCGTCGCCACATGGCCCGCGCGCATCGCCCCGGGGAAACGAAACTCCGCCATGATCGAATCGATCGATCTGTTTCCCACGATCCTGGAAGCAGCCGGTCTCGAGGTTCCGGAGAGCTATCCGGGAACGAGCCTGCTGGGTGCCCTGGAGGGCGAGCCCTTTCAGGGCCGTCGGACGATCTGCGGCGCCATCTACGGCCGCGGCGCGACGCCCGGCGAGCAACCCGAGCTCGACGTCTATGCCCTGTATGCGCGCACGACCCGCTGGAAGTACATCTACTACCTGGGGCCGGTCGACGAAGGGGTCTGGTCGATCATGAAGATCACGCCGCTGGCGGACATGATCCGCCAGCGAGGGGACGAGGATCTCTTCGATCTGGCAGCGGACCCGCTGGAGCTCGACGATCTGGCCGACGATGCTTCAAGACGCGCGCTCATGGATGGCCTTCGGGCGCAAGCGCTCACATGGTGGCGGCAATCGGGTGGAGTTCCCCTGGAGTGATGCTCCTAGCGAATCCCCTCCAGGAGAGCCCGCGCCTCGCTGTGGTCGGGCTTCAGAGCCAGGGCCCGGCGCAAAGGCGCCTTCGCCTCCTCCGGGCGGCCCAGTTTCACGAGCGTCGAACCCAGGAGATAGTTGGCGCGCCAGTGATCGCTGCGCACCTTCACCGCACGCTGAAGTAGCGCAAGCGCTTCGGTCAGTTTCTCCTGGCGGAGCAAGAGTGTGGAGAGCCGCAACAACGTCGTCGCGTGAGCCGGCCGGAGGCGCAAGATTTCACGATAGACCTCGGCCGCATCCTCCTCGCGTCCGCTGCGTTCCAGGTTTTCCCCGCGGCTTTGCCGCCAACGCATGGCCATCGGCTCGATCTCGTACATGAGGGCGTAGAGTTCCGCAGCCGCAGCATGGCGCTCCTCCTTCTCCAGTTGCCTGCTGAGATCCTCCGCAAGCTGCAAGTACTTCCGCCGTCCACCCGCGTCTTCAACGAGTTCACCGGGAACCTCGAGGGTTCTAAAGACCGCAGCCGCGGCCTCCGTCAAGCCGTGGTCGCGCAGTTCCCGCACCAGCCGAATCGTGACCCCGAGCATTTCGAAGGAGGTGAAGAGCCAGCGCCCTTCCAGGGGGGAGGCTGCATATCGCAGCTCCAGCGGGGAGGCATCTTCCAGCTCGAGGTCGGAAAACAGCTGGTCGACATCGAGCGGCCCCTTGTAGATCACGGAGATCCCGCCAGAGGCGGTGATGAGGAAGCTCGCCGGCAACGGCAGCGGCCTCCTGCGGATCAGCATCGAGCGCTGGATCAGGTCCAGAGCATCGAGCAATTCATTCGTTGTAAAACCGGCTTCGAAGGGCCAATCGATACGTTCAAGGAGCGCCCGCGCAGCATCGTGATCCTCCTCGAGGTCAACGCTGAGGGCGAGCACGGAGAGACCGCGCTCTTCGAATTCGTCGGCGCGGCGCGTGAACTCCGTCATCTCGACCAGGCACGGTGCGCAACTGCTGGCCCACAGGTTGAGAAGGAGCGAGCGCCCCGGTTCCCGCCGGGTCCGGACGCGCTGCAGCTCTTCCGACAGCGTCCGATAGTCCAGCGGCGGCATGGACGGGCGCGCGGCCAAAACGATGCGCGCCTTTCCCGTTGCAACGGGAGCCTTCAGATTCTCTCCCTTGAGCGACAGCGTTCTCTCGGGCGGCTGCCAGAGTTGTGGTGCCTCACCGCCTTGGACGAGCAGGTACTGGCGGTTCTTCTCCAGGCCGGAAAATTCCTCCTTCTCTCCGCCCGACCAGTGCACCACGACGCGTTCGATTTGCCGAGCCCGGCCGAGGCCGAAGTGGAGCCACTTCGTGGATTGGGAGAGGTAGCCGTCGCCGGCGTGCAACGTGCGCACAAGGCGGTCGCTGGACTCCCCGCTCAGGTAGACCTCGACGCGCGCCCCGATCCCGTCGCGATTGGTGGACGTACCGCGCAGGCGCAGAGACAGGAATCCGTTGTCGCCAGCCAGGCGGTTGTGCAGGAAGCGCACCTGTGGCGCTGAACGGTTCTTGAACCAGATATCGACCGCGCCATCGAAATCCCAGTCGACCAGGGCGAGTCCGCGCGCATCGTCCTTGAAGTTCGCTCCGCTGATCCCGGACACGTCCGAGAAGCGCCGGCCGTCCAGATTGAGAAAGACGCAGTTGGCCTCTCTGCCGCTCCAGCTCATCCCCTCGCGCATCAGGCGGTAAGTGGCCTTCCAGCCGCTGCGATAGTCTTTCTGATCACCCTCGGCTTCCGCCGTGGTCGGCGATTGCGCCACGACCTGGCGCCAGAAGAAGCTTCACAAGTCCGCTGGATCGTCGCTGGTTACCAGGCCGTTGGCCACCAAGATGTCCTGGCGCGTGTCGTTGTTCAAATCACACAACTTGGACGACCAGGCCCAACGCCCCATCGTGATTCCCGCTTCGAGACTGACGTCGCGAAACGTGCCGTCCGCGGAGTTGGAGAAAAGAGAGTTCCCTCGGGCGTGACGCCGGAACTGCGAGAGCGTCGATTCGTCCGCAGCAGACTTGAAGTTTCTCTGGTAGGCGATGCGGTTGCCCGCACTCGAGAACATGTTGCTGACGTGCAGGTCCATCCAGCCGTCGTTGTCGACGTCCCCCCAGGAAACTCCCATACCGGCAGAAATGTCCTCAACACCCGCCTTTCCGGCAATGTCGCGAAAACGCCCGTTCTCGAATTCGTAGAGGTTGTTGCGGCCGAAATCGTTGGCGACGTACAGATCTAGGTCGCCGTCGTTATCGAAGTCCTCCCAGGAAACTGCGAAGCTGAAACGCCGGTTGTTTTCATCCAGGCCACTCTCGAGGGTGACATCCGTGAACACCCAGTGGGAGCCCCGACTGTCGTTACGCAGGAGCACGTTGGGCTCGCCGTTGTTGGCATCGTGATACGGCAACGGAGCGACGCCGCTACCATCGGGAATCTTGTAAGCGCAACCGTAGATGTCCAGGTCGCCATCGCCGTCGTAGTCGGCCGCTGCAAGGGAGTGCAGCTGTGCATAGGGCTGCAGCCAGCGCCTCTCGAACTTGGCGCGTCCGTTGTTTTCAAACAGGATCAAGATCGCCGAGGTGGCCAGCAGGAGATCCTGATCCCCGTCGTTGTCGATGTCGATGAGCAGAGCCCCGCGGCTGGGGTCGAGAAAATCGACACCCGCACTCGCTGAAGCATCCCGCACGGTGCCATCCAGGTTCTGGATGAACAGCCGGTTGGGAAGGCCTCCCGCCTGGCAGACATAGACGTCCTCCAGGCCGTCTCCATCGACGTCGCCGATGGCGATCCCCTGGTGTCCGAGGAGCGACCCAAAAACCATTCCCTGGATGCCCCCCAGCCAATTCTCGACGTGGACCCCGAGGTGCTTGGAGTAGACCTCGGAACCCGCAAAGACCGATTCCGTGCAATCCTCGAAGAAAAGCCCTCTGTGCGAACGGTTCTCGGTGTACCGAGAGATCGAGATCTCCTTCAGCTTGGGTCGCTCGCGATCGGAGGCGTCAAAGAGAAGGCTCCAGGTGGAGCTTTGCTGGATCGCCGAGGTGTCGGATGGGCCGTCCCCCTGAAAGAGCGCCTGCGCGCGCAGGTCCACGCCCTCGGATGAGACCTCGAACACCTTGAACTTCACGTGCAGCTCCGCCCCACTGGAATAGGGCGCGCGCAGGTCCCGCAATGCCCCGGCCAGGCCTGGAACGCCGCGGTAGATTCGTTCCGCCTGTTCGGCGCTCGTTTCCGGAGTCGAAGCACCGGAATGGACGACGATCCCCTCGTCCTCGTAGACAAGAGTCGCATCGACCTCGCGCAAACGGGAGCATTCGAAATCCTTCGAGCACAGTTTCTCGAGCTCGGTGAAAGCGGAGCTGGTTGTCAGGGAATGTTCGCCCACCTGCTCGCGGCCCCAGATCTCGCCGAGCTCGTGTAGACGAGCGGAGATCAGCCCGTTTTGAACCTCGCTGTTCCAGCCGTCGACCGCGGGATCGACACTCGCGTACTTCTCCGCGAGTACGAGATCGCGTAGCGCCTCGCGATCGCCCCGGGGCATGGGCACCGCGTCCAGGGACCGCCCCCGATCCGACGCGCTCCGTGAAGCTGCATCGCCCCCACTCACGGCCGGAGCAGAAACATCTTCGCCGGTTTTGGAACAACCGCAGAAACACCCGGCAAGCACCAGGCCAAGGCAGGGGACCAGACTCGGTTGGGCTCTCAGCATCGTTTCGAGGGGGCCGGCCCGCTTGGACCGCGCTCCTATGTTGCCCCATGCTCGGCCGCCGTCGGCTACCCGGGCTATGATTTTCTGTCCATTTCGCAAGCTGGCTCGAACTATCGATGGACATGCACCCCAATCGTCCCGGTCGACCGGACTGGACCGCGGTCGACTGAGATCGAAAACGACGGGCGTTCGATCCGGACATCGTTCCTTCGATCAACGCACTTCACGCCCGTCGGACCGCAGGCTCGAGCGGCGGCGCGTATGGACGGCGAACCCGTCGCCGTCGAGGCCCAGGCCTCCCGTTCACGACCTTTCGTCCGGAACTCGCAAACGAGCCCTCCTTCGACGAGCACTCCCTACGCCGATACATCTGAATGACCGGGGGAGAATCGCAGGGAAGGCTATTTCAGAAACGGCAGGTCGATGCCCTCTTCGCGGGCGCAGTCCAGGGCCTTTTCGTAGCCGGCATCGGCATGCCGCATCACCCCCGTGCCCGGATCATTCGTCAACACGCGCTGACAGGCTTCCCGCGCCGCGGCAGTGCCGTCGACCACGGTGACCTGTCCGGCGTGGAGACTGTAGCCCATCCCGACGCCGCCACCGTGGTGAAAGGAGACCCAGCTGGCTCCGCTGGCCACGTTCAACATGCAGTTGAGCAACGGCCAATCGGCCACCGCATCGGTTCCGTCGCGCATGTTTTCGGTTTCCCGATTGGGCGAAGCGACCGAACCGCAATCGAGATGGTCGCGACCGATAGCGATCGGTGCGGAAAGGCGGCCGTCAGCAACCGCGTCGTTGAACGCCACGCCCGCCTTCGCACGCTCGCCGTAGCCCAGCCAGCAGATACGCGCCGGGAGCCCCTGGAAGGCGATGCGTTCCCCGGCCAGCCGGATCCAGCGCACGAGGGCCTCGTCCCCGGGAAAGAGTTCGCGGATGATCTCGTCGGTCACGGCGATGTCCTTCGGGTCGCCCGACAGCGCAACCCAGCGGAAGGGGCCTTTCCCTTCGCAAAAAAGCGGTCGCACGTACTTGGGCACAAAGCCCTCGAAGCCAAAGGCGCCCTCGAACCCAGCTTGCCTGGCGTGGCCACGCAGGTTGTTGCCGTAGTCGAAGGTATCCGAACCGCGCTCCTGCAGCTCGAGCATCGCACGGACATGATCGGTCATCGTGCGGAAGGACTCCTCTTCGTAGCGTTTCGGATCGTCGCGGCGCAAGCGCAGTGCTTGCTCGAAACTCATGCCGTTCGGAACGTAGCCGTTGAGCGGATCGTGCGCACTCGTTTGATCGGTCGTCACGTCGGGCGTAACCCCCCGTTCCAGCAAGCGCTCGAGCAGGTCGCACGCGTTGGCGACCACGCCGATCGACTTGGCGACTCCGGCTTCCTTCCACTCGAGGGCGCGGTCGATGGCCTCGTCGAGATCCTCGATGAGCTCGTCACAATATCGCGTCTGCAGGCGCTTTTCGATTCGAGAGCGATCGACATCGGCTCCCAGGTAGGTGCCTTCGTTCATGACCGCGGCCAGCGGTTGGGCACCGCCCATGCCTCCCATTCCGCCCGAAACGACGAGGCGGCCCTCGAGAGTTCCCCCGAAGTTGCGTTTGGCCGAAGCCGCAAAGGTCTCGTAGGTGCCCTGGAGGATTCCCTGACTGCCGATGTAGATCCACGAGCCCGCGGTCATCTGCCCGAACATGATCTTCCCTTCCGCCTCGAGGTGGCGGAAGTGCTCCCAGTTCGCCCAGCGTCCGACGAGGTTGGAGTTCGCGATCAGAACGCGGGGCGCGGCGGAATGCGTGCGAAAGACGCCCACCGGCTTGCCCGATTGAACGAGCAGCGTTTCATCGGACTCGAGGCGTTGCAGCGTCCGGGCGATCGAGCGCAACGAATCCCAATCGCGAGCGGCCTTGCCGCTGCCCCCGTAGACGATGAGCCGGTCCGGATCTTCGGCCACCTCGGGATCGAGGTTGTTCAACAGGAGGCGCAGAGCTGCCTCCGCCGCCCAGGTCTTGCAGGAAAGCTCCGCTCCTCGGGGTGCTTTGAGGGGCGGTTGGAGAAGGGAATCGGTCAGGGCGGGGGATGACATCCGGGTGACTTTCGACGGACTCCTCCCTCCACCTCCCCCACCCACCTGGGGAGGGACGGATGGTGGGGGCGCGGGTTGCGAAAAAACCGGCGGATTTCGCGGACCGCGGCGGGGAGTATAGCAAGCGGGTGAGACTTCTCCTCGGACCGACGGTGCAGCTCGGGATTCACCTCGAACGCCGTGAGGAAGAATCCTTCGGGTTCGCGGCTCGCCTCGGTCGGCCAAAGCGAGCCCAAGACTTGGCTCCCTTGCCGGCTTCCTTCCAAATCCGCAAGTTACGACTTCAACTCACCGACGGCCTTCTCCACGCCCGCCAGAAGCAACCCCGAGCCCAGGAGTTCGAAAGCCGTATCCAGATCGTCCTTCAAGTAGCGATCGCGCTCCAGCGAAGGAACGTGGGCCCGAATCAGATCGTAAACCGCCTGAGCGCCTTGTCCCGCTTTGAGTTCGGAATGAAAGTCGCGCGCCTGCGTAGCGCAGAGAGCCTCGATCGCGAGGACCCATTCGACATTGGTACAAACCGCCCGCGCCTTGCGTGCGGCGGTCACCCCCATGGAAACGTGGTCCTCCTGGTTGGCACTCGTGGGAATCGTGTCGATCGAGGCGGGGTGGGCCAGGGACTTGTTCTCGCTGGCCAACGAGGCGGCGGCCACCTGCGCGATCATCATTCCCGAATTGAGCCCCGGTCTGGCCGTCAGAAAGCCGGGTAGGGCCGAAAGGTCCGGGTTGACCAGCTGTTCAGTGCGACGCTCCGAAATGTTCGAGAGGGTGCAAAGGGCCAGGTTCAGGTAGTCCATGG
This sequence comes from Planctomycetota bacterium, assembly GCA_002683825.1. Lineage (GTDB taxonomy): Bacteria > Planctomycetota > UBA1135 > UBA1135. The sequence goes on from NYUD01000061.1 coordinate 57,536, forward strand.
CCATCGAGATCGGTTGGCCGTGAAACTGGCCGGCACTGATGACTTCCTCGGTCTCGGAAAAGATGATGGGGTTGTCCGTGACGCTGTTCAGCTCGGGGCGAAGTACGCCGTGTACATGGTCCAGAGCCTCCTTGAACGCGCCGTGAACCTGGGGTACGCAGCGCAGGGAATACGGATCCTGCACACGACCGCAATCGGCGTGGCTCTTCATGATCTGGGAATCGGCCAGGCACCGACGAACATTCTCCGCGGTTCGTACGTGGCCGGGTTGGCCCTTCAGGTCGGCCAAACGGGCATCGAAGGGCTTCACGCTCCCGAAGAGAGCCTCGATGGTCAGGGCTGCGATCGCATCGGCACTTCTCGACAGGTCCAGCGCCCGCAAGACGACTCCGGCTCCGATCGCCCCCATGACCTCGGTGCCGTTGATCAGTGCCAAGCCTTCCTTGGCCATAAGATGCAGGGGCTCTTCCCCCGCCTCTCTCAGCGCCTTGTCCGCTGCCATGCGCTCGCCGCGCAGAAAGACCTCACCGTACCCCATGTAGGCTGCCGCCATGTGCGCCAACGGTGCGAGATCACCGCTGGCTCCGACGGAACCTTTCTGCGGAACGACCGGAACGAACTCGGCTCGATAGAACCCGCAAAGTCGCTCGATCAATCCGCTTCGCACACCGGAATATCCACGCACCAAGGCGTTCAAGCGCAGGACCTGAACGGCGCGAACCTCTTCGATCGGCATGGGCTCACCCACGCCGCAGCAATGGGACAGAATCAGGTTCTCCTGCAACTCACCGAGATTGCGGCGATCGATGCCGACGGTCTTGAGCTTGCCGAACCCGGTCGTCAGGCCATACACCGCGGCCCTGGAAGCGACGGACTTGTCTACCACGGCGCGGCACCTCTCCACGCTTTGCATCGCCTCGGCCGCCACTTCGATCTCGGGTAAGATCCCCCGAAAGATGGGGGCCAGGTCCGCAAGGGTGAGAGAGTTACCGTCCAGTCGCAGTTTGGCCACGACGCGAATTCTATCCAGGGCAGGAAAGCGAGGGGAACCCTATTAGGTCCCGGGAAACTCGCGCCCCGCTCGCCGCCAGGACTCCTCGTCCTGCCCCTCGATGCATTCCTCGGGCAGTTTGACGACACGCGAGTCCGAGCCCGAGATCTCGAGTTCTTCGTTCTTGTAAACCGGTTCGCCGTGCCAGGTGATACGGAGGCGCCAGACCCCGGAGGGAATGTCGTGGATTTCCAGGGATTCCGAGGGCTTCAGGACGGCGAGATCCCTCGGCGCCCCGTTCAAGACCAGGTCGACCGGCAAGCCCTGGTAGCGACCGGGAAACGCCAATTTCAAGGCCGCGTCACCCGTATCGACCTCGCTCAATTGCAAGTCACAAACCTCGGTGCCCGCACGAATGAACCTGCCGGCCCACGTCTTGCCGTCCTTGCCGCGCGCCTCGATATAGCGTACGGCACTTTCGTCGGGCCAGGCGGAAAGGAAAAACCGCCCGTTCGCGCCGGTCTGGGTCTCCTGCACCGCCGGAGGAATGTCGGGAATGATCGCCGTCTCGAGGTAGTAGCTGGCTTCCCTGAAGAAGGAAAGCGTGGCCCGGGGTCGATCCGCAGCTTCGAGCCGGACATGCGCTCCCGAGACAGGTTCGCCGTCGAGAGTAACCTGACCGACAATCTTGGGCGCGGGCTCGAGATCGATCTGAACCCTCTGTTCGCGCGCGCTCAGGTTGACCACCTTGAGCTTGGCTTCGGCGCCCTGGCGGAAGGTGTAGAGCTTGACGACCTGGTTAGGCGGCAAACCGTCGATGCGCACCGGTCTGCCGGGCCAGACCTCGATGGGATTCTTGGTATGAAAGGGGAAGCGCGAATTGCGATAGGCCGAGTCGGCGGTCGAGCGATAGCCGTGCTGGCCGGGAAGCACGATGAGCTGTGCCGGCCCGGGGCCACCTACGTTGCCTCGCAGCGCGACCTCGAGTGAGACCTCCTTGTCCAGGGTAAAGACCAGTCGCTCGCGATTCGCGTTTGTCACACCGGCTTGCACCCAGACGAGCTCTTGGTAGGAGGCGTAGCCCTCCTTCTCGATCTCGGCCAACACCTGCCCCCCTGCCACGCTGGGCACGTACAGCTCGCCCTCGGTGCCCGTGTGATAGACCTTGCCGTCGAAGGTCACGCGAACGCCTTCGATGCCATCGCCCTTGCGGTCCTGGACCCGCCCGTTGACGCTGGCCAGGCGGCCAAAACCGATGTTGAGAATGACGCCCTGGCCACGGCGCAGGCGAACTTCGCGACGGGCTCCAAGGATCCCCTCCCCGCTGATCTCGACCACTCCCAGGCCGGGATAGAGATCATTGGCCCCGAAGGACCCGCCGCTGTCGCAGCGCAGAACGCGGCCCGCGTTCGTCCCTTTCAAAAAAATAACATCGGCCCGTACCGCCTCGCCTCGGGCTCCGGTCAGCCGCCCCGAGAATCGCGCGGTCCGCCCGGTCCCGATGGGAACCATGCCCTTTTCCACCGGCAGATAGGCGGGCTGGACCAGGTCAAGCTCGATCTTGAGGGGCCACAGAACGGTCGAGTCGGTCGTTTCGCTTGGAACCGGGTGATCCCTGAGCTTCAAGGCGACTTGTTCGAGATCGCCGGCCTCGCGGGTGGGCGCACCGGTGGCCGAGGGACCCACCGCGACCCGCCCGCGCCTCTCGACCGACCCCCCGGCCTGGAGCAGGCAATAGAGCCCTCCCACGCCCGCGAGACCCAGCAGGGCGAAAAGCAGAAAGGGAAAGATTTTCCGGGAGGAGCTCATTGGAGGGGGAACCGGTAGCTGCGGAAGATAGCCCCGATCGGGGGACGGGTCACTCCTCGGATTGGCCTTGGAACGATCCGGCCCCGCTCCAGCGGTCCCCGCATGGGCGGTGGGAAGGGAATTCACCTCACGCTCCGTCGATGGATCTGCCGAGGTGAGAACCCGTCCCCTTCGCCCCGTCACCTCCACCTTTATATGAGCACTTCGGACCGCCCTGCTCACCTCCTAGGCTTTTCCCTGCTCCTCACCGCCCTGGTCGTCAACCAGTGGTCGTTGGCATGGCAATTCTCGGGCGATGAGCACATCGAAACAACCCTGAAACTCGCACGCATCTGGAGTTTCCAGGTCGTTCTCGGCCTCGCCGGAATGGCCATCACGTTGGGGTGGCGACCCTTTCGCATCGGAACGGTATCCGGCCGCGGACTGTCGCTCTTGCTCGTCCCCCTCTGGGCCTTCGGCGGCTTCGGCACGCTCAAGGCATGGGGCTTTCTGCAGACGGATGCGGAGAAGCTCCAAACGTCTCAGATCAGTCACATGACGGCTTCGGAGAGCGTGCATCTGAACCTCTCTGGAAAACGGCTGAAGCAACTCAGCACGGCGCTACGCAACCTTGAAATTCGAAGCGTTCTGACGAGCTCGCTCCTGGCCGATCAAATCCGCGTGCGAGACATCGCATCGGGACCGAGCCTCTACCGAGAACTTCCCACGGTCGACACCACCATCCTGAAGTGGAAAGTCGCCGCCGAAGAACGCTCGGTTGCGCGCGAGGATTTCACCTTCCTGACCCCATTTCTCGAGACGATTGGCTGGCTTGAAGAGGGCAGCAAGTTCTACTTCATCGGCGGTAACTTCAGCGACGAAAGCATGCGCCGCTGGGAGGTCGAGGCCGGCTTCACGGCGTCAGGACGAACCAAGAACGGCGAGCGTATCAAGGCCAAGGGCAGGCTGGTCATCGGCTGGGTGCTGGCTTCCGACAAGAACCCCGAGGTCGTGGAGGAGTTCACGAACTGGGACGCATGGGCGATCGATCGCCTGGCCTGGTCGACCTTCAAGACCTATCTGGCACCCGAGACCTTCTTCACCGAAGAGCTGGCGAGCGCCGTACCGGACAAAGAGGCGCTTGAGGAAGCGCGTCGCAACCGCGCCCAGGAGATGATCGTTCGCTTCCTCAAGCTGGAGGCAGCGGGAAACACATGGGATCCACCCCACGAGTTCTTCGGCCACATGGCGTCCTGGCGTCACCCTGCAATCAGCGTCGTGGACTGGGACCGGGATGGTTGGGACGACTTCTATTCCATGGCTCGCTACGGGAGAAACCTGTTCTTTCACAATCAGGGCGACGGCACCTTCCAGGAGATCGGACGCTCGATCGGACTGGACGTGGTCGATCACTCCGACATGGCGCTCTTCGCCGACTTCGACAACGACGGTGATGACGACCTCTTCCTGGGACGGACGCTCGCCGAGAGCATGTTCTTCACCAACGAAGGAGATTCGTACATCGATCGCTCTCAGGGCCTCATAGAAGGGGGCCTACCCTACTTTGCGACCACCGCAGCGGCGACCGACTTCAACCTGGACGGAATGCTCGACTTCTACGTCGGCACCTATGCGGCCCAGCTGATCGAGAAGGACATCCGCAACAAACATGCGCAGGGGATGAAACCGAACGGAAGAGTCCTGGAGGAGTATCTCCCAGAACGCTATTCCCGCGAGCTCCTCTCGCACTTCCAGCAGATGCAGAAGCACAAGGTCCGCGATCGGATCGGTCCGCCCAATATCCTCGTGCAAAACGATGGCAACGGAGGGTTCTCGTGCGTGGAGAACACGCCCCTGGAGATCTATCGCAATACATTCCAGGCCAGCTTCGCGGACTTCGATGTCGACGGCGATCCTGACGTCTACGTCGCCAATGACTTCGCGCCGAACCACATGTTCCGGAACGACGGAGGCACCTTCGTCGACATCACCGCCGAGACAAATGCAGAGGACGTCGGCTTCGGCATGGGCATCTCCTGGGGTGACTACGACCGCGACGGCGATCAGGATGCCTACGTGTCAAACATGTACAGCAAGGCCGGCAACCGCATCCTCAAGAGCATCAAGGGGCTCAATCAGACCTTCCTGAGAATGGCGGCAGGGAACTCGCTCCTCGAGCTGGAGAACGGCTCGTTCGAACGCGTTTCCTCGCTGGAAGGGCCCGGCATGCACGTCGAAATGGCGGGCTGGTCCTGGGGAAGTCAGTTCGTCGATGTCGACAACGATGGTTGGCTCGATTTGTACGCGCTTTCCGGCCACTACACCGCGCCCAGGGAAATACGGGCCGGGCATGACTTGTGAAGCGAGTTCTGGCGCACGGTCGTGCGCTCGGACGACAACATCAAGTTCCGCAAGCGCGATGAGGGGGATCTGAGCGACTTCGGAGAATCGAAGCCGACAAACTCCTTCAGCGGCGGCGAGACGGACCACCTGTTTCTCAGCGATGTCGGAGAGCAGTTCTACGACCTCGACATGCTTTCCGGATTGGCCCACCCGGGCGACGGGCGTACCGCGTGTCAGCTGGACTATGACAGGGACGGTTGGAACGACTTTGTCGTCGCAAGCGCCAACGCCCCTACCGTACAGCTGTATCGCAACCGAATCGGCGAACGCTTCCACCCGGATGCGAAGGGATCCCGCATGGTCGCCCTCCGTTTCGTCGGCGGCAACCGGACGACAGCCGCATCCACCGAATGGAGCCCACGCGCGGGCTACGGCGCCCTGGTGAACCTGAATATCGGCGGCAAGCCCCTGGTGCGAGAGGTTCGCTGCGGCGACGGCCGGGCTGCCGTCCACTCACGCACGATGCTGGTGGGCGTGGGCGACAACAAACTCATCCGTGAAATCCACGTGCGCTGGCCCTCGGGCAAGGAGCACTCCTGGAAGAACGTTCCAGCGGGCAGGCTCGTGACCGTGTATGAAAATCCTGATGAATCGCCGAACAAGAAACCCTTCCACACCCAGCCGTACCTGAAGAACGTGTTGAAGGGCGCCAAGCTGGCACAGGCGGAGAAGAAGCACCTCCCGTTGACCCTCCCCCACGACGACTCGCCGGCGGCGTTGAACCTGGTGACGGCCATGTCGACACACTGCAAGGGTTGCCAGAGGCTACAGCCCCAGGTCGCCTTGCTACGTGAAACGTTCGACAGATCCCTCGTCGGCATCTGGGGCGTGGGCACGGACCTGGACGAATCGCCTGAAACACTGGAAGCCTACTCCGGAGCTCATCAGCCGGCGTACTTGGTGCTGAGCGACCTGGCAATGGAAGAGCGACGCGCGTTGCGCGAACACGTGCGGGATACCTTCCAGGACGACCTGACACCGGCAACCGTGATCACGGATGCTTCGGGCGGGATCCTGCGAACCCTCACCGGAATTCCGACGGTGTCGGAGGTCCTGGAACTCCTGGACTCCGTGCAAGGACGCTGAGCGAAGGCGCCGAGGCCTCAGCGCGCGGCGATCATGCTCGCTTGGGTTTCTTCGCCCGCTCCTGGCGTTCGCGAGACTGTGCGATGATCATCTCGAACAGGCGCTGCACAAAGGATACGTCCAGACCCCGCTGACGAGCGACACGCGCATACAACTCGCTCAGGAATGCCTCGCGCTCGGGATCTTCCACCGACATCAAGTTCTCGTTCTTCCAAATCGAGAGTTCTTCGACCACCTGGAACCTCTCCGACAGCACATGAACAAGCTCGAGGTCCAGCTCTTCGATGCGTTCGCGCAGGCGCTCGACTTGCGGAGGGAGGGGTCGTTCGTTCATGAGGGTAGTTTCCGAACGATCACGAAGCGGGTTTCGTTCTCGGGATCGTCCTGAATGTCGGCAGCAAGGATGTGGAGACTGTAGGACTCAGCGGCGCGCTTTGACGCAATGACCGCGACGCCTGCATCGAGACGACCCTCACTGAGGTCGCGAGCGGCGGAAGCGGTGTCGCTCCAGTTCATCCACTCGCGCCCTGGAAATTCGCGGGAGAGGAATCCGGAACACTGGCTGATGGCCTGGGGATGGGAGACGACCCGCTCGACGGCTGCGGGGCGCACCTCGGCAGTGCGGACGAGCAAGGAGTGACGAATGTCGAGGGAGATCTGGGCAATGGGTTGGAAGTTGAAGCGCCCCATCGCTTCGAAGGCACCGCGAACAAGACCTCCGACCAGGTTGGAAACAGGCAGGACGCCGAGGTCGACGCGCTCGTCGTCGAGGGCAGCCAGCACATCGTCGAAATCGGCCTTGTTCACAACCTCGCAGGTAAGGCTCTCGCGCTTTGCATAGGCGCGTGCAGCATCTTCGGAAAAGGATCCTGGAGCCCCGAGCGCACTGATATGCACGCGCTCCCCGGCGACTCGTAACGGAAACCCGGCTGTAGTCTGACTCTTTTTCTTCTTCACTAATTTTCCAGGCTCAGGAGATCTTCCTACGGAAAACTTTAGAACCGAGTTCTTCGACACGACGGGCAATGCTGTATAGCACGCCCATCGTACGCTCCCAACCCAGACATGGGTCAGTGATCGACAATCCGCTTCGATCGACCGTATCCGCATCGACCTCGGTCAAACTCTGACTACCCGGCTTGAGGAAGCTCTCGAGCAGGAATCCACGCACGAACGGCTGCAGCTCGGGATGTTCACGCAGGTTTCCAAACACCTCGCGCACGACGTCGATTTGCACCTCCGGCGACTTCTTGCCGTTGACCCGGGAGTTGTCGTGGCTGGCGTCGATCAGGATGGCGGGGTTCTCGACGCCGAGCTCCCACATGTGACCCCGAGCTCGGTAGAGGTGTCTCAGGTGATAGTTGGGACCGTGTCCCCCCCCCCGCAGGACCAGATGCGCGTAGGGATTGCCGCTCGTCTCCACCTGAAATCCGTCGAAAACGGCGATATGCGAGCTCTGAGCGGCGCAGACGCTGTTGACGCCGATCGGAATACAACCGCTGGTGGGATTCTTGAGGCCGACGGGAGCTCCTATGGCGGAGGCCCAGATGCGGTGTTCCTGATCTTCGCTGCTGCGCGCCCCGATGGCCACCCATGACAGAAGCTCGAGGAACCCCTTGGCGTTGTGCGTGAAGAGCGCCTCGTCGGCGATGGCGAGGCCCATCTCGATGGCTTCGACCATCATGCTTCGCGAATAGCGCATCCCTTCTCTGATGTCCGGAGCCGAGAAAGGATCGGGTTGGTTGACCGGCCCGGTCCACCCCTTCGCGGTGCGCGGCTTTTGGATGTAGGTGCGCAGCACGATCTTGAGCGCATCGGACACTTCGCCTTGAATGCCGCGCAGCCTTCGCGCGTACTCCAGAAACGCCGTGTCGGGCCAGGCGGAACACGGACCGACGATCACGAGCATGCGTGGATCGCGCCCCGCGAGAATGTCCCGCACTTCCCGACGGTCGCGCAAGATTCGCGCGTAGCCCTCTTGTGACAGTGGGATGTCTCGAATCAGCTCTTCGGCTGTGGGCAAGCTCTTGATGTTGCGGAGAAAGTTCATGGTGTTCGATCGAGAATTTTCGGAAAGGATTCCCTCAACAGAAACGTATCCCCGTTTTGGCAGAGAGGCTTGGAGAGCCCCCAATTCGAGCTAGCGCGGGGGGGAAATATCTTCCCGCCCGGGAAGCCAGTCGGCGAAGCGCTCGTTCCAGTCCTCGGCCAGCACACTCATGTGATGCTCCCGCCGCCGCTCGCCGTCTTTCCATTCGGTCGAGCGGCTGCGAACGTGGACGAACCCGTTACGCTCGAGAACCTTCATCGAAGCCCGGTTGCCGTCGAATACCCAGGCGAAGAGAGCCTGCGTGTCCAGGTACCGAAAGGCCCAATGGGCCGCCAGGGTGAGCGCCTCGGTCGCCAGTCCGTGGCCCTGAAAGGGCGCTCCGACCCAGTAGCCCACGTCCCCCACACCGGGGTGTCCCACGAAACGCAAGGAGATCGAACCCGCCAGGGCCCCCGAAGCGTTGTCCACGATCCCGAGCCGGTAGTCGTCCCCGTCCTCGGTGCGAAAACACCACTCTGCGTAGTACTCCTCCAGCTCGAGGGCGGAGGCGGGCCCTTCCCAGGTCAGCCACGAGAGGATGCGCTCCTTTTCGTGAAGCAGGACGAAGGCGGCCCCGGCGTCGTCGCGGTGATGCCCCCGGACGGTCGCTTTCTCGCCCCGAAGCGAGATGGAGGGGGGATCGGGCGGTGCACTCTCCATGGCCGATCGATATCCTAGTTCCCCCTAATTTTCCGGAAAAGCGACCTGATGAAGCATTATTCCATCGTCGAGATCCTGGGCGACGGCATCTCTGTCGAACTCTCGCAAAGCGTGCAGGGCCTCGCCAAGACGCTCCCCTTCGAGGTGGACTTCAGGCAGGTCGACCTGTCGCTCGACCAGCGCAGAAGGGCCAGGGAAGCCGCCTACGCCGATGCCAAGGCCGCCCTGAGCGAGCTGTGTGTCGCGATCAAGTACCCCACCGTCACGGAGGAGGAGAGCCCGAACAAGGTGCTGCGCGAGTTTTGCGACTTCTCGGTCATTCACCGTCCGGTGAGATCCTTTCCCGGAGTCGAGAACAACTTCAAGAGAAACCTCGATATCGACGTCGTTCGCATCGCCACGGGGGGCACCTACAGCGATCGCGGCATGCGGATCGGCACCGAATCCGCGGTGTCGCTGCGGATCATCGAGCGCCAACCCTCGCGCTACGCAGCACGGTTTGCATTCCGGCTCGCCAGCTCGAAGGGCAGGTCCGTCGTTTCGACGAGCAAGTGGACCATCCAGCAGGCGGCCGACGGCCTCTTCCAGGATCAGTGCGATGAGATTGCCCACCACTATCCCGGTATCCCCTATCGGGGCGAACTCTTCGATGCCCTGCTGGCCGGAATCGTCCTGCGTCCCGACCGCTACGACATCATCGTCTGCCCGAACGAATACGGGGACTTTCTCTCCGACATGGCCTGCGGGCTGATCGGATCGATCGGCCTCGGGGACAGCGCCTCCTACTCCTTCGAAAAAGGAGGCCGGGTGCGGCTCGCCATGTTCGATCCCGCAGGTGGGACAGCGCCGGACATCGCCGGCCAGGACCTCTGCAACCCCAGCGCGGCCCTGCTCGCCTTCGGATCCCTCCTGAACCACATAGGGGAGCCCGAGGCGGGCGAGGCGCTACGCAGCTCGGTGCGGGAGGCGATCGGCGAGGGCGAGAAAACCACGGACATCGGCGGCCCCCTCGGCACCCGTGACTTCACCGATGCCGTCATCCGCCGCGTAGAGGCCAAACTCTAGGCAGCGTCCGGGAATTCAGTCCGCCTCCGCGGCGTCCTTGTCAGGCCATGCCGATTTCAGAATCGAACGAGCGAGCTCCAACGCCGAGCGCGGCACGTAGAGATCGGTGCCGCGGACCATGCCGTGCACGGCCTCTCCCAATTCTGCCACATCGAAGTCCGGCCCCTTCGTGAGGAAGGGAATCCCGGCGTTCGCCAGGAGGTTCTTCGCCAGGTCCGACTCGACCGAATCGACTCCCTCGAGCAGCAGGACAACTTCTTGTTCCGTTTCCCTCATTCTCTTCCCCCGCTTTCGACTCCATAGCATAGGGCCCTAGGTGGAATCGGACCATTCCCAACCCCCGCCGCCCCCCCTCGGAATCCCCTGGAAAGTCTGCCGAGCTACAAGCCTGCTTTTCCTTGGGCGCCAATGGGGAGCCGTATGCACGGCCCTCATTCTCGCGGTTTTGGCACACGAACTGCCGATCAGTGGGTTCGGTCGATTTACGTTCTATCTGGCTGTCTTCGCTTTTTTCGACGGATTCGTCGATTTCGGCACGGGGACGGTCACGCTGCAACGCGGAACGAGCAACGAGGAGCATTTCCTGGCCGCCCTCGGAGCGGCTCGCCGGGTACGGGCCGTCACGGCGAGCTGCGCGGGTCTCTTCCTGGGGACCTGCGTCTTGCACTGGGCGGAGGGAGGGGCAGCCTGGATCGCGCTGGCGGGCTTCTACCCGCTGACCCGGGTCTTCGAAGCCAGCGCCCTCTGCTTCCAGCGCAGCATCGCCCACGGTGTGCCCGTCCTGGTCCGCAGCCTGTCGGCCACCCTGCGCCTCGTTTCCATCTGCGGATTGGCCCTCGGCGGGGTGCATTCGGTTCCGCTCCTGCTCCTGGTTCACGCGAGTTGGATCGCAGCCGCCAACCTGGTGCTGCACCGGCTGGCCCGCAGACACCTTCCCCGAATCGGCGACTCCACAATCCCCCTCGACACGCCAAGGCTGGCGACTTTGACGCTCCTGCGCACGGCCTTCCCCCTGGCCTTGGCGGGAATGTTCCAACAGGCGTACTTCTACGTCGACAACCTGTTCGTACGTTCGCTCCTGGGCCTCGAAGAGCTCGGGCTTTACAACGCGGCGGCACGGATCTTCTCGTGGCTCGTTCTGGTGGCCGCCTACGCAACCTCCGCCGCCTTGCCCTGGTTGGTGCGCCGGCACGAGGCCGGCGGACTCCGCGCCGCCACCGCCCGCCTGGGCCTTTGCCTGTCCGGTATCGGGGTTCTCGCTGTAGCCCCTCTCTGGCTCCATGACGAGACGATCCTGGTCTCGGTCTTCGGAAACGCTTACGCGGGCTCCGCCACGAGCCTGCGCTGGCTCCTCGGAGCAGCGATCTGTGTCTTCGCCGGCTCGGGCTTCCTGACAGCGATCATCGCCGCTGGGAAAAACTGGACCGCGGCGATGATCGCCCTCGCCGCCTTGATCGTCAACGTCATCGGAAACCTCTTGTGGATCCCGCACATGGGGATCGAGGGCGCTGCCGCCGCCACTTTCGCGAGCGAGTGCACGGTCTGCATAACTTCCATCCTCATCCTGCAAAGACACGTATAAGCTCCCCATCCCATGCGCGTTGGAATCGACTATCGCCCGGCCCTGGTGAACCGAGAAGGAATCGGCCGTTATACGCGCGAACTCGTGCGCGGAATGGTCGAACATGGCTTCGATGCCAATCTGGGGTTGTTCGGGTACACGCTGCGCTCCAAACGATTCAGCCTCGCGGAACTGGGCTTGCGGGGGACGAAGGCGGAACTGTGTCGTTTGCCGTTTCCATCGCGCCTAGTTCCGGGGTTACTGAAGCTCGTTTCGAAGGGTGTGGACGATCTCGTCGGCGGTAGCGAAATCTATCATCACACCTCGTACAACCGACTCGAGGTGCGCAAGGCGGTCGAGGTCTGTACGCTGCACGACTGCATCTATCTCAAGGAGAATGCCGACTACCTGGATGCGGGAGCCGCCGAACGCATGGGCCGCGCAGCACGCGAACTTGCTCAGCGCGCGCAACGCATCCTCGTCCCCAGTGAATTCGTGGGTGCCGAGGTGGTCTTGCACTTCGGTGTGTGGCCCACCAAGGTAACGGTGACCCATCTGGGCTGCGACCACATGGCCCGCCAGATTCCGCCCGAGGGTTTCCCGAAAGCCAAGTCGCCCTACCTTCTCACCGTGTCGCGGGTCGACAACAGAAAGAACCACCTGCGCATGCTGCAAGCCTTCGAAGGACTCGTACGAGAAGGCTTTCCACATCGCTGGGTCATCGCGGGCCCCCCGGGCTACGGAGCCGAAAACTTCCGGAGGGCGCTGGCTGATTCCCCCGCGAGGGAACGGGTCGAGTGGCGACAAGACGTATCGGAGGCGGAACTTCCCCGCCTCTATGGTCAGGCGGATCTATTCCTTTTCGCAAGCCTGAACGAAGGCTTCGGATTGCCTCCCCTGGAAGCGATGGCTGCGGGCACGCCGGTCTTGACCTCGTGCGTCACCTCGATGCCCGAAGTCTGCGGCGATGCGGCGTGGTATTGCGAACCTACGGAAGTCGAACGCATCTTCGAGGGAGCCCGAAGGATTCTGTCCGAGGGAGAGCTGGCCGAGGATCTCATTCTGCGCGGCCGGCAGAACGCGCGCCGTTTCACCTGGCGCGAGACGGCAAAACACACCCTGATCGCCTATCGCCGCGCGATGGAGCCCGAAGATGAGAACGCCCCGAAGTTACGCCGTTCGCTCTGAGCCCACCGACGACGAAACCGGATCCAGGTCAAACTCGCGGCACACCCAGCGGGACACGGACTCGCAGATCTCATCCCGCACGCGCCTGAATACGGCTTCGACCTCCGCCTCGTTCCCGTCAGCCGACGCAGGGTCGTCGAAAGACCAGCGCAAGGTAAGCACGGGGCTGGAAAATTCGGGGCAGTTGGGACCGGCCTCGCTGCAGACCGTGATCACGCAATCGGGGAGGTTCGCGCCTAGAAACTCGTATACGGATGCGGAGCGGCTCTGCCCGATATCGACTCCAATCTCCCGCATGATGGCGACGGCACGGGGATTCAGTCCCTGGGGGTCCGTCCCTGCAGCGAAGGCCCGAAGGTGGTCGCCGGCGATGTGCTGGGCCCATCCGGCCGCGATCTGGCTGCGACACGAAGCACCGGTGCAAACGAAAAGGACGCGTCTCTTTTCCGTCATGTTCTGGAGAATCGAGCGTTCGAACCGGCCCCGGGGCGGGGCGCGTACGGGCCTACTGGATACCCGGGCGCCGCATGTACACCAAGCATTTTCCTTTGTGACGCTCCTTTCGGATTCAGGGCGTCCCGATCGCTCAATTCCGCCGTGGCAGGGCTAGGCTTTCCGGAATGCGTGTGGGATTCGACACCGCCCCGCTGGTCATCCCCCATTCGCGGGGAGTGAGCAGGGTTTGTTCTGGATTGATTTCGGCCCTCGAAAAACGCGGCGAAATTCAGGTGGTGCGCCTCTCCCCCGCCCCCGACCAGGGCCTACGTAGCTGGCGACAGGTGGAACTCCCGGGTCTCGTTCGAAAAGAAAGGCTGGTCGGAATTCACTCGTTCACCTCAGCCTTCGCACTGCGAGGTCCGGGACGCCGGGTGCAGACCGTACATGAACTCCCGTGGCTGTACGGAGTCCAAGAGAACGGCGGGTGGAAGCACCGGGCCTGGGCACGTTTCGGAGGACTCCGCGCCGATCGCATCGTGACACCGAGCGAGCACGTCGCACGTTCGCTGCGCAAGATTTCCCTGACTGCAGGGAAGATTCGCACGATTCACTGGGGTGTCGATGAGAATTTTCGACCCGATCCGCCGGCTCTCGTGATGGACGAAGCCGTACTGGAGCGACATCGCCTGGGTGACGCCCCCTATCTTCTGGCACCCGGCGCGGATCGCAGCAAGAAGAATCTGAGCGCGCTGCTGCACGGGCTCGCCGAGCTCAAGCGTCGCGGCGAGACCCAGATGCGGCTCGTAATCACCGGCAGGGACACAGCGGATCTGCGCAAGGATCTGGGCCTCGCGACACGCCTAGGGCTTTCACGTTGGGTCTCGACTCTGGGCGAAATCCCCGAGCAGGACCATGCACCACTCATTCGGTTGGCGGAGGCGGTATGCATCCTGTCCCATTCGGAGGGATTCGGCTTGAGTGTGCTGGAGGCACTGGCCTGCGCAACAGCGGTTCTCGTACCGGTCGAGAGCGCGCAATCGGAAGTGGCCGGCGACGCGGGTATCGAATGCCTTCCCTCGGACCCCACGTCCGTTGCGGATGCGATCGAACGGGCACGAACGCAGCCTCGCGGCCGGCGCGAGGCAGCGCTCTTGCGAGCGAGCGCTTTTCGCTGGGAAAATTGCGCCGCAAGTGTCGAAGCGCTCTGGAAGGGACTCGCGTGACGAGCAAGACACGCGCTCCCAATGTTCTGGTCGCCGGAGCTCTCCTGGGGCAGGAGATGGGAGGGGTCCGGCGGCACAACGCAGAGCTCCTGTCGCGGGCGAACAGAAAACTCTCCGCCGGCGGGGGCCGGCTGGCGATTCTGGAAGGGCGCACGAAGATCCGACTTCCACACCCCGAGCAATACGAATGCCTGAAAAGCGACGTACCGGACAGTCCTCCCTGGGCGCGCGCGCGGCATGAATCCAAAGCCATCAAGAAGGCACTGCGCGAGGCGCAGCCCACCCCGTTCGACCTCGTTCACACGGGGCACCTTCCCGCACCCCACGGCCTGGGAATTCCCATCTCGCTCACGCTGCACGACCTGCGCAAGCTCGAGCGCTTTCCTCAGAGGCTCGTCGCCGCCCCGATCCTCGCCGACTCGATCCGCCGAGCGGCGGCGGTCATCACGGTCAGCGAAACGGTGCGCGCCCAGGTGGAGGCACGCTTTCGAACGACCCGCACCCGGGTCGTGCCCAACGCAGCGGATCACCTCCAGGTCCTGGCACGGAGGCCGGTTGCGGAGCCCTTTCTCCTTCACGTGGGTCATCTGGAACCCCGCAAGAACCTGGAACTTCTGCTGCATGCGCTCGCCCGGGACCCGGGCCTGCCGCCCCTCAAGCTGGCCGGTGGCGCCAAGGGGGGGGCGCAGCAGCGCCTGGAAGCACTCGCGCGGAATCTGGGCGTGAGCGAACGCGTGTGTTTCCTCGGCCCGGTTGCGGAGGAGCGCTTGGCCATACTCTATGCGGAGTGCGCCGCAGCGGTCTTCCCCTCGCGTATCGAGGGCTTCGGAATCGGCGTCGTCGAAGCCCTGCGGGCTTCGGCCCCGGTGGCCATCGCCAACGCGGGAGCGTTGCCGGAAATCGCAGGTTCGGGGGTCCCCCGGTTCGCCCCGGACGACGCCTCGGAATGCGCGCGGGCGATCCGCGCCACGCTGGGGCTCGGGGAAGAGCAACTGGAGGAGATGGCGCAGGGGGTCGAACGCTACTCCTGGGAAAGAAGCGCTGCCCTCCTCGTCGATATCTGGATGGAGATCGCTCGCCCTACGACCGCAGCATCTCGACCGCCTTGAAGGCGAAAAACGCCAGCACCGCGAAGAGCCCGAGGACGAAGACCACGGCGATTGTACGTATCCACCAGGGTTGCTGGGCGAGATCGCCGCGCAAGAAACCGCGCCGGCGACCGCTGTCGAGCAACTCCCGACGGCGCCGTTCGTATCCTCCCCGCTCCTCCTCCTCGGGCGAGCGGAGTTCTTCGATTTCGATCTCGGGAAGATCGACGGCCTCCTCCTCGGGCGAGCGGAGTTCTTCGATTTCGATCTCGGGAAGATCGACGGCCTCCTCCTCAAGGCTCTCGAACTCGATTTCCTCCTCGAATTCGACCGCGCCCCCGACGGGCTCCGGCTGTGCGACACGGACCTCTGCGCCGATGCGAATCCGGATCGGAAGCTGGCCCAGAAGAAATTCGTCGCGATCCATGACCTCGACACGCTTCAACCCGCGCCCATCCCGCCGGACACCGTTACGCGAGTTCAAGTCCTCGAGGAACCAGGCGCCGTCGACGCATTCGAGTTTGGCGTGGAAGCGACTGATGGAACGGTCCCTCAACGAAATCTCACATTCCGAGGAGCGCCCCAGCCGGGAAGCCTCCTCGACGGTGAACGAGCGCCCCACATCGCGGCCGCTGAGAATAAAAACCTGGGCCTTCAATCCGTCGAACTCTCCGGCCCGGAGTCCGCGACAATACGGGCATACTTGCGCCGGAAGTCCGCGGGGCTCATGCGCCCCTTGAACGCCGTCCGGCCTGCGATTTCGAGGACCGGGATCGAGCGTTCGAACCGTTTGAGGAGTTCCGGGTCCTCCTCGATGTTGACCTCGCGAAGGCGAAACCTCGGTACGACCTTCGCCCTGGCCAGCACATCCTTCATCTCCTCGCAAAGGTGGCAACCCGGCCGGGAGAAAAGCACGAGTTGCGGCCCTTCTCGAGGCTTTCGCCTCCATCGTCCAAGCAGCCGCAAGAGCATTCGGAGGCCCAAGATATCGGGAAGATCTACGCTTCGCCACGCGGGCCCCGTGGAAGTCCGGGGCCCCGCCACGATAATGGCGCGATGAGCTCCTCTGGATCAGCGACCCCCCCGGCCCTCGAGCTCAAGGGTCTTGAAATGCGCTATGGACGGAGCCTCTTTCGCCCGGCGAAGAGCGTGTTGCGCGGCGTTTCCCTGAGCGTGCCGGCGGGTGCTTCCATCGGTCTGATCGGACCGAACGGCTCGGGCAAGAGCAGCGTCCTGCGTATCGCCGCGGGAGCGCAGAGAGCGACGAAAGGCGGGGTGTTGATCTTCGGACGATCCCTCGAGGAAAAAAGCGCACGCGCTCGGCTCGGTTTTCTTTCTGACAGCTCGCCCTTCCCCCCCGAGCTCTCGGCACGTTCGGTCCTCAGGCTGCTCGCCGCCCTGCACCGGCTCGAGCGCGGCGCGCGGAATCGGCGCTGCGAGGACCTGCTCGAACGCACCGGCCTGGCGGCCGAAGCACAACGCCCCCTGGGATCCTTCAGCCGCGGGATGCTACGTCGCTTCGGACTCGCCCAGGCCTTTCTGCACACACCGGATGTGATCCTGCTCGACGAACCGACGGCCGGTCTGGATGCACCGGGCTACGGAGTGCTCGAAGACTTCCTGGGCGAAGCCGCCAGGCGCGGAGCGAGCCTGTTGTTGGCTTCACACAATCCCACCGATCTCACGAGCTTCACGGGGCACGTCTTCGTGCTGCTCGACGGCCGGATCACGAGACAAGGAAGTCCCCAGGAACTCTTGCCGAACGGCCGGGGTATGGCCGAGTTGTACTGTTCTGGGCCCGCGAAGGGATCCCCTTGAGCCTGGCCCTGTCCCCCGACCTCGTTCGTCTCGGTTTTCGACGAACGCTTCCACCGGCCCTGTGGGTGGCGCTAGGTCTCTTCCTGTGGATCACGGCGACGCGCTCCTTTGCACCCGAGATCGCGACGTCCCTGGTGGGATCCGATTGGACGCCGGTGTGGACTCGCCACGGAATCTGGAGCGTCTTCTTCCTCGCGATGCTTCCCACCCTCATCTGGCGCTGTGCTGCACTAGGAAGGCGCTGGCGCGAGTTCGACGCCGATTGGCTGGGACCGCTTCCCCGGACGGGTTGGAGCCTCGCAGCTTCGACGATGCTCGGAGTCGTCGCAGCCTGTCTGTGCGCTTCGGTTTGCGCACTCCTGACGACGCGCCTCAGCAAAGCGTCGGGGGCGGATCGGTCTCCGATGCGCTTCGTTCATTCCTTCGAACATCCCCCGCTGCTGTCGCTGGAGGGTGGCGAGAGCATCACGCTCAGGTCGAAAGGCGGGTTCCAGGGCCCGAAGGAAGTCGGCGCCCTGTTCCTCACGCCTTCGGTGGCGCCCGGGTCGGGGCCCGCCGTCGATGTGCGCTTTGTGCTGCGCTCGGCGGATGGACTGGAGAGCCGATTGGAGCGACGCATCTTCGCGCGTACTCCCCTCAGCCTGCCCCTCGAGGGGGCGGGGCCCTGGACGCTCGAGGTGGAACGCGGTGTCGGTGCGGCGCTCTACATCACCGCTTCCAGCATGGCCCTCGTCGTCCCCGCGAAGAGTCGCTGGGGGGTCGATCTGGCCTTCTTCTGGCGCGCTTTCCTGGGGCTCGCCGCCTGGAGCACGCTGGCCTTCGGGCTCGGCGCCTGGATGCGGTTGTCCTTGGCGATCGCAACCAGCCTCTCGCTGTGCGTCGTGCCCTGGAGTTTCGGCGTTCTGGTGGGAGTCCTCCCCGCGGGCGATTTCTTGCGCAGTCTCTCCCAGCTGAGCCTGGGCATCGCGCCGCCCGCGACCCCGGCTGCGGTCTGGCCCACGGCCCTGCTCTTCTCGGTCGCTTCCGCCTGGCTGGTTCGTAGAGCGCAACGCGATGGAAGGAGCGCCGTATGAGGGGCCGTCGTGTGGGCGCATTCCTCTGTCTCGCGGGGGCCTACCTCTCGTTCGCGCTCCCCGGCACCGCCGGGAAGCCGAAGCCCCTTTTCCAGAGGCTGCTGGGACCGCTGACCGAGCTGGCCGCCGACGTTCAGTGGATCCGTTTCCAGCGGGCCCGCATTCGCGGCGAAAACGAACGCGCGCTCTTCTTTGCCGAGGGCGCATTGTCACTCGACCCGGAGTCGACCGCCGGCTGGGAGCTCCTGGCGAGACATCTGGCCCTGTACCTCTCCTCTCCGGAGCGCGAAACGGATCCCCAAAGGCGTCGCGCATGGTTCCGTGCGGGCCTCGAGGTGACCCGGCGCGGCAAGCAGAAGGCGGCGGAGCCCGCCAGACTCGATCTGTTGCGCGGGCTCCTGTTCCTCACCAAGGCCCAGCTCGACCCGGACCCCTTTTCGGAAGGAGAACGGGAGTTGTTGGAAGAAGCACGACGCGCCTTCGCCGCCGCCCGGCTAGCCGGCATCTTCGGGGCGGAAGACCTCGAGAACTACGTCGCGGAAGAACTGTCGCGTTGAATCCAGCGCACGGCTTGTCGAACGGCGACACGGAGGTTCGTCGCATCGGCTCTTCCGCTCCCCGCCAGGTCGAAAGCCGTTCCGTGGGCCGGACTGACGCGCACGTAGGGCAACCCGAGCAGCAAGGTGACCGCCTCGCCCGGCGCGTGCAGCTTGACCGGAATGAAGGCTTGATCGTGGTAGAGCGCGAGCACTGCGTCGAACTCTCCAGCCGCAGCACGCAGGAAAACGGAATCGGCGGGCAGGGGTGGACCGACGTCCACGCCCTCGCCTCTTGCACGCTCGGAGGCGGGGAAGAGGATGTCCAGCTCCTGGGTGCCGAAGAGCCCCCGTTCCCCTCCGTGGGGATTCAAACCGGCCAGGGCGATCCGGGGACGGTCAAATCCGAGACGTCGCAGTCCGCGATCGAGAAACAAGAGCGCTTCGAACACCTTCGCCCCATCGATGTCCTTGAGCGCGTCCAGAAGGGGCAGATGTCTCGTCAGCGGCATCACTCGCAACCCGCGCGCGCAGGCCAGCATCTCGACCCGCTCCGAGCGAGCCCAGCGCTCGAGGAGCTGGGTCTGACCTTCCACACGCTCGCCGGACAAGTGCAACGCCTCCTTGGAAACGGGCGCGGTGACGAGGCCATCGACGAGCCTCGCCTGGGCCAACTCGGCGCCGAGCCTCAGGGCTTCGAGGGCGGCCTGACCGGAGCTCGCACTCGCCACGCCCTTCTCCCAGTCCCCCGTGCCGTCGCTTCCCAACCAGGCGTGCCCCTCTGCGGGGCTCCAGTCCTCGAACGCCTGGAGGGGCTCGAAATCCGTTGGGGCCTCGCAGGCGGGTCCGATCGCGAGCAGGTGAACCTCCTGCCCGAGCGCCGGATCCGCCAACACCTCGGCCACAATCTCGGGACCGATGCCGGCCGGGTCGCCCACGGTGAGCGCGATGGGAGGTTGGGAACGGGCCATGGACCGGACATGGTAGTCGGCCGGGTGCGGCGTCGGCCAGGAAGGCGATCGCTCAAGAGGGGGTCCCGAGTCCCTCGAGCACGGTCGTGCGAAATTCCCGCTGCGGGAACCCCCGCAGGCCGCGGTGCCCGAAACCATCCTGTACGACCTCCTCCAGGGCTCCGGCGTCGAGGAGTTCCGGTTCCTCGATCACATCGCCCCTGGCGATGAGCAGGTCGGCCCGCTGACCGGGGGTGAGGGTCCCCGTATCGTCCTGGCCGATCTCCCGTGCGGCGAGGCCCGTCGCCCCGTACCAGGTGGCGAGGGGGGAGAGACCGTCGCGGATGAGGTACACGAGCTCCATGTAGTTGCGGCCGTGCATCCCGGGCAGAACGGGGTCGGTGCCCATGAGGATGGGGAGTTCCCCCGAAGCGGCGTGGCCGACGGCCCGGGCGTGGCATTCGGCCACCTGCTTTACCTTCTCCATCACGAAGTCGGAGAGGCCTTCCGCACGTGTAAGTTCGTCGACAACCCAGGAGGTCGGGGTCACGGTGCATTTTTTCTCGAAGGCGATTTCGACCATGCGCTCGTCCATGAACGAGATGTGCTGCAGGTCGTGGACGCCGGCGGCGATGGCCAGTTCGATCCCCGAGCGGCTGTGGGCGTGGGCGGCCACCCGGAGACCGCGGGCCGAGGCCTCCTCGGTGATGGCTTCGACTTCGTCGGGATGAAAGTCGCGGTGTTCCAGCTTGTCGCCCGGGGAAGCGACGCCCGGGCTCGCGCAGATCTTGATGAGGTCAGCTCCGCAGGCCGCGATCTCGCGCACGCGCTTGCGACACTCCAGGGGGCCATCGACGATACTCGACGGTCGCCCAGGGGCCTCTGGCCACAGTTTCGACAGCGCGCCGTGACAGCGATCGGGACCGCGAAAGTCCGCGTGACCTCCGGTACTGGAGAGCATGCAGATCGAGATTTTCAAACGCGGTCCTAGGCACGTGCCTTCGGCCACAAGACGCTTCATCAGATCCGTCGCCCCACCGACGTCGCGCATGGTTGTTACACCGCCGTCGACGAGCGTCGTGTACAAGACCTTCTCGACCCATACCAGAGCGGCCTGGGTGTTCATCAGGTCCATGCTCTTGGAATCCAGCCCCAGGACGGTGACGTGGCCGTGACAATCGACCAGTCCCGGGGTCACGGTGTAGCCCTGGGCGTCGATCGAAACGTCCTCCGCACCCAGGGGGCGGTCGGGACGGTGGGGTTCCAGCGCGTGAACGCGCCCGTTCTCGAGGCAGAGGTCGACCGCGGAGTGCAAGGATTCGGCGGAAGCGCTCGTACCGTCGTAGAGTTTCTTGACGTTGGAAAGGACGATCATGCGGACATACTACGCGGTGGTGTTCGACAGCACGCGCCGCACCGCAAGTTCCCATTCCGCGAGGCGGTCCTGGCGCGCGGCTTCCTCCAGCTTTGGAGTGAAAACCTCTTCCGGAGTCTGGCACCTCGCCATGGGCTCTCCGGGATCGCTCCACAGTCCGGCCCCCAAACCCGCGAGCGCTGCGACTCCACGGGCGGTGGCTTCGACACTCTCGAAACGCACGAGCGTTGCACGTGCCAGATCCGATTGAATTTGCATCAGCAGGTCGTTCCGGGCCGCCCCGCCATCGGCCAGCACGCGCTCCACGGCCAGCCCCGATTCGGCCCGGAAGAGCTCGATCAGCTCCGCGTTCTGAAAGGCCATGGCCTCGAGCACGGCGCGTGCGATGTGGGCGGGTTCGGTTCCACGGGTGAGCCCCAGGAGCGCGCCACGCGCTTCCGCATCCCAATAGGGCGCACCCAGGCCGGCGAAGGCGGGAATGAAGTAGACGCCGCCCGCATCCTCGACCGACCCGGCCAAGGCCTCGATCTCCGCCGCGTCCCCGATGAAACCCAGCGAGTCGCGCAACCACTGAACGGCTGCGCCGCAGATGAACACGCTACCCTCCAGCGAGTAGACCGATTCGCCGCTGCGCCCGATCGCCAGGGTCGTGACCAGGCCGCGCTGCGAGTCCTTGCGTTCGGCTCCAGCATTCAGGAGTAGGAAAGATCCGGTCCCGTAGGTGGCCTTGAAACTCCCCTTTTCGAAGCAGCCCTGGCCGAACAGGGCCGACTGCTGATCCCCCGCGACACCATGAATCGACATACGCCGACCGGCCGTGCGCCCCGGATCGGTGTAGGTCACGCAGGCGGTCGATTCGTTCACCGTCGCGAGCGCGTCGATGGGAACACCGAAGAGCTCACATAGATCGGGAGACCAGGCGCGTTTCTCGATGTCATAGAGCATCGTCCGGCAGGCGTTCGTCGGATCCGTGCTGAACACGGCTCCTCCGGAGAGATGATGGATGAGCAGGGTGTCGACCGTCGCGAAGACGACCTCGCCGTTCCGCGTGCGGCGTGCGAGCTGGTCATCCTGCTTCATCAACCACTCGATCTTGCTCGCGCTGAAGTAGGGATCGAGCAGAAGCCCGGATTGCCTGTGCACCGCATCCCCGTATCCGCCCTCGCGCAATTCCAAACAGCGTTCGGCGGTGCGTCGATCCTGCCAGACGATGCCACGACCTAGCGGACGGCCACTCTTGCGCTCCAGGGCAAACACCGTCTCCCGCTGGTTGGTGATCCCGAGCAGCTCGACACCGCCCGCATCGGGATGTGCGAGGATCTCCCCCACCACCCCATCCACGGCCGACAGGATGTCTGCGGCCTCGTGCTCCACCCAACCCGGCCGGGGAAAGACCTGGGGAAACTCTCGATACGCCCGCCCCAGGGGACGCAGATCGCCGTCAAAAAGCACGGCGGTGACGCCGGTCGTTCCGGCATCGATGGCTAGGAGCTTGGCTTCGATCGGACCGAGCCTAACGCCCGAACTCGGCAGAACTACACCCAAGCAGGCCCAAGTCCCGAGCCCGTCGCTCTCCCCGGGCGGCGCCCGGGGCGAAAATCAGAAACCAGCGCTCTCCTGGGTCAGGGTGATGCGTTCAGCTCCGAACCGAACGGCACCATGAATGATGCCTCTCTCCGTGTGGAAGGCCGCAATGTTGAATCCGCGGCCCTCGAAGCCGGGATCGCCGGCGAACATCGCCAACGGCAGTTCGAGCCCGTGGTGGAGATTTGCCAGGGCGAAGCTCGTCGGCTGGGCATCGAAGAACGAGAAGGTGGCGACCCCCCCGCCCGTGGAGGCGTCGAAGGGAGAACGAACCTGAAAGCCGACCCTCGCGCGGCCGGACTGAAGAACACCGGTGTCGAGCTGGACCTCGAAGCTACCGTGGAAGAGAAGCTGGAACTCGCCGTCCAAGGTCGGCGTCACCTCGATCGAACCGCTGCCGTCGATGGAAAGGATCAGGGCCCGAAGACTGTCGATGTCACCCGCAAGGCGGAAGCCGCCGCCCTCGTTGCCCGCGAGCATGGGCAGGCTCGTGACTTCCTCGCCCGGACTGGAAGAGGCCGTGGGATCCGGCTGGTTTTGACCCGGGCCGCGCCCACCCTGCGCGAACGACAGAGCGCCCAAGGCGAGACACGCTCCGACGAACCAGCTTGCGGAGCGAACGAACGAGGCCAGAAAAGTGCGATTCTTCATGAGGTCACCTCCCCCTCATCGGAGAGTGGGACATCGGTGAGCGGGGGAAAGGCCCCCTGGGAAAACAGTTCGGGACAGGTTTCGAACAAAGCTTGCGCGAACCCCGCGTGATGGTCGATTGCTGCGCGTGTGCGCGGCGAATTCAGGAAGAGCTGGGCGATCTCCGGAATGCGCGCGGGATGGCGGTCCAGAAGGCATCGATAGGCCGCCAGGGAGCGTTTCAAATCGCCCAGGCCGGCGTAGTACATGCCGATGTTGAAATGGGCGAAGAAGAAGCGGTCGTCACCGACACCCGCTTCGTTTCCGCCATCCGCAATGCCGGAGACGACGATCCAGCGGTTGCAGGCGATCGCTTTCCGGGTCTCTCCCTCTTCGGCGTAGAGCTTGCCCAGCTGCACCGCAGCATGGGCGCGGTTGGACGGCACCAGGGCGCTTTGGAAGATGCGGCGATAGGCCCCCGCGGCCTTGATGCGACGCCCCTCGTGGGCATCGAGGAAAGCCAGGTATAGCCGGGCCTCTTCGTTGATTCCGTCGGCCTTGACCGCCTCTTCGAGGAGCCGGCGTCCCTTTTCCAGGGGATCGACGATCTTCTCGAGCTTGCCATTCAAGAGGTGGCGCGCCTGTTGCCAATCGAGGCCGCTGCCCTGGCCGCGGCCGCTTTCGAGCACGCCGTCGACGAAGCCGCGGCCGTGGGTTTTCGTACCGCCGACCTCGACCGCCTGTTCGAACACGCGAACGCGGAAGTCGGGATCGATGGCGGTCAGCACATAGGCCTTTCCGAGCTGATAGAAGATGGTCGATAGGCGGTGGACCAGGTCGATCTTATCCAGCTCGTCCTCGAAGTCGGTCCCGAGCAGCGCGGAGTAGTTGTCGAGCAGTGCCTCGGGGTTGGACAGGTCCCGCTGGGCGCGAATCTGGCTACGCGCATCGTTGAAGAACGTGGAACAGGAGGCGCACTCCTCGAGGTGGGCGATCGCACGCCCGCCGGCGACCTCGTCGAGTTCGCCATCCACCAGACAGGACAGGTCCAGTTGAAACTGAATGCATACGTCCTGCAGGTCGTCAACCCACCACTCTGCACTGGGGGAGCTCATAGTTCACCGTCCTTTGCTGAAGCCGCCACGACGTCCTCAACGCTGTTCTCTTCATTCGGATCGCGGGCGGGCCGGAGGTCAGGAGGAAGGCCTTCGAAGACGCGACGCATCGAACGATGGATTTTTCTGCGCGCTCGGAAGATGACCATCTTCAAGTTCTCCAGCTTGATCCCTAGCTCCCGTGCTGCCTGCCGGTAACTGAAACCCTGAACTTCCACCAGATGAATGGCCCTTTGTTCGCGGCCCGATAACATCCGGTAAAAACGAAGATAGAGGTGCAGGTAGGTCAGATAGAGGCGACCGCACTGCGTTTGACTCTCGCTCACGATCGCATCCCTCAGCGGTTCCTCGCTTCCGGCCCCCGAGGGCTCGGGAAGGTCGTCGATGGGCACTTCTGCCCGACCGGAACGGGAGAACGAACGCAAGTATTTCAGAACCGTGTTTCGAACGATCGTCGACGTCCAGACTCGAAATGCATCGTCACGTTCCCCGTTGAAGCGGTGGGGATAGCGAAAGATGTTGAAGAACACCTCCTGGAGAACGTCGTGGGCGTCGGCCTTGCTGGAATAGCGGCGCAGGCGGCTGGCCACTTGCTGCAGCAGGTGGTGACCGGCGAGCTCGTACAAGAGGCCGAAGGCGGCCCGGCTGTGGGAGTCCCGATAGACCTCCATCAGTCGTGTGGCCAGAACGTCCCGCTTCGACTCCAGCGTTCGTTCCGCATCCCGCACGATCGCCATCAACGGGAGCCACTCGAATCCCTGCGCTTCCCGGGCGACTTCGGCCAGTCGTTCTGCAAACCCCTCGGGGTTCGCAATCCCCCCAACTCCTGCGGTCGGCAGAAAACCCGGAGAAGACATCACGGGCATGTCTCCAGGGACATCAGAGGCTTCGTCATGGGGCGTGGAAAGGGGTGTGAGCCGAGGGCCCGGGAAGGCCTTTACGTCTGCGTCGTGAGGACAGGACCCGGAACCCTGCGCCAGGGCACTAGTTCGGTATGGAGCGGGGGTTACCGGACCGGGCGGACGGTCGACGTAGCTTTTCCCTATAGAAAAGGCTCAAGGTACTGTAATCAAACAAGTTAGATTGTTCAATAGGATGCGATGGGAAGGGACGCGCAAAAGGCGGCGAATATCGTGTTGGAAGCGGCCCACGGGCTGGGTTTCGACCTCGTCGGCATCGCTCCCCTGCGTCCCCCGCGCCGCGCAGAGGCCTTCCGACGCTGGCTGGCCGCGGGGCACCACGCGGGGATGGACTGGCTCGAACGGCAGTCGGAACGGATCCTCGATCCACGCCGGATCCTCGAATCCGAGGGCAGCATCCTCGTCTGCGGGGTGAGCCACGCGCGTGCTCCCCTGGAGATCGAAGGCGGTGGCAGGATCGCGCGCTATGCGGCGGGCCGCGATTACCACAACCTCGTGGGCAAGAAGCTCGGCAAGCTGGCCCGTCGCCTCGAGGCACTCGGGCTCGCGGGGCGCGGGCGGACCATCGTCGACGCGGGACCGCTCCTGGAACGCTCGCACGCGAACGAAGCGGGACTCGGCTTCGAATCCCGTTCGGCCAATCTGCTCCACCCCACGTTCGGACCGTGGTTCTTCCTGGGCGAACTCCTCCTGCCGATCGAGCTCGAACCGACGCCGACTCCCCCTGCCGCCTCCTGCGGAACCTGCAGCGCGTGCATCGACGCCTGCCCCACGGACGCGATTCCCGAGGCTGGCGTGATCGATGCGAACCGCTGTCTCTCCTACCACACGATCGAAAACCGGGGAACGATCCCCCACGAGCTACGCAAGAAGCTCGGTGAGTGGGCTTTCGGCTGCGACGTCTGTTCCGAAGTCTGTCCCTATGGAAGCGCTGCCCCCGATACCGAGGCCACCTTCGGCTTGCACCGGGGAGCCGAAACCCGGCTGGTCGACTGGCTGGCCCCTCGAAAAAACACCGAGGTAGCGGACGCGGAATTCTGGAATGGTTCACCGCTGACCCGGGCGAAACGCGAGGGGCGCGCCCGCAACGCGGCTCTGGTCCTCGGCAACCGCCCCACGGACGAAGGGCACAAAGCCCTCACCCGAGCCCTCGAGGGAGATTCGCCCCTGGTCCGGGCGGCCGCGTTCTGGGGCCTTTCGAACGGCCACAGGGACGACCGCGGGGTTCGCGAAGTGCTCGAACGCGCCCTGCAGCGGGAAGAGGATTCCGACGCAGCAGCGGACATGCGGACCACCCTGGCGCACTTCGGCTGAAGGGGCGCTTCTCGGAGCGATGTTGTGCTCGCGCAACATGGCGTGTCCACGATGCTGGACGTGTTCAAGAGTTTGAACGGAGCTCGAGCGGGTGCTTCACGCACACCCCCCATTCCGACCGCGTCAGGCCGGTATTCTGCGTCGTGAGCACTTGGCAAGTCACTTGCTCTTCTACCCCCGACAAAACGAGCCGGGGGGGGCACGAACAAATGTATCCGAGCGACTTCTACAGCGATCACAAGTACTGCGAAACCTGCTGTGACTACGTTTCCTATCTCCAGTCCATGGAGCACTCCTACTGCGTGCAGTGCGGCGATGCCGTGCGACTGTTCTCCAAAGAGGATTGGGAGGTCTTCAACGCCACCTTGAAGCAAAGGCGTCCGAAGGGCGGGCGCCCCAAGAAGAAAGAGCAGATCGCCCCGGAGGAGGGCACGGATAAGGAATCGGCCTGAGCGCGCTCCCCCACCCCCTGCCCTGAGTTCTCTTCCAGGCGCGCTCCACCCGACACGGCGGGAGTCGTTTCCTTCTGGACTGGATTCCCAGCAGAGTCCGGTCCACAAGGGCCCGGCCCTTCCGAACCTCGATCCCCGAGGGGACCCCTGTCCTTTTGGGGAGCCTACTCCCGCTCGCCTGATTCGCGCAGTTCCTGCACGCGGCGACCCGCTCGAATCTGGTCGATCCTCTGCCGCACCGACCCGTAGTGAAGCTCCAACCGCTGCCACGTGCGCAAGTCGTTCGGACAGTTCGCCTCCAGTTCCCGGGAGGCCCAACGCATACCCTGCGGATCGCCGAGCGCCGCAAGAACGTCCAGCGCAAAGATGCGCAGCGAAACCTCGTCGACCTCCTCCGGGCGCGCGGCCAGCATCAGCGGGAGGGCTTCACGGACTCCCTCCAGGTTACCGAGTTCCCGATGCAGCTCGACCTTGCGGGAGAGCAGATCGAAGCGACCGGGTTGAAGTGCCAGGGAAGCATCGATCTTGCGCAGATCCTGGGTCGCGCGATCGATTTCGCGCCAGCGATCCTCAGCCGCCCGCCCATCCTCCTCCCGGCCCAGGTCGTAGAGCACCTGCATCCACAGATACCAGGCCCGATTGTCGAACGGTTCGAGGGTTATCAGTTTCTCCGCGTGCGGGAAGGCCTTGGCGGATTCCCCACCGTCAAAGTAGATTCGACCGATCCAGTAGTGGCTCTCGCTGACCTCGGCGCCGCGCTTCAAGAGCCCCTCGAAGATGCGCAAGGCATCGGCCTCCTCACCGAGCCGAAGGCGCGCGAGCGCAAGGCCCCTCTGCACCGCCCCGTCCTCGGGCCGCAGGGCGTACAGCTTCAGGTAGTGATCGCGAGCGCGTTCGTAGAAGCCCAGGCTGTAGTAACAGTGCCCCAGGGCCAGGGTTCGATACAGCAGTTTGGGCGTCGCTTCGATCAGCCGTTCATAGACCTCCGCGGCATCGCCGTAGCGCCGCAGCCGAAAGTAGGTCAAGCCCAGCATCGAAAGCGCTTCGGGTAGATCCGGCTCCGTTTCGAGTGCAGCGAAGAGAATCTCGAGTACGCGCGGATAGCGCTTTGCGAGATAGTCCTCGCGTACGCGCACGAGCTCCTCCGCGATCTCGCGTTTCACGCCGTAAAGAGCCAGGTCGCTCGCAGCGCCATAGTCGCTCCAGCGTCCGGCCTCGGCGCGGGGCAACTCGGTCGGCAACCGTCCCAGAATCGCAGGCAATTCGGACCGCTCCTGTGCGCGGTTCGGAAGTGAAAGCAAAGCACACACGATCGCCACCACGACGCCCTTCATCGCCCCTTGCCCCCCTCTTCCGGCTCGACGATCGAAAGCACGCGGTCGAGCTCGACGTCGGTGTGTTCGGAACGGCGGCCCGAGGGCCAGCGCACGCGGATCCGCTGGAGGACCTCGACCGGCCCCAGGCCGAAATGGATCTCCGCCGGCACCGAGCTCTGGAATCCGCCCGAGGTGCGCATCTCTCGCTCCTGATAACCCCCGTCCCACTCCAGCCGGACGCGAGCTCCAATGCCCTGGGTATTGGCCCCCTGGCCGGACAGGCGCACGATCAGCCAATGGCCCTCGCCCTCTCCGCAATTGCGAAGCAGGCGCACGCCCCCGTCGAGCTCCAGTGCGACGATGTCGGGTCGGCCGTCCCGGTCCAGATCGACCGAGACGCCGGCCCGCGAGACCCCGGGCGCCGCATCGGAGAGGGGCTGCGCCAAGAACCCCAGGCGCTTCTTCGGGCCCCGCAATCCCAGGTTTTGAAGGAGCACATCCTGCTCCTTGAAACTCGAGTCCGTCCCGGGTGCATCGGCCTCTGGATAGACGTGCCCGTTGAGGACGGCCAGGTCGAGGTCGCCGTCGAGATCGAAGTCCTCGCACATCGCACCCCAACCGAGACGCGTGAGACTCCCGCGAGCCAACCCGGCAGGGGCCGCCCGATCGCGCCAGCGCCCGACCCGCAGTGACAGATAGAGCGCGTTGGACTCACCCGAAAAGTTCGAGATGAAGTAATCGTCGAGCCCATCGAGATTCAGATCCCCACAGGCGATTCCCATCCCGGCCTGCTCCTTGCCCGAAGCATCCAGAGCCACTCCCGCGCGCAAACCGATCTCGCGCCAGGAGAGCTCGTCACCTGTCGAGCGGCAGTTTTCCCACAGGTGGTTCGGCGTGGAATCGTTGGTGATGTAGAGGTCGGTGTCACCGTCCACGTCCATGTCGCTCGTCAGAACCCCCAAACCGAATCCGGCCCGCTCGGGACGAAAGCCCGTGGCCAAGCTGACCTCTTCGAAGCGCTTGCCCTCCACGTTTCGATAGAGCTGATCGTGCACCGGAACCAGTCCTTCGGGCCCGCACAACACAGGATGACCCTTCCAACGACACCGCCCCGTCTCACGGGAAGCGACACGCTCGGCGGCGAAGGCCAGGTAATTGACCACCGCGAGTTCCAGGAACCCGTCGCCGTCCGCATCGAGGAAGGCGCCACTGGTCCCCCAACGACGGCCGTCGAAGCCGCTCTCTTCGACCTCCCGAAACCCCCTCGCCTCGACGTTTTCAAACAATCGATCGCGCCCCCATTCGAGGACGACGAGGTCCGTGTCTCCATCGCCATCGAAATCGGCGCTGGCGGCGCCGGTGCCCCAGCGACCGCCGGGGATCTCCCACGTCTTCCCCGCCTCCCGGAATCCGCCATCACCACGGCCGAGGAACAGTCGCGGCGGCAGGCCCGGTTGGCCCGCCTCCACGCGCTCGAGCGTGGAGCCGTCGACCAGCACCAGGTCCGGCGCCCCGTCGCCGTCGAAGTCCGCGACGCAGAGCCCCGGACCGTTCACCTCGAGGATGTAGTTCTTTTCGCGCGCTCCGCAGGTCGTCCGCACTCCGGGGAGCAGCTTTTCCTCGAAAAGGGGGCCGCTCTGCTCCTGGAAACGGGTGAAGGAGAACGTCGAGAGGGCCAAGAGAATGGGGATCACAACCACCTCTCCTACGGTAATCCCAAGGGGCTTCCCGCAACAGCGTCCTGAAACCCTCTCGACGCCGTGGCTTCATCCGCTACAAAGAGAGACCCCGCTGCCCCCGAAGAAACCCCTCTTTCCCGACCCTGCCCCTGAATCATGAGCCAAGCTCCCCCCCTGGACGTGCTGGACGCCGTCCGCAACCGCTACAGCCAGGGCGCCAGAGAGTTCGTTCCTGAGCTTTGTTGTCCGGTGGACTACGACGCCTCCCTGCTCGAGGTTCTCCCCGAGGAGATCCTGGAGAGGGACTACGGCTGCGGGGACCCCTCGCGTTTCTGCCGCCCCGGCGACCGCGTGCTCGATCTGGGCTCGGGCGCGGGCAAGATCTGCTACATGGCGAGCCAATTGGTCGGCGAAAAGGGGCACGTCATCGGTGTGGATACCACCCCCGAAATGCTCGAACTGGCGCGCAGCCATCAGGACGGGATCGCGAGACGCATCGGCTGGAAGAACACCGAGTTTCAAAACGGCGTGATTCAGGACCTCGCACTGGATCGCGACAAGCTGGGGGCCTTCCTCGCCGAACATCCCGTCCGAAACCTCGCAGATCTCGCTGCGCTCGAAGCCGAGACCCAGAGGCTGCGCAAGGAGGAACCGATGATCGCCGACGGCTCGATCGATCTGGTGCTTTCCAACTGCGTCTTGAACCTGATCGACAACGCCGACAAACAGAAGCTCTTCCGCGAGATCCACCGCGTCCTCAAGCGCGGCGGCCGCTGTGCGATCTCCGACATCGTCAGCGATCAGGATGTTCCCGAAGAACTCCGCGGAAGCGCCGAGTTGTGGTCCGGCTGTATCTCGGGAGCCATGCGCGAGGACCGCTTCCTGCAGGCCTTCTCCGACGCAGGGCTCTACGGGGTGGAGATCGTCGCCTACCAGGAAAAGGCCTGGGCCATCGTCGAGGGGACCGAGTTTCGCTCCATGACCGTCGTGGCCCACAAGGGCAAGGAGGGCGCCTGCTACGAGCACAACGAAGCGGTGATCTACAAGGGCCCGTGGAAACAGGTGATCGATGACGACGGGCATGTTTTTCGGCGCGGGGAACGATCCGCGGTCTGCCGCAAGACCTTCGGCATCATGCGCAGCGAGCCCTATGCCCCATCGATGTTGCCGATCCCTCCCCTGGCCGAGATTGCGACCGAGGACGCCGGTGTGTTTGCCTGCAGCACTACCCGTCGCCGCGATCCCCGGGAAACCAAGACGGGCGTGATCCGGGAAAACGTCGCCCCCGGATGCGACGACGAAAGCTGTTGCTAGCCCCCGGCTAGCGCGCGGAAACCGAGCGGTGGCCGACGACCGAAGAACCGAGCTGCGCGTGCGATTGGGCGATGCGCGCTTGATGCTGATCTTCACACCGGAGGTTTGTCGGGGCGGCGAGCCTCTTGGAGTGCTGGATTCTCTCCTGGCGCTGGTGGACGTGATCCAGGTGCGGGTGAAAGACCCCCGGCAAGGAAGCTCGCCGGCCCGGGAACTCTACGATTGGACGGCTCGCGTCCTGGAGAGCGTGCGGGGGAGCGGACACGCCCCCCTCGTGATCGTGAACGACCGGATCGACGTGGCGCTGGCGTTGAAGGAGGAGGGCGTCGCGGGGGTGCACCTGGGAACCGAGGACAGCACGCCCGAGCAAGCGCGGGAACTCCTGGGGGACGTAGCGCTCGTCGGGTTGTCGACCCATTCGGCCTACCAGGTGGCGGCGGCCCAGGATCGTCCGGTCGATTACCTGGGCTTCGGCCCGGTGTTCCCCAGCACCACCAAGGGATACAGCCAGGGGCTGGGCCCGGAGGCGGCCTGGATCGCTTCCCAGGCGAGCGGGGTGCCCGTGTTTGCGATCGGAGGGATCGACTTTCGAAACATCGCCCAGATCGCGGAGGTCGGCAGAGCCGCGGTTTCGAGCGCGCTTCTGTGCGCCGAGGATCCGGCCCGAACCGCCCGTGGAATGGCCGACGTCCTCGGCGGATAGGGACGCTCAAACCAAGAGCATCGCATCCCCGTAGCTGTAAAAACGATATCCCGTTTCGATCGCCTCTTCGTACAAGCGAAGGATCCGGTCCCTGCCCGCGAAGGCGCTCACGAGAACCAGGAGGCTCGAGCGCGGCAGGTGAAAGTTGGTGAGCATCGCGTCGCATACCCGGAACTCGTACCCGGGGTATACGTAGAGCGACGTGCGTCCCTCCATGGCTCGCAGCTCCCCTTCCGCCGCCACCGATTCCAGAACTCGAACGCTCGTCGTGCCGACACAGACGACGCGCCCCCCCCGCTCTTTCGTGCGCGCGATGGCGTCCACGGTCTCGCCCGCTATCTCAAAGCGTTCCGAGTGCATGCGGTGATCCTCGATCGCCCGGCACTGAATCGGCTGGAACGTGCCGGGACCCACGTGCAAGGTGACGAAGGCGCACTCGACGCCCGAGGCTTCCAGGGTGGAAAGGAGCTCTTGTGTCAAGTGCAAGCCCGCGGTCGGAGCCGCGACGGCCCCGGGGTGCCGGGCGTACACCGTCTGATATCGCTCACGATCTCCCGCCGATGCCTTCTCAGCCGGGTCGCGCTCGATGTAGGGAGGCAGGGGAACGCTCCCGTACCGCTCGAGCATGCTGGGCACACCTCTCGTCCCGTCGCCGATGTCTTCGAGCCGCACCCACCACTGCCGCCCCGGGCGCCCCGTGGAATCCTCGGGCCGGCGCACCAGGGTCGCACGCAAAGCCCCCCCGGCGAGAAGCAACTCCTCCTTCGGACGCAGCTTGCCCGCCGGATTGCAGAGCGCGGTCCAGACCTCGGGCTCGGCGGTGGGCTCGCAAAAAAGGAACTCGACCCGCGCTCCGCTCTTGCGGCGGCCGAAGAGGCGCGCGGGCAGGACACGCGTGTCGTTCATGACCAGAAGGTCGCCGGGACGCAGGCAGTCAGCCAGGTCGGCGATGCGCCGGTGGGCGGTCGTATCCGCTCCGCGCCGATGAACGAGAAGCCGCGCTCCCTCCCGTCGGGGAGCCGGCATCTGAGCTATGCGCTCGGGCGGCAGGTCATAGTCGAAGTCTTCCGGTTTCATTTGGGCACTTTCCGAACGAAGTCGCGGCGCCACCACTCCTCGACCATCCAGACCATCAGGAATGGAGCGCCGAGAGCGAACCACAACCAACCCGGCTCACGCCACTCCCCGATCGCCCGCCATTCGGTCAGCGGCCAGTAGAGCAACGGGGCGGCGCCCAGGAAGAGAATCCAGGCTACGGAGGGCTGCAAGACCAACAGGGGAAGAATCCAGGTGAGGTACCAGGGGTGGAGCGTGGGTGTCAGCACCAGAAAGAGCGCGATCAGGCCGCGCGCAGCTTCGAAGGGGCGCTCGTTCCGCCGCCACAGATAGGCCACGCGCACGAGAAAGATCGCGCCGATCGCGAGGCGTGCGAGACGGCGCGCATCGAACCAGCCACCGTCCCTCGCGAAGAGCGCCCCGAAAGGGGCCTCGACGACGGGGAAGAGGATGTTGAAGGACTCCCAGCGCAAGGCGTACACGCCCAGGCCTCGGGTCAACCCACCGACCCCACCCTCCAGGACGAAGAGGCCTGCCAGGGTGGAGAGCAGGGTCGCGACGAAGATCAGCAACCCGCGGACTGGACGTTCGCCATGGCGCAGGAGAAAGGGAAGCGCCACCACCGGCAAGAACTTGACCGCGCAGCCGAGCGCGAGCAGGACGAACGCGACCGCCTCGCTTCTAGCGTTCCCGGACTCGCCCGTCTCGAAAACCACCAGCGCAGCGACGAACAGAAGGATGCCCAGGGCATCGAAGTGAGCCGAGCCCGCAAACTCGATCACGACGAGTGGACTCCAGGCCCAGAGGCAGAGACCGGCCTTCGGAATCCGGCGCTTTGCGAAGAGGCGCCACAAGAGGCCGAGCACGAGAAGGTCACAGGTCGCGAAGAAGACGCGGAAGAAACGAACCGCCCGCTCTCCCCCCTTCGCCTCCGGCCCGCCGGCAGCGCTGACGACCGCCCCGAAGACGTACTCCGTGAGGGGTGGATAGGCGGCCGAGACCTCGGGATGGTTGACGAGCGAGTACACCTCGGGCCAGAGCTCGCGCTCCCTCTTCCGGCCGGGATCGGCCGGCGCCTCGACGTAGGGGCTTTGCCCTTCGGCCACCAGCCCGCCCTCGAAGACGTAGCGATACACGTCGTCGGAAAGCGCCGGGACCGCCCCGAGGGCCAGGAATCTCAGGCCCAGGGCCACGACCACCACGAAGAGGCCCGTCCCCGGCGTGTCGGGAACACGCCTCGCAACCCGTACCGCGAAGATCCAGGCCAAGGAGGCGATCCCGAGGGCGAGCTGGACCTCTCCCCGTGCCTCGGGCCAGGTTCCCATTCCGCGCAGAGCCCAAAAAACCGCCAAGATCACCAGAGCGGCCACGAACAGGGGAACCCGCGAGCACCCCCCGTCACGGGCCTCTTTTGCAGTTACGACGAAAGGTCTGGAGCGTATCATTCCCAAAATTGGGATAACCGGCTATCTGATGAAGGAAGTATCGGGGAATACTGGATTACCGACGGAGGTTCAGCCGTTATGGATCCTGTGAGGCCAGCCAAAGAGCCACCATAAAGAACTCTCGCCCACGCCCGGGGGGGCCGTGGTCGAGGGAAGTCTCCGCGTAGGGAGATGGACACGAGGGGCGCCAGCACGGGACACGGCTGGCGCCCCTCACTTTTTGGGGCCCGCCTCGTGCTCTGCCAGTCCACGCTCTTCGAGCCGCCGCGTCAACGTGTCGGGATCCCAGCCCAGCCATCTGGCTGCACCCGTCTTGTTCCGGGTGCCGCAGGCATTGCGGCTCGAGGAGAGGGCCAGCTCCAGGTCGAGACGTCGCGGACGCAAGGAGGGCATACGCAGTCGCAGCTTCTTCGCAAAGCCGTGGCCGAGGTGGCGGATCGCTTCCGCGGAGACCTCTTCGCCAGGGAAGCTCAGTGCAAGTTTGTAGAGGAGACCGGACAGCTGGGAGAGGTTCCCCGGCCACCGTTGGCGCCACAAGAGCTCCAGGGCCCGAGCGCTGAAGCGCACGGGCTCCGCGCCTTGCGCGTTCGCGAAGCGCTTCGCCAGGGCGAGCACCAGGCCGGGGATCTCGTCGCGCCGATCCGCGAGCGGTGGGATCTCGACCGCCGTACGTTCCAGGACCTCGGAGAGTGGCCGCGGCATGGGCAGGCGCTCGAGAACGGATGCGACGGGCTCACGCGAGAGCAGGAACAGCCGCTCTCCGTCGCAAAGACCCGGACGACACTCCCCGGGGCCCTCCAGGCTCTTTGCTGCCAGTTCCCGAAGGTCACCCACGTCGAGCCCCTCGGCACGCACGACACGCATCGGCGTGTCGCGAAGCGCCCCCTCGAAGTCTAGGTAACGCGCCAGAAACTCCTTTCCGGCCCCCGCGGGGCCGACGATGCAGATGGGCTCCTGCGCCGTCGCGAGCGCCCGCAGCTCGAGTGCTCGGGTCGACCAGAACCTGGCGTTTGGATCGAAGGCCGGCTCGAAGCCATGGCGCTCCCGATGTGCGTCCCGGAAACAGGCCGCCCTCCATTCCCTCGCGAGCCCAGCCAGCATCCCTCGTACCCTTTCCTCACGCAGCGGCTGGTCCCCCCGCCGCGTACTCTCGCACACGAGAAAACTCATCCTGCGGCCATGGATCTCGAGGGGCACCACAGCTCCCGAACGAGCCTCCGCGTGCCATCCCAGGGAGCCGCCCGAGGCGCTGCCGGGCCGGTCGAAGAAGACCGCCCCTCGGGTGCGCCGAGCCCGGGCCAGGGCCCGCCGGCCACCGCCGCAGTCGGGACTCCCGACGAACGCCTGTCCCACGGCAGAGACCAGTGCAGGCTCAACCGTCTCGCCGTCGTACTCCAGAAGCAGGACGCGCCGACGGGCGAGTTTCAGGCCCAGGCCTTCGATGAGCCGGCGCGCGGCCTTCTGCCTTTCCGAGGGCATGGGGCGGGCGGAAAGCGTCTCCGCTTCCGCGCCGGGGCGAGGGAGGCTTCGGCCTACCTCCGCCACCCTCGTCCGCCAGGCCCGGGCCACGCTCGCGAGCCTGGCCTCCGAAGGCAAGAGCGCGTGCTCGCATTCCAGGTGCACCCACCCGGCCACCTCGTGGTCCCCATCCCAGATGGGGACCAGGACCAAAGCGGCCGACCCGCTCCCGAGGGCACCGCGCAGGCGCGAACGCGGACGACCTTCCATCGCCGCCAGGCGATAGACGCTCTGCGCCGTGGAAAGAAGCTCGTGCTCGGGTTCGCCGATGCGGCGCCACGCCCCTCCGCGTTCGCGCGCGCGTTCGAGCGGTGCGTCTCCGAGGCCGGGGCTCGAGTCCAGGGCAAGGACCACCAGGCGTTCCCGCTCATCGAGGGCGAAGACGGCAAACACGGCTGCCGAAAAGCGCCGACGCGAGTCGCAAGCAAGCTCCCGCGGCTTCGTCCCCTGACCCCGGGCCCGACCGGGTAGAAGATCCGCCCACGGGCCGTGGCGACCGCGCAGTTCTTCCAGTGAGGAAGGCAACGGGCCGCCAAAGGGCTCGAGATCGCGGGCGAGGTCACGGGCCCGTGACTCCTCTCCGCAGAGAAGAGTCGCCCAGACGTGCATCCAGGAGAGTTCCGGATCGAAGAGCGCCGGGCTGCGTTCGCAGAGATCGCGCACGGCCCGCGCGTCGCAGCGCTCGAAGGTGGCCGCGCAAAGCCCCCGCAGGGCTGCGGTCACCGCACGCGGGTTCGGTGGCCCGGATTCACCTTCCTTGCGCAGGACCGCGAGCACCGCGCGCCATGCCTCCTGCGCTTTTTCCGGTCCGTCGAGGTGGGCGCGCATCGCCCGCAAGCGCCCCAGCGTCACCGCCCCGGCGCCGCGCTCTTGCAGGGCCTCGAGCAGCCTGTCGAAGGTCTGTTCGCGGGCCTCGCCCGGCCGGGGCACCTCGGGCAGACCTGGATCTCGAGCGCGGAGAATCTCGAGCTGGTTCCAGGCTCCGTGCCAGGAAAGACGCACCGGTCCTGGATCCAGGAAAGTGTCCGTCGGTAGGAGCTCGACCAGGACGTGCAGGACCAGGACCTCGAGCAACGCGACGGCGCGCCGGGTCGAAAAAGTCTCCAGCTCGTTTCGAACCCCCTCCCATTGTCCCGCGATTTCACGCCCGCCTCCGTGGGCGTCATCCCGCAGAAGCCGGATCAAGGTCAGCACGCGCTGCAGCTTGAAGCGCTTCGCCTCCGAGTAACCCGCACACAGCTCATCCAACAACCGCTCCTGGGATTGCATGGGCCCCTTCACCCGATGATTCGTCCTCAAGAAACCAGTACCCCCACGAGCCCGAGCACCCGCCCCACCGGCGAGCGCACATCCAGATCCTCAGCAAAGGAACGCGCCACTCTCATCGAGCTCACGCGTGGACTGCGATCGCTCCGCACCCAGCGTGCGATGCGGGCAAACGTCGCCTGAAACTCCGGGGCCGTCCCATCGACCATCAGCTCGAGCCGGGCGGCGGCGCGCCCCAAGTCCTCGGGCTGGCCCGACAGGAAGGCGAAGACCAGGGCGTAGATGATCGTACAAACACGACACCGCGGATCGTCCGCCGCGCGTTCGATGGCGGCCAGAGCGCACCCGTGATTCCCCGCCAGAAACTCCGCGAAAGAAAGCCCTTCGAAGATCAGCCACGGCTGGCGTGGGTGCCTGAGGCGGGCGAGCAATTCGCGAAAAACGACCCGAGCCTGGACCGGTTCGCCATCGGTGAGCCGCGCGAAGCCGAGATCCAGGCGCAGGGCTTCGGTCTCGCCGAGCCGCAATCCAAAGCGAACCAGGGAGGTCGGGCCGGGCCAGCCTTGTAACGGAGTCTCTGCCAACAGCGAGAGAACCCGGCCCGAGGCGGAGACCTTCCCCCGCCGGCCCTCCCAGTCGAGGGCATCCGCGACGCGCCCTTTCCAGGCGCACAACGTCGGTGGGCGCCGCAGAGGGGTGAGCAAGGGGTGGCATCGATCCCCCTCGACTCGGGCGCTCGAAGCGATGGCCGCGGCTTGACGGAAGAGGCGCACGATCTCCTGACGATGAACGTGCTCCAGCTCACAGCGTGCGCGCCGGAGGAGTTCGGTGTGGGAACGAGCCTGCCTTCGCACGGTGTCGTTTCTCTGGGTTCGGGGTTCGTGCACGGAAAACCTCAGGAATGGAAGCTCATGGGGGGAATCGTCGGTGCGGGAACACCCTCGACGAGATCATCGATCGTCCGACGCAAACTGCGCAAAACCTCGAGTACGCCCAGAGCGCGCTCCGTCGCCACGGCGTCGGGCGAGGCGCCCTCGAGCAGGATGCGAACGAAGAGCTCACGCTCGAGCGGATCGCGCCGGTTGAAGGCGGCGCACGAGACGCGCATCGCCTGGGGCGCGAGCCCCAGGGGCCTCGCCAGAACCGTGAAGACGTCCTGGTGGACCAGGGCGGAGGGGCCGTTCGCCGGTCCTGAATCCGAATCCTCCAGGGCCGACTCGATGGCCTCGCGGGTGCAATCCCGAAGAAAACGAGAGAGCCGGGGTTCGCCACGCCAGGAAACGGCGCGATAGGCCACCACGGCAAACAGCCGCTCGAGCAGGCGTTCGATATCGAGGAG
Source organism: Planctomycetota bacterium (assembly GCA_002683825.1). GTDB lineage: Bacteria > Planctomycetota > UBA1135 > UBA1135. Next base: position 96,519 of record NYUD01000061.1, read on the forward strand.
GAACGCCCGCCGCCGAAGCTCAACGACGAGGAGGGCACGCAGACCGAGGCGATCGGAGGGAACGATCCGCTTCAGGACGGCGTCGGAACCTCCCACGAGCAAGAGCCCGGCCAAGTCCGAAGCCTTCGAGGACTCGGAAACACGGTCGGAAAACACCACGTCGCTCGGACGATCTCTCACCGGAAGCACTCCTCACGGGAGGAAAGGAGAACGAGAAAGAAGACGACGGGCAGGGTTTCCGGCAGTCTAGCGCCACTTCCTGGGACCGTGGAAGAGCGGCGCCGCGATTCGTGCGGATCCGCCGGGAACGGGGCGTCACGCCCTTCCGCACGCGCCTCCGATCCCACGGCAAAGGAGAATTCGGCGATTCGAAAACGCTCCGCCCGCGCAGGTTTTCCACAGGCGAGGACCCGTCCCCGCTTGAGTCCCGTGGGGCGAGCGGATATCTACGGCGGCTTGCATTCGGCGCACAGGTGGCGCGGAACCGACGAAAAGACTCCCTGGGAGGTATGGACGTGGGCGGATTCTTGGAAGGCACGAAGGGCTTGGTACTGGGCGTCGCGAACAAGCGCTCGGTGGCTTGGGCTTGCGCCAAGGCTCTACGCCGGGAAGGCATGCAGCTGGCCCTCACCTTCGCCTCCGAAAGGCTGGAGGCGTCGGTGCGCAAGCTGGCCGAAGAGCTGGAGATCGAAACCGTCCTGGCCTGCGACGTCACGATGCCCGACGAAATGGACCGGCTGATCGACGGCATCGGAGAGCGGTTGGGAAGCCTCGACACGTTCGTCCACGGCGTCGCCTTCGCCAAGCGTGAAGAACTCAAGGGCACCTACCTCGAGACCTCGCGCGAGGGCTTCCAGATCGCCCAGGAGGTTTCGGCCTACTCGCTTCCGGCCATGTCCCGGCGCCTGATCCCGTTGATGGCGGAGAAGGGCGGCTCGATCACCACCCTGACCTACATCGGCTCGGAGCGGGTGATCCCCAACTACAACGTCATGGGTGTCGCCAAGGCCGCGCTCGAGGCGAGCGTTCGCTACCTGGCCTACGATCTGGGTCCGCAGAACATCCGCGTCAACGCGATCTCCTCCGGGCCGATTCGAACCCTCTCGGCGTCCGGGATCGACGGGTTCACGGCGATTCTCGACACCATCGCCGAGCGTGCTCCGCTCCGCCGCAACATCACCGCGGACGAGGTCGGCGATGTTTGCGCATTCCTTTCAAGCCCCCTTTCGCGGGGGGTCACAGGCTCCACGATCTACGTGGATGCGGGCTACCACATCATGGGGCTCTAGGAGCCCGCTCCGCCCGCCCTCCAGGAGGCCAGCTCCCACCAACAGCCCGAACCCTGCTCCGTAGTGCTCGTGTGCAGATCCGGGAGGAGGCTTGCGGGGAAAGGGCGTGGACACTAGAAAATGCGGTTTCCGATGGCCTATCGAGAAGCTGCGTATCTCGAGCCGGCTCTCGGCTGACCGCGGTTCATGATCCACCGCGGCACAACCCATTCACCGCGTCACCTTCCTCGACGACTGTCGGTTCGAAGACCTATGGGAACGATGATAGAGATACGGGGCCTTTCGAAGCATTTCGGCTCCCTGAAAGCAGTCGACAACGCCAGCTTTAGCGTGGGCCGGGGCGAAGTCCTGGGCTTCCTCGGCCCGAACGGAGCCGGCAAGTCCACCACGATGAAGATGATCGCGGGATTCGTCACGCCCACGGATGGCAAGATTTCCGTCTGCGGACACGACGTCGCCTCCGAACCCGTGGCCGCCAAGTCCCGGATCGGATACCTGCCGGAGGGCGCTCCGGCCTACAGCGACATGACCCCGCGGTCCTTCTTCGAGTTCGTCGGAGAGATCCGCGGTTTCTCCAGGGCCGAACGCGATCGACGCATCGCCGAGGTCGTGCGACGAGTGCACCTGGAGAGCGTCGTCCACCAGCCGATCGAAACGCTCTCGAAGGGTTTCAAGCGTCGCGTCGGGCTCGCCCAGGCGATCCTTCACGATCCGGATGTCCTGATTCTCGACGAGCCCAACGACGGTCTCGATCCCAACCAAAAGCACGAGGTGCGCTCGCTCATTCGCGAGATGGCACCGGAAAAGGCGATCGTGCTGTCGACCCACATCCTCGGAGAGGTCGAGGCGGTCTGCACCCGCGCGATCATCATCGACAAGGGCCGAGTCGTGTTTGACGGAACGCCCACGGAACTGGAAGCCAAAGCTCCCAGCTCGGTGGAAAAGAACCGCCTGGACTGGGTCTTCCGGTCGCTGACGAGCACCGAGGCGCCGATCGGCGATTCCCACCGAACGCCACAGCCGACGCAGGCCTCCGCGGAAGAGACCCAGCAAGAGAAAGAAACGGCCAACACCGGCGGAGGTGAGCTGTGAAGCACGTACTGACGATCTTCAAACGCGAACTGAGTGGCTACTTCCTCACCCCCGTCGCGTACATCTTCATCGTCTTCTTCCTGCTCCTGATCAACACGCTTACTTTCTGGTATGGCGGGTTGTACGAGAACCAGCAGGCGGACCTGGCATCGTTCTTCAACTGGATGCCGATCCTCTTCATCCTCTTCATGCCCGCCATCTCGATGCGACTGTGGGCAGAGGAGCGCAAGACGGGAACGATCGAACTGTTGATGACGTTGCCCGTCACGATCGGACAGGCGGTGACCGGCAAGTTTCTCGCCGCCTGGGCCTTCGCGGCGATCGCGATCGCACTGACGTTCCCTCTATGGATCACAATCGCCTACCTGGGGGACCCTGATCACGGGGTCATCTTCTCGGGCTATGTAGGCAGCTTCTTGATGGCGGGAGCCTTCATCGCGATCGGGTCGGCGGTCTCCGCGCTCACCAAAAACCAGGTGGTCGCGTTCATCATCACCGCATTCTTCGGGTTGGTCTTCTTCCTGATCGGGTTCCCCCCTTCGATCGACGCCATGCAGACCTGGATGCCCGATTTCCTGATCGACACCATGGCCTCTCTCAGCTTCTACACGCATTTTGACGGCCTTTCTCGCGGCCTGGTCGAAGCGCGCGCAGCGGCCTTCTTCGGGTCGCTCATCATCTTCTCCCTGTTCCTCAACGCCCTCTTCCTCGACGCCAAGAAAGCCGAATAGTCGGGAAACCGAGAACGATGAAACACGCATTCACCTTGACCGTAGGAGCGCTGCTGGCGCTGGTTCTGTTCTTGGCTGTCAACGTTCTCGCGAACACTTCTCTGCGGTCGGTCCGCGGAGACATGACCCAAGACGGGCTCTACACCTTGACGGAAGGCTCCCGTGCGATCGCCGCGAACCAGGAGGAGGAGCTCACGCTCTACTTCTACTTCTCGAAGGACATCGGCCGTGAGCTACCCCAGGTGGCCGAATACGCCCAGCGCGTTCGCAACCTCTTGAAGGAGTACGTGCGCGCCTCCCCGGGCAAGATCACGCTGATCGAGATCAACCCCGAGCCGTTCTCTGAAGAGGAGGACCGCGCCGTTCAGGAAGGGGTCCAGGGTGTGCGCATCGGGAGCGGCGAACAGCTCTACTTCGGCCTGGTCGGAACGAACGAAACCGGGGATCGTGAGGTCCACCCGTTCTTCGAGCCCTCCCCCTCGAAGGAGCGCTTTCTCGAGTACGACCTGTCGCGTCTGATCTGGACCCTGGCACACCCGAACAAGAAGCGCCTCGGCATCCTCTCAGCGATCGAGCTGGTGGGCGGTCCGCCCCCACAAGCCAACCCCTTCCAAGAGCAGCCGCCGTCCGAGGCCTGGCAGATCCTGGATGAGCTGCGCCAATACTTCGACGTCGAGGTCCTGGACGCCGCTTCCGGCGAGATCTCCAACGACCTCGACATGTTGTGTGTGGTGCACCCCCGCGGATTCTCCGACCCCGCCCTCTACGCCATCGACCAGTGGGCGCTGCAGGGCAAACCACTGATGGTCTTCGTGGACCCCTACTGCGAGATCGACCCGGGCGACGTTCCGCCGGGAACCAATCCCCAGTTCGCCAGGTTCCAGGCCGAGAAGGGCTCCGACTTGGAAAAGCTCTTCGGAGCCTGGGGGATCGAGCTCGCAAACCAGAAATTCGTCGGGGATCGCACCCGTGCGCTACGCGCGACCGTCGGCCAGGAAGTCCTGCCCATCGTCTACTTCTTGGGCATGGGCGAAGAGGACTTCGCCGAGAAGGATCCGGTCATGAGCACCCTGAAGACGATGCGCTTCTCGGTCGCCGGAGCCTTGCGAGCGACACCGGACGCGACGACCAGCTTCCAGCCCCTGGTTCAAACCACCGAGGATGCCTCGGAGCTGGACGTCGGTCGCATCAAGTTCCCGAACTACTCCGAGATGTTCACCAACTTCGTACCCGGCTACGAGAAGCTGACGCTGGCGGCACGCGTCACCGGTGATGTCAAGACGGCCTTCCCCGACGGCAACCCCTCAGCACCCGAAGTTGCGGAGGGGGAAGCGGAGCAATCCTCCGTCGACGGCGATCACCTCGCCGCCTCGGTCGCGCCCTTGAACGCCATCGTGGTCGCCGACGCCGACATGCTGGCCGACCACCACTGGATCCAGATCCAGCGCATCCCGGGCACGGGGATGGCCCTGCGTCGGATGGTGAGCGAGAACGCCGACTTTCTGGTCAGCTCCCTCGAAAACCTCCTGGGGGGCAGCGAGTTGACCTCGATCCGGGCCCGCGGCGAACATTCGCGGCCATTCGGTCGGGTCGATGAGATCCGGCGCGAAGCCGAACAGCACTTCCTCGCGGAAGAGCAGGAACTCGACCGGCGCCTGCGCGACATCCAGAGCCGTCTGGATGAACTGGAGGGCGAACGGGGCGATGCCAACGGCGAGCTGGTGACGGCCGCCCAGCGCGAGGAGATCCGCAGGGCGCGCGGCGAGCAACTGGAGACGCGCAAGAAACTGCGCGATGTGAAGCACAACCTGCGAAAGGACGTAGAAGCCCTGGGTACCCGGCTGAAGTGGGCCAACATCCTGGCCATGCCGGCTCTGGTGCTCTGTTCGATGGGCTTTTTCCTCACCCGTAATCGGAAGCGGAGCTAACGAGAAAGATGCAGACAAAAGGACTGTTAGGCCTGGCGCTGGTCACGGCAGGCGCTGCCATCGCGGTGGCGGTGACGCTGCAGAAAGGGGAAGCGCAAGGCGGGCCCGAAGATCTGGGACTGCTCTTCGAGGGTCTCGACGATCGCATCAACGACGTCGCCACGTTCAGCATCATGAAGGAAGGGGAAACCCTGACGCTCGAACGCTCGGACGAAGACCCCAACGAATGGCTCGTCTCCAGCATCGGCGGCTACCCCGCGAAGTACGAACCGGTGAAAAAGGCCGTGGTCCGTCTCGCCAACATGGCGATCCAGGAACGCAAGACCAACAAGCCCACCCACTTCGAGAAGTTGGGCGTGACCGAGCCCGAAGCCGAGGGCTCGACGTCGAGACGGATCACCGTCGCTGACGCGTCGGGAAACGAACTCGCATCCGTGATCCTGGGAGAGACCACCTTCCGCGGCCGAAACCCCATCACCTACGTACGGCGTACGGGCGAGGAACGGGTCTATCTGTGCGACGGCAAGATCGATGCCGAGCCCGAGATCCGGACCTGGATCGACACCGTCGCGCTCAGACTCGAGAACGACCGCATCCAAGAAGTCACCATCACCCACGCCGACGGCGAGATCCTCGAGCTGGGCCGCGACGAAGACAATCACACCCAGTTTCGGGTCAAGAACCTCCCTCCCGGCCGCGAACTCAGTCACGAGAGTGTCGCCAACGGCATCGCGACCGCGCTATCGTCGTTGAGCTTCGACGAAGTGCGCCCGGCCGATGAAATCGACTTTCAGGCCGAGCCCCTGGTCCAGGCACGCTACCTCTGCCACGACGGTCTGGTGCTCACGATCGAGATGGCCCGCGCGGACGACAAGACATGGGCCCGCCTCCGGACGAGCTACGAGGCCCCGCCGGCTCCTCCCGAGCCCGCCGAGGAGACGGAAGACGAAGAAGCGGCCGAAGCGAGCCCCGACGAGCTATCCACCGGCACCCCGGACCCCCAGGCCATTCGGGCGGAGGCGGAGGAGATGGCCACCCGCCACGCTCTCTGGGCCTATGCCCTGCCCTCCTACAAGGCGGACGCCATCTCCAAGCGCATGGAGGATCTGCTGGCGAAGCTGCCCGAACCCGCGGTAGCCCCCGAGAGAGTCGCGCCGGAAGTCCCCGGAGAGGCCACGGAGACGTTCGACTTCGGGGATATCAAGGATTCGACCGATAACGGGGAGGGTTGATTCCAAGCCCTGGGTGGAATCGACGCAACCGAGCCTACCCTAGCCCTCCCGGCCCGGACTTGGCATGAAGACGACTCTTCTCCTCTTAGCCCCCTTCTTCCTGGCGACGACCCTGGCCACGACCGGCCCCGAACTGGTATTCGAGCCCGAGGAAGGGACCGTCCTCACGCGGAGTTTCGTCGCCACCGTCGACATGGATCTTGTCGATTACACGGCGACCCTTGACGGCGACGAGCTCGAGCTCAACGAGCTCGAACTCAAAATCTCCTCGGTCGAGACGATCGAGGTCACCGACGAGTTGGTCGGGGTAGAAGACAACCGTCCGACCGAAATCGTGCGCACCTTCGACGAGCTCACCCAGGAAGCCACGGTGACCGCGAACGGAGAGGAGTCCGAGCAACTCTCGACCAGCGCCCTGGAGGGCCGCAGCCTGCGTTTCGAGTGGGACGAAGATGCCGAGTACTACACCATCGAGACCGCCGACGAGAATGGCGATCTGGACGACGAAACGCTCGAATGGCTGGAGGAAGACATGGACCTGCGAGCCGTTCTTCCCGAGGACGAAGTCGAGGTCGGCGATTCGTGGGAAATCGATGAAGGGGTCTACCTGCCCCTGATGTGGCCCGGTGGCTTGCTCGACTTCAGTGACGAGGAAGAAGAGGAAGAAGTCCCCGACTACCGGCGCGAGCTGAATCAGGAGACGATCGAGAACCTCACCGGGGAGGGTGAGGCGACGTTTGAGAACGTCCGTGAGGAGGGCGGGGTTCGCGTTGCCGTTATCCGCATCGACCTCGAGATAGAAACGGACGCCTCCGCAACGGAGTCGGAAGGTCCTGCCGACGTCGACCACGGCCTGGACATCTCACGCCGGATCGAGGGAGTCATCCTGTGGGACCTCGATCACGGCCATCTGTTCTCGGTCGAGCTGGAAGCCGAGGTCGAAATGACCCGCACGCGCACCCGCATCGTCGAGACCGAAGAGGTACTCGAACTGGAAGAGGAAGATCGCTTCGAGGGCGAGCTTACCTACGAGGTCTTCATCGAGCGGGAGTGACCTTACCGCTCTTTCTTGAAGACCAAGAGGTGATTGAATCCTCGCAGATAGGAGTTGTCCTCGACGGCGCTCTTGTGAAACCGCGGGCTCTCTAGCTTTCGATTCCCGCGCACGACGGCCACGTGATCGATCGGCCGAAAGCGCCGGCTCAAGAGGCCGAAGAGCTCGAACCCGATCGGCACGAAGCCCTTCTTCTTCTTGAAGCTGTCCGACACATAAACGGCCAGGTACCTGCGGTTTCGAAGACAGCGATCGACCTCCGCAAAGACGCGCTCGAGCTCCTCGAAGTAACGGGGCTCGAAGGCATCGAGCCTACCGATGCACTCCCCCCGAGCCGAATACTCGACGTGGGTCGAGTACGGCGGATCCATGAAGAAGAAGTCGGCCACGCCATTCTCCAGGGGCAGTGCCCGGGCGTCCGCACGAGTGATGTCGGGGCGATGCGGCTCGACGTCGAAGCCCACGCCCTTGCGCCCCAGTGACTCCGCCACATCCAGGGTGGTCCCGCCCCCACAGAACGGATCGACCACCAGATCCCCCTCCCGCGTGTAGCGTTCGAGCAGATTCCAGATCACATAGGCCGGTGTCCGTCCCGGATAGCGGGGATCGCCCATCGGCTCCTCGGAGTACTGCTGGCTCGGGTGGTACCAGAGCGTCGTGGTCTGGATCTTGGGCGGCTTGGGGGGTTTCATGGTCGTGGAGTCCCACCAACCTAGCGTCGCCCGGGGCCCAGCCCAAAAGCTCCTTTCCCGCACTCTCCATGGCAGAGCTACGCCTCACTCTCCCTCTCGACAACGCGAAGATCCCCGAGATCTCCGCCGTCTTCGAGGAAGCCGCTCCCCCTTCACGCGGAAGCGCCATCCTGCTCGCCCACGGCGCGGGGTTCTCGATGGATTCCCCCTTCATGGCGAGCGTCGCAGGGGGCCTTTGCCGTCGTGGGTTCGCCGTCCTGCGCTTCAACTACCCCTACCGCGAACGTGCCGTTCGCGAAAAGCGCCAGCGCCTCCCCGACAAGCCCGAAATTCTCGAGCACGCCCATTCCCGCGCCCTGCGGGCCCTGGAAGAGCGTGTCGGGGATCGCCGCATCCTGCTGGCCGGCAAGTCCCTCGGTGGACGCATGGCGACCCACCTGGCGGCCAAGGGCGAGAGTGCGGCCGCACTGGTCCTCCTGGGCTATCCGCTCCATCCACCCGGCAAGCCCGAGCGCATACGCTGCGAACACTTCCCGGCCATCGCCCAGCCCGCCCTCTTCCTGCAAGGCACGCGCGACAAGCTGTGCCGGCTCGACCTGCTCCAGACGGCGCTCGAACGCTACGCAGGAACCGCCACCCTCGAGCTCATCGAGGACGCCGACCACGGCTTTCACGTGCGCAAGTCCAGCGGCCGTTCCGACACCGAAGTGCTGGTGGGCCTGTTGGATCGCATCGCGGAGTGGGAAACCGAGACGTTCGGCTGAAGCGGGGTGGGCGGTGCCCGTCGCACACCCCTCGGCACAAATCAGGTCGCGTGTTTCAGGGCGTACTTGACCAGCTCGCGGTGTTGCTCGTGGAAGTCGTGCGATCCACCGGCCAGTGGAGACTTGAAGAAACAGGCCGTCTGGGGCATCTCGCCCGACTCGCCCTTGCGCGCGGCGAATTCCGCCAGACGGACGAGATCGATCACGAGCGGCGCCGCCAGGGCGGAGTCGCTGCCGGCCCAGGTGAACTGCAGGCTCATCTTCGCGCCGAGGAACCCCTCGAAGTGCACGAAGTCCATGGCCGTTTTCCAATCGTGCAGAGAAGGCACGAAGTCGATGCCCACCTGGGTATGGGTCCGGTCATCGCCCAGGATCTGGTGCAACGGGGCGTCCTTGTTGCGGCACTTCTTGGCACGGCGAAGAGGATCGCGCAGGGTCTCGCCATCGCGGTTGCCCAGCATGTTGTAGCCCTGCCAGGCCAGGACGCGCAGGGCGCGCTTTTGAAACATGGGGGCCAGGGCCGTCTTGAGCAGGGTCTCGCCGGTCTTGCCGTCGTTCCCGCAATGGGGAAGCCCCCGCTCGATCGCCAGCTGGCGCAGTGCCTCGATGCTCGAGCCGTGGTTCGGCGTGAAGTTGACGAACGGACAACCGGCGGTCAAAGCGGAATAGGCATAGAGGCTGGATGCCGGAAACTCGCCCTCCCCATCCAGCGCCTTTTCAAACGCAGCCAGGTCGTTCCAGTGGGGAGACTCTTCGATGGCGGGCTCCGCGCTGGCCAGGTAGACGACGACGACACGCCCGACGCCGGTCTCCCTCCGGAAGCTCTCGATGTCCTCGCGCAGTCGATCGACCTTGGCGCGTGGAGAGGCGCCCCCCATGGAGGCCGCGGCAGGATCCAGATCTGCACGCCCCACTTCCGCCAGGTCGAGGATGCCCGGGCGAATCGAGGCGTCGAAGGCGGCGGCATCGCCGCTGCCGGCGGCCACCACTTCCGCGGGCAGGACGCCCGCCCGAACCAGTTCGCCGGCAACGGCCGTCGACCCGGCCTCGGCGATCTCGTGACCGCCCAAAACGATGGCGTCGATCCCGGCCAGATCCATGCGATTCAGGGGGGAGCATTCCGTGGTCAGCCCGACCGGTTCCAGAAGCCCCTGGCGCAATCCGGACAGGCCGTAGGCCACGCACGTCGAGATCGCACCGCGCGCGCCGATCATCCACAGGCCGAGGGGGGGGCTGTCCTTTGCTTCCAAACCGGTTCGTGTGTTAGTTGCGAGGGTCTTGATGCTCTTGCTGAACGCTACGGCGAGCCTCGACCCAGCGAGCTACCAGGAGATCGTAGGCCGCGGGCCAAAACGGCCCCGAGCCGGCGACCCACCTGCCGGACTCATCCGCCACCGCAGATGCCGTGGCGAAGGGAGTCGAAGCGTTCGCGGAGTCCTCGGTCAGCAGAGAGGAGCCCGATATTGTGCCCTTTGATCCCTCTCCGGTCGAAGACGGCAGCCCGTTTGGAGCGCGAAGGCCCTCCGCAAGGGCCCCACCCCCCGGAATCTCCCCCAACCCGCTACGCACCGCCTCCAGGTAGTTTCGGGCGATTCCGAGGCGTTCCCGTAGCTCCGGGGCTCCACCCGTGCGCCTCACCAGGCGGGACAGCTCCTTCTCGATCGAGCGACAGACCTCGGCGGCCCCGGCGAACTCCGCGGAGGTCGCCTCCCGCCCCGCCTCCAGGCGGCGGTCGAGGTCCTTGAGCCGGTTCCACAGGCCCAGCAGATCCTCGGCGTCTCCGGGCGCCAGGCGGCCGCTCTGACGGGCCTCGAGAGTGTCGGCCCCCAGGGCCCCGACCGCCTCGACCATGGCGCTGCTGAGGCGGCTCACATCGACCGACCGCGTGGCCCCCGGCCTGGCTTCCTCGAGCGTCATGAGCAGAAAACCCGCGGCCAGGACGGGCGCGACGATCGGAAGCAAGAGCGGCGGGAACATCGCCCGCAACGCTTCCGACGGTCGCAGGCGCGCCAGCACGGCCTCGCACACCAGCCGCTCCATCGCCCGCACCGGCGCACCTGTTCCCGAAGAGCGTTCGATCCCGTAGGCCGTGACCAACCCACCCTGATAGCGCAATCTGCGGTCGAGGGCGCGGGCGATCCGGCGCGCGTCCGTCCGGTGTTCCAGCCACCAGGCCAAAGCAGCCAGGAGTCCGCCGAACCCGGCGACGTAAATCCCCTGGGCGTCGGCGCGATCGACACCGACCCTGAGGGCGCTCGCCAGGAGGACGAAGGCCGCTGCAAGACCGAGGAGCACGCTCTCCCCGAGACGCGCCATCGACAGAGCGCGATGCGTGCGGTGCACGACGGAGGAGACCGACGCGGGTCTCCTTTCCGATTGGCCGCGCAAGTCCTTGTCCCGCCAGGAGGAGCGCGGCGTTCTTTCGAAGGAGCCGGACATCTACTTGGAAGCTTCTCTCGAGACGAGCGGCAAAGCCTCGGCCCAGGCCGGGGGCAAACGAGTCACGCGTCGGCGCGCGAAAAGCAGTCGGACCTCCTGGCCCCGGGGAGGAATCAACCACCCGTTCGGCGCCCAGATGTATTGATTCACGCATTCCTCCAGCGCCCCCGTCAAGAGCGTGTTGCCCTGGTAGAAGAACGTGATGTTGACCAGGTTCTCTTCGAGATCGGCGACGAAGCTGGGGGGCTGCCCTTCACGGACGGCCGCAAAGCGCGACCCCAGAAAGACCCAGGCGTGGCGGCGCATCGCGCGACCGGTCTCGAGGTTCGTCAAGAGATCCTCCACCCGAAAGAGATAGATCTCACCGGCCTCCCGCCAGGCGACGTAGAGAAACAATCCCGAGTGCTCCCCGGCGACGGGCGGCACGATGCGCGCGGGCTCTCCGTCGCTCTCGACCGCGCGCGCATTCGTCCCCGCTTCGACGCCGAGTGCCAGGAGCGCCGCGTTCAAGAGGCTGGGCTTGACATGGGTCAGAAAGAGACTCTCGTGGGCAGCTCCACGCTCTCCGACGAGCAGGTATTCGAGCAGATCGTTTCGCACCAGAACCTCGGCCGGCACCGAAACCAGTCCGCGGCTCGGATCGAGCTCGATCCCTGTCCCCACGAGGGCCTGGCGAAGAAGCTCCGCCCCGTCCTCGGCCGTCTCCTTCTGGGTCGCGGGCAGCCCGGTCCGAACGGCTCCGAGGCCGGTGCAAAGGGCGAGGAAAGGCAGAACAAGCAAACGCATGGAAACTCCGTGGGACTTGCGATTAGGACCCCGCGCCCGTGGACTCAAGCAGCCTGCACGGAACCCGGTTCGATGCTACCCCCCCGCCTCGAGAGTCGCGCGCTCGATCCCGAGATGATCGAGGTCCTCCTTCAGGAGCTCGTAGACGGCTCCGGCGTAGCACCGGATCTCGTACTGCGCTTCGGGCTTGAGTCGCTGGGACAGGAAGTGCAGGACCCCCTGGAGCGATACGGTCCAGTAGGCCTGGGTGTAGAGGTTCTGGGGCAACAGAATGCGTGCGATCTCCTTGGCGACACCGCGCGCGATGCGCTCTTCGTACAGCTCGAAGGCGCGCTCGTACTCGGCGATCATCGTACGGCGTTCGCCCTCGTGATCGAAATCCTGCGGCAGCTCCACCGAGGCTTGCTTGTTTCCGTGGGACGGGTTCGCCCGCATGCGCAGGGGCACGTAAAACTCGGGCGTCCACTGGACGTAGCGTCCCGAGATCTCATTCCAGCTGCACCCCTTGTCGGTGTCGAACATAACGTCGAAGGCCTCGACGGAAATCGACCGGCCGTCCGCCGCGTACTCGCGCCAGGTCGAGCCGACCTGGTACTTGAAGGCCTGACGGAATACGAACAGGGGCGCCTTCCAGTGGAACGTGAAGAACGAATGGCGGTACGGCGAGGTATGTCCGTGGGCCCACAGAAATCCGGCCAGCTTCCGATCTCCCTCCTCGAAGGTGAGCTTCTCCTTGTTGTAGGAGATCCGCGCCGCGTTGACGACCTTCAGGGCCGGGTCGGAGCGCATGCGATCCACGAGCGCCAAGAACCCGACGCCATCGTCGAGGGGAAAGCACGCTCCGTCGGGAGTCTCCAGCAGGGCTGCGCGACTCCTGGGTCGGATCTCTCGGGTCGTTTCAGACATGGTGTTTACTCGGCGGGACTCTTCGTCGTACATCCGGGGAGATCCGGGTCGGTTCACCCTACCTTCGGCTACAGACGCGCTTCCAAACGTTCCTGTTCTTTCGCTGCGAGTTGGGAATGGCCGGCCTTGTCACGGGCCCTGCGGGCCAACTCGCGGGCACCTTCCTCTTCGCCGTCCTGCAGGGCGCGCCAGGCGCCGGCCTGCAGGACGGCGCTCTCGAGGCGGCCCCGGGGATCGATGCCCGCCTGCGGTTCGAAAACACCGAAGGCCTGTGCAAAGGCCGCCCGGGGCAGAACCCCCGCCCGATACTCACAAACGAGGGAGCGCGCCAGGCGCTCGGCATCGCAAAAGCGCTCCTGGCGCCAGGCGAGTCCCAGGAGCCGACTGCGCGCTCGCAGGCGGACTTCCGGATCCGGGCGGGCCTCGCCGGCGAGCGCGACGAGGCCCGCCTCCAGGAGCCGGCGCGCCGCGGGCTCTTCCCCCCCCTCCAGCACGCGCTCGCCCAGGGCTACCAACAGGCGCCCATCCAATCCGGTCCAGCCCGGGCTGCGCTCGAGGATGTCCCCAACCCGTCGTTGGCCCGCCAGGAGGGCCGCGAGGTGCAGCTCGGCCCGCCAGGAGAAGACCGGGGAAGGGAGCTCCTGCCCGAGGAAACGCCGATGCAGGTCCGTGCGGGCGGAGGCGAGCGGCGCGTCGAGCAACAGGTGCTCGGAGCCTTCCGGGAAGCGGCCCGTGCGCCCCATCGAAAGAAACAGCTCGGAGCGCAGGAGCTGGCGCTCCTCGTCGCCCAGGCGAACGTCCGCCTGCACGACCTCCATTGTTCTCAGGATCACATCGATCGCTTCCAGCTCCCCCGACCGGCCCAGACAACGGGCGGCCATGAGCCGGATCTCGATGTCGCCCGCGCTGCAAACCGTGCGCTCCAGGACCTGAGAGAGCCGCGGATGCTCCAGCTTCGAAAGCGTGCTCAGGGCCAGGGCGCGCTCCTCGGGAGAAGTCCGATCCGAAAGGACAAGGCTCGATAGAAAGTCGAACGCGGTGTCGGACGAGGCGAACTCCAGGGCCTCTAGCATGCGCGCCCGAAGCTCGCGGTCCGCGTCCCCGTAGCCCGCCGCGATCTCGAGTGCCGCCCGTTCGCCCACGCCGTCGCGGGGGGAGCCGACGAGGTGCAACGCCGCTTCGATCCGGGTCCGGCGCTCGGTCTCTCTCGTGAGGTATCCGGTCAGCGCCAGGCGGCCGCGTTCGCAACGGGCGAGGGCGTTGAAGGCGCTCTCAACCACCTCGGTGCTGACTCCGATCGCCCGCTCGAGGCAGCCTTCGAAGGCCTCGAAGAACCCCTCGACGTCCGCGGACATCGTCGCCAAGAGCGCCTGTACGCCAAGCTCGGCGGCGCGCGGCGGCGGGGTTCCACCGGGCCCGCTGAGCCCCGCGAGTTCCTGGGTCAACCAGCGCTCGAGTGCACGGTCGACCTTCTCGTCCCCCACCAGCGGACGCAGAAGCTCGCACGCGCTCCGCCGCGTGGCCCGCACCTCGCCGAGGGCGAGCCAGTCGTCGCGGAAGGCCGGCAGCGGGTGTGCGCGCGGAAACCAACCCAGACGGGCGTGTCGTGACTCCACCTCCCATCCGCGCCAGGTCTCGAACAGCTCCGTCTGAAAGGCAGCGGGCCTTCGCAGAAGCGCGCGCCATGCGGCGGCGGCGATGGACGGCTCGGGATCCCTCAGGGCAAACACCAGGAGCGCGGCCGTCTCTCTCCACCCCTCGGGCTGTCGACCCAGCGTGCTGCCGAGCGCCAGGACGGTCGCCCTGCGAATCTCGACCGGCCCCGTGGGCTGCAGGAACCCTCGAACGAGGGCCCGGTCCCAGCGCTCCAACCGATGGCCGAACTCGGCCATGAGCGCGACCCAGCCGGCCTCGGAAAGTCCCTCCGCCATGGCCAGCTCGAAAAAGCGCGCCGGCGGGACGAGACAGACCAAGGCGCCGACGAGCTCGTCTACGGCGCGTTTGCTCTCGCTATCGTCGCTCTCCGAAAAGGCCGAGAGCTTCCGCAGAAAGGCGCGCGCCAGCCCCTCGTCACCCGATCGCGACGCGGTGAGAAAGAGCTCGCGATAGGGCCTTGCGTCCGCTCTCCAGCCCGCCTCGATCAGGGCCTCTAGATCCCCCCCCGCCGCATGCGAGAAGCGCAGCACCTGGACCAATCCGAAGAGCGTGCGGTTCGCCCCCGCGATCCTCTCTTCGATGGCTGCCAGACATTCCAGGGACGGCGGAGCCCGCTCCAGCTGGCGGAAGAAGCGCTCGAATTCGAGCGTCTCTTCGCGTCCGCCGGCGGCTTGAAAAAGCTCGATGAAGAGCTCGGCTTTCACCTCCGCAGCCCCCACCGACACCAACGAGGCGCGCGCCGCCGCCTGG
This sequence comes from Planctomycetota bacterium, assembly GCA_002683825.1. Lineage (GTDB taxonomy): Bacteria > Planctomycetota > UBA1135 > UBA1135. The sequence goes on from NYUD01000061.1 coordinate 111,838, forward strand.
ACCCGCGGGTCGGGGTCTCGGCAAAGCCGGGCGAGCACCTCTCCCGCGGCGACACAGGAGAGCGTGTCGAGGGCTTCGGCCAGGGCCAGGCGCACGTTGGGCAAGCGCTCCTCGGACAACGAGCGGGCCAGTTCCCCCGGCAAGCGAGCCGGTTCGAGGCAAGCCAGGACCGCGAGCGCCCGTGCGCGCACGTTGGGGTGTGGATCGAAGAGCCGTTCCTGCACGGGCGCGGCCCAGGATGCGTCCAACGCGCCTCCGAACTCCGCGCGGCGCAATAGGCCATCGAGGGCGCGAAGTCGCAGCTCCCAGCGCTTCGACAGCAAGGCCTGCGCGAGCTCGTCCTGCGAGCGGCCCGGCTCCAGCGCCAGCCGGCGTGTTTGAAGTTCCCACTCGACCGGCGTCTGCAGCGCCGCGCCGAGGAACAGGACGAAGAGGGCGTTCATCGAAACTCGGCGCCGCGATCCGCCGCAAAACCCATCTGTGCGGCTGCGAGAGCCTCGATCACATCACTCGCGATCACCGCCGCTTCCCCCCGCTCTCTCGCAGCGAGATCCCCGGCCAGACCGTGCACGTGGACCGCCCCACGCACCGCTGCAAAGGGCGTCCAACCACCGTCGGCGCTCGTCCGGGTTCGCGCCAGGTAGGCGCTCATCAAACCGGCCAAGACATCGCCCGAGCCGGCCGTGGCGAGGGCGGGGTTGCCGCTCGAATTCAAGGCGCTGCGCTCGCTGTCGGCGACGACCGTCGCGGCTCCCTTGAGACAGCAGATGCCGTCCGTCCGGCGCGCCAGGGTCCGGGCGAGTCGGCGGCGTCCGGCGTCATCGTCGGGAACCGGCGCGCCGGTGCGTTCAACGCCGACCAGACGCCTCGCTTCCCCGGGATGGGGTGTCGTCACCAACACATCGCGCGCGGTCGCCAGAAGTTCCGGCTCTCCCGCACAGACGTTCAGTCCATCCGCGTCCACCACCAATGGCACGGCGACCGAACGCAGGGTCGTTTCGAGAAGCGCCCGGGTTCTCTCGTTCGCACCGAGCCCCGGACCGAGAAGCACCGCGTGTGGAGCGAACGCCTCGAGCTCGTCGGGCCAATCGATGCGCCCTCCGCGGTAGATCCGACGCAGATCGAAAAGAATGGCCTCCGGCGCGGCGGCCGGGATCACCCGCAGCGGGTTCTCGTCGAAACAGCCGACGGCGACCAGCCCCGCCCCCCCACGCTGGGCCGAACGGGCGCACAAAACCGCCGCGCCTGGCATGGTTTCGCTGCCCGCGAGAAGGAGCACGCGACCGGCGCTACCCTTGTGTGCATCACGGCCGAGGGCGGGCAAGGGACGCAGCGGCTCTTCGGTGTTGTCGGCCACGGATCCGCTAGACCTCCACCGCTAATTCGACGCGACCGACCTCTTGGCCCGCGTGGTTTCGCAGGGTGGGATCGCTCCAGCGTTCGAGGTGTTTGAGCTCGTCGGGCGTCGCCAGTTTCAGCCCCTCCAGGAGACCGATAACGACCGCATGCAAACCGCGCACTCTTCCGTCGTCAATCTTCACCGCCAGACCGCGGTCACCGCCGACGATGCCGATGGCGTGGATGGCTTCGGCGCCGATCTTTGCGAAGAGCCGACCGCCGCTGGCGCGCAGGAGGTCGGTGTCGATGCGCTTCACGGTGCCGCCGATCAGCTCGGGATGGCGGGCCGCCACGCGCGTGATGCGCTGCAGAGCTTCGCGACGCTCCTGCGCCAACCCCTCGGGGTTGGCGACGCGCGCAAAGGCCATGGCCAGGGCGTTCAGGGGGAGTCGATACGTGGGCGCGCTACACCCGTCGATGCTCGGGGAGAGACTCTCCCCCGGAAGTCCACACATCTCTTCGATGGCGCTGCGAACGAGGCACTGCCCTGCGCTCGCCGGGTCGAGGTAATTCTCCGCCACGACTCCCAGGTGGAGACCGAGGGCGAGAAAGCCCGCGTGCTTGCCCGAACAGTTGTTGTGCAGGGGGTTGGGATCGCAGCCCTCCAGCGTGAGCGCGCGACGCGTCTCGGGGTCGTTGGGCGGATGAACACCGCACTGAAGGTGGTCGACGGACAGCGCGAGCCGATCCAACGTTCGCCGTACGGTGCGGGTATGACAGGGTTCCCCGGAATGGGAAGCGACCGCCAGCGCAACCTCCTCATCGTCCAGCCCGAAGCGCCTGAGGGCACCCGTCTCGAAGAGCGGCAGGACCTGCAACGACTTGACCGAACTGCGGGCGAAGAAGGGCGCCTGGAACTCCCCCTGGCCGGCGATCACGGCCCCGGCCGCATCCGTCAGGCACCAGGCGCCGCGGTGCACGGACTCCACACAACCGGCGCGGTGGATGCGACAGAGGACCGGATTCTCCGGGTAGGGACGTGCTGATCTGGATTCCATTCGTGAAAAGGGGATACGATTCTAGGGTCCAGAAGGTGTACGCTCAGGCCCAAAATGGCCCGTGGGTATACGAGAATGGATCGGCTCGGGTGGCTGGTCTCCCCCGCGCTCCTGATCGGAGTCGGTCTGGGGGTCTGGCTCACGGGGCACGAGCCGAAGGCCGTCTTGCCCCTGGTCCTCGGACTCGGCCTGGCCTTTCCGACCCTCTGGATCCTGATTTCCGCTCTGTCGCCGGGGAAGGCGGACCGACGCTGCCGGGAATGCGGTGCCTCGGAGCTCGTACGCATCGACAAGGCCACGACCCTCGGCCTACGCTGCCGCGCTTGCGGGTTTCGCGATGAATCCGCCAGCGGATGGTTGCTCGCGGAGGAGGAGGGCCCGCTCGAGGAACTCGTGCTGAACCGGCGCCGAAACTACCGGCAACGCATCCGCACGGGCGAAAAGCCGGCGAGTTCGGACGTGGACAGACGGGTGCGCTCGAACTAGAAGGGGGGGGTCATGGCCGAGTCTGCACCCCAATCCGAACTCGTCGAGTGCGTCCTCGGACGCATCGTGATTCGCGACGGAGCGGATCGGCAGTACATCTACCTGACCGAAACGGACGGGGAACGAGGCTTTCCGATCGTCATCGGCAACAACGAAGCCGGCGAGATCCACCGGGTGGTCCACTCGATCGAACCCGACCGCCCCCTCACCCACCAGCTCATCTTCGCCGCAATCGAGGTCCTGGGAGCCTCGATTCGGACCGTCGACATCGTCGACCTACGCCAGAACACCTTCTACGCCAAGATCGTCCTGGCAGACGGAACGGGGGCGATCGTGGGATCCCTGGACGCTCGCCCCAGCGATGCGATCGCCCTGGCCCTGCGAGCCGGCTCTCGTATCCGCGTGGCCGAAACGGTCCTGGACGAGGCGAGCCGCTCAGAATCGGGGTAGGGGACGGTGGCGGCGGGTCGGCGGAATGTGAACCGTGCCTTCGATCGGACGCGCACGTTTTTTATCCCTCTTCCAACCAGGAACCGCCCTTTTTCGTCTTCGGCCGCCGTCCTTGAAATGGGCGCTCTCGCATTCAACCGTATTATATTACGGTTGATATGCCCCTGTGAGGTTCTCCTGAATAGACTCGGAACTATGAGGAATTCGGAATTCTCGTCCGCCTTCCGATCGCTTCCCCTCGCCCTCTTGCTCCTCGTCGCCGTCGGTTGCGGCGGCGGAGCCGTTGGCTTCAGCGACAACCAGGGACAGGTCGCGACCGATGGGGATCGACTCTTCATCACCGACGCCCACCAAAACGGAGCCGCCCAGGAACTGCGCCTGGTAGAGATGTTCTGGGGACGCCTGGTGAACGTTCACGACGTCGACCCCGTCACCGGAAGCGCGAACGTGCGTCCGCTTCTGCGCGATCTTGTCATCAACGAAAATCTCTCCTCGGACGGCATCGACTACACCATCGACAGCAACCCGGTGACGCAGGCGACGCGACTCATCATCCACCGTAGCTATGGCTCGTCCGAACCGGAGGCGTCGGAGTTTATCCAGCTCCTGAAGCGCGCCGGAAACGGGCTCGCTCCGGTAGTACCCCGGAACGACAACGGCACCTCATCGCCACCTTTCTCGTATGTCGCACGCAACGCGTGCCTCGTGGGCCGGTTCGACGATCTCCTGGACGACTCCGAGGAAGCGCTAGTCCAGCTGAGCCAGATGGTCCGCGTGGTCACGGGCTATCCACCGGCCATACCGTTCCAGGGTCGGCTCCTCTTCGATCCGAATCATGGCGCGCTGCTAGGAGGCCATTTCCATTCGACGCGCGTCCTGATCGACCTCTCCATCTCGCGCGCCGAAGCCGAATCGATGCCCGGGCAAGTGCAGGCGAATTCTTTCGGTCTACCGAGCAGCCAGCTCAACTCGCCTTTGCCGAACGTCTCCCTGCGCCTGCCGACGCGAACGAACCCCGGTCAAGGACAGTTCCGAGTACTCTCGACGGTCGGCGGTGCGTCGCTTTCCAGCTCGAACGGCCCGATGGATCCGTTCTCGCCCACGCTGGATCTCGTGCGCGCCTTCCGGGCGGGCAATGACAACGACATCAACAGCGGGTTTGTTCTCGACTTCGGCTCGCCCCAGCTGGTGGGTGCGTGGTCCCTGGACCTCACCGGCACGCGCCCGCGCCCGGGGGGCGCGGCGGGCTTCGAGTTCGTGGCGGACCTGACCTATCTCAGCCCCTGCCAAAAGGCCCCGCGCCGCGGAGAGATCCTGACCATCGGCCCCCACTTCCTGCAGGTATCCGAAAACGCGGTGACGCCCAATGACGGCGTGGTTTCGAACCTGTCCCTCGAGGTGCTCTCCGATCAGGCGGTTCCGAACGAAAATTTCCTGAATGGACGCGGCTTCTTGCGACCCGTCTATGACGTCAACCTGAACGTTACCCCCGGGTGCTGGTTGAGCTTCTTGCCGGAGCCCGGCCTGCCGCCGGACAGGGAGATCTCTCCCAACATGCAGGCCATCGTACGCTTCAGCGAAGCGATGGCCCCGGGATCGGTCATTCCGATGGAGAGCTTCAATCTGATCCGGGGCTTCGGGGGTATGACGCCCACCCCCGCCAGCATTGTGATCGGTTCCGTCGCGACCTCCGACGACCTGCAGGAGTTCCGCTTCACGCCGTCCCTGCCCCTGTCCCACCAGCAGCAGAACGAGAACTACCATTTCCTGCTCGAAAATCTCACGGACCTGGCGGGCAACTCGCTTCTCGGCGCGCCCGACTTCCTGCCGTTCACGGTGGACCCCGAGGAACCGCCCCACGACAACGGTGGGATCACACTGCGCTTCAACGACCCGAACGAGGTGGACCCGACCGACAGCGGACCGGACCTACGGGGTCAGTTTTTCTTCGACCTGAATCGCGGCGTGATCCTGCCGCGACCGGTCGGCTTTGCCTCGGCCCAGGCGGACCGATCCAATCCGGTACCGTCGATCATGGTGCCCTTCGCACCCGGTGTTCAGACCCCCATGGCGCCCCTGGGCAGCCGGTTGCAAAAGGTTTGGCGCTACGTGGATTTCGGCTGGCAGGTTCTGGATGAAACGCGCTTCAATCTCGACGTCGTGGGTTTGAGCTGGTCTCCCATCGGCGGTTTGCTCCTCGCTGACGTTTACGAGAACTTCGAACTCCTCTTGGCCCACTCGCGACGGCTCCCGGACGAGTGCGTGACCGTGAACCTACTGCCCGCTGTAGGAGGGTCCGGTCTCCTGGACAACCTGTTCTCCAACAACATCCTGACCGGCGACCGCACGGAGCAGAAAATCGTTCACGATCGCAGCCTGGGATACGTCGTCGATCCCTCGCACCTGTTCTTGGCACCGACCGGAACGGTCATGATGCCCTACCCGCTCAACCGCGGCAACGGGCCGCTCGTTACCTACACCTGGCGCGACACGCGTTCGTTGTCGACGGCTGGACCGTCCGGACGCGGTTTGCCGCTGTGCATCGAAATCGGCGCTCCGCTCTTCCTCGAGGACGGACCCCAGAGCCGCATCCGCGGCTCCAACAACGTACCGACCTTCGGCCTGCCTCTGCTGATAGAGGTGAAGACCTTCCCCTCCTCCTCCGGCATCGGTCTGAACGCACTGGATATCAGCCTCGCGATCAACTCGTCGAGAAGACCGAACTTCCGCGTCTTCTCGACCGGAGGGATCAACCGCTTCGGAGTCGCCATCGAGACCCAACCCGACCTCGAGCCGCAACCGCGAGGTGGCTTCAACCCCAACTCGACCCCTCCCGGCCGGCGCACTCCCGCCGGGGACAACTCCTTCTACGTCGGCCAGATGGACTACGTGACCCGGGTCAGCCTGGTCCACTCGATCTGGCTCCCCGGTCGCCCCAGCGGTCCCGGCGGACTGTCCCAGGTTCCGGACTACTTCGAGCCCGTCATCATCCCCACGGCGAGCGAACAGCCTGCAGGCACAGAAGTGATTCTCGAGTATCGCGGAGCCGTCGGATTCCTCGACGTCGAGGACTCCGTCTTCGATTCGTCCCAGCTGGACTCCTACGGCAATCCGTTCGAGATCCAGACGGAAGCGGACGGTTGCAACGGTTGTGTCCGCCCGAAGGGGACCGTGTTCTACCTCGACGACGTGCGCACGTGGACCGAAGACATCGACCTGCTCGACACGGCGAACTTCCTGCAACTTCGGATCACCTTCATCAACAATATCGAATCCGGTGAATCTCCTGAAATCGATGCGATCGGAATTCCCATCGATTACTAGCGAGACGTCAACCCGGACCGAAGAGCCCGGAAGCATTACCGGGATTGCTCTCGTGGTGGTTTTTTTCGCCCTGGCGTCCTGCACGGGCGGAGGAGGTGGCGTCGGGCAGGTCGGCGTGCCGGGGGAATTCCAGACGGATTCCAGCGGGCATCTTTTCTTCGTCGATCCGCACATGGGAGGTCGGGGTGAATCCCTACGCCTGGTCGACATGCTGTGGGGACGGCTGGTCGACGTTCACGACGTCGATGTCGACGGAACCCCCAACCAGCAGCCTTTGATTCGTGATCTGGTCATCAACCAGAACGTGGTGACCGATGGCGAGTACACGCTGGAAACGAACCCGATCACGCGGCGCACACGGCTGGTGATTCACGAGCCCCACGATCCGTCCCTTCCCAACGATGGAGCCTTTCTGAGCCTTCTCCGCGATGCGACTGCAAACCTGGCGCCTATCCTCCCCAAGAACGACGACGGATCTTCATCTCCGCCGTTCTCACTGGTCGCGCGCAACGCCTGCATCGTCCTGCGCTTCAATGACCTCATGGAAGATTCCGCTGATGCCGCGCTCGGCATCAGCGAACGGGTCCGTCTGGGAACGGGCACTCCGCCGGACACGCCCTTCGGTTCCCGCATCCTTTTCGGTCCGAACCACGGAGGCAGCGTCGGAGGTCGATTCCATTCGACCCGCATCCTCATCGATTTGACGGTCTCCGAGGCCGAGGCCGTCGCCTCTCCCGTACCGATCGTGACCAACACCTTGGGCTTGCCCGCCTCGCCGTTGAATTCGACGAGCCCGAGCGCCGCGGTTCGTCTGCCGACACAGGTCAGTCCCGGCGATGGACAATTTCACATCCTGCAAACGCTCTTCGGGGCGGGATTGACCGGGCTGAATGCAGGTCCGATCGATCCAACTTCCCCCACCCGGGATCTGGTTCGCGCTTTCCGGGCGGGCAATGCGGCCGATATCAACAATGGCTTCCTGCTCGATCTGGAACCGCCGCGCATCGTCGGTCAATGGCCGATCCGATTGACCGAGGTTCGACCCCGGAAGGGCGATCGTTCGGGACTGGCTTTTCAGGCCAACCTGACCTTCCTGGGCCCGTGCACCAAAGCCCCCCTGAGGGGCGAGGTGCTCACGGTGGGCTTCCATTTCCTGAGCGTAGCTGCGAATGCGGCGGCGCCCGATGGCAACGGTGTCGTTGCAAACGTCGAGCTCGGGCTCCTGGGAGTCGAGAGCATCGCCTCGCCGGACCTTCTGGTGGGCGATGGTTTTTTTAGGCCGATCTATCGCCCCGGCGGCAGCGTTCCAGGCGCCTGCTGGTTGACCTTCTCCCCCGACCCCAGAACGCCGCCCGATCGTAATCTCTCCAGTTCGATGCAAGCCTCTCTACGCTTCACCGAACCGATGGATCCCGCTTCGGTCACTCCCCTGGAAACCTTCCAGATGGTGCGGGGCATATCCGGCACCCAGGTGGAACCCAAGAACGTCGTCATCGGCACCGTGAGTTCTTCCGGTGATCTTCAGGAGTTCCGCTTCACGCCCCTGTTGCCACTGTCGCACAGCCAGAACGGCGAGTTCTATCACTTCCGCCTGCTCGCCATGACCGACCTCAGCAACAACGTCCTGGCCCAGGTTCCCGCCTCGATTTCGATCACGGTGGATCCCGAAGAACCCGTGATCGACACCGGGGGGCTCGCCCTGTTCTTCGACAGCCCCAACGAGATCGACCCCGCGACCTCCGGCAACGATCTGCGCGGACAGTTCTTCTACGACCTTGAAAAGGGTTCGATCCGGCCCCGCCCGGTCTTCTTCGCCTCGGCCGCCGCCGATCGAATCAACCCGGTCCCCAGCATCATGGTGCCCTTCGCACCCGGTGTGCAAACACCACTGTCACCGCTCGGCAGCAAGATGCAGATGGTCTGGCGCTACACGGATTTCGGCTGGCAGGTCCTCGACGAAACGCTCTACAACCTGGATGTCGTGGGCCTCAGCTGGTCCCCCATTGGGGGATTGGTGACCGCGGACTTCTACGAGAACTTCGAGATACGACTCGCCCACAGTTCCCGACTGACCCACGAGTGCCGAGGTGTCGCGACAGGTTTCCCTCTTTTCGGGGACTCGGGTCTGCATCCGGGTTTGTTCGTCAACAACATCCTGACCGGCGAGGGGATTGGCCAGGAGATCGTCCACCCTGCTCCTCTGGGCTATCAAGTGAACCCCTCGGACCGCTTCACGTCTGCCGCAGGGACGCCCATGATGCCCTTCCCCTGGAACCGCAACGCCGGGAATCCCAACAGCTACACGTGGCGGGATACGCGCTCGCCTCTGGTCGGAGGCGACGATGGACCGGGCCTGCCTATTTGCATCGAAATCGGGGCTCCCCTGCTCCTGGAATCGCCGCCCAATGGGCGAATTAGAAGGGCGGGAAACGTCCCCACGTTCGGACTTCCGCTCTTGCTGGAGTTTCGTTGCTTCCCGTCGAGCTCCGGTTTGGGCTTGAACGCCTTCGACATCTCGCTGGCGAACAACGCATCGAGGGGCCCCATCTTCCGTACCTTCTCTACCGGCGGCATCAATCGGTTCGGCAACCCCGTGCAAGTGCAACCCGACCTGGAGGATCAAGCCCGGGGCGGATTCAATCCAAACTCGTCCCCACCTGGAAGGAGAACCCCCCCGGAAGACAACTCGTTCTACGTGGGACAGCTCGATTACGTCATCCGTATGAGCCAGTTGCATTCGATTTGGCTCGACCTTCGCCCCGGCCCCATCGGTCCGTTCCAATGGACGAACTTCGCCCAGCCCGTGGTTTTTCCTCCGGCGCAAGCACAGCCGAGCGGAACCTCGGTCGTTCTCGAATACCGCGGTGCTTCGGGCTTTGCGGATGTTGGCGAGTCGGCATTCGACGCGCGCTTCTTGGATCCCTACGGCAACATTTTCGAGTTCCAGACGACCGATGAGCACAATTGCAACCAGTGCATCCGCGAAAGAGGAACGGTCTTCTATCACGGCGGCGTCGAGACATGGTCGGAAGACATCGACGCGCTCGACGGTTCCAGTTTCATTCAGGTTCGCATGACCTTCTTCAACGACATCGGATCCGGCCAGACCGCCCACCTCGACAGTTTCGGGATCGCGGTCGCCTACGAATAGACCCCGCCCGCGGACTGCACAGAAGCCGTGTATTCTGCCGGTAATGTAGCCACCCGGTCCCGGGGTCTCACAGGTTGAAGCGTTTGGGGTGCGTGTTCACGAATCGCCCGGGATAGAATCAAAAGGCAGATGGGACGAAGCGGACTCCATGTTTGGCACATGTACTCGTGCAGGGCCGTCATTGCGGTGGGTCTTGTCCTCTGGACTTCCTGCGACGGTGGAGGCGGCGGCGGCCAGGTCGGCTTTCCGGGGCAGGTCCTGACAAGAGAGGACGGCAGGCCCTACTTCGTCGATACCAATGAGAGCGGAGTCGGCCAGGATCTACGCCTGCTCGACGTCTTCTGGGGCAGGCTCGTCGATGTGTTCGACGTGAACGAGGAGGGAAACACCCGAGCCCGTCCGATCTTCTCCGACTTCGTCATCGACCAAAACGTCCCTTCGAACGGACAGGAATACACGCTCGAAACCAATCCGATCACGCAGCGCCAAAGGCTGATCATCCACCGCCCCTACAGCGCAACCGAAAAAGGGGTTAGCTCCTTTGTCGCTCTCTTGCGCAACGCGGAGTCCGGGCTGCCCGTGGTCTTGCCCAAGAACGACGACGGATCCTCGGCCGCGCCCTTCTCGTTGGTATCGCGTAACGCATGCCTCGTACTACGTTTTTCGGACCTCCTGGACGATGCGCCCGAGGTCGAGGAAATCGTGGCGGAGCTCGTCAAGCTAGCTACAGGGTATCCGCCGAGCTCGCCCTTCGCAGGTCGGATCCTCTTCGATCCCAATCACGGTGGGCCCGCCGGAGGTCGCTTTCACTCGACGCGCGTCCTCTACGACCTCACGATCTCCGATGCGGAGGCCGCATCGATACCGTCTCTGATTCCGGTCAACTCCCTCGGATTACCCGCATCGCGCCTGGGCTCCTCCCTCCCCAACGCTTCACTTCGCATCCCCACGCGCGTCGACTTCGCGAGCGGACAGTTCGAGCTCTTACACAACCTGCGCGGCACACCCCTGTCCCCGTTCACCAACGGACCGCGGGACGCCCTCGCCCCCACCGAAGACATCGTCCGAGCCATGCGCTCGGGAAACGACACGGATATCAACTCCGGTTTTCTACTCGACCTCGAGCCACCCAAGATCGTCGGTAGCTGGTCGACCTTTCTCTCCGAAATCCGCGAGTTCCCCGGGGACCCGTCCGGGTTTTCGTTCCTGGCCACGCTGACCTTTCTCGGGCCGTGCCAAAAGAGGCCGTTGCAGGGAGAAGTGTTCACGATCGGGCAGTATTTCTTCCGCGTCGCGGACAACGCCACGGCCCCCGACTTCGATGGTGCGGTCACAGACGTGCGTCTCGAACTGCTCGGCAACGAGCTCCCGAGCAATCTCTTCTCCCTGGAAGGCAACGGCTTCTATCGGCCCGTCTATGCCCCCGGAGTCGATGTGGAAAACGGCTGCTGGATCAGCGTTTCTCCTCAACCCGGTGTCCCCCCCCTGCGCGACGTCGCAGCAAGTATGCAGGCCGTCCTGCACTTCTCGGAACCGATGGAGCCCAATTCGATCATCCCCCTCGAGAACTTTCAGATGCTGCGCGGCGCGCCCGGCGTTCCGGCTCGGTGGAACAACGTCGTGGTGGGGACGGTAGGCGCCTCCGGCGACCTGCGCGAGTTTCGCTTCACGCCCAGCCTGCCCCTGGCCCACAATCAGGACAGCCGGGAATATCACTTCCTGTTCAACAACATGACGGATCTCAGTGGAAACCCACTGGTTGCGCAACCGCCCTTCGCGCGACTGACCGTCGACCCGTTGGAGGCTCCGCACGAAAACAGCGGCGTCTCGTTTTTCTTCGACACGACAAATGAAATCGATCCCGACGGAACGGGCAACGACCTGCGTGGACAGTTCTTCTACGATTTCCCGCGCGGCGAGATCCGCCCGCGACCGGTGATAACCGCTTCCGCCGTTGCGGATAGGGTCAATCCGGTCCCCGGAATCATGATTCCCTTCGCCCCGGGTGTGCAGACCCCGCTGAGTCCGCTGGGGAGCAAACTGCAGACGATGTGGCGCTACGTCGACTTTGCCTGGCAGGTCCTGGACGAATCCCTCTACAACCTCGACGTCATCGGACTCAACTGGGCTCCGGTCGAAGGACAGGTGATCGCCGACTTCTACGCAAACTTCGAAATGCGCGTTTCGCACACCCAACGACTCCCGGTGGAGTGTCGCGAAGCACAGTACGGCCTTCCCCTTTTTCCGGGATCGGGTCTGCAGAACAACCTGTTCACCAACAACGTCCTTTCCGGCCAGGGACTCTCCCAGGAGATCGTTCACGAGAAGCAGCTCGGCTACTCCATCAATCCCGTGGATCTCTTCGTCTCCTCGTCGGGACGAACGATGATGCCGTTTCCATGGAACCGCGGCCGAAGCGCCGCCGAGCTGGTTACCTATACCTGGCGCGATACGCGCTCGAATGCGCTCGGCGGTCCAGGCAGCCGTGGATTGCCACTATGCATCGAGATCGGAACCCCGCTCTTCCTGGAAAACGGTCCTCCGCGGCGGGTCCGGTCGGAGAATGATGTGCCCACCTTCGGGCTGCCGATCTTGATGGAGTTCCGCTGCTTCCCTTCCGACTCAGGCGTTGGACTGAACGCCTTCGACATCTCCCTGGCTTCCAACTCGTCGATTTTTCCCTACTTCCGAACGTTCTCGACGGGTGGAATCAACCGCTTCGGAAACCCGGTCCAGGTCCAGCCCGACCTCGAGCAAAGCCCGATGGGAGGCTTCAACCCCAGTTCAAGCCCACCCGGCCGGCGCACGCCGAATGCGGATCCATCCTTCTACATCGGGCAACTGGATTATGTCGTGCGCATCAGCCATGTGCACACCGCGTGGATCGACGCACGCCCCAGTCCCGCCTTTTCGAAGCCGATCGACTACGCGACGCCGGTCGTCCTACCGGCACCCGCGGACCAGCCCCCCGGCACCCAGGCGATTCTGGAATTTCGCGGGGCGGATGCTCTGATCGACATGGGAGACGCGGGGTTCGACGCCGGCCAGGTCGACATCTACGGACGGGTCTTCGAGGTTCAATCCGAGAATGACGGGTGCAACCAGTGCATCCGGACGAACGGGGTCGTCCTCTATCACCAGAACGTGGAGAGCTGGACGACGGACATCGACTCCATCGATGGAGCCTCGTTCTTCCAGGCACGCGTTACCTTCCTGAACAACATCGAGTCCGAACAGGTGGCACGACTCGCCGCCCTGGGGTTCCCCTTTCGCTTCGACGGATGAAGGCGGCGCTTTGCCCGATCGGTGCGGCGGCCCTGGTTTGCAGTTCGGTGTTGTCGGCACAGGCGGCACCGGGTCACCGCGTGGTCAGTCCGATCTCGGGCACAGACACGCTGCTCTTCGATGACACCGGCGCGCTGGTCCACACCTGGCCCAGTGACTTCAAGGTCGGCATGGCCTGCTACCTGAAGGAGAACGGCAACCTGCTGCGCAGCATCGTCACGACCAGCGGACCCTCGGGCACCGGTGGAGGCGTTCAGGAACTCGCCCTGGACGGCACGGTTCTCTGGGACTTTCGCTACGACACCGGCGGCGTTCTTTCGCACCACGACATCGAACCCATGCCCGGTGGCAATGTTCTCTTGATCGCATGGGAGGAGCTCGCGCCGCAGGAGGCCATCGCCGCGGGCCGTGCCCCCGCACGGATTTCGGGCATCACCCGTCCGGACCACATCGTGGAGGTCCGTCCCTGCGGCCCCGGGGCCGGTGAGATCGTGTGGGAGTGGCACGTCATGGACCATGTGATCCAGGACATCGACCCCGACCGCTCCGACTTCGGCGACGTGGCTCGGCATCCGGAACGGATCGACATCAACTTTCCGCCGGATCGCTCCGGCGGCGAGCTCAACCACCTGAACTCGATCGACTACGACCCGACCCACGACTGGATCGTCGTCAGCTCGAGCTTCCAGGACGAGATCTGGATCATCGACCACGGCACCACGACCGCCGAGGCCGCGGGCAGCACGGGGGGCCGCCACGGAATGGGCGGAGATCTTCTGTATCGCTGGGGCAACCCCGCCTCCTATCGAGGAGCTTCCAGCGGCGAGCAAGTTCTCTTCAGCCCCCACGCCGCGCGGTTCGTGTCGAAGGGTGACGGGGAGCCGCCGCACGTGCTCGTGTTCAACAACAAGTCCTCCCCCCACAGCGAAGTGCTCGAACTGACCCTGCCCTTCGACGGCGAGCGCTTCGTGCGCCCGTCCTGCGCTCCCTTCGGTCCCCTGGAGGCGAGCTGGAGCTACTCCGCCGCCGGCTTCGATTCGGACCTGATGGCGAGCGCCGAGCGGTTGCCCAACGGAAACACGCTGATCTGCAGTTCGATGCAGATCCGCATCTTCGAGATCGATGCGCGCGGACAGGTGGTCTGGGAGATCGATGACGAAGAGCTCTCGAGTTTCCCGTTCCACGCCACCTACACCGCGCGCACCCTCTGGGTGGACCGGCCGAGCGAGGGGTGCGCGACCTACGAGGTGCGTTTCGATCTGATGTTCGGCACGCGCCACCGCGATGAGTTCTTCATGCTGATGCCCACACCCCGACGCCGTCCGAAAATCGCCTGGGCCCTTCCCTGGGAGGTCTGCCTGAGCGCCCAGGGGTTTCTCGACGAGAGCGGCCGGGCCGGCATCACGGGTGACGTCCCGCGGGCCGTGCATCCGGAGTGGATCGGGGAATTCGTCGAATACACGGCGCGTGCCTTCGACCTGCCCCGCAGGGGGTCCGACTCGACGAGCAACACGATCCGGCTCGAGTGCATCCCCTGATCGAGACGGATGCCCGAGGCCCGAGCGGGTCCACACAAGAGCGCCCCGACCCGGGAGTTCGTTCAAAACGGGGCCGGTTTCTTTCGAGCCCCCCGGACTCGATGCGTATGGTCGGGCGATGCACCCCCGCTCCGCCCCGTTGCTGGCCGTCCTTCTCACCCTCGGGGTCGCGGCCCAGAGCCCGCCCCCCCCCATCGAGGCAGAGCCGCTGCTGAAGGTACTCGTCGCCCGCGGTCCGAGTATCGCCGTCCACATCGACCGGGAGGTCCGGCTCGAGACCCCCGCGGGGTTTCTGAAACTGGCCGCCGCAACCCATGTCTTCGAGGCCAGGGGCGAGGGCTGGGGAGTCTCGGGAAGCGATCTGTCTTTCGAGGACACGGGCCTTCTGCCAGGCCAGGGCCGGCCGATCTTTCGGGTCGATGCCACGCCGCTCTTCGGCGAGCCGCGCCGCCTGCGTCTGGCGGGCGACCTCCTCGTGCACGCCGCTGCGGGCCAGGTCGAAGTGATCGAACGGCTCCCCATGGAACGCTACCTCGCCGCCGTGGTGGCGGCGGAGATGAATCCCGGGTGGC
The DNA here is from genome assembly GCA_002683825.1 of Planctomycetota bacterium. Taxonomy (GTDB): domain Bacteria; phylum Planctomycetota; class UBA1135; order UBA1135. The sequence continues at coordinate 127,040 of NYUD01000061.1, forward strand.
CGGTGCAGGCGCTCGCCGCCCAGGCGATCGTGGCCCGCAGCTACGCCGCGGCGCGCTGGATGGAGCGCAACGACGAGGCCTGGCAGCTGCACTGGCACTTCGGCGTCGACATGGCCTACCCCGGCTGGAGCGAGCAACACGCCTCCGTCGCCCGCGCCATCGCCCCGACCCGGGGCGAGATGCTGATGTATCGAGGCTTCCCCGTCCTGGCGCTCTTCAACGCCAGCTCGGGAGGTCTCACCGAGGCCTTCGACCGCATCAAGCCCGGTGTGCTCGCCCCGGACCGAAAGACCCCGATCGCCGCCGCCATGCCGGTCGTCGAGGATGATGCCGCGCTCCCCGGTGCGAAGGGCCTCGCCCTCAGTGCCTCCCACGGCCGGTGGAAGAGTGACATCCCCTTGCCCGAGGTCACCAGCGCCCTGCAGCGCTGGTCGAAGGCCGGCCAGGGGCGTCCGAGTTTCGGCACGGTCGAGGCGGTCTCCATCCTCGAGCGTCATGACGATTCTCTGCGCGTCGACACCGTCAGTATCCGCCACCGACTCGACGCCAAGACACGCTTCCAGAGCTTGCCCGCCACGGATTTTCGCATGGCCGTCAGCCCGCTACGCATCCGCTCGACGCTCTGGGACCGCTGCGTGATCGCTTCGAAGGCTCCCGGCTACCTGGTTCTGAACGGCCGCGGCTTCGGCCACGGTTGCGGCCTCTCCCAGGTCAGCGCCTGGTACCTCGCCAAGAAGGGCGCCTCCGCGGAAGCGATCGTGGCTCGTTTTTACTCCGGTGCGAAGATCGAGCGGCGCTACTGAAACCCAAGTCCCCGAGCGTGCGTCGATCGCAGATCAGCTCGAGCCGGGCCGGGAGATCTCCGGGTGACGCCGGGAGGTTTCTTGCTGAAGGAACCGGGTCCCCCGCCTTCGTCCCGCCGGCTCGCAGGAGTGTCTTCTGATGTGGACCGTGGTCGTCGGAGTGAGGCCGCGGGGAGACGCCAGTGGACGCCCGTGTCTCTTCTCGGCATCCTGATCGGCCCGACCCAGCGGAGGCGTGGCAGAGCGGCCGAATGCAGCGGTTTTGAAAACCGCCGTGCTGCAAGGCACCAGGGGTTCGAATCCTCTCGCCTCCGCCATCACTCCCGGGCATTCTTGAGGGAGGAGTCCGCGGCGGTGTACGACCGGCCTCAGACCAGATAGGACAGACCCCAGGTCACCCCGTTGCAGACGAAGGCCAGGGTCAGCGCGCGGCGCAGGCCAGGGCCGAGGGCGACGCGGTAGCAAAGTGCCTCCGCACACAGCACCGCGACCTCGATCGCCTCCATCGATCCCGCGCCGCGCGCGAGCAAGAAGGATGCTACCGGGTGGGTCAACGCGTTCACGCTCAGGCACGCGAGCAGGACCACAGGCCGTTCCTCGCGTGCTACGAGAGTGAGGGCCAGGAGGGCCTCGACCACCAAGGTGATCAGCAGCGCACAGGTGTAGGACATCAGGCGCTCACGCGCAGTCGGCGGCGCAAGGCCAGACCGAGGATTGCGAGGACCGATGCGATCGGGAGCAGTGGCCAGGCACTCGAAAGGAGCGCATCCCCGGCGCCGACCACGTCACACTCCGCGCCGTAGTGGGTCTCATACATCAACTCGAGCAGCACACGGTCCTCTTCTATGCCCTGGAATTGATAGATCGTGTGGATGGCGTAGGTCGCCTGCCACTCGGGAACGGCGGACACGAGGTGGAGCTCCACGTCGGAGACCGCCAGTCCGTGGTTCCGGTCGATTCCATCGAACACGGGGAGGTCACCCTGGTAGGCATAGATGCGGGGGCTGACTGACTTGTAGAAGCTGAAGTGCTCCCCGTCCTCGATCGACATCGGACCCTCGCCGATGTAGACGGGGTAGGCGCAGAAGCGTGTCCCCTCGGGGGCATCGCCGAGGCCCCGTATCTCAAATGTATGGGAGACGCCCTTGTACCCCACCAAGATGCAGTCAGCGTGCAGAGGGGCGCAGAGGAGCAGGGGCAGGATCGCTATCAGGTGTCGCATGATGCCCGTGTAACGGCCACCGCCCCCTGGTTCTTAGCGGTTTCTCGGTTTTTTTTCTGAGGCGCCTCAGACCCCGGCACCACCTCCTGGGGCCCTAGCTCCCGCCGTCCCTCTGCAGCTCTGAGCCGGGCAAGAAACACCCCGTTGGAATACCTAGACTCAAACTCCCTCGACAACCTGCGGAATCTGGGGCGACTAACCTTACGCTGGCCCATCGGTTCGACCGGTGGGCCAGCTTCTATTCTCTCATGGCGAATCCGACTTCAGATAGCAGCGGCAAGGGGCGAATCCCTCCGGCAGCTTGGGTCTTTCTTGTGCCCTTTTTCAGCACGATAGTGATCTCCATCGTCTTCCGAGAGGAGATCGAGGAGCGTGAACTTCGCGGCGTGATGAAGGCCGCCATCTGGTCCGCTCCCATGGCAGCTCTGGTTGTCTGGCTAGCCTGGACTTCTTATGGGGAGTTACGAAAGGAAAACGCCGAAAAGGGATTCTCCGAGTCCAGGCTTCTCACCGCAAAAAAGATTCTCCAGGCGACCTTCCTTCTTTTCGGACTGCCCATTCTGATGCTCAGTCCGATGCTCATTTTTCCGGGGGCACCAACCGCCGTGCGCATCGCATCTATGGCTGCCCTGGCGTTGGTCGTGCAACTCATAAGGCCCAGGTTGCTTCTGCGTTTCACGGATCTAGAGCGGGTGGATGACACAGATCTTGACGCTCGTATGGAATTGCTGGCCCGTCAGGCTCGTGTGTCGCTGGGGAGCGTCCTCGTGATTCCTGCCGACGAGGATGACCCGGAGCCGTTACTCAACGCGGGCGTCCACGGCATTGGCAAGTCACGCCAGATGATTCTGTCTGCCGACTTGATCAGCCACCTGGAACCAGACCAACTCGACGCCATCGTCGCCCACGAGCTCGGTCATCTTCGAGAGTCACATCTGACCTGGCAGATCGTTGTACTCGCGGTCGGGCAGATCTCGCTTTATTCGCTCTCGTCCACCGGGTCGGTTTTCGGACAAGTGGCGTTCGTGTTCGTTCTTCTCGGGTACTTGCCCGCCCACTACGGTTTTTCGCGTTGGTGTGAGTATCGTGCAGACCGGCGAGCAGCCCAGTGGACCAACCCGATGGCGGCCGCAGAGGCCTTGCGAGTCATAACGAGAGAGGAAAAACGGCCGAAATGGTGGGCTCGAATCTTCTCGACGCATCCCGATCCTCAGGAGCGAATCGCGCGGTTGCTGAAGATGGCCTGAGAGCAGGTTGACGCCAGAGATGGGCTCGAAGCGTGACTCAGGGGCGGATCTAAGAACACACAGGTCACGAGCACCATCACCCTGAACCCCACCAGCGCGGACCTGATCGACTGACACTCGTCGGGTCCAGAGGCGGGAGGGGCCGAAAAACGGGGAGGGCGTCCGACGAGTCCGCAGGATCCCTAGTCGAATACGCGGGTCTCGCGCCGCGCTCCGATCCAAGAGGTGATCCCGCCGAGCATGAACACGATGAAGAAGTGCTGTGCTGAGGTCCCGCCCCGGGTCAAGAGAAGCGTTGCACCGAACGTCAACATCGCGATCACGGGAGCGGACAGTCGAGTGGCGTCGATGGCGGTCCACACCAGGCCTGTGAGGGCGCCGGCCCCGAGCATGACAAGGACAGTGGTAGGGCCGGCTCCGAGGCATAGAAGGTCGAAGACGACGAAGAGAAGGCCGACCTGAAGGCCATCCCGGGCCGCCTGGTTCTTTGCCTGCAGCGCGAGGTCCAGCATCCGCTCTCGTTCGCCACGCCAGTGGTCCGTGAGCTCGGAGCGCATCTTCGGAGTCAGGTGATCGAACCACCTCTGTCCCTCCCTGGGGTCCCTCTGAACGGAGATGCGAGCCCGCTCCTTCTTTCCTGATAGACCTAGCACAGGAACGGTTTCGGCACCGAACGTGATCGGAATGGAGCCTAGATGGGAAAGGAACCCAGCCGGGCCGCGTAAACGACCCGATGCTCGGGGCGGCGGGCGTCTAGGGCGCCGCGCCGAGAGTGAGGTTCTCCGCATTGCAAAGAACTGTCACAGAGAGACTGAAGGTGAACCCTTGCGCCGTCGCCGTGGCACCGAGGAAACTCGGGTCGGGCACCGGCGTACTGCTGTAGAGATCGATTCCTCCGCTGGACGAGCCGCCCAGGAAGCCGTATTGCGGCGAGCTCAGGTCCACGAGGAGCTCCCCGGATACGGTCGGGATCAGCGCGCTACCCGCGTAGATCAGGACGCCGCTGAAGCCGGCGCCGCCGGGGTGAGCGGAAGCGTCGACCTGCATGTTGAGAGTCTGCCCCAGCTGGGGCAGACTCGTGCTCATGAAGCAGGGCGGGTTCGAACCGCTTCCGTTGCTGAACACAGACCCGCCGAAGAACGGCTCACCAAGATCCGTGGGGAAGGTGTTGGACAGGTCGCTCGACAGGGAGCCGCTGGTTTTCACGGCGACCTCACCCGCACCCGCATCCCCGGGAATCGCAACCGTGATCGACGTTCCGCCGCCGGTCGAAGACACGTTGAAAACGCGCACGCGAGGATCCCCGCCTGAGGCCGTCACGTTGCGGTGGGTGAACCAGACCTCGTTCGTCGCAGCGGTATCGAAACCCGATCCGGTGATCGTGATGCTCCCGCCGGAAACGGACACGCCCGAGATCATGGGCTTGGAGCCTGACAACGAACCGTAGAGGCACTGCAGACCGGCGATGTCGTCGAAATTGATCGAACGTTGGATGACCTGCCCGGTACTCACGACCGGATACATCGTAGCGTTGCCCACCGTGGAATGGCCTAGACCGAGCGCGTGCCCGTATTCGTGGGTCATGATGCCCTGGAGGTCGTAAAGGTGCCCGGGGATCGGCCCCGGGCCGTCGGAAAAGGTCTTGTCGTCGCAAAAACGGATCCGCCAGCCGTCGGCAATGGGGATCTCGGTGAAGGCGATCACCCCCCCGTTGCAAGTCGAGAGAGCCGAAACGATGTTGTCGTCGGTGCTCCCGATGCTGGTTGTATTCCCGGCGAAGAAGGCTTCGAAGTTAGACTGACCGTCCCCGATCCCGGCTTGGGTTATGTCGCCACCCCGTGCCGAGCTGTTCCATTCGGCGCTACCTTTCCAGATCGCTTGTTCGGCAGCCAGGAATCCGGGGAATTCGGCGGAGCCACGGACGTTGTTGTTCGAGGCGTCATCGGCGAAGTTGTTGAAGACGCGGAAGTCGCGCTGGCTGACGTCGAGGGAACCGCCGAGCTTGCTGAAGGCGGAGGCGTCCTTCGAAGGAGAAAGCAGGAACGCCGCCATTCCGAGCGCGACGGTGGGTAAGAGGAGGAGTTTGGTGTTCATCGGATCCTCCTACTTGTCGATTTTTGCGCGATAAAGGCGCCCGAGACTCTCTGCGAGATCCCGGGAGGCGACGTTGGTCTCGATGGCATAGCCCTCGCCACGCCCCAACACAAACGCACCGCCAAGAACGCGATACAAGCCGCCGTGCGATGCCGAAAGGGCGTTGGCCGCGACGCCTCCGCCCATGTTGTCCTGCCACCGGTAGAACGCCGTGACGGTGTTGCCCTCCAGAACGTCATCCTTGGCCGGAGCCTCGGAGTTGTAGACGCCCTCGGTCTCGCTGATGAAACCGCCGTGGTAGGTCACCTGGACCGTCGAGGGAGTCCCGTCGATCAGAGAGCTGCCCTCGATCGTCAGGGTCGTGAAGTAGAGCTCGGGCCCGTCGATCGGATCGTCGACCCGAAACACATCGGTATGGACGATGGTTCCGAGGATCGCTCCGTCGGAAAGCTCCACCATCTCGCCAAGGTTCAAACGACGGATCTGGGCCGGTGCCAGCGCGCAGAAGGCTGAGGCCAGCACCAATAACCCGGGGGTCATGTTCGTTCTCATGTAGTAAAAAGAAATTCCAGGGGACCGCATTCCCGGTCCCCGGCCGCTCGCGGGATAATAGGAACTCGCAATAAGAGAAGCCTTGAGTTTATGACCGATCGGGGCTGATCGGGGACGATTTTTGCGACTTCTAGGCGGAAAAACGGAGGGTTTGGCGCCTAGAGGCCAAAAGCAATTCCGATCAGACTCGGATCGAGAGGCGCTCTGTCGGTCCTCTCGGGTTGCCCCATGCCCCCGTCCCCGCGCAGGCCCACCGGCCAACCGGGCGCTACGACGGGCCCGAGAATGACAGTCCCCCCCCAGCGCGGGCGGACTCCCGGCCCCAGGCGGGGCGGCAAGACTCGGATCAGCTCCGGCCAGTTCACCGTGCCGACTCCGCCTCCCCCCCGCACGGTGAGACGGACGCTGAAGAGCCCCGGACGCAGGTAAGTGTGGGTGGGATGGCGCTCGCTGCTCGTCAGCCCGTCCCCGAAGTCCCAGGTCCACTCGGTGACCGGACCTGTGGTGAGATCGGTGAAAGACACCGACAGTGGCATGCGTCCGCGACGCGGCGCGGCCTCGAACCCTGGAATCAAGGGTACGGGAAGGACCACGATGAAGTCGGTTCGCAGAATCGAAGAGCTCTCGCTGCCGCGCCCCACCGTGAGCTCGACTGAATAGACTCCGCTAAGGGGATAGATGTGCAAGGGGCTCGCCAGGCTGGAGGTAGCTCCATCGCCGAAGCTCCACGACCAGGACGTGGCTCCACCGCTGGATGCGTCCATGAACTGCACCTCCAGGGGCTCGAAACCGAAGGTGACGTCCGACTGAAAGTCGGCGATCAGGGCCGGCGCGGCCTCGACGACGACCGCTCTATCGCGCAGGAGCGCGTCCATTCCGCTCGCACTGGCGACGGTCAAGGAGACGGCATAGGTTCCCGGTAGAACGTAGTCGTGTACCGGACTTGCGAGCGTGGATGTTCCACCGTCGCCAAAATCCCACTGGCGACTGGTCACGGGACCGACCGAAAGGTCATCGAACGCAACCGACAGTGGAGCGATGCCCGCCTGGGGCGTCCAGGCGAAGTCGGCTCGGGGTGGAGTTCCGGAAACCAAGAGCGTCCCCAGCGCCGTCGACATATCGCTTTCCCGCGAAACATGCAGCCGGATGGTGTAGCTACCGGGCACCTCGAAGACATGACTCGTCGTCACCGCGGTCGCAGACGTTCCGTCGCCGAAATCCCAGTTCCATGCGCTGGGCCCGCCACTCGAGATGTCCGTGAAAGTCACCGTCAAGGGCGCCGTGCCCGAAACAGGATCCTGTGTGAAGCCGGCGACGAGCGGGACCAGCACGGTGATCGCCCCCGCCTCGATGTGCGTGTCCTGATCCGGTCCTCGCTGGACGCTCAAGGCCACGTCGTACGTACCGGCAACCGTGTAGACGTGGGTCGGCGACGCAAGCGTCGACCCCGTCCCGTCACCGAAGTCCCAGGTCCATGCCGTGGCATCTGCCGTGGAGGTGTTCTGGAAGGAAACCTGCAGCGGAAGGCTTCCCATCGACACGTCCTGCGTGAAGCCGGCAGCGAGCGGCTCCAGGACCTCGACCGCACCCGCCTGGGTGCGCACGTCCTGACCGGCCGAATTGCCCGCCCGCAGGGTCACGTCATAAACCCCGGGCGTCCCGTAGACGTGGACGGGATCGGGTACGCTCGATCCAGCGCCATCGCCGAAATCCCAATCCCAGCTCGTGACAACACCCGTGCTGCGGTCCTCGAAGGACACGAAGAGAGCTGCGGGCCCTTCGTTCGGTGCAAGTGCAAAGTCCGCCTGGGGTAGTGCGGGGACCACAACGATATTGCGCGAGGTCGAAAAGCCGCCCGCATCCGTAGCGACCTGTAGCGTGGCGGTGTAGCTGCCGCCGTTCTGATAGATGTGCGAGGGGTGCTGCAACGTCGAGGCGTTCCCGTCACCGAAGTCCCAGATCCAGGATTGCACGCCCCCGGTGGACTTGTCGCCAAAGACCACGCTCAGCGGCGCCGGCCCCTGGGATGGCGTGGCGGAGAATGCTGCCCCGGCGGCCGGCGCGGAAACGAGAATCAAGCCGGGCAGCTCGTAGGTGTCGCTCCCCCCCCCACTCGTGACGTCCAACCTGATGGTGTAGGTTCCGGCACAATCGAAGACATGCAGCGGATGCTCTTCAACCGAGCTCGTGCCGTCGCCGAAATCCCAGTGCCGGGTCGTCACCGTGCCGCTGGAGGCGTCCGTGAAATTCACACTCAAGGGCGCCTCGCCCAGGATCGGTGTGGCGGAGTACATCGCTACCGGTGGCGGTTCCAGGACAACGACAGGCTCGTCGAGGAGCGTCATGTCCCCCCCCCTGGGCCCGTCCACCCAGAGCGAGACCCAATACGATCCGATGTCCGCATAGCGATGGAACGGATCGGCGAGTACCGAACTGGTTCCGTCCCCGAAGTCCCAAAACCAGGTGGTCACCTCTCCCACCGTGCGGTCGATGAAGTTCACGTCGAGGGGCGCCAGGCCCTGTATCGGATTCGCTTCGAAGGCCGCGGTCGGCGCCACCGGAGGAGCTTCCACAACGATGTAGCCCATGCGCAGGAGTTCATCCGAACCGCTAGGGCCGGACACGACGAGCCCAGCGTCGTACTTGCCTTGAAAAAGAAAGGTGTGCGTCGGAGTCGCGAGCGTCGACGTCTCGCCGTCGCCGAAATCCCACGACCAAGCGCTCACATCACCGCTGGAGTTATCTTGAAAGACAGCCTGGTGCGGAGCCATCCCGACCCTTTGGTCGACCGAATAATCCGCCGCCGGTTGCGGAAGTCGGTATGCGCGAAAGAGCACCCACACCGAGCCGCTGTTCACGCCTCCTGTATCGTCGAGAAACGACCCGACCAGCAGGTCACCTACGCTGTCGCCGTCCAGGTCGCCGAGACATGCCGTCGCATTACCGAACTCATCTCCGTCTGCAAGCTCTCCGCCAAATCCGCCCGTCAGGGCGCTGATCTTGTGCGTGGAACGCACGCTACCATCGCCTGCGAGCAACAAGATCCAGAGCGCCCCCCGATCCCCTCCACCATCGTCATCCCCGGTCGCCCCGACGACGAGATCCTCGATTCCGTCTTCATCGAGATCGGTTGCACAGAGCGAGACCCCGAAGCGATCCGATGCCTCGAGAGCGCCCGTGAACCCCCCCGCTGAAGCACCGATCCGTACAGCGTCCTTGAAGCTGGCGTCGTTGCGCAGGAAGAGGATCCAAACCTCACCCGTTTGATCGGCCTCATCCCCGAAAGCGCCGACGACAAGCTCGTCCACCCCGTCCCCGTCGAGATCGTCGAGGGCGCAGATGTCGCCTCCGAAGCGCCCCCTGCGCTCGAGGCTGGACAGGGCTCCCCCCGAGGAGCTGCTGAGCTTGGACTGGGACTTGACCGTTCCGTTCGGATTCAGAAAGAGGATCCACACGGCTCCACTGTCGATGTTGCCGTCGTCATCGCGGCTCGCGGCGACCGCCAGCTCGGAAACGCCGTCTCCATCCAGATCACCCAGGGTCTGGATCGCCCATCCGAAGGAATCATTGTCGTCGAGCAGGCCGGTGAAGCCGCCCGCGGTCGCGCTGATCTTCTGGTGTCCCCTGACCGTAGCGTCGCTGTTGAGGAAGAGCAGCCACACGGCCCCGACGTTCATCCCTCCATCGTCGTCCCGATAGGCACCGACCGCGAGATCCTCGATACCGTCGCCATCCAGATCACCGATCCCCTCAAGGGCAACACCGAACCGATCGCCGTCCTCGAGCGGCCCGGAAAAACCACCGAAGACCGAACTGATCTTGCGTTGGCTGCGCACGGTTCCGTCCGGAAAGAGCGAGAAAATCCAGACAGCCCCGCGATCTTTGCCACCGTCATCTTCACGATGCACACCGACCGCAACCTCCGGGAAGCCGTCGTTCTCGAGGTCGCCTATCAAGGCTACGTCGACCCCGAAACGAGCGTTCTCGCTGATCGACCCCATGAAGCCACCCGCGGATGGGCCCAGCTTCTGCTCGGTCCGGACGTTTTGGTCCTGAGCGGCCGTGCCGACGGGCGATGACGACAACGTGAGCCATGCGAGGCACAAGGTTGCAACCAAGGAACGGAACATCACAGCGATCCAACGCCGGGGCTAGAAGCCCACGGTCAAGTCCACAGCATTGCAGAACTCGAGCATTCCGCCTCCCAGAATCAAACCCTGACTGGCCGCCGTCAGCCCGACCAGGCTCAGGTTGTTGGGAACCTGCTGCACCAGGACGTCCAGGAGGCCGTTGCTCGCCACCTGGACGGCGAAGATCGGAGGGGAGACGAGGTCGACGAGAATCTCACCGCTGCTCAGGGTCGGCCCCGTCGCGGGTGCTCCGTAGGCGAGGATCACGGCAAACTGCGGAGCACCGTGCGAACTCGAGTCCACGAAACCGCTCCAGGAGCTGGCGATGACCGGAGGGTCTGCGGCGTAACACATGGAGTTCAGGCCCGTCCCGTTGCGCTCGACGGCCAGGGCCGGGGAGCCGAAGACGAAACTGTCCGCGTAGCCGCGCGAGGGGTTGTTTGCATCTCCACCGTTGCCGACATAGAGGGACAGGGTGAAAATCGTCGTGGCGTGGGCCGCCGGGAACAGGCTCTTCAAGTCCACAGAGACGGTGGACGTTTCGGTCATCGGCAGACCGTACTTGTCCGAAAGCAACGGAAACGACGAGAACGTATCCTCGTAGTACAGGTTGAAGGTCGTCGTCCCGTCGCTGATGTCGACGCTCATGAAATCGTTGAATGAATCAGAGGAGGCTGCCCCGTCCAGGATGAATGCCGCGTCGAACCCCACGTGCGTCATCACGGGGTTGAAGGTGAAGATCTGGCGCACCTGGGCGGCACCGATGGGAGCCGTGCCCTCACCCAGGGGATTCGAAGGCGGAAGGGCGGCTTCCGAGCCGTCGGCACCGATCTCCAGCCAGTTCTCTCCGTGCGTCGGCATCGACTGGTCGAAGAGGAGCGTGGTCGGATTGACTCCGATGCCGGTTCCCAGGATGACGCGCCAGGGCGAGCGTGGCTGAGCCCCAGGCGTCTGGCCTTCGAAGCTGCCGTCACCGAAAGCGCCCGGTTGGGCGACCTGAAGGACGCCTATCTTGCGCTCGGTCGTCGAGCCGCCACCGTTCGTGGAGGTCAAGGCCACCGTATAGGTGCCGGTCGTCTCATAGGCGTGGGCCGGATTCTGGGCACTCGAGGTCGTACCGTCGCCGAAGTCCCAGGCCCAGGAGGTCACGAGTCCCTGACTGAGATCGGTGAAGGCCACGTTCAAGGGCGCAAACCCGCGCTCGGGAGAGAGATCGAAGTTCGCGAGCGGAGGATCGATGAGCACAATGACGTAGTCGATTTCGCTGCTCGAGTCCGTGCCCCCGGGCCCCGTCACCGACAGACTGACCGTGAATGAGCCGCCGTTTTCATAGAGGTGCGAAGGGTGCTGCACGGTCGAGCTGAAACCGTCACCGAAATCCCACTGCCAGGCGGTCACGGCCTCGGTCGAGGTGTCGGTGAAGGTGACGTTCAGGGGCGCGCTGCCGAAGGTCGGACTCGCCACAAACGACGCCACCGGCGGCCGGTTCCTCACCGTGATCATGTCGGTGGCGATAACCGTATCGCTTCCACCGGCGCTGGTGACCGTCAGACTGACCGTAAAGACACCGACGCTCGTGTAAATGTGCGGGGGGTTCGAAAGCGCGGAGACCGTGCCGTCACCAAAGTCCCAAGACCACGAAGTGATCGTCAATGTCGATGCATCGCTGAACTGAACCGTGAGCGGCTCGACACCGTCGTCGGGAACCGCACTGAAGGCAGCCACGGGCGCAGGTTCCAAGACGACGATCAGATCGATCATGTCCAGCGTGTCCGTGCCGCCAGCGCTCGTGACGGTCAAGCTCACGGAATAGGTTCCAGGATCGGTGAAGGAATGGGATGGATCGGTCAAACTCGAGCTCGACCCGTCACCGAAATCCCAGGACCAATCCATGACGTTCAGAGTCGATGCATCCGTGAAGTTCACGGCCAAGGGCGCGGGGCCGGTCGTCATGTCGAGCGTAAAGGCCGCAACCGGAGCGGGCTCCCCGACGACGATGTAGTCCAACTGTTCGATCGTATCCGTCCCGGCAGAACTTGTGACGGTCAATGCAACCGTGAACGTGCCTATCTCGTTGAACACATGCGCCGGATTCTGTTCGATGGAAGAACCGCCGTCAGCGGTACCGTCACTGAAGTCCCACGACCAGCTCGTGATGTTCAGGGTGGAAGAGTCCGTGAAGTTGACCGTCAAGGGCAGCGGACCTTGCGTCACGTCCGAGGAGAATGCCGCAACGGGAGCAGGCTCGGAAGTCACGATGAGGCCGCCCTCCAGGAGCGTGTCCGTGCCGCCCGCACTCGTCACAGTCAGGCTGACGAAGAACGTGCCGACGTCGTTGTAGGCGTGACTCGGACTCTGCACGGTAGAGGTTTCGGCGTCGCCGAAGTCCCACAACCAGCTGGTGATGTTCAACGTTGAGGAATCCGTGAAGTTGACGATCAATGGCGCAGAGCCGGATGAGACGTCGAACGCAAAAGCGGCGATCGGCGCCGGCTCTGTGACCGTGATCGCATCGAGCTGGACCACCGCGTCGCTGCCGCCGACGCTGGTGACGGCCAGAGAGACGGTGTAGATTCCGACGTCCGAATAGGAATGGGTCGGGTCTTGCAGCGTGGAGGTTGTCCCGTCGCCAAAGTCCCACGCCCAGCTCGTGATGTTCAGCGTGGATTCGTCGCTGAATCCCACGACGAGCGGCGCTATTCCAATCGTGGCATCCATCGAGAAGGCCGCACTCGGAGCGGGTTCCACCGCGGTGATGAGGTCGGTTCGCGTCAGCACATCCATGCCACCAACACTCGTCACTGTCAGTGCTACCGTGTAGCTGCCCGGCTGGGCGAAGACGTGCGTGGGGTTTTGTACCGTCGAGGCGCTACCGTCACCAAAGTCCCACGACCAGGTCGTGATGTTCATCGTCGAGGTGTCCGTAAAGACCACCTCCAGAGGCGCGTCTCCGCTGCTCACGTCGGCGACGAAGGCCGCCATGGGAGCCGGCTCGCTCGTCGCTACGAGGTCTGCAGCTGTGAACGTATCCGATCCGCCCGTACTGCTCACTGTCAGGCTGACGCTGTACGTCCCCACCGTCGTGTAGTCGTGCGAAGGACTCGCCAGGGTCGAGGTGCTGCCGTCCCCGAAGTCCCACAACCAGCCGGTGATGTTCAGCGTCGAGGTGTCCTGGAACGTAACGGCCAAGGGAATTTCCCCGGTAGTTGCCGAGGAGGTGAACGCTGCCTTGGGCGCAGGTTCGATGACCACGATCAGGTCGACCTGAACGAGTTCATTCGAGCCACCGATACCGCCGGACGTCTGCGTGACCGTATAGGTACCCACGTCCTGGTAGGTGTGCTGCGGGCTCTGAAGCGTCGAGGCACTCCCGTCGCCAAAATCCCACGACCAGCTCGTGACCGAACCGGTGGTCTGATCGGCGAAGAGCACCTCCAGGGGAGCCGGTCCCGTGGTCGGCGTCGCCGTGAATCCCGGAATCGGTGCCGGATCGACCACGCTTATCGCATCGGTGATCAACGCGGATGCCGAACCGCCGGCGCTCGTCACCAAGAGCGAGACTGAGTAGAGGCCCGGATCGGCAAAAACGTGAGTGGGATTGGAGATCGTCGAGGAGGCGCCGTCTCCAAAGTCCCATGCCCAGCTCGTGATATTCAACGTCGAATCGTCTGCGAAGCTCACGAGGAGCGGTGCGGGGCCGAACACGACGTCCATGGAGAAGGCCGCGACCGGGAGAGGCTCGGCCACGCTGATCATGTCGACCGCGGTCGCCGTATCCATTCCACCCGCACTCGTGACCGTCAAGGCAACCGTGTAGGTCCCCGGTTGATAGACGTGCGAAGGGTCTTGCAAGGTTGAAGTCACCCCGTCCCCGAAGTCCCATGACCAGCTCGTGATATTCAGCGTCGAGGTGTCGGCGAAAGTCACTGCCAACGGTGCATCACCGGAAATCAAGTCCGCCGAGAAGACCGCAGCAGGGACGGGCTCGGTGATGGTGATCAGGCCGATCTGTTCGAAAGTGTTGAAGCCGCCGATTCCCGTCGCGGTCAAGGAGACGGTGTAGGTGCCGACTTCCTGATAGACGTGGGTGGCATCTTGCAGTGCCGAAGTGACGCCGTCGCCGAAATCCCAGGCCCAGCCACTGACGACCCCCGTGGTCGCGTCCGTGAAGCTCACAAGCAGGGGCGGATCCCCGATGGTGACGTCCGCTGCGAAGAGGGCTGTCGGAGGCGGCTCTTCGACGATGATCGAATCCGTCAGTGTCAGCGTGTCCGCCCCACCGGCGCTCGAGACGTCCAACGAAACCGTATAGGTCCCGACCGCCGCATAGGTGTACGAAGGATTCTGGAGAGTCGAAACCGCACCATCGCCGAAGTTCCACGCCCAGGCCGTGATATTCAGGGTGGATTCATCGCTGAAGGCGACAACCAGGGGCTTGTCGCCCCGTGTAGTCGAAGGTGTGAAGGCGGCGACAGGAACGGGTTCTGTCACGGTAACCAGCGCGGTCTTCGCCTCCAGATCGGTCCCGCCTGCGCTCGTGACGCCCAGACTTACCGCGTAGGTTCCCACCGTGTCGTAAACGTGCGTCGGATTCGCGTCTGTGGACACCCCGCCGTCGCCGAAATCCCAGGCGTAGCTCGTGATATTCAACGTCGACAGATCAGAAAAGGAAACCGTCAGCGGAGGGAAACCGACCGTGTTCGTCGCGGAGAATTCCGCCAGCGGTGCTGGCTCGTCCGCAATGATGAGATCCGCTCGAGTCTCCGCAGTGCTTCCGCCTATACCGGTCGCGGTCAGGGTGACCGAATAGGTACCCACGGCCGCGTAGATGTGCGTAGGATTCTGAAGAGTCGAGGTCGTTGCGTCGCCAAAGTCCCAGGCAAACGAAGAGGCCACGCCGGTGGTTTGGTCGCTAAATGTGATCAGGAGCGGCACCGGACCCTGGGTGATATCGGTCGTGAAGGCGGTGGCAGGAGGCGGTTCTTCCACCTGGATCAGATCGTTGCGCTGCGAAAGAGCCAGCCCGGCGGAGCTCTCCACCGTCAGCACTACCGTGTAGTTTCCGACGGTTGTGTACGTATGCGTCGGATTCGAGAGCGTCGACGTATCACCGTCTCCGAAGTCCCACAACCAGCTCGTGATATTCAGGGTCGAGTTGTCGGTGAATACCACCGTCAAAGGCGCATCGCCACGGGTCGGAAGCGCCGCAAAGCTTGCCGCAGGGGCCGGTTCTCCAACGGTTACCGCATCGGGGAGGACCAGGCTGTCCGTTCCTCCCGCACTGGTCACCGTCAGGCTGACCGCAAAGGTCCCTTCCGTTGAAAAGATGTGGTTGGGGCTCTGCTCCGTCGACGTGAGGCCGTCGCCGAAGTCCCACGACCAGCTCGTGATGTTCAACACCGACCCGTCTGTGAAGTTGACCGATAAGGGTGCATCGCCCTGGGCCACGTCCCGCGTGAAGGCCGCAACGGGAGCCGGCTCGTTCACGACGAGAGTATCCGTCAGCTGGTCCGTGCCGCCCGCGCTCGATACGGTCAGGGTCACCGCGTAGGTTCCGGGATCCGCATACGTGTTGCTCGGGTTCTGGAGCGTCGAGGTCGTCCCGTCCCCGAGATCCCAGGCCCACCCGGAGATGTTGAGCGTCGAGGTATCCGCGAAGATCACCTCCAGGGGCGCCACACCGATGCTGACGGAAGGCACAAAACCGGCTACGGGTGCGGGCTCGGTCACGTCGATTGCGGAATCCACTACCAGAACGTCGCTTCCACCCGCGCTCGTTGCGGTCAAGGTCACGTCGTACAGACCGACGAGTCCGTAGGTGTGGGTCGGATTCTGAAGCGTGGAGGTCGTGCCGTCGCCGAAATTCCACAACCAACCCGTAACGTTCAGGGTCGAGCTGTCCGTGAAGCTGACGTTCAGCGGAGGATCACCGACCGCCTGGCTCAATGTGAACGCCGCCACAGGCAAAGGCTCCGTGGCGGTGATGCCTGCGATCATCTCCGTCATGTCAGCACCAGCAGGGCTCGTAACCGCCAGCGAAACGGTGTAGGTACCGGTGTTGTAGATGTGTGAAGGGCTCGATAGCGTCGAGGTCGTCCCGTCGCCGAAATCCCACAACCAGCTGCTGATGTTGAGTGTCGAAGTGTCCGCAAAGGCCACCGCAAGGGGCGCTTCTCCGACCCCGTTCGTGACCAGGAAGCTCGCGGAAGGTGCGGGTTCGGTCACGGAGACCAGCGCCGTTTGGGTCACGGTGTCCGTGCCACCTGCACTCGTGACCGTCAAGATCACGTCGAAGCTGCCAGCGACCTGGTAGGTGTGTGTCGGATTCGCAAGCGACGAGGTCGTACCGTCTCCGAAGTCCCACAGCCAGCCGGTGATGTTCAGCGTGGAGGTGTCCGAAAAACTCACCGGCAGGGGTGCTTCCCCCACCGTGAGATCCGCTGAGAACCCTGCGACGGGAGAGGGCTCCTGCACGTCGATCTGATCGAACTGAGTAGTCGTGTCCGTGCCACCCGCGCTCGTGACCGTCAACGCGACCGTGTAGAGGCCTACCTCATTGAATGAGTGTGTCGGACTCGAAAGCGTCGAAGTCGTACCGTCGCCGAAGTCCCACAACCAGCTGGTGATGTTCAGCGTCGAAGCGTCACTGAACACGACGTTCAACGGGGGCAACCCGGCCGTGATGTCCGTCGTAAACGCTGCTATCGGAACGGGTTCAACCGCGACGATCGACTGCGACGATTGATCGGTGCCGGCTTCGCTGGTGACCGTCAAGCTGACGACGTAAGTTCCTGCGGTAGCATAGGTGTTCGACGGATTCTGGAGCGTCGAGGTCGTTCCGTCTCCGAGATCCCATAGCCACGAACTGATGTTCAGTGTCGAGGCATCCGCAAAGGTGACCTCCAGGGGAATGTCGCCGGTCGTCGTGGAGGGCGTGAATGCGGAGATCGGAAACGGCTCGACCACGGAGACCAGGTCTGCGATCAGCACGGAATCGATACCCGCGCTGCTCGTAACTGTAAGCGAGACCGTGTAGGTGCCCGAGCCCAGATAGGTGTGCGTCGGACTCGAGAGTGACGAAGTCGTACCGTCGCCAAAATCCCACATCCAGGTGTTGATGTTCAACGTCGATGTATCGCTGAAGCTCACGGCCAGGGGGGCTTCGCCTGAAGTGGGGCCGGCGCTGAACGATGCCGCGGGTTCGGGCTCGCCCACAACAAGGTGATTCAAGAGCGTGACGGCGTCGGATCCACCGGCGCTCGTTGCGGTCAAGCTCACGCTGTAGGTTCCAACTGCTGAATAGACGTGTGTAGGGTTCTGAACGGAAGAAGTCGAGCCGTCGCCAAAATCCCAAAGCCAACTCGTAATGTTCAGGGTCGAGCTATCCTCAAACACCACGGGAAGAGGGGCGACGCCGATCTCTGGAAGGACGCTGAAGCTCGCGATGGGCGGTGGTTCAGTGGTGGCAACGAAGCCAGCCTTCATCTCGTTGTGCGAAGCGACCGAGTTCTTGGCAATCAGCGAGACAGTGAAAGCCCCCACATCGGCATAGGTGTGCGTCGGATGTTGAAGCGTCGAAAAGCTACCGTCACCGAAATTCCACTGAAACGAGGTAATGTCGCCGGTTGAAAGATCGGAAAATGCAACCGTCAGAGGTGCATCTCCGCCGTTTATGTCGGCGGTGAACTCCGCCGTCGGCGGAACCAGATCGGTGGGATTCAAGTGCAAGATGTAGACCGCACCGAAATTGCCGCCACCATCGTCGTCGTAACGCGAACCGACCACCAGCTGGAAGGCCCCATCCCCGGGCAAACCACCCAGGTCGGACAGCGAGCTCCCGAACCAATCACCCGTATCCAGGTTGAAACGCAACGATCCATGGAGGTTGCTGATCTTCTGCTGCATCTTCACCGTGCCGTCGGCGTTCATGAGGACGATGTAGACCGCACCGCAGTCGGTCGAGGTCATCGTGCCGCCGTCGTCGTCCTTGACCGCACCCACGGCCATGTCCAGCACACCGTCCAGGTCGATATCTCCGATGCCGGCCACGGAAACTCCGAACTGGTCGATGTCGTCCAGGTCGCCCGAGAAGCCGCCCTCCGTATCGCTGACCTTGAAGCGATCCTTCACCGTGCCGTCACTGTTCAGGAGAAGCAGGTAGACCGCACCCCGGTTTTCGCCTCCGTCGTCGTCCAGAACCGATCCGACGATCAGGTCGTTGACCCCGTCGCCGTCGAAGTCCCCCATACAGGAAACGGCATGTCCAAAGAAATCTCCTCCACGCAGATTCATGCCTAAGTTGCCTTGGTTCTGGCTGATCTTCTGAAAGGCCTTCAAAGTGCCGTCCGTGTTCAAGAACAAGATATAGGCGGCACCCTTGTTGACCCCCCCATCGTCGTCGTAGGAAGAGCCCACGACCATGTCGGGGACCATGTCTCCGTCGATGTCGCCCAGACCGTCTATCGCACGTCCGAATTCATCGAAGTTGCCCAACCCCAGGATCGTGCCGTTGCCCAGCAAGTCGCTGATCTTCTGGTGTGATCGAACCGTGCCATCCGAGTTCAAAAACAGGATGTACACCGCGCCGCGGTTCGTACCTCCATCGTCGTCGAAGTTCGACCCCACCGCGAGATCCGTAATGCCGTCACCGTCCAGGTCTCCGATGGACCCGATCGAACGCCCGAATTGGTCCCCGGGATCGAGCAGCCCGGAGATCCCACCGATTCCCTCGGCGATCTTCTGGTAGCTCTTGGCAACTCCATTGGAGTTCATGAGGAGGATGTAGATCGCGCCCCTATCGAGGGCGCCCGGACCGTCGTCATCACCCTGTGCTCCGACAGCGAGATCGCTGATGCCGTCTCCGTCGATGTCTCCCAGGTTGGCCACCGAACGACCGAATTGATCCTGCTCCTCGAGAATGGCAGTGAAGTTGCCCGCCGTGTCACTGATTTTGGTCCCCGTCAGGACCTGACCCTGCGCATTGAAGGGTGTCGCCAGGAGAAGGATCCCAAGAAGGACCCTGGGAAGAGGCAGAGCTTGATTGCAGATGAGAGACATTTTTTCCAGTGGAAAAAAGGATGATGAAATAGACGGACCGCGGAATTGCACGAGGGAGAGATCCCAAAGGAACTATGCCCCCCCCAGGCACCTGCGGTCGGTTCGAAAAGGCGGTTCCGAAAAGTTCGCTATGGCGCAGAAAAAATGCGCTTCACATCCGGATCGTTGTGGACGACTCCGCTCGAAACCTCAGCGCTTTTTTCCGATCTCTTCTTCGAGTAGCGAAGCTAGCTCAGGGTTGCCTTCTTCCAGTCTGCGTACCTTGGAGCGGGCGGCGTCGAGATCCCCCAAGGCGATGTAGGCCAGACCCAGATTGAAGTGCGTGTCCGCGTGATGCGGTCGAATGTGCAAGGCCTTGCCGTAGGCGGAAACGGCTTCAGGTAACATCCCCTGTGCCTGCAGCAGGACCGCGAGGTCGAATTGCGAATCGAAGTGGTAGGGGTCCTCTGTCAGGGCCTCTTGCAGGTATCCCAGGGCCTGCCGCACGTTCCCTGCGGCCGCCGCACGCCTTGCGAATCCGTGCAGCACCGCAGCCGGAGAGCTCTGCACCACCTGAATGGAGCCCCGTGAGTACTCCCGCGCAGTCGCTTCCAATCCACGCGCCCGCAAGCGGCCCTCCAGGAAGGCGCCTGACTTCCCTGAAGGCGGTCGATGCCAACGTCCCTGAAAGGGTGTCGCCGCCGCCAGGAGATCCGCCGGATCCAGGCGCAGCAAGCGCAAATCACGAACGACGGAGTCCGCGGAAATCGGTCCGAAATAGATCGCGCGCAACTCTCCCTCGGCGCTGATCAACAGGCTGGTCGGCAAGGGCAAACGGCGTTCGCTGTCGAGAAGCAAACCCGCCAATCCATCGAGAACTTCGGCGGATTCCGGCTGGAGAAAGCCCCAGGCAAAAGGCCATTTCAACCGGGCCATCAGGGCGCGAGCCGCGGCCCGTTCCTCCGGGTCGGTCTCAATCCCGAGCGCGAGAAAAGCGATTCCCGAGGCGGACAGGACGTCACTCTCTTGCACCAGTTCCGCCAGCTCGCGGGCACACGGTGCACACCAGCTTGCGAAGAGGTGCAAGACAACAGGCTTGCCGGTGCCTTTGCTCGCACCGCCGGGCTGAATGCCGAAGAGCTCGATCTCGCCGGCGCGGGAGCTCTCGACCCGCAGGAGCGGCAGCGGTACGGGATCCGCCAGCACGATGCGCTCACCTGCCGGCCTGCCGACCTCTACCTCAACCTGTATCGGCGCCGTCGGAGCGAGCTCGATGACAGGAGGCCGCCAACGCAGTGCCTCCCCGGAACCACGGCGCAAACGAAAGAAGCCTTCACTCTCGAGGCCTGCAAACGTCTCGGGCTCTTCCTGAAACGGCCACGTCACGACGACTTCTCCCCCGCTCGGAAAGTGCAACCAGGCAGAGGACTGCGCCAGGTAGCCTTCTCCGGCGCGCAACGTACGCACGAGCGCCGGCCCCCCGCCGAGAACCTCCACCCGGGCGCCGACGAGGGGGTTTCCGCGCTCGTCCTCGGGGCGAAACGCGAAGGTCTTCGGGGAGCTCAGGACGCGATTCTCGAGCAGACGCACGCGCGGCCCGCTACGCTGCGTCAGAAACAGATCCTCATCGCCGTCGTGGTCCCAGTCGACCAGGGCGAGCGCGCGCCCATCGTCCGCAAGATCCAGGCCACTGGCCCTGGAGGCGTCCGCAAAGGTGCCGTCTGCGAGATTGAGGAAAGCGGCATGCCGTTCGTGTCCGCTCCACGAATAGTCCTGGCGCAGGAGTTTGTTCAGCGCCTTCCAGCCTTCCGCATAAGCGTCCGGATCTCCATCAGCCGGAAGCTCGTCGGAGAGGGGCGAGGACGACACGACCTGTCGCCAGAAGAAGCTTCACAAGTCGTCGGAGCGCTTCTGCGTCAGAAGTCCGTTGGGTGACAGAATGTCGAGCCACCCATCTTGATTCATGTCGAAGAACCGTGCGCCCCAGGCCCACCCCGCCACCGCGACGCCGGCGTTTTCATCCGCAACAAAACCGCCCTTGCGGTCGTTGAGAAAAAGCGAGTTGCCGCGGGCGTGGCGCTGAAAACTACGGCGCACGTCCTCGCCTGAGCGAGCTTGAAAACGACGTCGGTAGGCGACGCGGTTGCCGGCTCCGGAGTACATGTTACTGACGTACAGATCCGACCAACCGTCGCGATTCACATCGCCAAAGCTGACACCCATCCCGGCTGCCATGTCCTCGACTCCGGCGACACCCGCCACATCGACGAAACGCTTCGACCCGCCGTCCCGGCGATCATTACGAAAGAGATTGTTGCGCCCGAAGTCGTTGGCCACGTACAGGTCTGGATCGCCGTCCCGATCGTAGTCCTCCCAGGCGGCCGCAAGGCTGAACCGTGGCGGGCCATCGGCCAACCCCTCCGACTCCGTCACGTCCTCCAACTCCCATGCCCCGGTGTTGCCGATCAGGGCGTTGCGCCGGCCGTTCTTCGCATCAAAGTAGGGACGGGGCAATACGTTGCCTTCGTAGGGATCGGAGTAGGCGCATACGTAAACGTCCAGATCGCCGT
The DNA here is from genome assembly GCA_002683825.1 of Planctomycetota bacterium. Taxonomy (GTDB): domain Bacteria; phylum Planctomycetota; class UBA1135; order UBA1135. The sequence goes on from NYUD01000061.1 coordinate 148,694, forward strand.
CGCCGTCGTAGTCCGCGGCCGCCAGGGAGGTGGAACTCGGGATCCGCAACGCTTTCTTCAGTTTGAACGTTGCCCCGCCGCCGCCCCGATGAAAGAGAACGTCGCTTCCCACGGAACAGACGAGATCCTGCCTGCCATCACCATCGAGATCGATCAGAAGCGCGGCCCTCGAAAAATCGAGGTAGTCGACGCCGCTTTTCCCCGAAACATCCCGGACCGAACCCTCCGGGCGATGGAGCAATAGGAGGTTCGGCAACCCCCCCGGTTGGCAGAGGTAGAGATCCTCCAGACCGTCGCCGTCGACGTCCCCGAGGGCGATGCCCACCGCATGGCCCAGGAGTGGTTGCCCTAGACGCGTGTCGAGACGGGCCCGCCAGTCGGAGATCCCGGGCAGGAGCTGGCTCGCAAACCGCTCGCGCTCCCGTTGAAACAGGGCCCCTGTCGCATCGCGGAACAGAGGTACGGCGGAGGAAGTGCGCACTTGCACCCCTCTCCGGAGAATGAGCCGCTCGAGCGTCGGCCACCCGTCGACAAAGGACCAGGTGGCGCGCCAGAGCGGATAGAAGCCCCGGGTGTGAATCTCGGTGACGAAGTGCCCTTCCTCCTCACCCACACCGGTGACGTGAAAGTCCGTGGACCCGGACAGAAGCGTACCCAGTGTCGCAACCGCCCGGGGACCGCTTCGGGTCCGGGTCTTCGATTCCGCCGGCACGATGACGAACGGTTCGAAGGCCCCCCGTTCGGAATCCTCTTCGTACGCTTCCCCTGCAGGGTCGGAGACCGGCAAGGTCAGCCGAAGGCTCCCGGAAACGCGCGCACCGAGAGCCTCTTCGGACGCAGCGATCACCTGGAGCTCCGCCAGCGCCTCGGTGATCCGGCCGACGCGCTCTTCGCTCTCCCAACCCGAAGAAAGGGGCGAGGCCAGCTCGAGGGTCGCACGCAAACTCGGTGGAAGTCGCTGGAGGCCATCCCCGGGCAGGACCGGATCCCGCTGGGCACCCCCGACACCGACCGGCCCCGCGCACACGACAAGGGCGGTGAAAAAGGAGCGCCGGATGACTGTCGGGTCTCGCATGATCCAACCGGCAGGTTATCAGGTCGGCACGGACACCGTCCGCCTTGCGAGCGGGGATGGCTACCAGTACCATCCCGCACCCCGTGGAGAGGTGGCAGAGCGGCTGAATGCGCTAGATTGCTAATCTGGTGACTCCATTTTCGGGGTCCGCGGGTTCGAATCCCGCCCTCTCCGCCAACCGCATCCCTCTCCCCGTGCGAAGCTCATATCTCATCCTCTGCGTGGGCTGGGCTCCCCTGGCCCTCGGCTGTGTTGCCGAACGCACGATAACGATTCACTCCGACCCCCCGGGCGCTCGGGTGCGCCTCGACGATCGAGCTCTCGGAGTCACGCCGGTGCAGATCGCCTTCGAACACTACGGTGTTCGGCGCCTCACCCTGTACAAGGTCGGGTACCGCACGCATTCCGAGCAGATCCGGCTCTCGCCGCCGTGGTACGCGCGCTTTCCGGTCGATCTGTTCACCGAGGTCCTCTTGCCCCTGGGGCTCGACGATCATCGGGAGTACAGCGTCGCCCTGACCCCGGGCGAGGAGGTCTCGGACATACCGAGTCTGCGCTCGGTCATCGAGCGCGCCGATGCCCTGCGCGAAGCAGGCCCCGAGGGGCCGCGATATCTGCCGGAACCACAGCCGCGGGTCATCCCCCAGAGCGAGATCGAGCCCGAAGAGAAAGTCGACGATCCACCCTCCCCAGAGACCGGGGACACGTTGTGAGCCCGGACCGGGGCGGCGTCGCCAAGCGCGCCCTCGTCATGGGGCTGGGCTCGTTCGGCGGCGGAGCCGGAGCGGCGCGTCACCTGGTTTCCATGGGCTACTCCGTCACGGCGACCGATCTTCGCCCCGCCTCGGCCCTGACCGAAACGCTCAAGGAAGTCGAGGACCTGCCGCTCGAGTTGGTCCTGGGCGAACACCGCCCGCAGGACTTCGACAGCACCGACCTCCTGGTCGTCAATCCCGCCGTCGCGCCCGACCACCCGTTGATCGCCCGGGCACGCAACTTGGGCGGTCGCATCACCAGCGAGATCGAGCTGTTTCTCGAGGCGGTACGCGCGCGGCTGATCTGCGTCACGGGTACCCAGGCAAGAGCTCGACGGCGCACATACTGGCCCAGCTCCTGCGCAGCTGCGGTTTCACCGTCCATCTGGGCGGGAACATGGGCGGATCGCTATTGCACGCGCTCGACGAGATCGCCGCTTCGGACTGCTGCATCGTGGAGTTGTCCTCCTACCAGCTGGAAGCACTGCCCGATCCCGCCGCCCTCGGCGCACGCATCGAACGGATCGAAGCGGTGTGCATCACCAACGTGCTGGCCGATCACCTCGAACGACACGCGACCCCCGAGAGCTACGCCGCCGCCAAACGCAAGATCCTCGAGCTTGCAGACGAGGACTCCCTTGCCTTCCTGCCCGCGGACGACCGTCGGATGAAGGACTGGCCGACGCGGGCACACCGGGTTCCCTTCGCCGATCGTCCCGTCGAGGGCGGGCTGTTTCAGGACGAGGGAGCGTTCCACTTCGCAGGCGATGTCCTCGGGTACACGCGGGACCTGCGGCTTCCAGGTCGTTTTCAACGGATCAACGCGCTCTGTGCGCTCGGAATGGCGCACGCGGTCGGCGCCGATGCGGCGGCCCTCCGAACAGCCCTCGGCCAGGTCAGGGGTTTGCCCCATCGCATGGAGAACCTCGGAGTCTTTCGGGGACGCCGGGTGATCGATAACGCCGTTTCCACCACACCCGACTCCACCTTCGCCGTGCTGCGGGAAGTCGCTGACGGCACCTGCCTCCTGGTCGGAGGCCGTCGAAAGCAGCTGCCTCTGGACGAGCTGGCCCACCTCGCACACGTGAAAGGCGTCTCGGTCGTAGCCTTCGGCGAAGCCCGCCACGAACTCGCCTCCGAATTCGCCGCGCGCGGTTCGGAGACCATCGTTGCGGCGGAGCTCGAAGAGGCGCTGGCTCGGGCCTTCGAACTCACGACCGAGGGGGGCTGTATCCTGTTTTCCCCGGCCTGTTCGAGCTTCGACACCTACCCGAATTTCCGCGCCCGAGCGGAGGCCTTCCAGAACGCCCTCCCCCCCCGCGACCCATGAACTCCAACCCGCCGGAGGACACACGCTTCCACGCGTTGGCCGACCGCCTGGGAAGCTATGCCCGCTTCGCGCTGGAGCGTTCGCTCGGGTTCGCACGGCGTATGCACGCCGAAGAGCTGTCCCCCGAGCACGTGTTGGCCTCCCTGCTCCTGGACGAGGAGTGCGGCGCGACGCGACTGATCCTCTACGCCTTCGCCGATCCGGCGACGCTCGGGATCGAGGTGACGGCGCTTTGCAGCGGTATCATGATCGTGCGCTCCAGCGGTTCCCTGCCCTTTTCGGTGCGGGGGCTGGAAGCGCTACAGGGCGCCCACCGGGAGGCCGCCGAGCGGCACGGGCCCGACCGACCCCATGCGATCGCCCCCGTCGATGTGGCCAGCGCAGCCTGGCGCGTGCTTCCCGACGAGGTTCGTCCGCACCTCAAGGCCCTGGGCGAGATCGCGGGAACGGCGCCGAGCACGGAAAGGCCGACCGAAAAGGTCTCCCTCTTCGCAGCCTTCGACGCCGGAGCTCGCCGGACCCTGAGCGCGGCGGCCAAGGCCGCCACGGAATTTCGGCGCGACTGCATTTCACCCGCACACCTGATCCTCGGAGCTCTGGAGGCGGACGAGAGCCTGCAGAAGCAAACGGCCCTGACCCCGGCGGCGCTTCGCTTCGCCTTTCGTGGTGCGGACGACGACCCGACCCCGCTCCGCACGGGTCCCATCGCGGTCGCTCGCGAGTTATTCGAGCTCTTCGACCCGCTGCCCGACGGGGCGGACACCGCGGCCCTCCTGGGCCGCTACCTCTCCCACGGCAGCGAGGAGGTGCGTGCTCTCCTCGTACGCCAGAAGGTCACCCCCGCTCTCTTCCAGCGGGCCGAAACCTCTTTTCCTGACCCAAAACCGCCGGCCTAGGGCAAATTCTTGCCCCGTAGGGAGTGTTACCGGACAGAAGCTGGAACGAAGATCCGAAAAGGTTTATTAGAATTGACTCCATGGACTTCGGCTTTCCCGGCCGATGGACTGCTTACATGCGGTTCTCGTTTCTCGACGGGGCCCGCTTCCTGGGTTGGTGAACGGGATCGGAGAAGGATCTCAGTCGACGATGAACTGCCAGACTTGCAGCAAACAACCGGCGACCATCCACGTCACAGAGATCCATTACGCCCACAGCCACCCCCCCGTCCAGACCGACGCGCTCTCTCCTCCCGGTGGAATCGGCGGAGTTCCCTCCACCAGCAGCCCCGCGATCGAACAGAAGCACATCTGCGAAGAGTGCGCCCAGGGGATGGCGCTGCCCTACGCGCCGGTAGCCTCCAGCAAGAACGCCCTGGACATCTGGAAACTGCTCCAGAATTCGGCTCGCCGCGCGCGCCAGGAGGGCAGCCTGGCGTGCCCTGATTGCGGTATGACCCTGGCGGATTTCCGCGCCAAGGGACGGCTGGGATGCCCGAAGGACTACGTTGTGTTCCGCGCCCACCTGCGGCCGCTCCTGCAGCGTGTGCACAACGCGGACGCGCACCTGGGGAGGCTTCCCGATATCGAGGGGGCCGAGGGGGCCGACGCCTCCGTCTGCAAGGAGCAACGCAAGCGTCGCAGCCAGTTGATCGCACTGCGTACGCAGCTGGAAAGGGCCATCGCAGCCGAAGCCTACGAGAACGCGGCCCAGCTGCGAGATGAGATCAAGGAACTCGAGACCGGGGACGGCTCCTCCGGTTAAATCTTCCCCGGAACCGCCCCCCCCGGGGCCCGCCGGGCAAGTCCGTCCGGTCTGGCTCTGGAAATCCGCTGCCGTTGGCTCGATAATCGCCCGTTGTCGATTCCGTCACCGATTTCTCCACTCCCCGGTGCCCCGAAGGAAGTGCTAAGAGGGGGTTTGGGGCCTTTCGGAGCCTGAAGAGACTTTTCTGGGGACGGCGGGGTAAACCCCTGGCCCCTCGATGGTCGAAAACCTAGGGACCATTCGGCTCCAAACGCTCCCACTCGCCCCCGTCTGGAACAGCAATCACCATGTTCGATCGTTTCACGGACCGCGCCAAAAAGGTCATGAATCTCGCCCGCCAGGAGGCGCAGAGGTTCAACCACGAATATCTCGGTACGGAGCACGTTCTGCTCGGGCTCGTCCAGGAAGGAAGCGGTGTCGCCGCCAACGTCCTGCGCAACATGCAAATCGATCTGGCCAAGATTCGCACCGAGGTCGAGAAGCTCGTCAAGACCGGGCCCTCCATGGTGACCATGGGGCAGCTGCCCTTCACCCCACGGGCGAAAAAGGTACTCGAGTTGTCGATGGAGGAGGCCGGCAATCTGGGGCACAACTACATCGGGACAGAACACCTTCTCCTGGGCCTGATCAAGGAGAACGAAGGCATCGCGGCCAAGGTCCTCACGAATCTCGGCGTCAAGCTCGAGGACGTGCGCGAAGAGGTGCTCGAGTTCCTCGGCGCGGAGCCGGGAGACGAAGAGGACGAGGATGCAGCCGAGACTCCGATCGGGGGCAGCGGCAAGAGCAAAACACCGGCCCTCGACGCCTTCGGACGTGATCTGACGGAACTCGCCCGGGAAGGCAAGCTCGACAACGTCATCGGCCGAGACAACGAGATCGAGCGCGTCATTCAGATCCTCTCGCGCCGCACCAAGAACAATCCCGTCCTTCTGGGCGAGCCGGGCGTAGGCAAGACCGCCATTGTGGAGGGACTGGCCCAGCGCATCGTCGACAACGATGTGCCCGATCTCCTGCGGGACAAGCGCATCGTGGTGCTCGATCTGGCCTTGATGGTTGCAGGCACCAAGTACCGCGGTCAGTTCGAAGAGCGCATCAAGGCCGTCATGACCGAGGTTCGCCGCGTTCGCGACGTAGTCCTGTTCATCGACGAGCTGCATACACTCGTCGGCGCCGGCGGTGCTGAGGGCGCGATCGACGCCTCCAACGTGCTGAAGCCCGCACTTTCTCGGGGCGAGATTCAGTGCATCGGCGCGACGACGCTCGACGAATATCGCAAGCACATAGAAAAGGACGGCGCACTCGAGCGCCGCTTCCAGTCGGTCAACGTCGATCCGCCGACACCCGAAGAAGCCAATGCCATCCTCCGCGGTCTACGCGATCGCTACGAAGCCCACCATCGGGTCGTGTTCACGGACGAGGCTCTGACCGAAGCTGTCGACCTGTCGGTCCGCTACATCAACAACCGCTTCCTGCCGGACAAGGCCATCGACGTCATGGACGAAGCGGGCGCTCGCGTACGCCTCAAGAACATGGTCGCGCCTCCGGATCTGAAGGAGGTCAACCATCAGATCGAGGACCTCGATCGATCGAAGGAAGAGGCTGTCCACAACCAGGAATTCGAAAAGGCCGCGCGCCTGCGAGACGAATCCTACCAGCTGCGCAAGAAGCGCGAAGAGGCCCAGAAAGAGTGGCGTTCACTTCAGGCTGAGCAGGAGTCTTCCGGCACGGTCGACGTCGAGGACATCCGCGAGACCGTCTCGAAAATGACCGGCATCCCGCTGACACGTCTAGAGAAGGCCGAAGCCGAACGCTTGCTCCAGATGGAGAAAGAGCTCGAAACGGTCGTGATCCACCAAGGCGATGCGATCAAGGCGATCGCGCGTTCGGTCCGCCGGTCGCGTTCGGGCCTCAAGGACCCGCGCCGCCCGATGGGCTCGTTCGTCTTCCTCGGCCCTTCGGGTGTCGGCAAGACCTACCTTGCCAAACAACTCGCCAAGTTCATGTTCGGTAACGAGGATGCGGTCATCACCATCGACATGAGCGAGTACATGGAGAAGCACAACGCCTCCCGTCTCGTCGGCGCGCCTCCGGGCTACGTCGGCTACGAGGAGGGCGGCCAGCTGACCGAGAAAGTCCGCCGTCGGCCCTACTCGGTAGTCCTGCTCGACGAGATCGAAAAGGCCCACCCCGACGTCTTTAACATGCTCCTCCAGATCATGGAGGAAGGCCGTCTCACCGACTCCTTCGGTCGTCACGTCGACTTCCGCAACGCCATCCTCATCATGACGAGCAACGTCGGCTCGCACCTGATCACGGGCGGAGCAGGGCTTGGTTTCGGCAAGACCGACAGCAAGGCCAGCCAACAGGATCGGGCGGAAAAAATGAAGGTGGACGTCATGGGGGAAGTGGAACGCCAGTTCCGCCCCGAATTCCTCAACCGTGTCGACGAGCTTGTGGTCTTCAACTCGCTGACCGAGGATGACCTCCGCCAGATCGTTCATCTCCAACTCGCCGAAGTGCTCCAACGTGCCCGGGAGAAGGGCATGTTCCTCGAACTCGACGACCTGGCCATCAAGTTCCTCATCAGCCACGGATTCGATGCCGACTACGGCGCCCGCCCGCTGCGTCGCGCCATCGAACGCTACGTCGAGGATCCCCTTGCCGAGGAAGTGCTGCGCCTGGGCGAAGCCGTCAACCTGCGCGTCGCCGTCTCCGTCGACGGCGAGTTCGAGGAAGCCAAAGCGCTTTCCTTCAATCTCGAGACCTGCAAGCCGGAGAAAGAGCCGGTGGAATCGGCGGTATCGGAATAGATGCACGCCTCGTGAACAACGAGCCTGCGGCCCTCTCGGGAGCCGCAGGCTTTTTTTGTTCTCCGGCCTTCATGGTGTTCCGGCGCGCACCCCTTGTGCCCCCCGCCTTCTCGGTCGACAATCTCTTAGAAGACCGCCATGCTGCCGTCCGCCCTTCTTGCGCTCGCCCTGATCGTCCAGACGCCCCGGGATCGGGTTCCCCCGCCGACCTCCCAGGAGGTCCAGGCCACGCTCATGGATCTGAAGGCCGCCCTGAAGACGCGCGAGCTGTCCGCCATCCAAACGGCCCTGGAGCGAGCCGGCGAGGTTCCCCACCAGGATGTGGTCGGGGTCGTCGCCAGGGCTTTCCGTGACGATCGCAAGGAAGTGCGCCACGCCGCCATCGCCACCCTGCGCTACATGGACCACGGGGAGGCGCTCATCGCACTGCACCGGCTCGCGAAGGACAAGAAGTGGATGTGCGAAAAGGAGTACGCACCGTCCATCCTACGCGCCATCGGCCAGCACGCCGATCCTAGCTCGCTGAAGATTCTTTCCGCCGACCCCGCGCGCACTCCTTTCCACGAGGCCACGCGCGCACGCATTCTGGGGTTGGGCAACATCCGCAAGGCCGAGTCGATCCACGCGCTCATCAAGCTGATGAATGTCACGGGCGGCAGCCAGCGCAACTTGAAACAGCGGTACGGAGCCTTCAACAAAGACTTTCGCTTGAGCCTGATCGTCCTGACGGGTACGGATCAAGGAACCAACCCGGAGCTCTGGGAGCGTTGGTGGCGTAAGAACAAGAAAGCCTTCGCGGTGTCGGCCAAGCCGATCCCGCTGCCGAAGTCTCTCCGCTACCGCTGGGATAGCTACTGGGGTCGCTCGAGTAACTACGCCCGCGAAGAGCGCAGGGAGGACCGCGGCACTTGACCGAGGCCCCCTTCCGCGCGGCGGTCGAGTTGTTCAATCAGGCCCGCTACCTCGCTGCGCACGAGCTCTTCGACGAGTTGTGGGAGGCCGTGGAGGGTGGGGATTCGGACTTCTACAAGGGTCTCGTTCAGGCTTCGATCGCGCTGCACCACTTCGAGGAGGGCAATCTCGAGGGTGCTGCCATGCTGTATCGCGGGCATCGGCGCTCGCTGGCTGGTTTTCTCCCGCGGCACGGAGGCGTCGATGTGGCGAGGTTTCTCGAGGACATGCAGACCTTTCTCGGACCGGTGATCCGCCGCGAACCGGCCCCTTCCTTCGAGGACGCCCCCAGGCCGAAGATCGAATTGCGATAGAAGACCCGCAACCCTTCCGACCCGGAGCGGTCCAGTGGTCGTGCAAGACACGCCGCTTCACCTGTCTCCCGCAAGCCCGCGCTGGCCCTCCGAACTCGCCACGATCGAGGCAGCGCCCGGGGAACTCTGGGTTCGCGGCGAGATCGAGCGGCTGGAGGAAAGACCGCTCGTTGCCATCGTCGGTTCACGCTCCCCGACCCCCTACGGACTGGACCAGGCCGAACGCTTCGCGGCTCGATTGGCGGGCCGAGGGATCGGCATCGTGAGCGGTCTGGCGCGCGGCATCGACCAGGCGGCTCATCGCGCGACACTGGAGGCCGGGGGCACGACACTCGCGGTCCTGGGATCGGGGGTCGACTGTCCGTGGCCCGACGGGGAGCTGACCGATCGAATCGGCCGTGAGGGCGTGCTGATTTCCGAGTTTCGCCCCGGTACCCCGCCGCGTCGCCACCACTTCCCGCGCCGCAACCGAGTGATCTCCGCCCTCGCGGATGGAGTCTTGGTGGTGGAAGCCGCCTACGCCTCGGGCTCGCTCATCACGGCGCACTGGGCCGTCGACCAGGGCAAGGCGGTCTTCGCCCTGCCCGGCCGTATCGACCATCCCATGGCGCGCGGTTGCCATCGCCTCCTACGCGAGGGGGCACAACTGATCGAATCCCCGGAGGAGCTGATGGCCGAGCTCGGGCACTGCCGACTACGGGAAGTCGAGGTCCCCCTCCCCGACACACCGCTCCTTGGAGCCCTGGTGGGCGAAACCCTCACGGCCGGCGAACTCGCAGCCCGCCTCGAACGCGAAGTCTCCGAGGTGCTCGCGGAGCTGGTTCAACTGGAACTCGCGGGCGGAGTGGTTCGCAGTCCGGGCGGTCTGTACCGGTTGTCCCCCGACAGATCGCCGTCAAGAAGCCACGCCGGCCCGGAATCGGACTGACCCCGAGGGTTCCGGCAAGCCCGGTCCACCCGGACCTTCTAGCGCACCGATGCAAACACCCATTCCACCACCAGCAGGATCACCGCAACCACGGCGCAGGCGCCGACGAACGTGCCATAGCGACGGGGTAGGCTTTGCAGCGCGGGCCCGTCTTCGGGCTCGGCATAGAAGACCCCCATCACACAGATCCCGAAGGAAAGGATCAGAAAGAGCACGATGTGGGTGAGGAGTTCCATCGGGTTTCAGGCAGGTGGAGCCGATTCGAATTCCGGCGCTTTCGAACCCAACTCTGCAGAACTCGATGATGCCGCCGAGTTTTCTTTCTCGAGCCAGCGACGCTCGGCGACACCGAAGACATCCAGCATCGCAAGGATGTTCAAGAGCCCAGGCATGCAGGCGTACAAGAGCCCCGCATCTCCCAGGGCCGTCTCACCCGTGACCGGCGGACGCCCCGAGAGAATCTCCGCCACGATGGCCGGCAGCCCGAGGAAGAATTGCCCCGACCAATAGTAGAAGTGGCGCATGCGCGAGAGGTTGGCCCCTCCCGCCATCCAGGTACCGGCGAGGAAAAGCCCGAGCAACACGACGCAGACGATGGCCGCACGCCTTCGCCGTCCCTGCAGGAAGTGCCCCAGACCGGGGAAGGCCCAGGTCGCTACCAGGAGCAGCACCGGGTGACGCCCCCTCCTGGGAGCATTGTCGGGCGTACGCGCGGTGAGGTGCGCGTGGACCATGACGAAGAGGTTGCCCACACCCGACAGTGCGGTCAGGATGCTCCCCAGCTCGACCCACGCCGGAAACGGCGTGGGCCCGCCACTGCCGAAACCGACGCTCTTGTGCTGGAAGATCATCGCCCCGAGGTTGCCCATCTCGGGGGCGAGAACCGTGGCGAAGACGCCGCGTAGCTCGGGGTCGAGAAACTCGAAGGCCCGCCCGCCGGAAAGCAGAAAGCCCAGGGCGTACAGCCCCTCGATCAGAAGAAAGGCCCAGAGTCCCGTCCAGAAGCGCCCCAGATAGACATGGCCTGCGCCCGGGAGGAACCAGGTGAGCAGGAGGGCGACCGCGGGTTCTCCGCGCTTCTCGCTGGGACGTAGCTCGACCATGGGCGAGAGATCCTACGGAGCGCGGGTGGGAAGGACGAGGGGCGAAGAGGTTATCCTCCTCCCCCGGAGCCCCGAACTGGCGGTCCGCCATGCCTGAACCCCACGAACTTCGCATCCCCGTTCGCTATTCGGAGACCGACCAGATGGGGGTCGTTCACCACGGGAGCTACGTCATCTGGCTCGAGGAAGGACGCACGGCCCTCATGGCTTCCCTGGGGTTCCCCTACGACGAAGTCGAAAAGCGCGGCTTTGCCATGGCCGTGCGCAACCTCGATCTGCGCTATCGAGAACCCGCGAAGTACGGCGACACCGTCCTCGTCCGCACCACCGTCGAGCGCTTCCGCAGCGCCTCGATTCTCTACCACTACGAGGTTCTCCGCGAACTCGACCAGCGCCGACTGGCCGAGGGCGCTGCGGAGGTGGCCTGCCTGAACCTCAGGCGGGGCTGGGCCCCCGCCCAGCTCCCCACAGACATTCGCACCGCCCTGGAGAATTACCTGAATGGACCGACCTAGCCCGCAATCGGGTCATCCGGGTGAAAGCCGTCTCCCACGGCCGGCTCCACAGGCCTGGGGAGATCCCTGCTCCCGGGCTCGTAGGGTTCCGCCCCCAGGCCTTCGTATCCCTCCGGCAGACCCGCCCCCAGGCCCGGCAAGAGCGGCGGAAGCTCCTCCAGGATTCGCGCCCGACAGTGGGGACACCTCTCCCCGTTCGCCAGCGTATTGATCTGACGTTGGTTGTCCGTGGCCTGGCCACAGAGGAAACAAAGCGGGCCGGAGTCGCAATCCATAGCCCTTTCTTCGTGAGAGCATGGCCGATGGCTTGAGGGCGCGTTGTGGTATGTCCTTCCCCGACCCCTTCGGGGCCGGAAAATGGGGTCCGTCCCTGGAAAGAATCCGGGGCCCGAGAAGCCCTTTCCCGGAAGCCGCCCCTTGGATGGAAAGGGCCGAGGATCTCGCCTAGAAGGGGTCATCGGGGCCGTTTCTCCCCGAGAATGGGGCACGGCCCTGTTTTGGTTTATAATTAGCATCAAAACAGTGCGAATTACCCTGTGGGGCTCCATACTGCCCGAACCGAACCATGCTGCAGCTCACGAAACGGACCGATTACGGCTTGATCGCCCTCACGCACCTCGCCGGCCACTCCGGCGTGCGGAGCGTCCGTTCGATCGCAGACCTCTATCCGATCCCCCGACGTCTTCTGGCCGAGGTGCTGAAGGATCTGCTGCACTCGCATCTCGTGGAATCTCACCGCGGCGCCCAGGGCGGCTACACCCTCGCCCGCCCTCCGGGTGAGATCATGCTGAGCGAGATCGTCGAAGCCCTGGAAGGCGCTCCCTCGCTCACCAGCTGCGAGGGGTCCCACACCGAAAACTCCTGCGCAGTGGAGGCCGTTTGCCCCATCAGAAGCCCGATCCACGTCTTGCGCCAGGGCATCTGGCGCATGCTCGAACAAACCGCCCTCTCCGACCTGGCCGGCTGGCCTGAATTGGCCCGCATCCCCTCCTTTCGATGAAACTGCCTGTCTACCTCGACTATCAGGCCACGACCCCCGTGGACCCGCGGGTCCTCGAGACGATGCTGCCCTACTTCAGCGACGACTTCGGCAACGCAGCAAGCAGAAACCACAGCTTCGGTTGGTCGGCCGAATCCGCCGTCACGAAGGCGCGTGAACAGATCGCCAGCCTGATAGGGGCGTCTCCCAAGGAGATCATCTTCACCTCCGGTTCGACGGAAGCGATCAACCTTGCGATCAAGGGCACCGCGCAGATGTACGGTTCGAAAGGCAAGCACATCATCACGAGCCTGGCGGAACACAAGGCGGTGCTCGACACCTGCAAGCACATTGAAAAACTCGGCTTCGAGGTCACCTATCTCAAGCCGGACAAGGCCGGCCGAGTCGGTGTCGAAAAGGTCGCGGAAGCGATTCGCGAAGATACGATCCTCGTTGCGCTGATCTGGGCGAACAACGAGGTCGGTACGCTGAACCCGATCCGCGAGATCGGTGCCCTGTGCCACGAGAGAGACACGCTCTTTTTCACCGACGCCACGCAGGCCGTCGGCAAGGTTGCGGTCGACGTCGAAAAGGACAACGTCGACATGCTGTGCCTCTCGGCCCACAAGATCTACGGTCCCAAGGGTACAGGCGCCTTCTACGTCCGCCGCAGAAAGCCGCGCGTGCGCCTGGTGGCCCAGATCGACGGTGGAGGCCATGAACGCGGAATGCGATCCGGCACCCTCAACGTACCCGGCATCGTCGGGTTGGGTCGGGCCTGCGAGATTTGCGAGGCGGAACTCGAAGAGGAGATGGCGCGAGCCGCCGAGCTGCGCGACTACCTCGAAGAGAAGATCCGGGCCGAACTGGACATGGTTCATCTGAACGGTCACGAGAAGCACCATCTACCCGGCAACCTGAACCTGTCCTTCAGTTATGTCGAAGGCGAGTCGCTCCTGATGGGCATGGACGATGTCGCGGTGTCCTCCGGCTCGGCCTGCACCTCCGCAAGCCTGGAGCCGAGCCACGTCCTGCGCAGCATGGACGTCGGCGACGATCTCGCGCACAGTTCGATCCGCTTTGGCATCGGCCGATTCACCACGAAGGAAGAGGTGGATTACGCCGCGGACAAGCTCATTGCAGCCGTCAAACGCCTGCGCCAGATGTCCCCCCTCTACGAGATGGCCCTCGAAGGCATCGACCCCTCATCGGTCGACTGGCAAGGCGGTCACTAGGAACGATCATCCGAGAAACAAGCCATGGCCTACAGCGACAAAGTCCTGGACCACTACAACAACCCGCGCAATGTGGGCGCACTCGACAAGTCGAACGAAGACGTCGGTACCGGCGTGGTCGGCGCTCCGGAATGCGGTGACGTGATGAAACTCCAGATCAAAGTCGAAGGGGATCGCATCGTCGATGCAAAGTTCAAGACCTTTGGCTGCGGTTCGGCGATCGCCAGCTCATCCCTGGCAACCGAGTGGGTCAAGGGTAAGACGCTCGATGAAGCGAGCACCATTCGCAACACCGAGATCGTCCAGGAGCTCTCGCTCCCGCCGGTGAAGATCCATTGCAGCGTTCTGGCTGAAGATGCAATCAAGGCCGCAATCGCCGACTACAAGAAGAAGACCGACACGGGTACTTCTAGTTCTGAAAAGGTCAAGCAGGAGGCTCCATGATCGCCATCACAGAACGAGCTATCAAGGAAGTCCGTCGCATCATCGATGACCAAAACCTGCCCCAAGAGACCGTTCTCCGCGTTGGGGTGAAGGGCGGCGGATGTTCGGGCTTCAGCTATAGCCTCGGATTCGATGACACGGTCCAGGACACCGACCAGATCAGCGAGACCGAAGGCATTCGCGTCGTCTGCGACCCCAAGAGCTTTCTCTACCTCAACGGAACCGAGGTCGACTTCGAAGAAAGCTTGATGGGGCGGGGCTTCAAGTTCGGCAACCCCAACGCCTCCAAGACCTGCGGCTGCGGCGAGTCCTTTTCCGTTTGATCCTGTACCCGGGGTCGGAACTCCACCACCCGAATGACGGACAACTGCCCCAAGTGCTGGGCTGACCTCAGGACGCCTCTTTTCTGCGAGTCCTGCGATGAGGTCCTCGACACCCAGAACGACTCACCCTTTCGGATCCTCGGTATGGCGCAGGGGTTCCACCTCGACCGCATGTCACTACGTAAGAGGCTGCTGCACCTCTCGCGACACCTGCATCCCGACGTCCATGGAACCGCTGACGATGCCACGCGTGACCTGGCACAGCGCAAGACGGCCGAGCTCAACGCCGCTTTCCAGATTCTTGAAGATGATTTTCGGCGCGCCAGCTGGCTGGTGAGGAGCCTCGGCGGCCCGACCGAAGAAACCGAGCCCCAGATGCCTCAGGCCTTTCTGACGGAGGTGCTCGAGTGGAACGAGGCGGTCGAGGAGGCGCGCACCTCTGAACCCGGATCGACCGAGAGTGCGCGCCTCGCAGGTCTCGAGGACGAGCTACGCAGCGAGCGCAAGAAGTTGATGGACGGCGTCGCGGCCAAGTTGACGCCCCTGCCTGAACTGGGTAGCCCGGAACTCGTCGAAGTCCGTCACAAGCTCAACGCACTACGTTATCTAGACCGCACCCTTTGTCAGCTTGAAGAACTTCGACTCAAACAGGCGAATTCTCCCTCCTAGCCCCCATGGCTTTCCTCGAACTCGACGTCCTCAACAACGATAACAAGGCCATCCTCGGAATCGACCTGGGCACCACCAACTCGATGGTCGCCCTCTTCCGGGATGGACGCCCTCAGGTCCTGGCCCTCGAAGGCTGGGCCGACGCACGCATCCCTTCGGCACTTTTCTTCGACGAGGACGGCACGGTCGCGGTAGGGCGCGAAGCGCGTGCCAAGGCGGTCGATGAACCCGGCGCTTCGATGCTCAGCATCAAACGCTTCATGGGATGCGGTCTGGCCGACTGCGAAAATGACCTGAGTAATGTCCCCTTCAAGGCCAGTGAATCGGAAAACGGCGTCGTCGCCTTCGACATTCGCGGACGCAGATTCACGCCGCAGCAACTCTCGGCCCGCATCCTCAAACACATCTGGGACGTCGCCAGCGACGCGCTCCTGGAACCGGCCCCTCTGCGCGCTGTGATCACGGTGCCCGCCTACTTCGACGATGCGCAACGCCAAGCGACCCGCGACGCGGCGCGAATCGCCGGACTGGACGTGGCGCGCATCGTAAACGAACCCACGGCCGCCAGCCTGGCCTATGGGCTCGACCGGAAGAAAGAGGGCACCGTCGCCGTCTACGACCTGGGCGGCGGCACCTTCGACGTTTCCATCCTCACCATCGAAGAGGGTGTCTTCCGCGTCCTTGCCACCGCCGGCAACACGCATCTGGGTGGGGACGATCTCGACCGCGTGCTGGTTGGTCTTGCACTGAATGAAATCGCTGAGCAATTGGATGAAGGCGTCAAACGCGATCCCGCGTTCCTCCAGGGTGTGCGCCTGGCGGCGGAGCGCACGAAGATCGAGCTCTCGCAGAAACCCTCCGCTGAATTGGCAGTCGTTGCCCCGCAACTGGGACTCAACTGGAGGCGCGAGGTCACGCGGCCCCAGTTCGAAGAGCTCGCACAACCATGGATCGACAGAACGCTCGATGCATGCCGTCAGGCCCTTCTCGACGCCAAGCTGAAAACCAAAGACATCGACGAGGTGGTTCTGGTCGGCGGCTCGACGCGCATCCCCGCCGTCCGTCTACAGGTGGAGTCGTTCTTCGGACGCAAGCCCAAGAGCGAATTGAATCCCGATGAGATCGTCGCCCTCGGAGCTGCGGTTCAGGGGCACGTTCTAGCCGGGGGGACGCGCGAGGTGCTCTTGCTCGACGTCACTCCGCTGAGTCTCGGAATCGAAACCGTGGGCGGCGCCGTAGCTAAAGTCATCCAGCGCAACTCGGCTATCCCGTTGCAGGCGACCGAGGGCTTCACGACGTACGCCGAAAATCAAACCGGCATCGACTTTCACGTCGTCCAGGGCGAGCGCGAAATGGCCAAGGACTGTCGCACACTGGGCCGCTTCAAACTCATCGGAATCCCGCCCATGGCCGCAGGCATGGCCAAGGTAGCCGTTCATTTCTCGATCGACGCAAACGGCATTCTCACCGTCACCGCCGTGGAAAACTCGACAAGCACGAAGGCTTCGATCGAAGTGCAGCCGATGCATGGACTGACCGACGACGAGGTCGAGGTCATGCTCGAAGAGTCCTTCGCTCACGCCCGGTCGGACTTCGATGAGAGCCGCCTCGTCAACCTGAAGGTCGAGATCTCGACCATGGTGCGCGCCACCGAGAAGAACCTCCATTTCGTGGCCGACCAACTCGATCGCGAAACGCGAGACGAGATACAAGATGCGGTCACGGCGGCGAAGAAAGCCCGCGAGGGCCAGGACTTCGCGGCAACCCAGGCGGCCAGGGACGGCCTGGAACAAGCCACACTGCCGCTGGCTGCACTGCTGATGGACTCGGTCGCGAAGGCCGCCTTGGCCGGCAAGAAGCTCGATTCATTCTAGCCAGGCCTCTTCGCCTCAAGCCGTCGGTGCGTGTCGGATGTCGGCTTGAACGACACGAAGTGCCCCATCGGGTGCGATCGGACGCCTTACTTGCGGTAGAGCGTGAGCGCGCGTACGGGCATGGGCCGGTCGGCTTGCAGTGTTACCGGGCCACCGCCGATGTCGATTCCAAAGGACTCGCCGGCATCCAGGGTGTATTCCCCCGGAGGCAGCCCGTAGAAGCGTAGCTCTCCGCTGGCTCGTGGGATTTCCGCCATGTAGACCACACCGCTTTCTGTACCGACCAGTGTCAGGTCCCTGGCCAGCTGGACCGCGACCTGGCGACCGCTGATGGAGCAGTCCAGACAGACCGGCTGGAAGATCACCGGCCGTGTCGGACATTCGAGATCGAAGTCGAGATCGCTGCCCTGCATCCGGAGTACACCCACAGCGAGCAGCGCCTGGTTTTGGAAGCCCACGAAGACGTCATACGTCCCGGGAGACTGCGGTTCTCGAAAGGTCCCGCCAGCGTCGGTCAAGAAACGGCGCTCGAGTCCCGATGTTTTTTCGCGCAGGAGTATGAGGCGCGGGCCTTCGACGGGTTCACCTAGCTCGTCCTGAACGGCTCCCTTCCATACCCCTGAGAACGCGATCCCGAGGTCGAGCTCAAAACGCGCTCCGGCGTTCAAGCGCACCTGCGGGTGATCGTCCAGGATGCCTCCGGGCAGCTCCGCATGCCTGACGGTCAGCCAATAACGACCTGCGATCAGGCCGTCGAGGACGTAGCGGCCGTCACCCCCCGTTCTCGCCTGGGCGATGCGCCCCTCACCTCCGATCCAGGGGCCCAGTTCGGTCGCTGAAACCAGCGCTCCGATCAGCGGCTCGCCACGTGCATTCAGGACACGCCCGTCGATCGTCCCACTGCCGAAGACACAAACGACGCGCTTCGAGCCGATCCCCTCCTTGATCTCGAAGGGAACCTCCTTCGTCGACTCTCCCCATTCGATCTGCAGCCGATAGCGGCCTCCGGGAAACCCCTCGAACGCAAAAGAACCGTCGGACATCGTGGTCGTGCTCCACGTGGTCGACGGCGCTGAAAGCTCACCGTCCGAGGAGACTTCGCCCCCCTCCTTCCAGACGTGAACGGGTGTTGCGGACGCAGGTCCCTTGCCG
Organism: Planctomycetota bacterium; assembly: GCA_002683825.1. Taxonomy (GTDB): domain Bacteria; phylum Planctomycetota; class UBA1135; order UBA1135. Next base: position 166,855 of record NYUD01000061.1, read on the forward strand.
ACCAGAACGAGACCCTCGATGCGACCGACTTCGACGTGGGCTCTATGAACAACGAGTTCCTTCAGCGTCGGCTCTTCATCCGTTTGTTGGACGTTTTTTGGTTGGACGGTCGCGGGATTTCTCGCAGTGATTGCGGGAGTGTGCTCGACGACTCGAGGAGGGCTTTCGACGCTCGTCGCGCCGCTCCTCGGGGACGTGATGTTCGTAACCGAGGACGCGGTACTTGAGGCTCCCCGCTCGACGTTCTGCAGGAAGAGGAAGATTCCGACGAATCCGGCCGCAAGGGCCACGAAGAAGGGGAGGATAGAGCGCGCTTTCACGCCCCCTTTGTCGGCGAAAAGACCCTGTCAACTGCACTCCCAAGAGCCGCTTGAGATGGAAAATCTTTCCGGCTCAGTCCAGAAGCGAGTGTCCGTCCATTCCCGGCGAAGGCACGATTCCCGTGAGCTCACAAAGTGTGGGCACGACGTCGGCCAGGATGCCCATCGGGCGCAACTTCTGACCCACGAGATCGTCGCAGCACAGAACGAGCGGCACGGGGTTGGTCGTGTGTGCGGTGTGCGGACCGTCCGCCTCGTCATCCCACATTTCCTCGGCGTTACCGTGATCCGCCGTGATCGCAACGAGCCCCCCCTTGGCGGTCACCACCGGAACGATGCGCGCGAGGCACTCGTCGACAGCCCGCACCGCCGCCTGGGCCGCGGATTCGATGCCGGTGTGTCCCACCATGTCCGCGTTGGCAAAGTTGACGATGTAGGCATCCGTCTCACCGCGTTCGAGGGAGGCGAGCAGCGCATCGGCGACCCCGCGCGCGCTCATCTCGGGCTTCAAATCGTAGGTAGCGACCCCCGGGCTCTGGATCAGCGTGCGCGACTCGCCGGGCAGCGCCTCTTCCTTGCCGCCGGAAAAGAAGAACGTCACATGGGCGTACTTTTCGGTCTCGGCGATGCGCTCTTGCCGCAATCCGCCGGCACTGAGAACCTCGCCGAAGGTGCCCTTCAGCTCGCGCGCGGGATAGGCGACGGCAAAGGGAAAATCGGCGCGGTACTGGGTCATGGTGACCAGCTCCAATCGTGCAGTAACGCGCCTGTCGAAGGCCTCAAAATCGTCCAGCGCAAGGGCCGCACAAATCTGTCGCATGCGATCGGAGCGAAAGTTGAAACAAAAGACGCCGTCTCCGTCGGCCAGGCGTCCCTGCTTCTTGTCCCCGACGACAAAAGGCTCGACGAACTCGTCCCCCACATCGTTCTCGTATGAGGTTCGGATCGCGTCCGCTGCCGTCGACGCCTGGGATCCCTCTCCCACCGTAAGCAGGTCGTAGGCTCGCTGCACACGCTCCCAACGGCCGTCTCGATCCATCGCCCAGTAGCGACCGATCACCGAGGCGATGCGACCGACGCCGGAGGTCTCGATGTCCCGCTCCAACGCCTCGAGATAGCGGACACCGGAACGCGGCGATGTGTCGCGCCCGTCGAGGATGGCATGGATGCAAACCTTCTCCGCAGGCAGACCGACGCGGGCTGCCATCCTGAGGAGAGCACGAAGATGAGAATCGCTGGAGTGAACGCCCCCGTCACTGACCAGCCCCAGCAGGTGAAGTTTCTTACCTGCCAGAGCGATGCGTTCGAAAAGCCCTCGGATCGTTGCGTTCTTGAAAAAATCCCCCTCTCGAATCGAACGATCGATACGCGTGATCTCCTGGTAGACAACCCGCCCTGCTCCCAGGTTCATGTGCCCCACTTCGCTGTTGCCCATCAACCCCAGGGGCAACCCGACTTCCTTTCCTGATGCGGACAAGAGCGCATGTGGGTAGCGTTCGCGCAAATCGGCAAAAGTGCATGCCTCGGCCAGAACGGCGTTGTGCGTCGTCTCCTCGCGGTGCCCGAATCCATCGAGCACGATCAGAACCAGGGGTCTCTTCTTCACGGGGTCCGGCGGGGTTTGCCTCCAGGAATGAACGGGCACGCCATGATAGTGGTGCCTTGCCCCCGAACGCTCGTTTCGATGAACGATTCCCCTCACGACCTCCAACGAAACTCGATGCGAAGCCCGGGCGCCCTCGCCGCTGATCCACTCGGCCGGGAGTCGTCAAGAGATCGACCGAGTGATCTCGGGGTGGGACGATGTCGCCGACGAAACGGCCCATGTCTTCGCCCTACCCGGGGCCGAGACGACGCTGCCTTCGGGCTTGCTCTAGGTCCCATGGGACGACGCCGCGGCGACCGTCGTGCCGGGCGCAAAAGCGCTGACGCCGTCGCCCCCCCCACCCGACCGAGCGCCCGGCGCGATCGCCGGCTGCGGCGACCCTTGCACGACGAGCTGGGTCGCCAGGAGGTCGTCCCCCCCCCGGGCTGCGCGGGCATCGAACTCCCGCTGAACCGGCCGCACGCTCGACACCAGGAGAGGCAGGCGGATGCGCTCGGCCCCATCTTCATGGCGCCCGGGGCTCCGGAACGGCTGACGTTCATCGGGAATCGCTTGCTTTTAACTCACGTGATATCAGTAGCTTGAGACATTTTGACACAAAATACTTTTGGACCTGAATTTGAACTTTTCTACGTTGACTGGGGGTCCGGAATTCCGGCTGGCAACCCAAGTCCTCGTACGACACCTGATGACCCCAGAACCCTGCCAGTTTCCGGGTGGAACGGCTCTTGCGGATCGCCCTCATCACCCCTGAATTCTCGTCGTTGGTACGGCGCACCAATCTGGCCGGTGTCGCCGAATCCCTCGCACGGGCCCTGCGAGCTGGGAGGCAGGACGTTCGCGTCTTCCTGCCCCGCACTAGGGACGTCAACACGGACGTCCTCGGCCAGCTGATCGACCGGGGGAGTTTGGGAATCCGCAGTGACGGCCGCTCCCATCCCTTCCGAATCCTCGAAGGCAAACTGGGCGTGCTCCGGATCTACCTGCTCGAGCACGCACGCTTCTTCCTGACCCGCCATCCCTACGGCGGCGAAGAGGGCCCCTACCCCGACAACTGGCAGCGGTACTCGCTCTTTTCGCGCGCCGTACTGGCGAGCTTCGAACACCTGGGCTTTCACCCCGACATCCTCCATTGCATGGATTGGACGACGGGCATGATCCCGCTGTACCACCAGCTCGAGTACGTAGAGAAGAGTCCCGAGCACCCCACTTCCCACGCCGGAAGCTACTTCGCCATCCACAACCTTGCGATGCAGGGAGCATTCGAGCGCGAGGTACTGCCCCACATGGGCATTCCCCTTCCGTACTTCCGGGCCATCGACGGAGTCGAGCTGGGCGGCAAGGTGAACTTTCTCAAGGCCGGTGCGGAGTTCGCAACCATCATCGGAACCCACTCTCCGGGCCACGCCCTGAAAATTCAGGAGAAAGACCGTGGCTACGGTCTCGAGGAATCCTTCCAGCGCCGGCGCAAGGAACTGGTCGGCATCACCAACGGAATCGACTACCAGGCCTGGAACCCGGAGATCGATCCGGTGCTGCCAGCCAACTTCAGGCCGTCGGACAAGGAGCCCGTGGGCAAAAAGAAGTGCAAGGCCACGTTGCAGGCCGCGCTCAAACTCGACAACGGTCCGCGCACTCCGATTGCCTGCACGATCGGACGCTGGGACGCGGACAGCGGCTTCGACCTTGTGGCCGAGGTCTTGACCGAAATTCTGGAACGGAACGTCGAGCTGATCGTGATGGGACAGGGAAGCCCCGAGATCTCTCAGCGCCTGACCACCTGGGAGGGAGCTTTCGTTGGCCGCATGCGCGTCATCGATGGCTACGACGCCAAGACGGCACACCTGATGATGGGAGGTGCGGACCTTTTGCTCTTGCCCTCGCACTATCAACCGTCCAATCCGCTATACGCGATCGCGATGCGCTACGGCGTGGTTCCTGTCGTCTACTCCAGGAGCGGCCTGGAGGACACCGTCGTCGACTACACCCTGGACAAGCGTCACGGCACGGGCTTTCACTTCCATTCCTACACAGGTGCTGGGCTCATGGAGGGCATCAGCGAAGCAATCAAGACCTATCGCGATGCCGCCAAGTGGCGTCTGCTGGTCAAGCGATGTCTCAACCAGGACTTCTCCTGGGAGGCGACCGCTTCGGAATACCTCAAGGCCTACCGGCGTGTCACACGACGCGTCAAGGCGCGCGTCTAGGCAGGCCCGTGAACGAGGCCCGCATCGGCATAGACGTTGGTGGCACCGCCATCAAGCTGGGAGCGGTACATGCGAGCGGCGAGATCATCGGCGAGACGCAGCTCGACCTGGGGCCCCAGCCGAAACTGGAGCAGGCATTGGACGAAACGATGCGCCTGGCGCACGGCCTTTCCCGAGAGATCGGGTGCGTCGGTGTGGGTCTGCCGGGGCTCTTGGATCGGGAGTCAGGCACGGTCGAAGCCAGCCCCAACCTTCCATGGCTCGAAAAACGAGCCGTGCGCGACCTACTCGCCGTACGCTTCGGACTCGCACCTTCGAAAGTGCGCCTGGAGAACGACGGGAACGTAGCTGCACTGGGCGAGCTTTGGCTGGGGGCCGGGCGCGGCAACTCCCACGTCCTGGTGGTCACCCTGGGCACCGGTATCGGCGGGGGGTTGATCTTGAACGACATGCTCTACATCGGCGAAGGGCTCGCAGGTGAGGTGGGGCACCTCGTACTCGATCCCCGAGGTCCGCGCTGTGGCTGTGGCGGTAGCGGTTGCCTGGAGCAATACGCCTCGGCCAGCGCCGCCATCCGTCGAGCCAAGCTACGCGAGTTGCCCGCAGGGGATCCGGGCAACCTGAAGCGCCTCGCACAGCTCGCCGCGCAGGGCTCCGCCCCCGAGCGCGACCTCCTCGAAGAGATCGGCTGCGACCTGGGGCACGGCCTAGCGCAGGTGGTATCGCTCCTGGACGTCCGCACCTTCGTCATCGGTGGCGGCTTCGGCGCTGCTCTGGAGCAGCTGATGCCGGGGATTCGCCGGGGTCTCGACGAATGGTCCTATGGCAAGCGCGTAGAGCACCTGCGTATCCTGCCCGCAGAACTGGGGGCCAGGGCGGGCTGGATCGGCGCGGCGCGACTCGTCGATCTTCCCTGAAGGCCCCGACGATTCCGACCTACCATTCCATCGAAGAGGAGCCTCGCTTGAACGCAGCGGAATCATTGATCGCGATCCACGATCTCCAGAAGACGTATCCGGGCAGGTGGTTCCGCAAGGGCTTCCAGGCCCTACGCGGCGTCTCGTTCGATGTGGGGCGTGGATCGATCTTCGGACTGCTGGGTCCCAACGGAGCCGGCAAGACGACCCTGATCAAGGTACTGATGGGCCTGGCCCCTTCCTGGGAGGGCCAGGCGACGATCTTCGGGCTCTCCGCCGGTGATCCCCGCGCCCGTCGTCGAATCGGATTCCTGCCGGAAGCGCATCGTCTGCCGGGCTACCTCACCGGCATCCAGGTGCTGCGTCTCTACGCCATGTACTCGGGACGCTCGCGCCCCTGGGTCGATGAGCGGATGCCCGGCTGGCTCGAAACCGTCGACATGCAACGCGATGCGCACCGCAAGGTGCGCGAGTACTCCAAGGGGATGCAACAACGGATCGGTCTGGCGCAGGCGCTGATCCACGAACCGGAACTCGTCTTCCTCGACGAACCCACCGATGGCGTCGACCCCGTCGGTCGAGCCATGATTCGCACGGTGGTTCAGGAATTGCGCGACAAAGGCACCACCGTCTTCATCAACTCCCACCTCCTGATGGAGGTCGAACAGATTTGCGATCGCGTGGTGATCATGTCCAAGGGCAGGATCATCCGCGAGGGAACGGTCAAAGAGCTCACGCCGAGCACCGGGTGGGTCGAATTCCGGTTGACCTCCGTGCCCGAGGACCTCGACCGCTTGCTGGCGGCATTCGAGATGCCCTGGAAACGGACCGAGGAGGGCTTTGCAATCGACTGCGACCGCGCGCTGCAGAACGAGGTCATCGATCGGCTGCGAGCTTCCTCGGTAGCGATCGACAGCATCGCCCGGCGCAAGCTCACGCTCGAAGAATCCTTCATCGATCTCGTGACGGAAAAAGCCCGATGAAAGTGAGTACGGCCAAGGCGTTGGGTTGGGACGCGCTCTATCAGGTACTGGACAACTCCGTTTTTCGCATTCTTGCGGTCCTGACTGCGCTGCCCATCCTGACCACTTTCCTGTTCGGATTCCGTGAGCATGAGATCGTCTTCTTGTTCGGTCTGGAGCGTTGGACCTACGACGGAGTCCTGGGTTTTCTGAGCGGCCTCACGATGCAGAGCCCCGGAAACGTTGCGGACGCTCAGGGCACGACCATCGCAGCGCTGCTCGCTCTGGTCTTCGACGAAATCGTCGGCAAGTTCGGGGTCCTCTTCTGCATCGCGGCTACCGCCTTCTTCGTGCCGCGCATGATCGAAAAGGGAGCGGCCGACATTCTATTTCACAAACCCATCTCAAGGTTCTCGCTGTACCTTGCACGCTACTGCTCGGGCCTGCTCTTTATCGGAATCTTGAGCTTCGTCCTGGTTGCAGGCATGGACCTGGGCTTGCTTCTGGTCTCCGGCTATCACGATCCGGGCATCTTCTTCGCATCGCTGCAGTTGATCTATGTCTTCGGATTGATCTATTCCGTCTGCATGCTCATCGGGATCGTCACGCGCAGCACGGTGGCCTCGATTCTTCTCACGGTGCTCTTCTTCATGTTCAACGGTTGCGTCCATCAACTCTGGACGCAGTTCGAAAGAAGAGACTCCTCCCGGGATGCCATCCTGGCCGCCGCCGTCGCACGGGGAGAAGACACCGAGAGTGGGCCCAACGAGGATGAAATTCAGCGTGCAACCGAAGAAGACCACATCGTCTTCCGTGTCTTCCAGGCGACCCTCAAGACACTGCACTACACGCTGCCAAAGACGACCGACGCACCGATCATTGCAAGCAAGTTACGTAGGTCGATCGATCACCCCTTCTATATCGACCGCGATTCCGACCTCGCCATGTTCGTCCTGCCCTCCGGTTGGGAAGAGGCGCCGGCCGATCGGATCGAAGCTCCGTTCGCCAGCGCCCCCTTGGAACACGGCTTCGGCACGGCGCGGCTGGCCCTTTCCCACCGCGAGTCCGAAAGCCACTTCCAGCTCTGGCGCCGTCCCTCCATCACCCAAGAGGTTACGGTCGGGGACCGGACCATCCGGCGCAACGAGAATGCTGCGCCCACGGCTGCCGGGGTCGAGGATGAGCTGGAAGAACGGGATGACATCTCGGACCTCGACCGCAAGCCCTTACGTTTCGGCGAAAACTCGAAGGGCGAGCCCGTATCCGGCGCCCGCCGGGTCAGCTGGACTCAGAATACGAGCGAGGGGGCCCGCTGGCGGGTCCTGGCGCTCTTCCGGAGCGGAAAGGAGTTCATGTACACCGCGTTTCTCGATGCACCGGATGCCTCAGTCGGCGAAGAACTGTTCGACTCGCTCAGCGTGGCGATGGCGCTCGATGTGGGTAACGATAACACCTGGTATTCGAAACAGCTCAGCCTGACGGCACCGCTCAAGTTCAATCTACTCTTCTCCATAGGCTCGTCCGTGGTCTTCACTGCACTGATGCTCGCGCTGGGATGGTGGCGTCTGACCCGCATCGAGTTCTGATGCATCGCCTCGCCCAGGAGCTCCGTTCGATCCTCGGGCCTCGGGGCTTGATCGATGACCCGACCAAGCTGCTCCCCTATGAATCGGACGGCCTCGCCATGGTGGCGGTACCGGCCGAACTCGTCTGCTTGCCGCGCGACACGCAAGAAGCGGCTGCGTGCCTCGCTCTCTTGCACCGCGAGGGCGTCCCCGTGGTTGCCCGCGGAGCGGGCACGGGCCTGGCCGGCGGAGCGACGCCCGTTGCAAACGGCGTCGTCGTTTCCACTGCCCGCATGCGCGACATCCTGGAGGTGAATCCGCTCGATCGCTTTGCGCGCGTGCAGGCGGGGGTGGTCAATGTCGATCTGACGCGAGCCGCATCGCGCCATGGCTTGCGTTACGCCCCCGATCCTTCGAGCCAGATGGCCTGCACGATCGGTGGCAATGTGGCCAACAATTCAGGAGGCCCTCACTGCTTCAAGCACGGCGCCACAACGCGGCACATTCAAGGCCTGGTCATCGTCGCCCACGACGGCGAGATTCTCGATCTGTCCGAGCCGCATCTCGATCCCGTCGGCTACGACCTGGTCGGCCTCTTCGTCGGCAGCGAAGGCACGTTCGGGTTGGCAACCGAAGTAACGGTCAAGCTGGTTCCCACTCCTGCGCTGGACGAAGTCCTCCTGGCGGTGTTCTCCACGCTCGACGACGCCTGTGACTGTGTCTCGGAGATCATCGCCTCGCGACTCGAGCCCTCTGCCCTCGAAATCCTCGACAAGCTGACCATCGAAGCGGTCGAAGCCAGCGTCTTCGCGGCCGGATATCCCGTGGGCGCTGAAGCCGTCCTGCTCATGGAGGTGGAAGGCGCAGGCCCCGAGGTCGAGGGAACTTCGCGCGCCATCCGCAAGATCGTCGATCGACACTCCCCGTTGGACGTTCGTTCGGCTCGAAACGCGGAAGAGCGACGCAAACTGTGGGCCGGCCGCAAGGGTGCCTTCGGTGCGATGGGGCGCATCGCGCCCGATTTGTACGTTGCGGATGCCGTGGTGCCGCGGTCCAGGCTGCGCGAACTCATCCGCACGACCATCGCCATTTGTCACGAACGCAATCTCCGCCTCGCAAACGTCTTTCACGCCGGTGACGGCAACCTGCACCCCAACATCTGCTACGACCGACGCAACGAGGAAGAGGTCGCACGCGTGCTCGAGGCCGGGCACCTGATTTTGAAGGCCTGCGTCGAAGCCGGAGGCGCCCTGACGGGCGAACATGGAGTCGGGCTGGAAAAGCTGGAACAGATGGACCTCTTGTTCGCACCCCACGACCTCGACGCGATGTGCCGCGTACGGGACGTGTGGGATCCCGAGCGGCGCATGAACCCGGGCAAACTCGTTCCCCTACGCGCCTGTATGGAGCTACGGACAACACGCCTGGAGCACAAGCCCGAAGGAATCGCGTGAACATCGAGGCTCGTCTCGGGGAAATTTTTCCTTCCGAAGAGCTGCAACACTTCCGGGCACGCTTCGGGTTGCCTGACCTTCCCCTGGTCGCACCGCGCTGCGAGGAACGGGTTGCAGACCTTCTCAAAGCGGCGGCCCAGGATGGCTGGAAGCTGGTGGTCCTTGGAGGCGGCTCCACCTTTTCGCGATCCCCCTCCCCTGCCCGAGCGGACGCGGTCCTTTCGCTGGCCGGTCTCTCCGGCGTAACCGCTTACGAACCCAGGGACGGAACCCTCACCGCTTTGGCGGGCACCACCATGGCGCAGCTCGAGGAGACGGTGCACGCCGGAGGGCACCACCTCAGTCCTGAGGTTGCCCGGCCAGAAGTAGCCACCCTCGGAGGTGTCGTCGCCAGCGCCAGCTCCGGCTTCGAAAGGCTACGCTTCGGAGCCGTGCGCGAAAATGTCCTCGGGATGCGCGTCGCGCTCTGCAATGGAAGCGTGGTGAAAAGCGGTGGCAGGCTCGTCAAGAACGTTACCGGATATGACCTGCACCGACTCTTTTGCGGCTCCAACGGAACCCTCGGAGTGATCTGCGAGGTGTCGATGCGACTCTATCCATTGCCGGAAGCGACCAGGCTTTTGACATCCGTCTATCCCCGACGTGAAGCAGCTTTGGCGAAAGCGAGAGAGTCATTCGAACTCCCGATCTCGCCGCTTGCCATCGCCGTCTCGGATCTCGCGGACGGAGGAGGGCACCTGCTCGAGATTTTCCTCGCCGGACGCAGCGAGGTGCTCGCGTGGGCGACGGAATGGCTGAACGAAAGGGTCGGCGACCTGAATACGGCGCCCGCAGAATCCACCCGCGAACGCCGTCACATCCTGCGCGATGACGTCCGGGCTCCACTTCGGTTTCACTGCCGCCCTTCGCGACTGGAAGAGACCGTCGCGACGATCGAGCGCTGTGCCGAGGCGCAGGGACAAGAAGCCCGTTTCTTGCTCAACCCCGCGCTTGCCGAGGGCACGGCCCGTTTCTCGAACCCTGCGAATCTCGAGCAGCTCGCGGTCGCTCTCGGGGGAACTCGGCCGGCCGCGACGCTCCTGTGGACGGGCACGTTTCCGGCCCCGACTCCGGGCCCCGGTCGCTGGATGGAAAAACTGCGCACAGCCCTCGATCCGACCGGCGTCTTTGCTTCATAGTACTCCGCGCTAACCTGCAGACCATGGCCCACCTCGAGGAGCAAACGCCGCAACCCCTCGCGAGTGAGAAGCTTCTCGTCGACTACGCGAAGAGCCTCGATTGCATCCACTGTGGTCTGTGCCTCCAGACCTGCCCCACCTTTCGATCGACCGGCGCGGAATCCTCGAGCCCGCGCGGTCGGATCCATCTGATGCGCGCGGTCGGCGAAGGGCGCCTGACACTGGACGCGGCCTACACCGAAGAGCTCGATCTCTGCCTCGTGTGCCGCCACTGCGAGACCGTCTGTCCGGCGGGAGTGCGCTTCGGTGAGATGATGAGCTTCGCTCGCAACCGGCGTGAGTCCCACAGCCCCCGGTCGTTCCCGGCGCGCATCGCCCGTTTCGTCGGCCTGCGGGTCCTCCTGCCGAACCGAATCGCGCTCCGGCTGATGGGCACATGCCTGCGCTTCCTGCAGCTCACGGGTCTGGAGAGGATCGCCGTGCACTTCGGTCGCCTGGGTAGGGGACTGTCGGACCTTCCACGCATTCCGCCACTACCCGCCCGCCGCCTGCTGCCGGCCAGGATCAAAGCCTCTGGTGAGGAGCGCGGCCAGGTAGCGCTGCTCGAGGGTTGTGTGATGCCGGAGCTGTACGCGCGCGTGAATCGCGCGACGGCCCGTTCCCTCGCACTCCTGGGGTTCACCTCTCACCTGCCCTCGAACTTCGTTTGTTGCGGCTCCCTGCACGCCCACAACGGTGACCACGCCGGTGCCAGGTCCGCCGCACGAAAAATGATTCAAGCCCTTGAGGAACTCGGTGACGGAACGCTCTCCATCGTCGTGAACAGCGCCGGTTGCGGGGCCCACATGCGCTCCTGCGCACACCTCTTCGACTCAGAAGATCCCTGGCACGCGCGCGCCCGGGCCTTCGAAAAACGCGTCATCGACTACAGCGAATTCGTCGACCGCGAGCTTCAAGATCGGGAGGTACAGCTCACAGCCCCGGCCCTTCCCCGGCCGATCGCCTGGGATGATCCCTGTCATCTTTGCCACGGCCAGGGAATTCGCTCCCAACCGCGCTCGATCCTCGCGCGCGTGCAGGGGCTCGAACAGGTGCAGCTTTCCGAACCCGAAGCCTGCTGCGGTTCAGCAGGCACCTACTCGCTCACACACCCCGAGGAAAGCCGCGCCATCTTCGAACGCAAGCTGGAGGATCTCGAGGCCTCCGGTGCACGCACACTGATCACCGCCAACCCGGGCTGCCAGCTCCAGTGGGAGAGCGGAATCCGGCGCGTAGGAAAAGACACGGCCGTCATGCATCTGGCCGAACTGGTCCAAGCAGCCCTGCTCGAGAAGAAGAGCTAACCCTCTTCTTCAGCATCCAGCATTTCGATCGAGCCGAGAAGCTCGAGAAGCTCGGATCTGTCGATCTCCTCCTTCTCACCCCAACGGGCGATCAAGGCGAGATTGCGAGCCGGCTGCGTGAGGTCGACGCGGGCCGATTCGATCCACCCCCCGCCCTTGGCGAAGTGCCGGACGCGCGCGAAATTAGTGCGCCATACGCCCCACTGGATCTCATCGCGCTCGAGGATGGCCTTCCACCCGAAGGATGGGTCCTTCGACCAGGTTTGCATCGTCTCACTGACTTCTTTCTCCCCCACGAACAGGTTCGAGACCGCAGCGCGGCTTGCATACTCGATCAAGACGACCTCCTCGGGCCCCTCCGCCCCCACCTCGCTCGGCCCACGCAACTGCAGGAGCACGTCTCCGGTGGGCAGCTTGGCCGCTTCCGC